>CAJQOM010000016.1 GCA_905479985.1 uncultured Gammaproteobacteria bacterium | reverse complement strand
AAAACAGAAAAACAAGTTCGTCAACATCGTCACGACTTAGCGGTTCGCCCTGTCTATAAACGGGTTGATACTTGTGCGGCTGAGTTCTCAAGTGACACGGCGTATATGTATTCAACTTATGACCAAGAGTGTGAAGCCAATCCAACGGATCGTGAAAAAATCATGATTTTGGGTGGTGGGCCAAACCGTATCGGGCAAGGCATTGAGTTTGATTACTGCTGTGTTCACGCTGCATTAGCCTTACGCGAAGATGGTTATGAAACCATTATGGTGAACTGTAACCCTGAAACGGTTTCAACAGATTACGATACTTCTGATCGTTTGTATTTTGAGTCGTTGACTTTAGAAGATGTGCTTGAAATTGTGGCATTAGAGCAGCCAAAAGGCGTGATTGTGCAATATGGTGGTCAAACGCCATTGAAATTAGCGCGTGCTTTGGAAGCGGCTGGTGTACCCATTATAGGTACGTCTCCTGATGCGATTGACCATGCCGAGGATCGGGAACGCTTCCAGCAAATGGTTGAGAAACTTAATTTGTTACAACCGCCTAACCGTCTTGCATTCTCAGCGGATTCTGCTGCGGCACAAGCAGCTGAAATTGGTTACCCATTAGTAGTACGCCCTTCTTATGTATTGGGCGGACGAGGTATGGAGATTGTCTATAACGAAGAAGAATTGAATCGGTATATGACTACAGCGATTCAAGTATCGAATGACTCACCGGTGTTATTAGATCGTTTCTTAGATGATGCGATTGAAGTCGATGTTGATGCGATTTGTGATGGTAAAGACGTTTTAATTGGCGGCATCATGGAACATATTGAGCAAGCAGGGGTTCACTCAGGTGACTCAGCATGTGCATTGCCTTCATACAGCTTAAGTGATGAAGTCCAAGACCGTATGCGTGAGCAAGTGCGTCAAATGGCGATAGAGCTTGGCGTGGTTGGTTTGATGAATACGCAATTTGCGATTCAAGGCGATAAAATCTATATTCTTGAAGTTAATCCACGTGCTTCGCGTACTGTTCCCTATGTATCTAAAGCGATTGGTGTGCCATTAGCTAAAGTGGGTGCACGTTGTATGGCGGGTTCTAGCTTAGTTGAGCAAGGTGTAACAGAAGAAGTGATTCCGGAATACTACTCAGTTAAAGAGGCTGTATTCCCATTCATTAAATTCCAGGGCGTTGATCCTATTCTTGGTCCAGAAATGAAGTCAACAGGCGAAGTGATGGGTGTGGGTCGCAGTTTTGGTGAAGCATTTGCGAAGTCACAACTGGCTGCTAGCGTGGTATTACCAACGGGTGGTAAAGCATTCATCAGTGTTCGAGGTGTTGATAAAGCGTCAATTAGTACGATTGCTAAAGATCTTGTTAATTTAGGTTTTGAACTGCTCGCCACTCGCGGTACTCAGAAAGTATTGAATGATGCCGGTGTCGCCTGTGAACATGTGAATAAAGTGGCGGAAGGTCAGCCACATATTGTAGACATGATTAAAAACGATGAGATTGCTTTGATTGTGAATACAACAGAAGGGCGTCAATCGGTGGCAGACTCACGAGAAATAAGACGGGCCGCTTTGCAACATCAAGTGAATTATACGACGACATTGGCTGCCGCTCGTGCGACATGTCAGGCCTTAGAAAGTGAAAATAATGGCACAGTGAACTGTCTGCAGTCATTACATGGAGAATTACGATAATGGCAGTACCGATTACCCTACGTGGTATTGAAGCATTAAGAGCTGAATTGAAACATTTGAAGTCAGTTGCTAGGCCAGAAGTGGTGGCGGCGATTGCTGAAGCGCGCGCACACGGTGATTTGAAAGAAAATGCCGAATATCATGCTGCAAAAGAACAACAAAGTTTTATTGAAGGCCGCGTTAATCAGCTAGAAGGAATCGTTGCAACGGCTGAGGTGATTGATGTTGCTTCACTATCTCAAGATGGCCGAGTTGTTTTCGGTGTGACGGTTGAGCTGTTGAATATTGATACTGAGGAAACGGTTCATTATCAAATTGTGGGTGATTATGAAGCGGATATTAAATTAAACCGGGTCTCAATTAGTTCACCAATTGCCCGTGCATTGATTGGTAAAGAAATTGATGATATCGCGATAGTGAAAGCGCCGAGCGGTGCGATTGAATATGAAATTGTATCTGTTCAATACGACGCATAGGCTGATGGCGTGACTGCAGGCATTGTCGGCGAGCGCTTATTACTCACTTTATGGGTCGGTAGCTTATGGGCAATTGGCTATATTGCTGTGCCTTTGGCGTTTGTTCATTTCGAAGATAATGCTGTTGCCGGTGCGTTTGCAGGACGCCTTTTTATCCTTGTTGATTATGTTGGGTTAGCTTGCGGTAGTGCCTTGTTAGTGCGTTACGCATTACTGGGGCAGCATGTGATGACATTGTGGCGTTTTTGGGTGACTTTAACCATGTTACTGATGGTGGCTTTTCTGCATTTTTATTTACAAGGCGAGATGGCGGATATTAAACAGCTTGATTGGCGTGAAGATGCGATTTTATCTGCTCAGTTTGATTTCTTGCATCACTTTAGTACGGGCCTTTATATGGTCATCAGTGTGTTAGGTCTGGCACTGGTGGCAACACAGACTATGCCGACTGAGGCGACATAATGGCGAAGAGTAAATCAAGCAATGATTGGTTACGTGAGCATTTTGATGATCATTATGTCAAAAGAGCCCAGAAGGCTGGTTATCGTTCGCGTGCTACGTTTAAATTAGAAGAGATTGATAAAAAAGATAAATTAATTCGACCGGGCATGGCCGTGGTTGATTTAGGCTCTGCACCTGGGGGTTGGTCTGATTATGCCTTGCGGAAATTAGGGGATAAAGGGACGGTTGTGGCATTGGATATTTTGCCCATGACGCCGTTAACCGGAGTGCACTTCATTCAAGGGGACTTTCGGGAAGATGCGGCACTAGATGAACTTAATTTAGTTTTAAATAGTCAACCAATAGACCTTGTATTATCAGATATGGCCCCCAATATTACAGGTGTAGATTCAATTGATCAGCCGAGTAGTATGTATTTAGTGGAACTTGCTTTGCATTTTGCGATAGAAAATTTAAGCAAACAAGGTGTTTTTCTGGTAAAAGTATTCCAAGGCGAAGGGTTTGATGCTTATTTGAAAGCAATGCGTGATAGTTTTCAAAAAGTGGTGACGAGAAAACCCGATGCATCACGTGCGAGAAGCCGTGAAGTTTATTTACTAGGACGTGGTTTAAAGTAAAAGGTTTGAAAAGCATTTTAAAGAAGGAAATGCATGGAAAAGATCTGGGTTGTACAAGATAAAACATTTGTATAACCATCTCTGCGAGTGCTATGCTGGAATCTGGCTAGGTATTTTGATAAAGAATTGTGGTCTATAGTTTGTCGGATAAAAGATTTTTCATTACATTAATGAGATTAATTAAGGACCAAAGTGGTCTAAAAGAACAATAGAGATTTAGTGAGTTAAATTTCTCAAAATAGAGTTATATAGGGGTAATCAACGTTGAATGATATTATGAAAAACATCGTTTTGTGGGTCGTCATCGCAGTGATTTTGATGTCGGTGTTCAATAACTTTGGGCCGAGACCGGCAAAAGCAAATGATATGGATTACTCAACGTTTATCACGAGTGTCAAAAATGGTGCTGTGTCCTCTGTTAATATTCAAGATAGAACGATTACAGGCACATTAACTGATAACAGTAAGTTCACAACCTACAGCCCAAGTTATGATCCAGGTTTGATGGGTGATTTATTGAATAACGGTGTACAAATTCAAGCCAAACCACCAGAAGAGCCAAGTTTCTTAAAGCAAATCTTGATTTCATGGTTTCCCATGTTATTACTGATTGCTGTTTGGATTTTCTTTATGCGTCAAATGCAAGGTGGCGGTGGCGGTGGTAAAAACCCGATGTCATTTGGTAAAAGTAAAGCCAAAATGTTGAGTGAAGATCAGGTTAAAGTGACCTTCAAAGATGTGGCGGGTGTTGAAGAAGCCAAAGAAGAAGTGGCTGAGTTAGTTGAGTTTCTTCGTGAACCCGCTAAATTTCAAAAATTGGGTGGTAAGATGCCGCGCGGTATTTTGATGTGTGGTTCGCCGGGTACCGGTAAAACATTATTGGCTAAAGCCATCGCTGGTGAAGCGAAAGTGCCATTCTTCACGATTTCTGGTTCAGACTTTGTTGAAATGTTTGTCGGTGTTGGTGCTTCACGTGTCCGTGATATGTTTGAGCAAGCTAAAAAGCATGCGCCTTGTATTATTTTTATCGATGAAATCGATGCGGTTGGCCGTAGCCGTGGTACCGGCGTTGGTGGTGGTAATGATGAGCGTGAGCAAACATTAAACCAATTACTGGTTGAAATGGATGGCTTTGAAGGTAATGAAGGCATTATCGTTATTGCTGCGACTAACCGTCCTGATGTGTTAGATCCTGCATTACTACGTCCAGGTCGTTTTGATCGTCAAGTTATCGTGCCATTACCGGATATTCGTGGTCGCGAACAAATCTTGAATGTACATTTAGGTAAAGTCCCTGCGGCAGAAGATGTGAAAGCGTCAATTATTGCCCGTGGTACACCCGGGTTCTCAGGTGCCGATTTAGCTAACCTAGTTAATGAAGCTGCCTTGTTTGCTGCAAAATCGAGTCAACGCTTTGTGACCATGGAAGACATGGAAAAAGCAAAAGATAAAATTATGATGGGTGCAGAACGCCGCTCTATGGTGATGACAGAAAAAGAAAAGAGGAATACCGCTTATCACGAATCAGGGCATGCTATTGTCGGTCGTCTAGTCCCCGGGCATGATCCCGTTTATAAGGTGACCATTATCCCGCGTGGCCGCGCACTGGGTGTGACGATGTTCCTGCCAGAAGAAGATAAACATAGCCAAAGTCGCCAAGAGTTAGAAAGTCACTTGTCAGTGGCCTACGGCGGTCGTTTAGCTGAAGAACTTATTTTTGGTGTTGATGCCATTACAACGGGTGCATCAAATGATATTGAAGTGGCGACAGAGATCGCTAGGAGTATGGTGACAAAATGGGGCTTCTCTGAAAATATGGGACCGCAGGCCTATGTTGAAAGCCGTGAAAATCACAAAGTGATTTCTGAAGATACGGCGAAACAAATCGATGAAGAGATTCGGACATTAATCATCCGTAACTATGATCGTGCGGAAAAAATCTTAACAGATAATATTGATATATTGCATGCGATGACTGATGCACTGATGAAATATGAAACTATTGATGTTGATCAGATTGATGCGCTTATGGAAAGACGCGAGCCTGGCGAACCAAAAGGGTGGAGTGATGATAATTCCTCTCCGACACCACCGCCTTCTGCAGATGCAACTGAAACGGATTCTGAAACAGCGGGCAAACCTGCAGATTTATTGCATTAGATAGCTGGACTATTAAAGGACTTCAATGATCCTTGATTGTCGAGGTAAGTCGCTTGATCTGACTTATCCGCAAGTCATGGGCATTCTGAATGTGACCCCTGATTCGTTTTCGGATGGGGGTCATTTTTTTGCACAAGACTTAGCGTTAAAACAAGCAAAGCAAATGGTTGCTGATGGTGCCACGATTATTGATGTCGGTGGTGAATCGACGCGTCCGGGTGCTGCGGTTGTGCCTGTTGAAGAAGAAATCACGCGGGTTGTTCCGGTGATTGAAGCGATTCAATCGGAGCTGGCTATCCCGATTTCTATTGATACTAGTAAACCTGATGTAATGAGCGCCGCTGTGGCGGCTGGCGCAGGTTTAATCAATGATGTACAGGCCTTACGGGTGGAAGGGGCATTAACCACTGCTGCTGAGTTAGCCGTACCTATTTGTTTGATGCATGCGCAAGGGACACCGCAGACAATGCAGGATGCTCCTCAATATGGTCAAGTGGTTGATGAGGTGATTGCTTTTTTGTCTGAGCGGGTTGCTGCTTGTGAGTCTGTTGGTATTGATAAAAGCCAACTTATTTTAGACCCCGGTTTTGGCTTTGGTAAACGTGCACGACATAATTTGCAATTAATGAAGCATTTGAGTCGTCTTGTTGCGCTTGATTTGCCTGTTTTGATTGGTGTTTCACGGAAATCAATCATCGGAAAGTTGTTAAATGTGTCAGTTGAAGAGCGCTTGGCTGGGAGTTTGGCTCTCGCATCTCTGGCTGTTTGGCAGGGTGCGAAAATTATTCGGACACATGATGTTCGAGAAACAGTTCAAGTCGTTAATTTATGTAATCATGTAATACAGGTAGAAGAGTGTGAGTAAACAACAGAGACGTTATTTTGGGACTGATGGGATTCGAGGTCGTGTGGGTGATGGGGCTATCACGCCAGATTTTGTTTTAAAGTTGGGTTGGGCTGTCGGACGTGTACTGGCAAAAGAACAAAATAGCCGAGTGTTGATTGGTAAAGATACACGTATCTCTGGTTATATGTTTGAATCTGCCTTACAAGCTGGTCTGTCAGCAGCCGGTGTGGATGTTTATTTGTTAGGGCCCATGCCAACACCAGGCATTGCTTATTTAACACGTACATTTCATGCTCAGGCTGGCATTGTGATCAGTGCATCGCATAATCCTTATCATGATAATGGTATTAAATTCTTTTCTGGCGAGGGTACAAAGCTATCTGATGACATCGAGTTAGAAATAGAGGCAATGTTGGATGAGCCTTTAACAACGGTTGAATCAATTGATTTAGGTAAGGCTGTTCGTATTGAAGATGCCCGTGGTCGATATGTTGAGTTTTGTAAGAGTTCAGTCCCACTGAAAATGAACTTTTCAGGTATGAAGTTGGTTGTTGATTGTGCGAATGGTGCGACTTATCACGTTGCGCCAGATGTCTTTAAAGAACTGGGTGCTGAGATTGTTGTGATGGGTGCCGAACCGGATGGTTTTAATATCAATCAAAACTGTGGCTCAACAGAACCGCGTTTATTACAAGCGGCTGTATTGGAGCACCAAGCTGATTTAGGCATCGCTTTGGATGGCGATGGTGACCGCTTGATTATGGTTGATCATACTGGCCAAATCGTTGACGGTGATGACTTATTGTTTATTATTGCGCGATCTCTAAAATTACGTGGTAAAGGCAGTTCAGAAATTGTCGGTACACTGATGTCAAACCTAGGTCTTGAACAGGCTTTAGCTGCACATGATATGACCTTACATCGCTCGAAAGTGGGTGACCGGTATGTCATCGAAAAATTAAAAGAGACAGGTGGTACTGTGGGCGGCGAATCATCAGGCCATATTATTTGTTTAGATAAGACAACGACAGGTGATGGTATTATCGCTGCGTTACAAGTGTTATGTGAAATACGCCGTACCGGCAGTACATTACATGATCTGAAATCTTTAGTGACGAAATACCCTCAAACTTTGATTAATGTGCGCGTCAAGAAGATGATTGATATCACAATGGATCAGACTATATCAGATGCTGTTAAAATGGCTGAAGATCAATTAGCTGATCAAGGCCGTGTTTTATTACGGCCTTCAGGCACTGAGCCTGTGATTAGGGTGATGGTAGAAGGGCGTGATGCAACATTAACGCAACAGTTAGCGACTGACATTGCGAATGTGATTAAAACCAGTATTGAAAATTCTTAATAATTATAAATTATAAGTATATAAAAAATCTTTGATTTGTTCGTGTTGAGTCGGTAGGCTACAGCGAGTGAATTATTGTTATAGGGTTAAAACCAATGCGTAAGCCTTTAGTTGCTGGCAACTGGAAGATGAATGGAACAAGTGCAAGCAATCAGAGCTTGCTGGCAGAAATTTTAGCCTCTGCAGCTGATTTTTCTGATGTTGATGTGGCCATTTTCCCGCCTGCTGTTTATGTCCATCAGGTACAGCAAGCATTGACTGGAACAGGGCTTCATTGGGGAACGCAGAATGTGTCTTCGTATATAGATGGTGCTTATACTGGAGAAGTATCGGCGGCTATGATCAGTGATTTTGATTGTGAATATACTTTAATTGGTCATTCTGAACGCCGTTGTCTTTATGATGAATTAGATCTTGATCAGCTGGTTTTGGATCAATTAGTCGCTGAAAAATATGAAATGGCGGCTTCATCAGGTTTAACGCCGATTATTTGTATTGGTGAAAGCCCACAAGAACATGACCAAGGACAGACAGAAGAAGTTGTTGTCCGGTTGTTGGACACACTATTAGCCTATCAAGGGGCAAAAGCATTGTCGCGGACTGTCCTTGCCTATGAACCCGTCTGGGCAATTGGGACAGGTAAGAGTGCATCACCTGAATGGGCGCAGAACGTCCACCAGTTCATGCGTGAGCGGGTGGCGAAGCATTGCCCGAAGACAGCAGAGAACTTACGAATACTTTACGGGGGCAGCGTTAAAGGTAATAATGCGGCCTCATTATTTTCAAAGCCAGATATTGATGGCGGACTGATCGGCGGTGCTTCTTTAATTGCTGATGAGTTTGTTGCTATTTGTCGGGCGGCGGCTAAACAGATTTAGGTTAGTAAAAGATGGATACAATAATTCTCGTTATACATATTATAGTCTCAGTACTATTGGTTGGTTTAATTTTAATCCAACATGGTAAAGGGGCTGACGCTGGTGCAGCTGCACTTGGTGGCGGAGGCGGTGGTGGTGGCGGTGCATCATCGAGCTTATTTGGTAGCCAAGGTTCAGCTTCCTTCTTGTCACGTAGCAGCGCTGTTTTAGCGATGTTGTTCTTTATTACGAGCATGAGCTTAGCTTACTTTGCTAATAAAACGAATCGTATTGAAAGTGTGACAGAAATGCCGGCAGCACCGACGACAATGACAACAGAAAAGCCTGTGCCTGCGGCGCCTGCTGATTTACCAGACTTACCGTAAGAAAAAAACATAAGCCGACGTGGTGAAATTGGTAGACACGCCATCTTGAGGGGGTGGTGGACATAGTCCGTGGCGGTTCGACTCCGCCCGTCGGCACCAAAACTAGAAAGCCTATTCGATAATTCGAGTAGGCTTTTTTATGGGTTTAATTCTTGTTTTTAAATTGAAAAGGAGATGAATTATCAGTTATTTAACCCTAAAATAATTTTTTGTTCGTTTTTTAGGTGTGGGTTAAATACGATAACGCGCCTTTTAACTATGTTCATTGTTGTGATTTTATCTTCTCATTGTTCCCTATACTCTGTAGTATTACGGGTTAATTAAGAGAGGAATGTGCGCTATTATTTTGGTGTCATTCGAATGATGTTGTTAGCCCATTTTTGTAATAGCAGCAGAAATATAGAAAAGAAGATTTGTTATGTTGGCGGAATACCTCCCCATTTTATTATTTGTCATTATCGGTATCGGCTTTGGTGTGATGCCGTTGCTCGCCGGTTTTGTTTTGGGCCCCCAGCGCCCAGACGATGAAAAGCGCTCTCCGTATGAATGTGGTTTTGAACCTTTTGAAGATGCTCAGATGAAATTTGATGTGCGTTTTTACTTAGTTGCCATTTTATTCATTATTTTCGATTTAGAAATTGCTTTCTTGTTCCCATGGGCTGTTGTGCTTGAGGAAATAGGTGTATTTGGTTTATTAGCAATGTTTTTATTTTTGGCCATCTTAGTGGTTGGCTTCATTTATGAATGGAAAAAAGGTGCGCTTGAATGGGAATAGAGGGCATTTTAGAAGAAGGTATCGTTACCACTTCTGCCGATAAACTGATTAACTGGGCTAGAACGGGTTCTTTGTGGCCAATGACCTTTGGCCTTGCATGTTGTGCAGTCGAAATGATGCAAGCTGGGGCTTCTCGTTACGATCTCGATCGTTTTGGTGTCGTTTTTCGTCCTAGTCCGCGTCAATCTGATGTGATGATTGTTGCCGGTACATTGGTCAATAAGATGGCCCCCGCTTTACGCAAAGTGTATGACCAAATGTCTGAGCCGCGTTGGGTGATTTCGATGGGTTCGTGTGCGAATGGCGGTGGTTATTATCACTATTCTTATTCTGTCGTGAGAGGCTGTGACCGTATTGTGCCGGTTGATATTTATGTACCTGGCTGTCCACCAACGGCTGAGGCTTTGTTATATGGCATTATTCAGTTGCAAAAGAAAATAAGACGTACAGAAACGATTGCCAAGCCGGCGAAGGTGACAATAGGTCGATAAATGAGTCAGGCGTTGAAATCAAAACTAACATCAACTTTGGCTGATGTACTTTTAGACTGTGAACTGATTGGTGGTGAAGTGACCATCTATGTGGCCGCTGAGCAGACAGTGTCGGTGTGTCAGACGTTGCGTGATGCGTTTGGTTTTGAACAGTTAATGGATTTGTGTGGTGTCGATTACTCTACTTATGGCGGTTCTGCTTGGCTAACGAAGGCTGCGACAGACCAGGGGTTTAGCCGAGCTGTCGATACTTCAAGTAATACTGAATCCGTCGATGATGGCTATCGATATGCCGTGGTTTATCATTTGCTGTCATTACAGCATAACCAACGCTTGCGTGTGAAAGTACGGTTAGATGCTGAATCGCCGATTATTGATAGTGTGACGGCTATTTGGACCAGTGCAGGTTGGTTTGAGCGTGAAGCATTTGATTTATTCGGTATTTTATTTGATGGCCACCAAGATTTACGTCGTATTTTGACGGATTATGGTTTCATTGGTCACCCCTTTAGAAAAGATTTCCCACTCATTGGCAATGTTGAAATGCGTTACGACGCTGACAAAAAGCGTGTGGTGTATGAGCCTGTGAGTATTCAAGAGCGAATATTGGTACCGCGCGTGATTCGTGATGATAACCGTTATGACAAGGGTCAAAGTTAGTGGCTGAAATTAAAAACTATACGCTGAACTTTGGTCCGCAACATCCTGCAGCGCACGGCGTATTACGCTTAATCCTCGAGCTAGATGGCGAGGTGATTGAGCGCGCTGATCCACATATTGGTTTGTTGCACCGCGGTACAGAAAAATTAGCAGAGTCTAAACCGTTTAACCAAAGTATTGGTTATATGGACCGTTTGGACTATGTCTCGATGCTTTCGAATGAGCATGCCTATGTGATGGCAATTGAGAAGATGTTGGGTGTGCAAGTGCCGGAAAGGGCGCAATACATTCGTGTCATGTTTGATGAAATTACGCGGGTTTTGAACCATTTGATGTGGTTGGGAACACATGGTCTTGATATCGGCGCGATGACCATATTTTTATATTGTTTCCGCGAACGTGAAGATTTGATGGATTGCTATGAAGCAGTATCCGGCGCGCGGATGCATGCAACTTATTATCGCCCTGGTGGGGTGTATCGTGATTTGCCAGATTCGATGGCAAAATACAAAGCATCAAAGTGGCATAGCGAAAAAGAAGTTAAGCAAAAAAACCAAAACCGTGAAGGTAGCTTATTAGATTTTATTGAGGACTTTACTGAACGTTTCCCCAATTGCGTCGATGAATATGAAACTTTGTTGACAGATAATCGGATTTGGAAGCAGCGGACAGTGGGGATAGGTGTTGTGTCACCAGAACGGGCGATGCAAATGGGCTTTAGTGGACCCATGCTCCGTGGCTCAGGTGTTGAATGGGATCTGCGTAAGAAGCAGCCTTATGCCGTTTATGATCGGATGGATTTTGATATTCCAGTGGGTGTCGAAGGCGATTGTTATGATCGTTATTTGGTCCGTGTTGAGGAAATGCGTCAATCCAATCGAATTATTAAACAATGCGTTGATTGGTTGAGAGATAACCCAGGTCCTGTGATTACCGGTGATAATAAAGTCGCGCCGCCAAGTCGTGTTGAGATGAAGCAGGATATGGAGTCTTTGGTCCATCATTTCAAATTGTTTACCGAAGGCTATTGTGTGCCAGAAGGCGAAGTGTATGCCGCGGTAGAACACCCGAAAGGTGAGTTTGGTGTCTACATGGTGTCTGATGGTGCTAATAAACCCTATCGTTTAAAGATTAGGGCGCCTGGCTTCCCACATTTAGCCGCGATGAACGAAATGGTGAAAGGACATATGTTGGCTGATGTGGTGGCGATTATTGGTACGATGGATATTGTGTTTGGTGAGATCGATCGATGAGTGAATTGCAATTAACGTCCCCTAAAGAAAGTTTATTTAATGCTGATTTACGTCAACAGATTGATGTATGGGTTGCGAAATACCCTGTTGGCCAAGCGCAGTCGGCGGTGATTCCGGCATTGCATATACTGCAAGATGCGAATGATGGCTGGTTGCCGAAGCCGCTGATGGATGCTTTGGCCGTTTACCTCGATATGCCGTTTATCAGTGTGTATGAAGTGGCGACTTTCTACACTATGTATGAGCTGGAGCCAGTGGGTAAAAACAAGATCAGCGTCTGTACTAATATTTCATGCATGTTGTGTGGCTCAGAAGAGATTGTTGATCATTTGAAGCAGCGTTTAGATATCGGTTTTGGTGAGACAACGGCAGATGGCAAAGTGACATTGAAAGAAGTGGAATGCTTAGGTGCTTGTTGTGGCGCGCCGATGTTACAGCTTAACCGAGACTATCATGAGAAATTAACGATAGAGAAAGTGGATAGCTTATTGGATGGGTTATCGTAATGGCACAGAATCAAGTTTGTTTTAGAACCCTTGAATTTGACGAGCCGTGGTCACTTGAATCTTATCGTCGGGTCGGTGGTTATGAAGTTTTAGAAAAAATTCTAAAAGAGAAAACGACGCCCGAAGCGATTATTGAAGAAATTAAAACGTCTAATTTACGGGGACGTGGCGGGGCAGGTTTCCCAACCGGTTTGAAATGGAGCTTTATGCCTCGTAAAGTGCCGGGCGACAAATATATTGTCTGTAACTCGGACGAAGGTGAACCAGGTACCTGTAAAGATCGCGACATTATGCGATTCAACCCCCATCAATTAATTGAAGGGATGATTATTGCGGGTTACGCGATTGGTGCTGAAACCGGCTATAACTATATTCGCGGTGAATTTATTGAGCCGATTGAACGTTTTGAAGCAGCCTTGATAGAAGCGAAAGAAGCAGGCTATTTGGGCCAGAATATTTTGGATTCGGGTGTGAATTTTGAATTACATACGCAACCGGGTGCAGGCGCTTATATTTGTGGCGAAGAGACGGCTTTACTTGAATCGTTAGAAGGTAAAAAAGGGCAGCCGCGTTATAAGCCACCTTTCCCTGCGGGCTTTGGTTTATATGGTAAGCCGACGACGATTAATAATACTGAGACTTTGGCATCAGTGCCGGTTATTTTGCAGCATGGTGGACAATGGTTCCATGATATTGGCTTGCCTAATAATGGGGGCACGAAATTATTTAGTGTCTCTGGTCATGTTAAGAACCCAGGTAACTTTGAAGTGCCGATGGGGATGCCCTTCGCAGAATTATTAGAGTTAGCGGGTGGCTTACATGAGGGCAGAACATTAAAAGCGGTGATTCCGGGTGGTAGCTCGACGCCAATCGTACCCGGTGATGTCATGATGGACTCGCTGATGAGTTATGACGGTATGAGTAAAGTTGGCTCAATGCTGGGTGCAGGCTCGGTGATTGTGATGGACGATACAACGTGTATGGTTAAAGCATTAGAGCGTATCGCTGAGTTTTATTATGAAGAGTCTTGCGGTCAGTGTACGCCTTGTCGTGAGGGTACAGGTTGGTTATATCGCGTTGTGAAACGGATTGAGCATGGTCAAGGGTCACAAGAAGATTTAGACCGTTTGTTAGATGTAGCGAACAATATTAGCGGTAATACGATTTGTGCTTTGGGTGAAGCTGCGGCCGCACCGGTGTTGAGTTTTATTAAACATTTCGAAGAAGAGTTTCAGTATCATATTGACCATAAATGTTGCATGGTTTGGTCCAGCAAATCGAGCAAGAAAGGTCACTGATTATTATGATTAATATAGAAATTGATGGCATCCCGTTAACGGTTGACCCGAGTAAAATGATTATTCAGGCTGCTGATGAAGCGGGCATTGATATCCCCCGTTTTTGTTATCACAAAAAGTTATCTATCGCGGCGAATTGTCGGATGTGTTTGGTTGAAGTTGAGAAATCAAATAAAGCTTTGCCTGCCTGTGCGACACCTGTCAGTGAAGGAATGAAAGTTTTCACAGCGTCACCTGCTGCCAAAGCAGCACAGCGTGGTGTGATGGAATTTTTACTCATTAATCATCCTTTAGATTGCCCTATTTGTGATCAGGGTGGTGAGTGTGAATTGCAAGATTTGTCGATGGGTTATGGTTCTGGTATTGGCCGTTTTAGTGAAAATAAGCGGGTTGTTAAAGATAAGGATATCGGTGCTTTAGTTAAAACCGATATGACACGCTGTATCCATTGCACACGATGTGTTCGTTTCGGACAGGAAATAGCTGGCATTAAAGAGCTGGGTGCCACAGGTCGTGGCGAACATATGGAAATTGGCACTTATATTGAGCAGAGTTTGGGGTCGGAACTCTCTGGCAATATCATTGATCTGTGTCCTGTTGGTGCCTTAACGTCGAAGCCTTTCCGTTATAAAGCACGCGCTTGGGAATTATCTGCCCATGCTTCTATTGCGCCTCATGATGCAATTGGGTCAAATATTGATATTCATACCCGTCGTGATGAAGTCATGCGTGTTGTCCCGCGAGATAATGAATCTTTAAATGAAACGTGGCTATCTGACCGAGATCGTTTTAGTTATTTAGGCTTGGCACATGAAGAACGTGCGACAACGCCGATGGTTAAGCAAAACGGTCAATGGCAAAAAGTAGATTGGCAAACGGCTTTGAATACGGCGATTGCTGGTATTAAGGACTTGATTGCGCAATCAGGTGTAGGGCAAGTGGCTGGTTTGGCATCGCCAACCGCCTCAATGGAAGAAGCCTATTTGTTCCAAAAAATGCTGGGTGGCTTAGGTGTCACTAACCTTGATCATCGGGTTCGCCAGCAAGATTTTGCAGATGGCGCGATGGATTATGTTCAAGATATTGCGTTAAGTGATATCGAGGCATCGGATACGTTGCTAATAGTGGGTAGTACAATCCGTCGTGAACAGCCTATTTTGGCTCATCGGATTCGGCAAGCAGCCTTGTCTGGTACACGCGTGAATGAATTAAACTTCTTTGCTAATGATTTATTGATGCCGGTTGATACGCAATTGACCGTAAATATTGAATCAATGCTAGCGCATTTGTCAGGCATTGCTAAAGCCTTATTATCATTAGCCAAAGAAGATGAATCTACTTGGGCAAATTTATTAAATGGCGTTGTGCCAGAAGCAGCTGATCAAACGATTGCGATGCAGTTATCCAATGCGGATAAAGCAACAATAATTGTAGGTGATTTAGCGAAAAACCATCCTGCAGCTTCTAAGATTAAAGCGGTATTAGCACTGATTGCACGTTTAAGTGGTAGTGCTTTGTTGGTATTACCGACAGCGAATTCGAAAGCAGCACAGTTAGTGGGCCTGTTGCCTAAAACTGAGACAAGTTTGAATGTACAGCAAAGCTGGCAGGCAAATTTAAAGAGTTATGTTTTATTGGGACTAGAGCCTGAGTTGGATTGTGCTGATCCTGTTCAAGCATTATCAGCATTAAATAATGCAGAATGTGTCGTCGTGATGCATAGCTATGTGACGGACGCGATGTTGTCATATGCTGACGTTATTTTGCCTGTCGCGAGTTTTGCAGAATCATCAGGGACGTTTGTCGGTATTGATGGGCAATGGCAGACTTATACTGGTGCTGTATCTCCAAAAGGCGAGAGTCGTCCTGCATGGAAAGTGCTACGTGTTTTAGCGAATTTGGCAGAGCTGGATGGGTTTGAGTATGTGTCATCGCAAGATGTCAGTGACGAAGTACGTGAGACGTTAAAGCATAAATCATCGGGTGAGGGAGTGGCTTATTGCCCTGAAAATTTGAATGTTGCCACTACTGGGCTTCAAATGATAGCTGAAGTGCCGATGTATCAAATTGACAGTGTGGTTAGACGTAGCACTGCATTAGCCCAAACAATTGAGAATCAGAATGCGTTTGTGGCGAGAATGAATTCGTCTGAAGCCAGCCAGCATGGTTTGAGTGTTGCTAATCGTGTTTTGGTGAGCTGTGGTGAACAAACCGTAGAACTGGCTTTTGAAATCGACGATGCGATTGCTGATGACAGCATTCACATGCCTGTTGGTATTGTGGAGATGGCTGAGTTTGCACCTGCGTTTTCGGCGGTTGATGTTAAAGCAGTTGGGAGTGAGCAGTCATGATTGATTTTATGCTTAATACTTTATTGCCGATTGTACTGAAGATCATGTTAATCGTGATGCCGTTGATGATTGCGGTGGCGTATTTGACTTATGCTGAGCGTAAAGTGATCGGTTATATTCAATTGCGCATTGGGCCAAACCGCGTTGGACCAAGGGGTTGGTTACAACCGATTGCCGATGCGGTTAAGTTGATGTTCAAAGAAGTTATTTTCCCGAAAAAATCTAATTTATATTTGTTTGCAGTGGCTCCTGTATTAGCGATTGGGCCAGCATTGGCAGCTTGGGCTGTGATGCCATTTGATGTCGGTTTGGTTTTGGCGGATATTGATGCGGGTTTACTTTATATATTGGCGATTACGTCGATGGGTGTTTACGGTGTGATTGTTGCTGGGTGGGCATCTAACTCACGTTATGCCTTCTTAGGTGCGCTGCGTAGTGCCGCCCAAGTGGTGTCTTACGAAATTGCGATGGGCTTTGCTTTAGTCGGTGTATTAGTCGCGGCAGGTAGTTTGAATTTAGGTGACATTGTTTTGGGCCAGCAAGGTGGCTTTTGGCATTGGTATTTCATTCCTTTGTTTCCCCTGTTTGTGATTTATTTCTTATCGGGTGTCGCTGAAACTAACCGTGCGCCTTTTGATGTGGCTGAGGGTGAATCTGAAATCGTGGCGGGTTTTCATGTTGAATATTCTGGCATGGCATTTGCGATTTTCTTCTTGGCTGAATATGCCGATATGATTTTGATTTCGATGTTGGCATCCGTGTTGTTTATGGGTGGCTGGTTATCGCCTTTCCAAGGGACGGTGCTCGAACCCGCTTTTGCTTGGGTGCCAGGTTTAATTTGGCTCTTGTTTAAGACCTCTTTCTTTTTATTCTTGTACTTATGGTTTAGGGCAACATTCCCACGTTATCGCTATGACCAAATTATGCGGTTAGGCTGGAAAGTATTTATTCCGGTGACATTGGTGTGGTTGGTTGTGGTGTCGACGGCGCAAGTGTTGGATATTGGGCCTTGGTTTACTGAAGCGAGCGATCTGGCTGCCGTTATTGAACCTGCTGCAATAGTCGATAAGGTGAAGGTGGATATCCAATGATGCGTTCCGTGAGTCACTTTTTTAAAAGCTTTTTGCTCTGGGAATTATTACTGGGCTTAAAGTTAACGGGCAAGTATTTATTTGCTAAAAAAATAACGGTGCAGTATCCAGAAGAACAGACGCCACAATCCCCCCGTTTTCGTGGCTTGCATGCCTTACGTCGCTACCCTAATGGTGAAGAACGCTGTATTGGTTGTAAGTTGTGTGAAGCGGTATGTCCTGCTTTGGCGATTACAATTGAGACAGAACCGAGAGATGATGGTACGCGTCGTACAACACGTTATGACATTGATTTATTTAAGTGTATTTATTGCGGTTTCTGCGAAGAATCTTGCCCAGTAGACTCAATTGTTGAAACACGAATTTTTGATTATCACTTTGAGGAACGCGGTGAAAATATTATGACTAAAGATAAATTGTTAGCCATAGGTGATAAACATGAAGATCAGATTGCAGCAGATCGTGCTGCGGATGCACCATACCGTTAGCGGTTGGTTTATACCTATGACCATTCAAACTACACATTTTTATTACCCCTACTCACCCCATTGGACTGCGTTATCCTTTTCAGCAATAGGGCGGCTATTACATGAAAATGATGCCTTGCCAATGCGGCGATTAGCAGCACTAAAAAGTGTCTATTTTGAAAGGACGCAGGCATAAATATGGAACAGATACTTTTTTATTGTTTTGCTGGTGTGCTGATATTTGCAGCAACGATGGTGATTACTGTGCGTAATCCGGTTCGGGCAGCATTGTTTTTGGTTTTGGCTTTTTTTACCAGCGCGGGCATTTGGTTACTCTTAGAAGCCGAATTTTTAGCATTGACCCTTGTGTTGGTCTATGTCGGTGCAGTGATGGTGTTATTCCTGTTTGTGGTGATGATGCTAGATATTAATTTGTCTTCATTGCAAGAAGGGTTTACCCGCTATTTGCCGTTGGGTATTTTAGTGGCGGCGCTGATTACGATCGAGATGTTAGCAGTATTAGGCGCGTCACACTTTGGTTTGGATATTGTGCCGTCTCCGGTTCCTCAGCCAGACGACTATAGTAATACCAAGGCGATAGGGCTGTTGCTATATACCACTTATGTCTATCCCTTTGAGATTGCGTCGGTGATATTGACGGTGGCCATTGTTGCTGCGATTACGTTGACTTTACGCGATAACAAAAGTCGTAAGTCACAAGTCGTGTCTGAACAAATTAAAGTGCGAGCGGAAGATCGTGTTCGGGTAGTTAAAATGGATTCGGTTAAGCCAATTAATGATCAGGAGTCAGCGTCATGATTGCATTATCAGATGTGTTGACTTTGGGTGCCATTTTATTCAGTTTGTCGGTATTAGGTATTTTTATTAACCGTAAAAATATCATCATATTGTTGATGTGTATTGAGCTGATGCTGTTAGCTGTGAACTTAAACTTTATTGCTTTTTCCTATTTCTCTGGCGACGTTGGCGGTCAAATATTTGTGTTCTTTATTTTGACGGTGGCAGCTGCTGAGGCGGCGATTGGCTTAGCGATTCTCGTGGTGTTGTTTCGTAATTTGAATACGATCAATGTCACCGAACTCGATAGGTTGAAAGGTTAAGCATGGAAATACTTAATGAAAACCTATTACTGACCTTAGTCCTCGCGCCGTTATTCGGCAGTGTTGTTGCAGGCCTGTTTGGTAAAAAGATTGGTGAGACTGCTTCACACACGGTGACGATATTAGGCGTCGCGATTGCCTTTATCTTATCGGCCTGGGTGTTTAAGCAAGTTATTTTTGATGGTGCAAGTTATAACGACCGCGTTTATCAGTGGTTACAAGCCGGATCGTTAAGTATTGAAGTGGGCTTTATGGTCGACTCATTAACGGCGATGATGTTGGTCGTAGTGACGTTCGTCTCTCTGATGGTGCATATCTATACTATTGGCTATATGAAAGGCGACGATGGGTATAGTCGTTTCTTTAGTTATATTTCGTTGTTTACGTTCTCAATGTTGATGTTGGTGATGGCTAATAACTTCATGCAGTTGTTTTTTGGTTGGGAAGCGGTTGGTTTAGTCTCATATTTATTGATTGGGTTTTGGTACAAGAAACCGACGGCTATTTATGCCAACTTGAAAGCCTTTTTAGTTAATCGTGTTGGCGACTTTGGTTTCTTATTGGGTATTGCGGGCGTATTGATGTATGCCGGTAGTTTGGATTATTTAGAGGTCTTTTCACAATCCCGTGTGATTGCCACACAATCAATGTCTATTTGGCCTGGCGCTGAATGGTCTGTGATGACCGTGATCTGTATTTTGCTGTTTATCGGTGCGATGGGTAAGTCAGCACAAGTGCCTTTACATGTTTGGCTACCTGATTCGATGGAAGGCCCGACACCTATTTCAGCATTGATTCATGCTGCGACCATGGTGACTGCGGGTATTTTCATGGTGGCGAGAATGTCACCCATGTTTGAATTGTCAGAAACGGCCCTGTCTTTTGTGATGGTGATTGGTGCGATTACAGCGCTATTCATGGGCTTCTTAGGTTTGATTCAAAATGATATTAAACGTGTCATTGCCTATTCGACCTTATCGCAGTTGGGTTATATGACCGTTGCCTTGGGTGCTTCAGCTTATTCGGCGGCTATTTTCCACTTGATGACGCATGCCTTCTTTAAAGCATTATTATTCTTAGGTGCGGGTTCGGTCATTATGGCGCTGCATCATGAACAAGACATTCGTAAGATGGGTGGATTGAAAAAATATTTACCTATTACTTACTGGACAGCATTGATTGGCTCTCTGGCTTTAATTGGTTTCCCTGGGTTTTCTGGCTTCTTTTCGAAAGATGCGATTATTGAAGCAGTGCATGCGTCTACGCTGGCGGGAAGTGGCTTTGCTTATTTTGCTGTGTTGTCCGGTGTATTTATTACGGCACTCTATAGCTTTAGGTTATTTTTCATTGTTTTCCACGGTGAAGAGCGGTTTGAAAAACATGACGGGCACATGCCCCATGAATCGCCTACTGTTGTCACCGGGCCACTGATTTTATTAGCGATTCCATCAGTGTTAGCAGGCTTATTGATTGGTCCGATGGTGTTCGGCCATTTCTTTGGCGATGCGATCTTTGTGCTAGATGAGCATGATGTCTTAAGTCAGCTTAATTATCATGGTGTTTTCGGCTTTATGTTGCATGGCATTGTGGCATTGCCATTCTGGCTAGCGATGGCGGGAGTTGGGACAGCTTATTATTTTTATATGGTGAACCCGTCTATTCCGGCAAAATTACATCAGTCATTTAATTGGTTATATCGGGTATTAGAGAATAAATATGGCTTTGATCGCTTTAATGAAGTGGTCTTTGCTGGTGGGTCGCGATTAATTGGTCGTGTGCTATGGAAAGTCGGCGATCAGACGGTGATTGATGGTGCCGTGGTTAATGGGACTGCCAAGGCAGTGGGCTTTGTATCGAAAAAAATGCGTTTGGTGCAATCGGGTTACTTGTACCATTACGCCTTTGCAATGATTTTGGGTGTCTGGCTCTTGCTCACCTATTTTGTGGCTTGAGAATAAATTATGTTTTTTGATACTCCCTTATTAAGCTTAGTGATTTGGCTACCTATTTTAGGTGGCATAGCCGTCTTATTGAATGGTGATAATGGCTTTACACGTCCGTTATCTCTTATTGTGTCGGTGGTGACGCTGTTTTTGTCTGCTGGTTTATACACTGGCTTTGATATGACGACCCATGACATGCAATTTGTTGAACATATTCCATGGATTGCAACCTTTGGCATTCATTATTCTTTAGGGATTGATGGCTTTTCAATGCCGCTGATTATTCTAACGGCCTTTTCGACCGTGATAGTGGTCGTGGCGGGTTGGGAAGTGATTCAAGATCGCGCGAGCCAATATATGGCGGCGTTTTTGATCATGTCGGGTTTGATGACCGCGGTGTTTGCTGCTTTAGATGCCATTTTGTTCTATGTGTTTTTTGAAGCCATGTTGATCCCATTATTTTTAGTTATCGGTATTTGGGGCGGTCAAAACCGGGTGTATGCCACGATTAAGTTTTTCCTTTATACCTTCTTCGGCTCGGTATTCTTGTTAATTGCGTTATTGTATTTACGTCATGTATCGGGCAGTTTTGCGATTCTTGATTTCCATGCCGTGGCACTCACGCTGACAGAACAGACTTGGTTGTTCTTTGCATTTTTGATCGCCTTTGCAGTCAAAGTGCCGATGTGGCCAGTTCATACTTGGCTGCCTGATGCGCATGTGGAAGCGCCAACGGGTGGTTCTGTTATTTTAGCGGCGATAACATTGAAGATTGGGGGTTACGGTTTATTGCGTTTTGCATTGCCGATCACACCGGATGCAGCGATGACATTTGATTGGTTCGTGATTGCTTTGTCATTGACGGCGATTGTTTATATTGGCTTTGTGGCATTAGTTCAATCTGATTTGAAGAAGTTGATCGCTTATTCCAGTATTGCCCATATGGGCTTTGTCACCTTAGGCTTGTTTGTCATCTTTGGTATTTTTGCCAATTCTGCAACGGGCAGTGGTGCGGTGTTAGCGGTGGAAGGTGCGATGGTACAAATGGTATCGCATGGCTTTATTGCGGCAGCGATGTTCTTATGTGTAGGTGTGTTGTATGACCGAATGCATACCCGAGAGATTTCAGCTTATGGTGGTGTAATCAATACGATGCCTGTTTTTGCTGGTTTTTCTGTCTTTTTCGCGATGGCAAATGCGGGGCTACCAGGCACCTCCGGTTTTGTTGGTGAATTTATGGTGATTTTGGCTGCGTTCCAAGCAAACTTTTGGTATGCCTTTTTAGCCGCGACAACACTGATTTTGGGTGCAGCTTATAGTTTATGGATGGTGAAGCGCGTCATTTTTGGTGAAGTGAGCAATGATAATGTGGCCGAATTACAAGATGTGAACCGCCGTGAGTTCTGGATGCTAGCGGTATTGGCCATTATTGTGTTGGCAATAGGACTTTGGCCTGCACCATTAATTGATGTGATGCATGCATCAGTTGAACATTTATTAACGCAAGTTTTGCAGTCTAAGCTGTAAGGATGAATGGACGATTATGATGTTTGAAGTTGTGAATATGTCTTTTGCCTTACCAGAGATGTTTCTATTGGGCATGGCGTGTACGATTTTATTGGTGGTTGCGTTCTTCAAGAAAACGGGCGCAAGTTTGGCTTATGGTTTAAGCCAAATAACCATGGTTGCATCCGTGGTGCTGGTTTATCGTGATATGGGTGGGCTTGAGGGCTTAGCTTTCAGTGATACCTATATTCGTGATGCGTTAAGTAATGTGCTCAAGATAGCGATTTTTTTGATTAATATTGCGGTGTTGATGTATTCAACCTCTTATTTAAAAGCACGCGAGCTGTTTAAAGGCGAATATTATGTGCTCGCTGTCTTTGCGACTTTGGGCATGTCAGTGATGGTGTCAGCACATCATTTCTTAACGCTTTACCTAGGCTTGGAATTGATGTCGTTGTGTCTTTACGCGATGGTAGCGATGCACAGGGATTCAAAAGTCGCGACAGAAGCGGCAATGAAATATTTTATTTTAGGTGCTTTGGCATCAGGCATGTTGTTATACGGTATGTCGATTATTTATGGCATCACAGGCAGTTTATCTATTTCAGCTGTTGCAGCTGCGATTCAAACCGGGAGTCTGGATAATACGGTATTGAGCTTTGGCTTAGTCTTCTTAGTGATTGGGGTCGGCTTTAAGTTAGGGGCAGTGCCTTTCCATATGTGGCTGCCTGATGTGTATCAGGGTGCACCAACAGCGATGACGTTATTTATTGCTACGACGCCTAAGTTAGCCGCCTTTGCGATGATGATTCGACTCTTGGTTGAAGGTTTGGGCGATGTGCAGCAGTATTGGCAAGACATGCTGATTATGTTGTCTGTGTTATCGGTCATTTTAGGTAATGTGGTGGCGATTGCACAAACCAATATGAAGCGGATGTTGGCGTATTCAACAATTTCTCATGTCGGCTTTATCTTGCTGGGTATTATTTCTGGGACTGAAGCGGGTTATGCTGGTTCCCTATTCTATGCTTTAACGTATGCGGTGATGACGTTGGCTGCCTTTGGGATGATTATTCTGATGAGTCGCCGTGGTTTTGAGGCGGAAGAGATTAGTGATTATAAGGGGTTGAGTCAACACCATCCTTGGTTTGCCTTAATGATGTTGATTGTGATGTTTTCGATGGCAGGGATTCCGCCTTTAGTTGGTTTCTATGCCAAATTGGCAGTGATTAAGTCTATCGTCGATATTGAACTAATATCGGTGGCGATTTTAGTCGTCGTGATGTCGGTCATTGGTGCATTTTATTATTTGCGGGTGATTAAGGTGATGTATTTTGATCAGGCTGATGACGCTTATGAAATCGATGCCCCAACGGATATGAGAATAATGGTGAGTGCCAATGCAGTTGCAATATTAGGATTGGGTATTTTCCCAGGTACGTTAATGGCTTTGTGTGCCAGTGTATTTTCGTGATTATGATGACACCTTTAATCTTAATTCTAGTTATCCTGATCCTTGCCAATGTACCTTGGTTTACCGAGCGATTGTTTTTAGCCTTTCAAATGGAAAAGGGTAAGTCATGGGCTTGGCGTTTGCTAGAGCTACTGGTTTTTTACTTTTTGAGTTTGGTGGTTGCCGTTATGTCTGAGATACAATTTTCAGGCGATGTCCACCCTCAACAGTGGGAATTTTTTGCGACGACATTTTGTGCTTTTTTAGTGTTGTCGACGCCGGGCTTGATTTACCGTTATCAGTGGTTAGCACTAACACGTAAATAAGCTTGGTTTGATTAGCAATGTGGTATAGATTGCGCATTCAGTTTTATATTTACCCTTGAATTTGATTGATTTGTTGTCGAAACTGGCTTGATTTGTTGGTTACAGGCCGGTTAATCGTTTTATCAGTGCATGGAAATTTAAACTAGTATAAAATTCTCTGGTTTATCTTCGTGTTAACGCACATTCATTATTTTTAGAGACAGGAAAATGGCCGCCGATTTATCTACGTATAGAAACATTGGGATCTTTGCTCACGTTGACGCGGGTAAAACCACAACAACAGAACGCATCTTGAAACTGACTGGTAAGATTCATAAAACCGGTGAAGTGCATGATGGTGAAGCAACGACTGACTTCATGGAACAAGAGCAAGAACGCGGGATTACAATCCAATCAGCAGCAACAAGCTGTGAATGGGATGGGCATCGCTTAAACGTTATCGATACACCGGGACACGTTGATTTCACAATTGAAGTTTATCGTTCATTAAAAGTACTTGATGGTGGTGTAGGTGTTTTCTGTGGGAGTGGTGGTGTTGAGCCGCAATCAGAAACAAACTGGCGCTACGCGAATGATTCTGAAGTGTCTCGTATTATTTTTGTTAATAAATTAGACCGTATGGGTGCTGATTTCTACCGTGTTGTGAAACAAGTAAAAGATGTTTTAGGTGCAAACCCATTGGTGATGGTATTGCCAATCGGCATCGAAGATGACTTCGTCGGTTGTGTTGACTTGTTAACGCGTAAAGCGTGGATTTGGGATAACGAAGCAGATACAACGGCCTTCCGTATTGAAGAGCCACCTGCAGATATGGCTGATAAGGTTGAAGAATATCGTGAGTTATTAGTCGAAACGGCGCTAGAGCAAGATGACGTTTTGATGGAAGCCTATCTTGAAGGTGAAGAGCCGTCGCTTGAAGCGCTTCATCAGTGTATCCGTAAAGGTACATTGTCTATGGACTTTTTCCCAACGTACTGTGGTTCTGCCTTTAAAGATAAAGGTGTTCAAATGGTATTGGATGCTGTTGTGGCCTACTTACCTAGCCCAACAGAAGTAGATCCACAGCCTGAAGTAGACGACGAGGGCGAAGAAACGGGTGAGTTTGCCATCGTTACCCCTGATGCGCCATTGCGTGCATTGGCATTCAAAATTATGGATGACCGTTTTGGTGCTTTAACGTTTATTCGTATCTACTCTGGTGTATTGAATAAAGGTGATACTGTCCTTAATACTTTCACTGGTAAAACGGAACGTGTTGGCCGCATGGTAGAAATGCATGCTGATGACCGTACCGAGTTAAATTCAGCTCAAGCAGGCGATATTATCGCTATTGTGGGCATGAAAGATGTACAAACCGGTCACACCTTATCTGATCCTAAGAACGTCGCGACATTAGAACCAATGGTCTTCCCAGATCCCGTTATCTCGATTGCGATTTCTCCGAAAGATAAAGGCGGCTCTGAAAAAATGGGTATCGCATTGGGTAAAATGATTAAAGAAGATCCTTCTTTCCGTGTTGAAACAGACCAAGAAAGTGGTGAGACTATCATTAAGGGGATGGGCGAGCTTCATTTAGATATCAAAGTCGATATTCTAAACCGTACCCATGGTGTTGATGTGACTGTTGGTGAACCGCAAGTAGCTTACCGTGAAACAATTACACAACGTATTGAAGACAGTTACACTCATAAGAAACAATCGGGTGGTTCTGGTCAGTTCGGTAAGATTGATTACATCATTGAACCAGGTGAACCAGGCAGTGGCTTTGTCTTTGAATCAACGGTTACAGGTGGTTCAGTACCACGTGAGTTCTGGTCTGCTGTAGAGACTGGCTTTAAGAAAATGATGCATCGTGGTGTCTTAGCGGGCTACCCATGTTTAGATTTTAAAGTGAACTTATATGATGGTGGCTTCCACGCGGTGGATTCATCAGCAGTAGCATTCGAATTAGCGGCAATGGCAGCTTACCGTCAATCTATGTCAAAAGCGGGTCCACAATTAATGGAGCCGGTTATGAAAGTAGATGTATTTACACCTGAAGATCATGTCGGTGATGTGATTGGTGATTTGAACCGTCGTCGTGGCATGATCAAATCGCAAGATGCTGGTGTGACGGGCGTTCGTATTAATGGTGAAGTCCCATTGAGTGAAATGTTTGGTTACATTGGTTCATTACGGACAATGACATCAGGCCGTGGCCAGTTCTCAATGGAGTTCTTACACTACAGCCCATGTCCACGTAATGTTGCTGAAGAAGTCATTAAAGAAACAAAACAACGCGAAGCAGATGCGAAGAAATAATCGCAGATTTTAAATAGCGTTAGATTAAAAGGGCTGATTTTTATCAGCCCTTTTTTGTATGGGTATGTTTATATTTTTTAGGATTTAGGCACTTGTAAAATGGCAGGGTTAAAATAACCTTTACTTATTAGCAGTGCAGAATTCGGTTAATATGCCAACAAATGAATACTTTTATGTGGTATGCTGGATATCACGTATAATGGATGGTTATGTCTATTTATTATATAGATTTATATTCGAACCGGTGAATTCGGATGCAATTTTTTAATTTCACCAACAAAATGAGTAAAGAAAATGAGTAAAGGAATTGTTAAATGGTTCAACGCCGATAAGGGCTTTGGTTTTATTACACCTGAAGATGGCAGCAAAGATTTGTTCGTTCATCATTCAGAAATTCAAGCCGGCGGCGGATATGCATCATTGAATGACGGCCAGGCAGTTGAGTTTGAAGTTGGTGAAGGTCAAAAAGGCCCTTGCGCAAATAAAGTAACGCCAATTTAGTAAGAAAGAAACGTAAAAGAGCGCCTAGCGCTCTTTTACTACGGTTACCTTCGGCTAAGCGCATTCTTGCGCGAGGCTGGAGGCAGTCGTTAGCTATTAGAAAGCTTAAGTATTGAACTAGTATAAAACCTCCAAATACTTGATTTATAGTCTGTATGATTTAGCTTCCCCCCCCGCCCCCCACGATTGACTGAATTAAGCGATTATTTTCCAGTCGGTTTTGAGGGTGTTTAGATTAAATTAGTCCATTGTTTAATTTGTTTATCTTCATATCAGATTACTTGCCAATCCTAAAAGCGGTGATTTGCATCATCAGTACTCCCTCCCTGATTGTTTATTACTAAGAGTGCTCTCTTCTCGAGCAAGGCCTTTTTTTGTCTAAATTATTGCAGTTCTAAATGAGCATTGATTTCCTGAGCCAGGCTTTTATTTAAATACTTTCTTTAACGTGAAAACTTTTGAGACCCGGCAGTGAGATTTGTTGGTATTCTATAAGTCTTTTATTTCGTTCAAAAGATAAACAATAACTATGGTTATGCCCGAGATTTCTGCATTAGAGTGGTTGCTGATTGCAATTAATATTGGTTTATTTGTTTTTGCTGGTGAGATAGTTGAAAAACTAACGCCTAAGGTTGATGAGCAGCAAGGCAAGCAAGTGCATTTGTTTCGTGTAATTAATGTGGTCATTATCGGTTTAATTTTGTATAAGGCTATTGTGACGCCGACAATTGAAGGGAATTGGTTGAGTAAAACGCTGACGATTCTTTTGATTACGTATGTGTTTTTTATGGTGTTTAAAGTTTATAGCTACTTTATGCATTCTCGTTATGGGAAACAATGGGAAACCGATAGCGGAACACGGTTGTCGGAGACTTATAATTCTCGCGGTTTAGTTGTTTTTGGCGGTGTTTTTCTTTTTATCATTTGGCTGATTAGTTGTATTCAGCTTTTGGGTTTTGAGAGCTTGTTACAAGCGGGTGGCGTGCTTGGCTTTGTTGGGGTGATGCTAGCGTTAACCCAAGCGGCATGGGCACCAGATATTATCAGTGGTTTGATTATTTTAAATAGCAAGATGGTTGAAGAGGGCGATATTTTACAAATCACGCAGGATGGCAAACAAGTTTATGCCAATGTGTATAAGACGAAGATGCTGCATACGGAGTTGTTGGATATCAGTAATAATCACCGCATGATGATTAAAAACTCGCAGCTTAGGGCCTTATTTTTACAGAATTTGAGTAAGTTCGCATCGGCTAAGGGCTTGCGTGAGAAGCTGACATTTAACATCAGCTATGATGTACCGCCTAAAATGGTGAGAAGTTTTTTTGCTCAGGTTGAAGTGCTGCTGCAGGAAGAATATGGCGAACAATACGAATCCCAGCACCCGATAGAGGTGGTGATTGATGACACCGGTGACCATGCGGTTAAATGGACGATGTTTTTCTATACCAAAGAGATTAAGCAGATATTGAAAACGCGACAGTTATTTAGAGAAGAAATTTTGAATTTATCTATTGCCGAAGGGATTAGTTTAGCGACGCCATTAACGCATATACTAAACCAAGCTATTGATGAAAAAGGCTGAGTTGAGAATGAGGCATTAATGTATAACGATGAAGATTTAAATGCGGCTGTAAAAGAAGGCATATTTTCAGCATCTGCAGTCGAGGCGTTTCGCCATCAAGTGGCTTCGGTGAAAGGTTCATCTGCTGCTGATGAGGAACACTTTAAGTTAATCGGTGGCTTTAATGATATTTTCATTGTTATTGCTTGTGGCTTATTGTTATTTTCTTCTTTTTCGGTGTTGGAAGCGGTTGATACGAGCTTGGGTTATTTGGTATTTGCGCTGTTATCTTGGGGCCTAGCGGAGTTCTTCGTTTTAAAAAGGAAAATGGCTTTGCCTGCCATTATGCTGCTCATCGCCTTTGTCGGCAGTATTGCTGGTTTATCAGACTCTTTGCTTTCTATTCAAACTGAGCTGGGGGCAATACTAGCGGCTACATTGTCTGTTGTAGCGGCATTTATCCATTGGCAACGGTTTAGTGTGCCGATCACTGTCGCGGTGGCAGTTGCAGGGGCAGTCGGCCTCGTTATCTCATCATTAGGCGCTGTTTTCCCAGAGATGGACAATTGGCTATCACCGGTGTTGTTTGTCTGTGGCTTATTAGTATTTGCATTTGCAATGCAGTGGGATTCAGCGGATACAACACGCGTTAACTACCGGTCCGATGTTGCATTTTGGTGTCATCTTTTATCGGCACCGTTGATTATTCATCCAGTGTTTACGGGCTTGGATATATTGAATGGTGAACATGGTCTCTGGAATATGGCATTGGTGATTTTGTTGTATTTATTACTGACTTTTGTTTCTATTTGTATCGATAGGCGAGTGTTGATGGTGTCCTCCTTGATTTATGTTATTTATGCTTTATCTGGTCTTATCGATCGCTATGGTATGGTGGGATCAAGTTTTGCATTTACTGGGGTATTGATGGGCGCAATGTTATTGTTGCTGTCAGCCTATTGGCATCGGGTAAGAACACAGCTTGTTACTCATTTACCGGATTCGATGCAGGCGTCTTTGCCAAAGGTTAAGTAAGGTTTTTCTAAAAGGGATTCCTTATCTTTTAATAATCGTTATTATCAATCGCTTTAATCTAAACAACCAGTTTTACAAATTATTAGTGTAGGACAATACTGTAGTTGTACTTTAATGACTTCAACAGGAGATAGAACAATGAGTGATATCAGCAAATGCCCAGTGATGGGACAGGGACAGCAAGGTGGCGGTACATCAAATAGTGAGTGGTGGCCTAATCAATTAAAACTTAATATTCTTCATCAACATTCTGCACAATCGAACCCTTTAGATGCCGATTTTAATTATGCAGATGCATTTAAAGCTTTAGATTTAGACGTCTTAAAACAAGACATCAAAGCCTTAATGACCGATTCACAGGATTGGTGGCCGGCCGATTACGGTCATTATGGGCCGTTATTTGTGCGGATGGCATGGCATGTGGCGGGGACATATCGTACCAGTGATGGCCGTGGTGGCGCTGGGACGGGTAATCAACGCTTTGCGCCACTTAATAGTTGGCCAGATAATGTGAACTTAGATAAAGCACGGATGTTGTTATGGCCGATTAAACAAAAATATGGCAATAGCATTTCGTGGGCGGACTTATTGGTCTTAACGGGTAACTGCGCCATTGAATCAATGGGTTTAAAAACGTTTGGTTTTGCTGGCGGACGTGAAGATATCTGGGAGCCTGAGCAAGATATTTATTGGGGTGCTGAACGTGAATGGTTAGATGATCAACGTTATTCAGGTGAACGTGATCTCGAAAATCCGCTTGCAGCAGTTCAAATGGGTTTGATTTATGTCAATCCTGAAGGGCCCAACGGGCATCCTGATCCTTTAGCATCAGCCGTTGATATTCGTGAAACCTTTGCTCGAATGGCCATGAATGATGAAGAGACAGTCGCTTTAGTGGCGGGTGGGCATACTTTTGGTAAATGTCATGGTGCGGCTGATGCTGAACATGTTGGGCCAGAGCCTGAAGGTGCGAGTATTGAAGAGCAAGGCTTAGGTTGGAAAAATAGCTTTGGATCTGGTGTCGGTGTCGATACGATCAGTAGTGGTATTGAAGGGGCTTGGACGACTAATCCGATTCAATGGGATAACGGTTATTTTGATCTGCTTTTAGGCTATGAATGGGAATTAACTAAAAGTCCTGCTGGCGCGCATCAATGGATACCGAAAGATGGCGCAGCTTCAGATGCAGTGCCTGATGCTCATGACCCATCAAGACGCCATGCGCCTATTATGACAACGGCAGATATGGCACTTCGGGTTGATCCGATTTATGAAGCGATTTCTCGTCGTTTTCATGAAAACCCTGATGTGTTTGCCGATGCGTTCGCCCGTGCTTGGTTTAAATTGATACATCGTGATATGGGGCCACGTTCACGTTATTTAGGGCAAGAAGTGCCAGCAGAAGAAATGATTTGGCAAGATCCTGTTCCTGCAGTGACACACACTTTGATTGATGATCAAGACAGTGTTGAGATTAAGGCGAGTATTGCAGCATCAGGATTGACGGTATCCCAGTTGGTTTCAACGGCTTGGGCATCGGCATCGACTTTCCGTGGTTCAGATATGCGTGGTGGTGCTAATGGGGCGCGTGTTCGTTTGGCACCTCAGAAAGATTGGGAAGCAAATAACCCTGAGCAATTGGCGACTGTGTTAAATATACTTGAAGCGATTCAACAAGCTTATAATCGGGCTGCGTCGAATGGCAAAGAAGTGTCATTGGCAGATGTGATTGTATTGGCCGGTAACGTTGGTATTGAGTTAGCAGCAAGCCAGGCGGGTAACGACGTTGTTGTAACGTTTACGCCAGGCAGGACTGATGCAAGGCAAGATCAGACTGACGTTGAATCAATCGCTGTGCTTGAACCTGAAGCGGATGGTTTCCGTAATTATATGAAAGCCAAATATCAGGTGTCTGCAGAAGAAATGTTGGTTGATAAAGCACAATTATTGACATTGTCAGCACCTGAAATGACGGTGTTAGTGGGCGGGATGCGTGTTTTGAACGCCAATGTTGGTCAATCTCAACATGGTGTCTTTACCCATAGACCTGAAACGTTAACAAATGATTTTTTTGTTAATTTACTCGATATGGGGACAACATGGAAAGCAGTGTCGCAAGATGATGATGTGTTTGAAGGGCGTGACAGAACTACAGGGCAGCTTAAATGGATTGGGTCACGTGTTGATTTAATCTTTGGGTCTAACTCTCAGCTTCGTGCTTTGGCTGAAGTCTATGGCTGTGAAGATTCACAACCCCAATTTGTCAGTGACTTTGTCGCAGCATGGGTCAAGGTGATGGAATTAGATCGTTTTGATTTAGCCTAGGCTAAATCGGTATTTGTCGACATTGTAAATGTCGTATTTTAAATAAAATGAAGGCCAGTATTTCTGATGAAATACTGGCCTTTTTAGACAGTGCTGTTATTAGTGTTAATCGCTATTTTGTAACTGATCTTTGGCGAGAATAGCTAAGATTGCTTTCATATCTTCTGGCATATCAACTTGCCATGAGACATCTTGTTCTGTCCTTGGATGCACAAACCCTAGCAGACCAGCATGCAAGGCTTGGCGTTTAAAGCTTTGCAGGCCTTGTTGGCATTGTTCTGTTGCACCTTTAGGTAAGCGGAGTCTACCGCCGTAGGCTGGGTCGCCTAATAAAGGATAGCGAATGTGGGCCATGTGGACACGAATTTGATGGGTACGACCGGTTTCTAATTTACATCGAATATGGGTATGGGCGCGAAAGCGTTGTTCGACGCGATAATGGGTGATAGCCGGTTTGCCTGACCCAATTACGGTCATGCGTTTTCGTTCTACTGGGTGACGGCCAACAGGTTCATCGACTGTACCACCTGCGGTCATGACGCCCATGGCGATGGCTTGATATTCTCGTTGGACAGTCCGTTCTTGTAGTTGCGACACTAAGCTATTATGGGCTTGTAAGGTTTTGGCGATCATCAATAGGCCGGTCGTGCCTTTATCAATACGGTGAACAATGCCAGCTCTTGGGATGGCTTCTAGTTCTGGTGCATGATGAAGTAGGGCGTTGAGCATGGTACCTTGATGATTACCTGCGCCGGGATGGACCACCATGCCTGCAGGTTTGTTGATAATCAGGACATCTTGATCTTCATGAATAACATCAAGCTGGATTGCTTCGGCTACCCAACTCTCATCAACCACTTCAATTTCAGCATTGATCTCGACGCGCTCTCCGCCAGTGACGCTGTCTCTTGGTCTAAGCACTTTATCATTAACCTGGACATGGCCAGCTTTGATCCATTTGGTGATTTGGCCCCTAGAATAATCTGAGAATAATTGGGCTAGCGCTTGATCGAGTCTAAGGCCGGCACTGTCATCAGGGATAATGCCTTGTAATTCTAATTTGTTTGTCATGAGGCTTTGAGAAAATAAAACAGGAAAAGAGTATAACTTAGACCGAGGTGTTGGGTTGGGTTGTCTTTACCGTATGTTGCTAATTGCTTGTTTGAGCAGTTATTTTTGATTTTTTGTTGTAGTTTTGAGACAAGTTTTTATGGTGAGTAGAGATGTTGCGCTAGCTATTGCATTTTTAATAATATGCTGATACGGTGACAAAACTGTTGATTTTAACGTCAACAAAAGGTGGCATAACCAATGACGGTTTGCTGTCTATATCTAATTAAAATGAAGTGAGTTTTTATGTCTGAACGTGTCGTTGGAAGCGTTAAATGGTTTGACGCAGCAAAAGGTTTTGGTTTTTTAGAGCGTGAAGGTGGCGATGATGTCTTTGTTCATTTCCGTGCTATTCAAGGTGATGGTTTCAAAACCTTAGATGAGGGTCAACAAGTCGAGTTCACTGTCACTAAAGGTGACAAGGGCTGGCAAGCAGAAGATGTAACGCCAGTTAGTTAGTTTCTGGCTGACACTTAGGGCAATAATAGGTTGCCCTTTGTGTTTCTTTGTAGTGTTCAATGTTGTTTCCGCAATGGCGACAAGGTTCGTTTTTGCGCCCATAAACATTGAGCTGTTGGGCAAAATACCCAGGTTTACCATCACTTTTTGTAAAGTCTTTTAAGGTGGTTCCACCGGCTTTTATTGCTTTGCTGAGTACGAGCTTGATCTGTTCTGTGAGTTTCTCACATTGTGCTTTTGTTAAATTTTGTGCGATGGTTTTTGGGTGAATACCTGATAGAAACAAACTTTCATTGGCATAAATATTCCCGACGCCTACGACCACTTGGCCAGTCATAATGAAGGTTTTGACGCTACAGCGCTTGGTCAGTGCCTGTTGGTATAAATAATCGGTATGGAAGTCTTTTAATAAAGGCTCTGGACCGAGATGGGCGATGAGCTTATGTTCTTTTATCGTTTGGTCTGTCCACAGAATAGCACCAAAACGTCTTGGGTCGGTGTAGCGTAAAAGGTGACCATTATCCAGCGTAATATCAACATGATGATGTTTGGCTGGATTATCTCGTTCGATTTTGTCTAAAATTCTTAAGCTGCCTGACATACCTAAGTGGATCATTAATGTGCCGGTATCGCATTCAATTAACAGGTATTTTGCCCGTCGTTTAACCGAGTGAATTGTTTGTTGGTTTAATGTCTCCGCTAAATCAGTGGGGATGGGCCAGCGTAGTGAGAAGTTTCGAATGATGACATCTGTTATGACTGCTTTTTCTAGATAGGGCTGGATGCCTTTTCGGGTGGTTTCAACTTCAGGTAATTCAGGCATCGGTTTACTCTTATGCTACAAGTTTGGTATGGGTAATAATAATGTTTGGTATAACACTTTAGGGAATTGATACGCGAGTTTGGCTTTTTCATTGATGATAAAGAAGCTGGCCTCATTTAGGTGTAAAGCGAGCTTCATAGGCTCTGTTTGATCATCGAATGTAAGGTTGGCATGAAATGTTGATGGTTCAAATTCTGAGGCTATGGCATCAAGCGGTATTACTTGTAAGGCGCGTGCATGATGCCAGTTATCAACCAGCTCAACTTGTTTATCTGCTGTAAGGTGTTGTTCCGTTTGCCAGTGACCATCAATGAGACTTAATGTGATTGTTTGATTAGACAATGTCTGTTGTTGATAAAAAGGTATTGTAATCTGTGTGAGGTTTTGTCCTTCTGGTATCAACCGGTTATCTATAAAACTGCTGGCGTTGGTGTTGAGTAGTGGACTGATTGTGTCCTCGAGTAGGTAGAGTGTGTCGTTGTGTAAGACATAACGGTGTTGACTAATGGGTTCGATATTGCCGAAGAGAAAGTGTTGCTGGCCTAATGTTAGGCTGACACTGTCTTTTGTTAAACCAAAAGGGCTGAGATCTTGGCCTTTAGTGATGGCTTGTTGGCGGCCAGTATTGATAGTTAACAATGACAGTAGTAAATTGATTCTTGTTGGATTAGCGTGGGCCGTTAATGGGGCTGTTAGTTGCCATTGGCCAACTGTTTTATCGAGGATAATCTCGGCCCTGTTTCCTTGTGAAATGATGATATGTTCGACAGTTTCGCTATCTATAAGGGTTAATTTAGTATTAGTGCTCGAGGGGGCATCGCTGTGATTGTTAAACCAGTACAGTCCTGCGAGTAGGATAATAAGGCCCAGATTGATGAGGTAGCTTGATTTCATTGTTGTCGACGATACCACCAAAGGCTGAGTCCGATCAGTAGTAGGGATGCTGGTAAAACGACAAGAAAGCCAAGGCCAATAAAGAGTGAGGCCATTTTGTCTAATTCTAGTTGTTTATCGACGGTGGTTTTGACTGGAATGGCAATAAGGTTATCGTCTTCGGCTAACCAATTCATAATGGCTAAACCTAGTTCTAAATTGGCGGCATTACCGATAAAGCTATTGGATAGGAAGTCACCATCCCCAATGACGATAACGCGTTGTTGTCTGTCCTGTTGTGATTGTTTGGCGGTGAGTAAATAGCCAATATTCAGCGGGCCGGCGGTATCATCTCCTGCTTGATATTGTGCTAAGGGTCCAGGATCACTATCGCTCCAGACATTAGCAGGTGTGGAGAGTAACGCTTGGTATTGCCAATGACTGGACTCTGTCATTGGCGTCATGGCGCTTACTTTAGGAAAGAGGGTGACGCTGGATGTGGCTTGACCGATAGGGTGGTCAGCGTAGTCAGTGATTAAGGCAAACTGAGGGTCAGGAATACCAAGCAATTCGGTATTGGGATCGATAAGGGTGCCGGGAAGGATGTCGAGTCCGAGGTGCTCAGCTAAGGCGGCAAGCGGACGATTATCGCTGGGTTCCGTTAGCCAGAGTAGATTGCCGCCGGCGGCTAAATAGTCTTTGAGGAGTGTGATTTCACCAGGGAGCCAAGGCTTTTCTGGACTTGCGATGACGACTGCTGCTGTATTACGGGGTATTTGTTGATGCTGTACGAGGTTCAGTGTTTTTGTTTTAAAGCCTTTTTGTTTTAGTGTTGTGGTCCATGTACTCATATTAAAATTGGCTTGATGATCTGGTTGACGCTCACCATGACCTTCAATAAAAACCAGCCATTTGTCTTGTTCTCTCGAGACGGCAATAAGGGCATTGGTGAGCGACTGTTCTGATAGATCAAAGACGTGCTGTTGTTGCTCGCCTAAGGAAATGACCATTTCGCCCTGTTGTTGGATATTGAGTTCACGCACGATATCGGGCGAAAAATCGGGGTCAATATAATGGATGGTGAGTTCAGGCTGATGGCTTTTATAACGGTTTAAAAGGGTGGTTAAGGCCGGTTTAAACTCATTACCTTCGCTGACAAAAACTTGAATTGTAATCGGTTTGTCGAGTTGTTTTAAAAAGGTGGTAGTGGTTTTTGATAGGCTATGGCGCTGGTTACTTGTCCAGTCCATTTGGGTATTGGTTTTGAGCGATAACTGGGCTAGTAAAATAACCAGACCGATCATCAGGACATAAAATAAGCCATTCTGTATTTTTAATTGACGTTGTGTCTTGGTATTAATTTTCATGTTAACTGAGACGCTGTGCGTTAATGCGGTGAATGGTGAGCGTTAGGAAAAACAGGATGACAATGCCGTAATAGGCGATGTCTTTGCTATGAATATCACCTTGTAGAATAGGCTGAAAATGACTGAGCAAAGAGAGCCAGCTGAGCAAAGTTGATTCGCCGGTATTGCCGGCCCAGTCAATGATCCATAGGAAGAATAGGGTACTGAATGTACTGATGGCAGCAATGGTCGGCTGTTTAGTCAATGAGGATAGAAAGAGGCCAATGGCGGTAAAACTGGCGACTAACAAGGTTAGGCCAAAAACACCTGATGCAATGGCTGTGAGATCAAGTGTGGTGCCGGTCGAGAGTGACAGCGGCATACAGGCAATTAGGCCGACAAGCATTAAGAAAAACCCGAGTGTCCCAAAGTATTTTCCCAATACGATTTGGGTGGCTGATAAGGGGGCGGACAGTAATAGGGGGAAGCTGTCATTTCGGCGTTCTTCAGCGATCAAGCGCATGGTGATGAGTGGGGTGAGTAATAATAAGATGGTGGCAGCATTATTAAATAAAGGCAGTGCAACAAGTTCGGTGACGCCCGGTGCGCCTGGAATTGCTGAAATTTTGCCCTGGACTTGCATGAAGTAGTCGATATGGGTCAAGAACAGATAAGCGAGGATGAGCTGACTTAAGGCGAGAATCAGCCATGCTAAAGGGGATAAAAATAGCCGGTAAAGTTCATGTCGGGCTATGGTGAACATTAGGCTTGTTCTCCTAGTTGTTCTGTTTCTTGCTGGATAATGTTCATAAAAACATCTTCCAGAGAGTGTTGTTCTGGCGATAATGATGTTAATTGCCACTGCTGGGCTATGGCAGCTTCAAGGATCATTTGTGTTGGGTTTTGTTCAGGTTGATAATGAATCTTGAAGCGGGTGTTGGATAAGGCTGTGACAAGCGTGACACCGTTGATCTGCTCTAGTGTTGTGAGTGTGGGGGGGGATTCGAGTGTGACCAATAAGCTTGAGGATTGCATTTGTTGTTGTAAGGCTTGCGTGGTGTCGTTAAAAACCAATGTGCCTTGATTAATGATCTTGACGCGATCACAGAGCATTTGTACTTCGGGCAGAATATGTGTGGATAAAATAACACTGTGTTCTTGAGCAATGTCTTTAATGAGTTGGCGGATTTCTCTTATTTGGATAGGATCTAAGCCTGATGTCGGTTCGTCTAGAATGATAACTGCTGGTGTATGTACGATGGCCTGAGCGATACCAACGCGTTGTTGGTAGCCTTTAGAGAGGTGGCTGATGAGGCGTTTTCTGACATTGCCTAGGCCACACCGTTCAATCGTCGTCTCGACGGCTTGTTTTCTTTTGGCGGATGGAATTTGGTTTATTCTGGCACAGAATGATAGAAATTCGATGACAGATAACTCTTTATACAAGGGCGGTTGTTCTGGTAGGTAGCCGATATGCGCTTTGGCTTGCTTCGGTTGGCTGAGGAGATCATAACCATTGATGGTGATTTCACCTTCATTGGGTGCGAGGTTACCACTTAACATTTTCATACTGGTGCTTTTACCAGCGCCATTGGGGCCTAGAAAGCCGAGTACTTCACCTTTATAAATCTCGAAGTCGAGTTTGTTGACTGCCCGTTGTGGGCCGTAGAAGCGTGAGAGTGATTTGGCGGAAAGCAGCGGTGATGTCACAGTTTATTTGATAGTCTCTAAAGAATGGTTAGCCCAATCTGTTGCGGTGATAAATGCCTGGTTAATGTCAGGAATGCTAAGAGACTTTGGCATGACAGTCAATGAGCCACGTTCATGTGTTCTGACGAACATTAATAGTTTTCCCAAAGGTCCCTCGGCATCGAGTAAGGCTAGTTTGATTGTATCTGCAATAGGCAATGGCGCCAGTAGTTCTTGCATTGGTTTGTTAAATAGTGCGTCAGAGACGGAAAATAGTCCGAGCATAAAAGCAGTTTCGCTGTTGCATCCGAATGCTGGCGCTAGCACTTCTGCCATTTTAGCGCGGACAAGTGCGGTTGTTAATAATTCAGTGGATGCCGGTGTGTCGATATTAGAGAAAGCAATGATGGTAGCCCATGATTTGACTGCATCAAGCCCTAAGCAAATCACAGCCTGCTTTATGGAAAGGACGCGTTTGGATAAGGCAAAACTGGCAGAGTTCAGGCAGCGTAATAGCTTAAAGCTGAGCGAGACATCTTGTTTAATGAGCCCGTCTATTTCTGTAATGTTGATGTCAGCGCGTTGCAGTTCACTTAAAAGATGTAGCGCCGCTATTTTATTATCGGGTAAGGGCTTATCATCGATAATAGTAGGCTTGCAGAAGAAATAGCCTTGGTAGTAGTCGAAGCCTAGTTCTTTACACCGCTGGAATTGCGCTTCGGTTTCTACTTTTTCAGCGAGGAGTTTGACGCCAAAGCCTTTAAGTATGTTGACATGTTCTGCTAGTTCTTCGTCAGTTAGGGCGAGCAGGTCAATTTTGATGATATCTGCCACGTCGACAAGTGGTTTGAAATCTTCGTGATAGATAAAATCATCGAGTGCAATCGTGAAGCCCTGTTCTGAGAAATGGGTCACGGATTGAACGATTTCGTCGTCAATCTCGATGTCTTCTAGGACTTCTAAAACGATATTTTTATGGTCAAAAGGCAAGGAGATTTCGCCAGTTAAAAAAGCACGCGTTAAGTTGATAAAGCCTAGTTTGTCACCTAAGACACGTTCGATACCAAATTCTAAGAAGGTGTGGTTGATGACTTGGCTTGTTGCACTGTCACCATTAATATCATCGACACCTGATTGATTGGTTTGGTTACTGCGAAAGAGCAGTTCATAGGCGAAGAGGGCAAGATTATTGTCAAAAATGGGTTGTCTAGCGAGGAAAATTGAATTGGCAAGACTATCGGATGACATGTTATTCCCTTGAGCGCTTATAGCAATATTTTAAAGAAATTTAGAATAGCACCGCTTGGCATAAAAAAACCTGCACTAGGCAGGCTTTTATATTATTCAATGTAAAAGGGACTATTTTATTTTAGCTTCTTTATACATGACATGTTTACGAACAACTGGATCAAATTTCTTCATTTCCAGTTTTTCTGGCATGGTACGTTTGTTTTTATCGGTCGTGTAGTAGTGACCGGTACCTGCTGATGAGACTAATTTAATTTTATCGCGCATGTTCTATTCTCCTAGACTTTTTCGCCGCGGGCACGGATTTCAGTTAATACAACGTCTATACCTTTCTTATCGATAATGCGTAGACCGTGATTACTGACACGTAGCTTGACCCAACGATTTTCTGCTTCAACCCAAAAACGGTGTGGGTGAAGGTTTGGAAGAAAGCGACGACGTGTTTTGTTGTGGGCGTGAGAAACGTTGTTACCGCTCATAGGGCGTTTACCCGTTACCTGACATACTCTGGCCATTTTAGAACCTGCTCCTGATGAACTTTTAAACTATTATAAAGGGACGTATCTAACGGCCCCATCTGAAACTACAAAGCCGAACTTTATACCATATATAAAATCCGATGTGTAATCGAATTATGTCTATGCTGGCGTAAGCAGCATGTTATCTATCTTTTCACGTAAGTGCTCGAAATTGAGTGTGCCAATTTTGCGCATGACAATTTCGCCATTTGGGGCGATTAGGAAGTGGGTAGGTGTGACACGAACGCGGTTAAATGCGGTTGCAATGTCGTCATTTTGATCCCATGTCAGGGTGTAAGGCAGTTGGCGTTGTTGTCGCATGGCATCGATATGTTCAGGTGAGTCATGTGACATCGCCACCCCAATCATGGCTAAGCCTTTATCGGCGTAATCCTGATAAAGCGCATTAAGCTCGGGCATTTCTTGAACGCAACCGGGACAGTCTGTTGCCCAAAAAATCATTAAAACGGGTTGATTGGCATACTGTGTAAGACTGTGTTGTTGCCCATCTATGTCGGCGAAAGTGATATCTGGCGCCGTTTGGGTGTTATTACTTTTCATCCAAATAACGGCAAATAATAAGCCAGATAAGATGAGGGCGAATAACAATGGTTTTTTAAGAGAAGTCATGGTGAGGCACTCTTGTTGTCATAGTGATGATATGACACGAATGATGAACATAAGTGCCATTCTTTATGGTGTGTTATTTAAAGTTGTCTGGGCTTTGTTGATGCCAGTCAGTGGCTTGCTGATAGCGATGGGCTACGTTGAGTAGACGCGCTTCATCAAAGTAGTTACCAATGATTTGTAATCCAACGGGTAAGCCTTTCACAAAACCAGCAGGGATCGACATCCCCGGCAGGCCGGCTAAATTAGTGCTGATGGTGTAGATGTCAGCAAGGTACATCGCGACAGGATCATCGGTTTTGGCACCGAGTTTAAATGCCGTTGTTGGTGCTGTTGGTCCCATGATGACATCAACGTCATTGAAGGCTTGTTTGAAGTCGTCACTGATGAGACGGCGACATTGTTGGGCCTTTAAGTAGTAAGCATCGTAATAGCCTGCTGATAAAGCATATGTGCCAATCATGATGCGACGTTTTACTTCTTCCCCAAAACCTTCACCACGTGAACGTTGGTAGAGGTCGAGCAAGTCTTTGGGATCATCACAGCGGTGACCAAAGCGAACGCCGTCCATTCTGGATAGATTTGATGAGCACTCTGCTGGCGCGACGACATAATAGGTTGGAACAGCAAGGCTGGTATTTGGGAGTGTGATGTCTTTTATGATTGCGCCGAGCGATTCGTATGTTTTAATTGCCGTTTCGACTGCTGCAGCCACTTGGGGATCTAAGCCTTCGCCAAAGTACTCTTTGGGCAAGCCGATTTTTAGGCCTTCGATTGAATCATTGAGTGTGGCCGAGTAATCGGGCACATCTTGTTCTACGCTGGTGGAGTCACGCGGATCAAACCCAGCCATTTCATTGAGTAACAATGCAGCATCTTCAGCACTATGGGCCATTGGGCCAGCTTGATCTAAGCTAGAAGCGAAGGCAATCATGCCGTAACGTGAGATACGGCCATAAGTCGGCTTTAAGCCGGTGAGGTTACATAATGAGGCTGGCTGGCGGATTGAACCACCCGTGTCGGTTCCTGTGGCAATAGGGGCTAGATTAGCGGCAACTGCTGCGGCTGAGCCACCTGATGAGCCACCGGGCACGTATTGCTTATCCCAAGGGTTTTGTACTTGTCCGTAAAAGCTGGTCTCGTTGGATGAGCCCATGGCAAATTCATCCATATTGGTTTTACCCAATGTGACCATACCTGCTGCGTTGGTTTTTTCAACGACAGTGGCGTTGTAGGGTGCAATAAAGTTATCGAGCATTTTTGAACCGCAACTGGTACGGAGGCCTTCGGTGCAAAAGATATCTTTGTGTGCGAGTGGAATCCCAGTCAGTCGACCTGCCGTTTTTTGTTGTAGGCGACTATCTGCTGCGCGGGCTTGTTCTAACGCATGATCTTCGGCCACAGTGATAAAGGCGTTGAGTTCGCTATTATGCGAATTGATTCTGTTTAAATAATGTTGTGTTAGCTCTACACTGCTGATGTCGCCATTGTGCAATGCGGTTGATAATTCGATAAGTGTTTTTGTATGCATGATTTACCTGTTACTCGATAACTTGTGGGACCAGGTAAACACCTGCTTCAGTTTTTGGCGCGATAGCTTGGAATTGTTCGCGTTGATCGGTTTCTGTGGCGTGATCTGGGCGTAATCTTTGGACGGCGTCCAGTGGGTGTGCCATTGGGGTAATCCCATCGGTATTGACGCTGCTGAGTTGTTCGACTAAACCAAAGATAGTGGTTAAATCTTGCGCATAATGAGGGATATCGCTGTCATCTATGGCTAAGCGCGCTAGATGGGCAATCTTTTCTACATCTGTTTTATCTAAACTCATTGATGGTCCTAATGCTGACTTTTTACTCGAAAGTGTGAAGTTTAAATGATTCGCGGCTTGCTCAACAGCCCATTGCATTGATAAAGTACCTTTTTTTATATATTGAGTTTTGGTTTTACCGATGTTTGAACGTCTACGCGGAATGTTTTCTAATGATCTTTCGATCGATTTGGGTACAGCGAATACGCTGATTTATGTGCGTGGTCAGGGGATAGTACTTGATGAGCCTTCTGTCGTTGCCATCCGGCAAGATAAAGGACCAGGTGGTCCACGATCTATTGCCGCTGTAGGTGTTGAAGCCAAGCGGATGTTGGGTCGAACGCCAGGTAATATCACGGCGATTAGGCCATTGAAAGATGGGGTGATTGCTGACTTCACGGTGACAGAAAAAATGTTACAGCATTTTATTAAAAAAGTGCATGAAGGTCGTTTTTTAAAACCGAGTCCGCGCGTTTTGGTTTGTGTGCCTTGCGGGTCGACGCAAGTTGAACGCCGCGCAATTAGAGAATCTGCTGCGGGCGCTGGTGCGCGTGATGTGTTTTTAATTGAAGAACCGATGGCTGCGGCGATTGGTGCGGGTATGCCTGTTGAAGAAGCCAGTGGTTCAATGGTGTTAGATATTGGCGGTGGTACGACGGAAGTTGCGATTATCTCATTGAACGGGATTGTTTATTCTGCTTCAGTCCGTATCGGCGGTGATTTATTTGATGAGGCGATTATTAATTACGTACGCCGTAATTATGGCAGCCTGATTGGGGAATCAACGGCAGAAAAAATCAAGAAAGAAATTGGCTCAGCGTATCCGGGCAATGAAGTGAGAGAAATGGAAGTCCGTGGACGTAACTTGGCTGAAGGCATTCCGCGTAGCTTCACGTTAAATAGCAATGAAATTTTAGAAGCGCTACAAGATCCTTTGTCGGGTATTATTTCGGCTGTGAAAACGGCGTTAGAACAAACGCCGCCAGAATTGGGTGCCGATGTGGCTGAGCGCGGTATTGTGTTGACGGGTGGTGGCGCGTTATTAAGAGACTTAGATCGTCTGTTAGTTGAAGAGACAGGTTTGCCAGCGATTATTGCTGAAGATCCTTTAACGTGTGTTGCACGTGGTGGTGGCCGGGCCTTGGAAATGATTGATGAGCGGGGCTCTGACGTTTTCACATTTGAGTAGGACTTTGCTTTACACTATGAAGACCTTTGTAAATGACGTTATTTACGAGGGTTTTTTCGTTTCTGGGTATTAGATAATTAAACCGTTATTTACAAATCGTGCATCATTAAATACCCGTTTAACGCTGGCATTTTTGGCCTCGTTGACATTGTTTTTTCTTGATTCACGTCTAAACACTTTTTCTGGTGTGAGAAGTAATTTAGCCACGGTGATGTATCCTGTGCAGCTAATGGCTTCTTTTCCGAGTGATATCGGTCATTGGACGAGCGATTACTTCCAAAGTCGTACTGATTTAAAAGAACAAAATGTAAGCTTAAAAGCCACTAATTTACTGAACAGTGTTCGATTACAGAAGCTGGCATCTTTAGAGCGTGAGAATATGCGCTTGCATGAGTTGTTAGGCTCTTCATTTCGGTTATCTGAGCGAGTATTAGTGGCTGAATTGTTAACGATTGATTCTGATCCCTTTTCGCAACAAGTTGTGATTAATCGTGGTGAGCGATACGCCGTTTTTGAGGGGCAGCCGGTTTTAGATGCGCGTGGTGTGATGGGACAAGTGATGTCTGTGAGCCGTTTTTCTAGCCGGGCTATTTTATTAACAGATCCGAGCCATGCTATCCCGGTCCAGATAAACCGAAATGGTTTACGTTCTATTATTACGGGTCGAGGTTTGGCAAAGCCGTTGCAATTGGAACATTTGCCCCATAATGCGGATGTCCGTGTTGGAGACCTGCTGCTGACATCAGGTTTAGGCGGGCGTTTTCCGGTGGGTTACCCTGTTGGCACAATCAGTGCCATTAGTCGGCCGGCAGGTAAGCCTTTTGCCAATATTAAAGTCCAGCCTGCTGCTGATTTAGCGACCAGTCGAGAAGTGTTATTAGTTTTACCTCGGGTTGATGATGACGTGATTGACCCCGTGGATGAAGTTAGTGAAGTTGATGTCGTCGAAGTAGTTGAATCCGTAGAAGTAATTGATGCAATTGACACCATCGAGTCGGAGGGTGTCGAGTAATGGCAATAATCGATAAACCGCAAGGCGGTTTTATTATTGTGATGTCGGTTTTATTAGCGATGATCTTCATGTTAATGCCCTTGCCTGAGGGATTACGTTATTTTCGACCGGAATGGGTGTTATTGACTTTGATGTATTGGGCTATGGCGCTGCCCCGGCGTGTTGGTGTGGGGTATGCCTGGTTAGTTGGCTTATTTATGGATGTGTTGCTCGGCGGTACTTTAGGTATATTGGCTTTTGCTTATGCTTTAGTGATTTATTTGATCTTACATTTTCACCTACAGTTGCGGCAGTTTCCATTATGGCAACAAGCTTTGAGCTTAATGTCGCTGATTTTGTTGGTACATGTGGTTACGGTAGTAATGACGACGAAAATAACGGGTTGGCATGCTTGGTTACCAGCCATTATTAGTACGGTGTTATGGCCAATTATTTATATTTTCTTGCGTGGTGTTAGGCGTACTTTTCATGTTAGATAATGCATACCCATGACCATTCAACCTACACACTTTTATCACCACTACTCACCGCACTGGACTGCGTTATCCTTTTCAGTAATAGCTTGGCTATTATATGAAAAGGATGCCTTGCCAATGTGGCGATTACTAGCACTAAAAATGTGCATTTTGAAAGGACATAGGGTTCGATGTCGACTCGGTTTGTATTAAAAGATCACGTTAACGAGAGCCGTTTAGTCAATGATAGGCTGATTTTCGCTGCAATTTTCGCCGGTATTTTATTTGCCGTTTTGATGGCGAGGCTAGCTATATTGCAAGTTATCGAACATGAACACTTTGATGTTTTATCGAATAAAAATAGGGTGGATATCGAACCCTTACCACCGCAGCGTGGGCTTATCTATGATCGTAATGGTGTTGTATTAGCGGAAAATATACCTACTTTTAGCTTGGAATTGATTCCTGAAAAAGTGGTTACGCTAGATAACACTTTATCTGAATTAGCGGTTTTGTTTTCACTGTCCATTGAGGATGTGGCGAAGATTGAGAAAACGATTAAGCAACAGCGTCGTTTTCGTCATGTTGTGATTCGACACCGGCTAACCGAGCAAGAAGTAGCAATTTTTTCTGCTAACCGACATCGTTTTCCGGGTGTTGATGTGGTTGGCCGGTTAATTCGACATTATCCTCATGGCGCTTTGTTTGCTCATACTGTGGGGTATGTCGGACGCATCAATGAAAAAGATCAGAGTTTAATTGATGAGAAGAACTATAAAGGCACGTTGCAGATAGGTAAAACAGGTGTTGAAAAATATTATGAAGATTTACTTCATGGCCAAGTAGGTTATCAGCAAGTCGAGACAAATGTTCAAGGGCGTGTGGTTCGCGAGTTAAATAATGAAGCTTCTGTGTCAGGTCAGGCGTTATTTTTAAATTTAGATATTCAATTACAGCGAGTTGCTGCTGAAGCATTGGGTGAGTACAACGGCGCTATCGTAGCAATGGATCCTAAAACAGGTGGCGTCTTGGCGATGGTCAGTAAGCCTGATTTTGATCCGAATTTATTTGTGACGGGGATTAGTCGTAAAGATTATTCTGTTCTGAGAGATTCAATCGATCGGCCGTTATTTGATCGTACTTTGCGTGGGCATTACCCTCCAGGCTCAACGTTAAAACCTTTCGTTGCCTTAGCGGGATTAGAGTTGGGGATTGTCAAGAAAAGTACCAAAACCTATTGTCCGGGTTGGTATACCTTACCCGGTAAAGAACATCGGTACCGTTGTTGGAAGTCACACGGTCATGGGCGGGTTGATTTGAAACAATCCTTAGCGCAGTCTTGTGATGTTTATTATTATGATTTAGCCAATGTGCTGGGGATTGACCGGTTACATCAGTTTTTAGATTTATTTAGTTTTGGCCGTCGGTCAGGTGTTGATGTGCCGAGTGAAAGTCGGGGTTTATCTCCTTCTAGCGAATGGAAAAGATCAGCACGAAACCAAGTTTGGTATCCGGGAGAAACCTTAATTTCTGGCATCGGTCAGGGGTTTAATCAAACCACACCAGTTCAGTTAGCTTATGCGACTTCTATGTTAGCGATGCGCGGTATTAATACGCTGCCTCAAGTGGCAAGAGGCAGTCGACTAGATGCGGGTAGCGAACTTAATTTAACGCCAGTTAAGCGAGGCGACAGTTTACCTATTGTCAGTAATGAAAATTGGCAGGTAGTGGTTGACTCTATGATTGAGGTGACATCTGGACAACGCGGTACAGCAAAATCAGTCGGTAAGGGTTTGCCATTCAAAGTGGCCGGTAAGACGGGTACGGCGCAGGTGTTTGGTATTAAACAAGATGAAAAGTATGATGCCGAAACTTTGGCGAAAAAGTTACATGATCATGCGCTTTTTATTGCCTTTGCTCCGGCTGAAAATCCAGAGTTCGTCGTGGTTGTGGTCGCCGAAAATGGCGGTAGTGGTAGCAAAACAGCCGCGCCAATGGCACGCAAGATGATTGACCAGTATTTTGGGGTGATTGTCGATGAATAACCAGATATTAACGGATAGGGCTAATCCGGAGCGCTGGAGTTTAACCCGGACGTTACGGGTGATTCATTTAGATGCTTTGTTGCTATTTGGGCTATTAAGTTTACTGGGTGTGGGTCTGATGATTTTGTTCAGTGCTGGCAATCAAGAAGTGGCTTTACTGACACGTCAGTTGATACGGATGGGCACGGCTTTCTTTGGTTTGGTTGTGTTGGCGAATATTCATCCTGATCGGATGCGTGATATGGCGTATTGGGTTTATGGTGCGGGCTTGGTTTTGCTCATTGCTGTTCTTTTGGTGGGTGAAGAAGGAAAGGGCGCACAGCGTTGGCTTAACCTCGGTGTCGTGCGTTTCCAGCCTTCGGAGTTAATGAAAATAGCGGTGCCCTTATTGTTGGCTGCTTATTTGGCTGAGCGACCATTGCCACCGACATTACCCCGTTTGTTTATTTGTTTCTTGATGGTGGCTATTCCGGCCCTATTGATTGCGAAGCAGCCTGATTTGGGTACGGCCCTATTGATTGCAAGTTCAGGCCTGATTGTTATTTTTCTGTCAGGTATTTCTTGGGCAGTGATTATTAGCTTTATATTGGCAGCGGCTTCTGCTTTGCCGGTGCTGTGGTATGTGATGCATGATTATCAGCGGCAACGGGTATTAACCTTTCTCAACCCTGAAAGTGATCCTTTGGGGTCTGGTTATCATATTATTCAGTCTAAAATTGCGATCGGGTCTGGCGGTCTGTTTGGGCGTGGTTGGTTAGAAGGGACGCAATCACAATTGGCTTTTTTGCCTGAAAGGTCAACTGACTTTATTTTTTCTGTCATCGCTGAAGAGTTTGGTTTAATGGGCGTAGGTTTATTACTATTATTGTATTTAGCGATTGCTGGGCGGGGTTTATATATTGCGGGTCAAGCTCAAAGTAGTTTTGCGCGATTATTGGCTGGGAGTATTTCGCTGACTTTTCTGGTCTATGTCTTTGTTAATGTCGGGATGGTAACGGGTTTATTGCCTGTCGTAGGTGTGCCTTTGCCGTTAGTCAGCTATGGGGGCACATCAATGGTGACCTTATTAGCGGGTTTCGGTATCCTGATGTCTATTCATACTCACAGAAGGATGATGACCTCTTGAAACAATTATTATGTGCCGCGGCTTTATTGTCGACTCTTTCTATGGCTTGTTATGCCAATGCTGAATTGCCTGGTGTTGCTGATTTTATTGATGAGATGCATCAAGAACAGCAATTTGATAAGGCGACATTAAAGGCGGTTTTTGAGCAGGTTGAGGTCAAAGACTCTATTTTAAAAGCGATTTCACGCCCAGCTGAAAAGAGTAAACCTTGGTACGATTACCGCAAAATTTTTATCACAGATAAACGTATTAAAGGGGGCGCTGCTTTTTGGCAAGTCAATGCTGAGGCTTTGGCAAAAGCCGAAGCACAGTATGGTGTGCCGGCAGATATTATCGTGGCTATTTTGGGTGTCGAGACCAGTTATGGCGGTAATGTGGGCAGCTATCGAGTTGTGGATGCGCTATCGACTTTGGCCTTCCGTTATCCGCCAAGAAGTAAGTTCTTTCGAAGTGAGTTAGGTCACTTTCTGACTTTAACGCGTGAAGAAGGCATGTCAATTTTAGCGCCAATCGGCTCTTATGCAGGTGCCATGGGCTTAGGGCAATTTATGCCAAGTAGTTATCGGGCTTATGCTGTCGATTTTGATGGTGACGGTAAACGTAATATTTGGACCAATCCGACGGATGCCATTGGCAGTATCGCGAATTATTTAGCGCGCCATGGCTGGCAACGTGGTGAGCCGATTGTGCATAAAACATCGATTGCAAAAACAATACCGACGGCGTTATTGAAGAAAGGCCAGAAGCCCTCTATTGACGTTGCTACATTGAAACAAGCGGGTGTCTCTACGGTGCATTTACCGACCGATGCAAAGAAAGTGGCTTTGATTACACTCACGCAACATCAAGGTGAAGAGTATTGGTTGACGCGGCAGAATTTTTACAGCATTACCCGATATAACCATAGTCGTATGTATGCGATGGCGGTGACACAATTGGCAGCATTAATTCGTCAAAAACACGAGCAATAATAATGATGAAAATAATAAAGAAAGGTGTCGTAGTCATTAGCCTGCTTGTGTTATCGGCCTGCGGTGGCAGTATTTTTGAAAAAGGGGATAGTGCGCCGAGTAATCCGCCTGATGTGTCTGGCATACCTGATGCTGTGCCGAGAGTCGAAAAAGCTAGGCCTGCAAACCAAAAAAATTATGTGGTGCTTGGCAAGCGATATTATCCGATGAAAAGTGCTACGGGTTATCGTGAAAAGGGCATTGCATCTTGGTACGGTAAAAAGTTTCACGGTCGGAAAACAGCGACGGGTGAAACGTACGATATGTACCAAATGACGGCGGCGCATAAGACTTTGCCGTTGCCGAGTTATGTCGAAGTGACGAATTTGAATAATGGTCGTAAGATCGTTGTTCGGGTGAATGACCGTGGGCCGTTTCATGGTGGCCGGATTATTGATTTATCGTATTCTGCGGCTAAGAAATTAGATATTATTGGCAAAGGGACAGGGCAAGTTGAGGTGCGGGCCATTAATGCTGCAACTTATTCTAGTCAGGATAAAAAGTCTGCTCCTGTGGCAGTGATTAAACCGATCGCTCAATCCGTTGTGACGCATCCTGCTGGCTATCATACTCATGAAGGTGATGCAGATTCACATAGCCATGATGTTACAGCTGGCCCAGCGTTATATTTGCAAGTGGGTACGTTTAGTTCTATTGAACGTGCAGAATCGTTTAAATCCCAATTGGCTGGTCAAATTGAAGAGACGGTTTTTTTGATGCCGCTTTATCGGCCTCAAGGGCCTTTGTATCGGGTTAGAGTCGGGCCACTAGCGAACGTTGAAGCCAGTGAAATGATGGCCGTGAAATTAAAGACAATGGGCGTGAGTGAAAGTCACGCTGTCGTTGAATAATTATTTAGAGAGTATTGATGTTAAAAACACTAAAAAGCCTGATATTTATCTGTTTAACTTTCGTTACGGCTGTGGCTTATGCTGCTGTAACACCAGCACCAAAAGCACCTGAGGTTGCCGCTAAATCTTATATTTTGCAAGATTTTGACAGTGGTAAAGTGGTTGCTGCATTGAATGCTGAACAGCGTTTGCCGCCGGCGAGTATCACTAAACTAATGACGGCTTATGTTGTGTCACAAGAGTTAGCCGCAGGCAATATTGCTTTAGAAGACGATGTGTTAATCAGTGAAAAAGCGTGGCGAATGGTTGGGTCACGTAGTTTTATTGAAGTGAATACGAAGGTGTCGGTTGAGGTGTTATTGCGTGGGATGATTATTCAGTCAGGCAATGATGCTGCGGTAGCATTGGCTGAACATATTGCGGGCAGTGAAGAAACGTTTGCCCAGATGATGAATCAATATGCCCAGCAGTTAGGGATGTTTAATACCAATTATCAGAATGCGACGGGCTTGCCGGGCAAGGCGCATTATACGACGGCGCAAGATATTGCGACCTTATCTGCTGCTGTTATTCGTGATTTTCCTGATCATTATGCTTGGTATGCTGAAAAAGAATTCACCTATAACAATATTACGCAGCATAACCGGAACAAGCTGTTGTGGCGTGATAAGAGTGTAGATGGCCTAAAAACCGGCCATACCGAAGAAGCGGGCTATTGTCTTGCTGCCTCGGCAAAGCGTGACGGTATGCGGTTGATTTCTGTTGTGTTGGGGACGCGTAGCGAAAATGCACGGGCACAAGAAACGCAAAAATTATTTAATTATGGTTTCCGTTTTTTTGAAACGCATGATTTATACCAAGCAGGACAACAAATTGCTGACAGCAAAGTGTGGAAGGGTGCGACGGATAAAGTGGTTTTAGGATTAGAGAAGCGGTTAACAATTACAGTCCCACGCGGCCGTTATGGGGAATTGGTTGCGACGACTAATATACAACAGCCAATTATTGCGCCTATTGAAGTCGGACAAGTATTGGGCCAAGTTGATATTCATTTAGCCGGTGAATTGGTTGCGACGAAACAATTAGTTGCTATTGAAGCAGTAGAAAATGGCAGTTGGTGGCGTCAACTATTAGATACATTGCTGATGCTGATTTGGGGCTAAAGTCAGTGACTGATGTTTTTGTTAATGGCGATTTTATAGCATCTGACCAAGCGACAGTGTCTGTTTTTGACCGTGGTTTTTTGCTGGGTGATGGCGTTTATGAAGTGATCCCTGTATACGCGGGTCGTTGCTTTAAATTAGCAGGACATTTAAACCGACTTAAAAATAGTTTGGCAGGCGTCAAGATGGCTAACCCCTATAAGGACCAAGAATGGGAAGCGTTGCTTGATACGCTCATTACCCGTAATGGTGGTGGCGATCAAGCCTTATATCTGCAAGTGTCTCGCGGTGTTGCACCGCGTGATCATGTGTTCCCTGAGGGTGTTGCGCCTAGCGTGTTTATGATGACGAACCCATTACAGGCTAGGTCTGAACAGGTTAAGACACAAGGTATAAAAGCCGTGACGTTGGCTGATAGCCGTTGGCAGCGATGTGATATTAAGGCGATTAGTTTATTACCTAATAGTTTGCTGAAACAGGAAGCTAAAGAGGCCGGCGCTGATGAAGCATTATTGATTCGTGATGGTTTTATGACCGAAGGTTCGGCCAGTAATAGTTATGCCGTCTTTGATGGTGTTATTTATACCGCGCCAAAGAATAATCACATTTTGCCGGGTATTACACGTGATGTGGTGTTATCACTGGCAAAACAAGCGGGAATTGAGGTAGTTGAAGAAGCAGTCTCTGAAGCGCGCTTGGTCGGTGCGGATGAATTGTGGGTGAGTAGCTCTACCAAGGAAGTGCTGCCGATCACGACTTTGAACGGTCAGGGTGTCGGATTAGGCAAGCCGGGTAAGGTGTGGCAACAGATTGATGCTTTGTATCAACAACAAAAGCGGAGGCATTGTGATGGCAGTTGAAGAGCGTGACACCTTAATTGAATTTCCTTGTGAGTTTGATATTAAAGCGATGGGCTTGAGTGGCCCTGAGTTTGATGCGACTGTCGTGGGTATTGTGCGTGAATACGTTGACGATATAAAAGAAGGTGCGGTTAAAACAAAGCAAAGCTCAGGGGGTAAATTCACTTCTGTAACGGTGACAGCCTACGTTGAAAGCCAAGTCCAATTAGATACCATTTATCGGGCCTTAAGTAGCCACGACTTGGTTAAATACATTCTTTAATCACCGATGATAATTAAAGATATGGGCTTAGTTGACTATGGAGCGACCTGTCTTGCTATGCAAGACTTTACTGTGAACAGAGGCGCTGAGACAGCGGATGAATTGTGGCTGTTAGAACATCACCCTGTCTTTAGTCAGGGTACGAATGGGCAAGCTGAGCATGTGCTGGATTTAGGCCAAATTCCCTTGGTTCAGTCAGATCGGGGCGGCCAAGTCACGTATCATGGGCCGGGTCAGCTGATAGCCTATACTTTATTTGATTTAAGGCGTTTAGGGATCGGTGTCCGTGAGATGGTGAACCGATTAGAAAACAGTGTGATCGCAATGTTAGCTGAGCAAGGAATTGAGGGCTATTCTGACGCCGATGCGCCGGGTGTGTATATTGCCGGTGAAAAACTGGCTTCATTAGGATTAAGAGTAAAGCGGGGTGCCTGTTATCATGGCATCAGTATTAATGTTGATATGGACTTATCGCCTTTCTTGTCAATTAACCCATGTGGTTATCAGGGAATGAAAATGACGGATTTGAAAAGCTTAGGGTGTGCGTTATCAATGGCGCAAGTGAAACAACAATTTGTTGCTGCTATAACGCAACAGATGAAATAAAGGTGTTTGAATGTCTGAAATAGGCCGTGAAAAACGGGATGTGAGTGCATTAAGAGGTGAATCAAAGGTGTCTCGGATTCCGGTTAAAGTGATACCGAGTGATCCAAAAAGAAAGCCTGCATGGATACGCGCTAAGGCGCCTGTCACACCTGAAGTTGTGCGTCTAAAAGCGTTATTACGTGAGCATGACCTGCATACGATTTGTGAGGAAGCAGCTTGCCCGAACTTGGGGGAGTGTTTTACCCACGGTACGGCGACGTTTTTGATCATGGGACAAATTTGTACACGCCGGTGCCCTTTTTGTGATGTGGCGCATGGTAAGCCTGATCCTTTAGATGAAAATGAGCCTGCCCATTTGGCGAAAACGATTGCAGCGATGCAATTAAAACATGTGGTCATCACCTCGGTTGATCGTGATGATTTACGTGATGGTGGTGCAGGACACTTTAAAGCTTGTATTCAAGAGGTTAGGGCACAATCACCAGAGACTAATATTGAAGTTTTAGTCCCAGATTTTCGCGGGCGAATGAATGTTGCACTGGAAGTGTTAGCTGACGATCTTCCCGATATTTTTAACCATAATCTAGAAAGCATTCCGCGTTTATATAAAGCGGTTCGGCCCGGTTCTGATTATCAGTGGTCTTTAGATTTGATTAAAAACTTTCAGGAACAACATCCTGAAGTGCCGACTAAGTCAGGCCTGATGCTTGGCTTGGGTGAATCAATGGATGAGATTAAACAGGTGATGCAAGATTTGCGTGATCATGGTTGTCGTATGCTGACGTTAGGGCAATATTTACAACCCAGTCGCCATCATTTGGCGGTAGAGCGGTTTGTGACGCCTGCTGAGTTTGATGAGCTTGCTGTTGTGGCTAAAGAGATGGGTTTTGAGCATGTGGCGAGTGGGCCAATGGTGCGTTCGTCATATCATGCTGATTTACAAGCACAAGGCGAACATGTCTCTTAGTTAACCTATGTTATCTATTGTTTTTAAAGGATAAAATAGTTAAAGGTGTACATTTTTTTGTATCACGTATAATGCTGTGATGAATTTGAACTGCATAGATAGAACGTGAGGTCATAGGATGAGTGATTTTTTACCCGGGCTGGAAGGCGTTGCTGCCACTAAATCTGCCATTTCGTTTATTGATGGCGAACAAGGTCTGCTCTATTATCGTGGCTATCCATTAGAAACGTTGGCTGAAAATAGTAGCTTCGAGGAAACGACCTTATTATTGCTTGACGGCGAGTTGCCTTCTGCGGCTGACTTAGCAGGATTCACCAAAAAATTAAGAAGTCATTACCGGATTAAATATCATATCCGTGAAATGATGTATCACTTTCCATCCACCGGCCACCCGATGGATATGTTGCAGACTGCGGTATCAAGTTTAGGCATGTTTTATCCTGGTACGGAGTGTTTGACAGACTCTGATATCTGTGAAGATTTAAATTATGTTCGCAATATGACCGTTAATATTATTGCTCAAATGGCCCCATTAGTCGCCATGTGGCAGCATATTCGTCAGGGTTATGATCCGATAGAACCACGTGAAGATCTGTCGGTGGCCGAAAATCTATTGTATATGTTCAATGGTAAAGAGCCGGATCCGATGTTGGCAAAAATCATGGATGTTTGCCTGATTTTACATGCTGAACATACTTTAAATGCATCGACATTCTCTGCCTTAGTGTCAGGTTCTACTTTAGCCACACCTTACAGTGTGATTTCAGGTGCGATTGGTACTTTATCAGGCCCATTGCATGGTGGAGCGAACTCTAAAGTCGTTGAAATGCTGAAAAAAATTGGCAGTGCAGACAAAGCGGAAGCATGGGTTGATAACGCCTTAGCGAATAAAGAAGTCATCTGGGGAATGGGTCACAGAGAGTATAAAGTTAAAGATCCGCGTGCAACGATTTTACATAAATTGGTTGCCGAATTAATTGAAGATCGTGGAAGTAAGCTCGATAGTACTTTTGAAACGGCGATGAAAGTTGAAGAAATTTGCGTTGATCGCCTGGGTCACAAGGGTGTTTATCCGAATGTCGATTTCTACTCAGGTATTTTATATGCTGAGATGGGTATTCCAGCAGATCAATTTACCGCTTTATTTGCGGTGGCACGTTCAGCAGGTTGGTTGGCCCATTGGCGTGAGCAAATTTCAAATAACCGTATTTATCGTCCGACGCAAATCTACATAGGCAGTGAAGTACGTGATTACCAACCTATGACGCAACGTTAATTTAGTTTTGAATTAACAGATAATCGTTTTACTGTTTTCACCTTGTTGCTCGCGTACTAAGCGTGGGACTAAGTAACCAGACAGTTTGGTTCTTAATTGCTTGATTAACGCAATGCCTAATTCCTCTGATACATCAAAGTGTCCTGCGCCTGCGACCGGATCGAGTAAGTGCAAGTAGTAAGGAAGTACACCTACATCGATTAGCCGCTCACTGAGCATTGTGAGGGCTTCTACGGAGTCATTAACCCCTTTCAATAATACGGCTTGATTGAGTAATTGTACTTTGGCCTGAGCCAACGCCTCAAGTGCGTCAGCTTCGGGCTGTGTTAATTCTTGGCTATGATTAGCGTGAATGACCATCACAACTTGAAAGCGCGTCGACTTTATCCAAGCTAATAAATCAGCGTTAATACGTTCAGGCAAGACAACCGGAAGACGGGTATGGATGCGTAGGCGTTTGATGTGGGGAATCTGTTCAAGCTCTGCGACCATCTGAGTTAATTTTTGATCACTTAATGCTAAAGGATCACCGCCACTCAAGATGACTTCATTGAGTGATTCATCTTGTTGTAATGTCGTTAATGTTTGTTGCCATTGGCTGGCTAAGGGATTGCTGTCGTTATAGGGGAAATGGCGTCTAAAACAATATCGGCAATGAATGGCACAGGCGCCTGTCGTTAATAGTAGGGCACGACCGTGGTATTTTTGAAGTATGCCGGGGCTGGTGATGGCCAATTGGTCGCCCACTGGGTCGGTGACAAAATTATCATCGGTGATGTCTTCATCAATCAATGGAAAAACTTGGCGTAATAAGGGATCAAGCGGGTCGCCATGGCGCATTTTATTGATATAGCTTTGTGTCACACGCAGTGGAAACTGTTTAAGCGCAGTGGCATCAATGGCAGTAAGACGATCGGTTAAACCAAGCTGTGCCAAGAGTTCTTTCGGATCTTTAATGGCATTGGCTAAGGCGGTCTGCCAGCCTTGTTTTGGTAACACCGTGGGTGTTTGAGGTATCATATTGCGCCTAAGACTATAAACAGACGATGATCGTCCCCTAAAAGAGGTTGCTATGGCAAGTGTAAGTACAAATCAATTTAAATCTGGACTTAAATTTATGCTGGATGGCGATCCTTGCAGCATCATCGAAAACGAATTGGTTAAACCAGGTAAAGGTCAGGCTTTTAACCGTGTTAAATTTCGTAATTTAAAAACAGGTCGTACCAATGAGCGGACTTTTAAATCTGGCGAGAGTGTAGAAAGTGCTGACGTTATTGAGGTGGAATTAGAGTATTCCTATACTGATGGCGAGTTTTGGTATTTTATGGATCCGGTTTCGTATGAGCAACATGCGGCGGATGCCAATGCGATTGAAGATTGTAAGAAATGGCTAAAAGAGCAATATGTTTACACCGTGACACAGTGGAATGGCACCCCGTTGTTGGTGACGGCGCCTAACTTTGTAAATTTAGTGGTTGCCGAGACCGATCCAGGTTTGAAAGGTGATACAGCGGGGACAGGCGGCAAGCCTGCGACATTAGAGACCGGTGCGGTGGTGCGTGTGCCCTTATTTATGAATATTGGTGAATTGCTGCGTATTGATACTAGAAGCGGCGAGTATGTTGAGCGTGCCAAAGACTAATATCATCTTCGGTTTTTATGCCATTACGGCGTTATTCCACATACTCGATTGGTCACATATTAATATATGTTCCCGCTCTGCGTGTGCGAAATGCCTTGTACTGACATAAAACCCTTTGATGATGTGTAAACGGTGCGGCGTTATTTTTGTACTCGACGGGTCACCTATTCCAATAGGCTCCCACTCTCCGTGCAAAAAATGCCTTGTTATACGACAAAATCTAAACGCTTAAACTATATATCCCATGGAAAACGATTGGCGACCATCGGCTAGTATAGAAACAATGAAAAGGCGGGCACAGCTATTGGCTGATGCCCGCCATTTTTTTGCCCAAAAGCAGGTGCTAGAAGTCGAGACGCCTATTTTGTCTCAGGCTGCGCCAACGGCGCCGTATTTGGATAGCTTTAAGACAGATTACATTCCCATCGGCACAGATCAAAAACAGGATTTTTACTTACAGACTTCTCCTGAATTTGCGATGAAACTGTTATTAGCAGCTGGATCAGGTTCTATTTATCAAGTTGCCAAAGTATTTCGGAATGGCGAGTCTGGTAAGCACCATTCACCTGAATTCACAATGTTGGAATGGTATCGGGTTGAATTAACATTAGAACAGTTGATGGATGAAGTGGTTGAGTTATTAACATCGGTAGCAGACTTTTCTGATGCTATTCGTTTGTCTTATGCTGTTGTTTTTAAAAAATACTTAGATTTAGATGTCTTTGATTGCACTGATGCAGATCTTAAATCGCTCGCTTTTACACATATACCTAGCTTGGCCGCTGATTTTGAGTTGGATCGCGATGGCTGGTTAGCGCTAGTGATGAGCGAAGTGATTGAGCCAAAGTTAGCTGAATTAAATCAACCTGTTTTTATCTATGATTTTCCTGCTTCTCAAGCGCAATTGGCAAAAGTAAAGATAGATGGGCAGGGTAATTATGTTGCGGCTCGTTTTGAACTTTATGCTGGCGGTTTGGAATTAGCCAACGGTTATGATGAATTATTGGAAGCACAAGCACTCAGGCAACGTTTTGAACAAGATAACCAACAACGTCAGCGTCTGGGTAAACCCGACATGCCAATTGATGAGAATTTGTTAGCTGCAATGCAAGCAGGTCTGCCGCAATGTACTGGTGTGGCTTTGGGTTTGGATCGCGTATTGATGTTAATTTTAGATCAAAGTAATATTAAACAGGTTCAAAACGTCACTTTTTAATGTCTCTTATTTCACACGAATAGCGTTTAGCGGCTGCTGTTATAGGGGTTTAAGCATATTGGTCAATTTTCGGTATGATGTTTGTTCTAAAATGAATTCTAATTATTCCATTAAATTCGGCAACCAAAGCGTGATCTCAGGAAAGGCAATCACGAGGGCTAATACGATCAGCTGAATGATGATAAAAGGCACAATGCCTTTATAAATCGATTGTAATGTTAAATCGGGTGCACTGGCTTTTAAATAAAATAAAGAAAAGCCGAAAGGTGGCGTTAGGAATGAGGTTTGTAGGTTTAGCGCAATCAATAAAGCAAACCAAAGTGGGTCTAGACCAAGGTGAATGGCTACTGGCGCAATAATGGGTACGACGATAAAACAGATTTCGATAAAGTCTAAGAAGAAGCCAAGTAGGAAAATGAGCAACATGCTCAGTAGCAGGAAGGTCCATTTCCCACCGGGTAATTGGTCGAAGATGTCGAAGATGAGATCGTCGCCGCCCATGCCAACGAAGACGAGGCCAAAAGCCGTGGCGCCAATGAGAATTAAAAAGACCATGCTGGTTAAGCGTGTGGTTTGTTGCATTGCTTGATTAAGGTTATTTAAGGTTAACTTGCCATGCATGATCGCCAGTAGCATGGCTCCTAAGGCGCCGACTGCGGCAGACTCTGTTGGTGATGCAACACCAAAGAAAATTGAGCCTAAGACAGTGAGAATTAACGCCAGTGGTGGCAATAAACTTTTCATTACTTGTATGGCGAGATGTCGATGTTCACTTTGGTCGAGTTTGATAGCGGGTGCCATATCAGGGTGTCGCCAAGCAACAAAGGCAATATAGGTCATATAGGCGAGAACGAGCATCATACCGGGCACAGCAGCACCCATGAAGAGTTGTCCGACAGGTACACCAATGACATCACCGAGTAAAATTAAGATGATACTGGGCGGAATGATTTGACCTAATGTACCTGAAGCTGCAATAGTGCCGCCGGCTAAAGTGGGTGCATAGCCATGTTTCAACATGGCGGGCAGGGCAATCACAGCCATGGTGACAACTGATGCCCCGACGACGCCCGTTGTCGCTGCTAATAAGGCACCGACAATAACGACGGAGATGGCAAGGCCACCTCGCACACGTCCGAACAGTTTGCCCATGGTTTCGAGTAATTGTTCGGCAATGCCTGACTTTTCTAACACCACGCCCATGAAGACGAAGAGCGGCACGGCCAGTAAGGTGAAGTTGGTCATGATGCCCCAAATTCTCAGTGGCAAGAGGTCAAAGAACTCGATGCCTAAGAAAATACTACCAAAGCCGAAGGCAACGGCACCCAAAGTGAAAGCAACTGGGAAGCCGAGTAAGAGTAATAGAAACAACACGGCAAACATGACTAAGGCCCAGACTTCCATTATTTGGGTTCCTGCTGACTTAGTCTAAGACTGTTTCTAAGGAGTTCGGCAATGCCTTGTAAAATAAGTAATCCGAAAGCGATGAGGATGCTCCCTTTTAGCAAAAATCGATGGGGTAGGCCGCCGGGATCTGGCGAGCCTTCGTTATAGTAAAAGGCGTTTTCTACAAATGGCCATGTGGTTGTCAATATCAGGATACAAAAGGGCATTAAAAAAAATAAAATACCGACAATATTAATCAACGCTCGGTGTTTGTCTGATAAAAGGCGGCTTTGATGAATCAAATCAACGCGGACGTGACCATCATGTTTTAAGGTATAAGCACTGCCGAGTAAGAAGATAAGCGCAAAAAGATGCCATTGCAGTTCTTGTAATGCGACTGATCCTTGATTGAAGAAATAACGCATGGCAACGTCATAACAAATGAGCAGGACCATGGCGAGGACGAGCCAAGCGGTCATGCGGCCGATCCAGTCATTGAAAGTATCGATACCATTGATGATTGTTTTGGTCATAAGGTGGGTTAGTTGCCATTTTGTTTAGCGTGAAAGTGTCCCATAAACGTGGCATAAGCTCTAGTATTAAAAGATAATTAAGGGTTATAACTTGGTGTCAATAAACAAGAAATGGTAAAGTGGTGGTTAAAAACTATTTTTAGGATGTTCGATTATGATCACCGTTATTTCACCTGCTAAAACGCTTGATTTTGAATCCCAACCGATTACGAACTGTCATACTCAGCCCAAATTCTTGGCACAATCTCAAGCATTGATTGATGAGTTACGTGAATTATCCGCGCCTGGCATTGCGACGTTGATGAAGTTGAGTGATAAGTTAGCTGGGTTGAATATGGCACGCTTTCAAACTTGGACAACGCCATTTAGTTTGGATAATTCGAAGCAAGCCGTGTTGGCATTTAAAGGTGACGTCTATACGGGTCTTGATGCTGACACAATGGATGACGAAGGTTTGGCGTTTGCCCAACAGCATTTGCGTATTTTGTCGGGTTTATATGGTGTGTTAAAGCCATTGGATTTGATTCAACCTTACCGTTTGGAAATGGGTACACAGTTTGCCAATGCAAAAGGTAAAAATCTTTATCAGTTTTGGGGTGGTCAACTTCGTGAAGAGATTGAAACGGAAGCGTCACAATCTAATGCAGTTTTGGTTAACTTAGCTTCAAATGAATACTTTAAAGCGTTAGAAGCAAAGAAGTTGAGCACACGGATTATTACGCCAGCGTTTAAAGATATGAAAAATGGTCAATATAAAATCATCAGTTTTTATGCTAAGAAAGCACGCGGTTTAATGAGCCGTTATATTATTGATCACCGGATTAATGAGCCTGAGCAACTGAAAAAATTTGATAGTGATGGTTACCGTTTCAGTGCTGGGATGTCAGATGGCGATGACTGGGTCTTTATTCGCGACCATGCTGAATAATTAGCCTTCCGCCTTGGCTTTTTTTACATGTTCTACCATTTCATTACAGATTTCGAACTTGGCAATTAAGGGTGCATGATCAGACAGGCGGCGCCATAGATTATAACGTGGCCGTTCACAGCTTATCGGTTTGACCTTGCGATAATAGACCCGGTCCATTTTTAACATTGGTAACCAGGCTGGAAATGTTCTTGCGTGCCTATTGTGCAAAGTATGGTGGGTTTCTTGTAGGTTTAACTGTTCTGAAAAATGTCTTTCAGCTTTCTCACTCCAATCATTAAAGTCGCCAGCAATAATGAGTGGGGCATTGTCTGGTACATGGGCTTCGATACGTTCCGATAAAATTCTAATTTGTTGTTTGCGCTCAAGGTTCATTAAGCCTAAGTGAATGCAAATAATATGTAAATCTTCATTAATGTCAGGTAGGTTAATGACGCCATGTAACAGGCTTCTACTTGCCCATGAAAGCGCTGAAACATTGATGTTTTCCCAACGAATAATGGGGTGTTTGCTTAAAATGGCATTGCCATGATCTCCAAGGTGATAACGGGCATTTTTACCATAGGCGATATGTGGCCAAACGCCTTCAGCAATATATTCAGCATGCGAGTTATCAGGCCAACCGGATTGGGTTATTTCGTGTTGCTTATGTTCACCTTGGACTTCTTGCAGTAATAAAATATCTGCATCCGCTTGGATGAGGGTATCGCGGAGCCGTGGCAAAACAAAGTGTCGATTGCCAGCGCTAAATCCCTTATGAATATTATAGGTGAGGATGCTAAGTTCAGTTTGAGGCATAGTCCGTGCTAACTGTATTTAATGGCTCTCTCACTTTATCAGAAGCCGATCCTTTTTGGGTAAGATTCGGTAAATTAGATATATTACGTCCTTTACGTGGGGCTGATAGCGGTTGATTGGTTTGGTTGTGGCATGAAGGTTAAAACGATCGTGTCGTTGGCGGTGATTTCCATGTGTGGCTAATCGAATGGGTTTTATCAAAGCACGTCGTCCGGCATTTTTCTCGAAAATGGAGTAGCCGTTAGGCCTTTTTGTTAACAAGTCGTTATTTTTGCTGTTAACTTTTGATTTTATTGCTTTTTTAGTACCAAGGTACGATATCTTTTCTTGAAATAGCTTAGTAGAATTTTTCAGCAAGTACATTATGAAACTTGTAATTTAAGTTATAAGGAAAAGTATAGAGATGAAAAAAATATTGTTAGCTTCATTCCTATGTGTGTTTTCTTGGCAGGCACAAGCTGCAAATATCGTGGTTAATGGTTCATTTGAGAACCCAGATATTAAACCTGGCACATGGACTGTTTTGCCGTCGCTTGCTGGTTGGACTACGGGTGGTGCTGGTATAGAGATTCGAGACAATGTTGCTGGCAAAGCTTATGAGGGTCACCAGTTTGCTGAGCTTGACTCTCATGGTGAAAACTCTAATAGTTCTATTTCTCAGACATTGAGTACGGCCGTTGGTCAAATGTATGCGCTTTCTTTTGCTTATTCTCCTCGTATTTGGCAATTGGAAAGTACGAATGGTATTAGTGTTTTTTGGAACGGTGTTTTATTAGACTCTGTTTCAGGCGCTGGTAGCAAAGTACATGACTGGACGATATATAGCTTTATGGTAGAGGCCATTGGTAACGATGTATTGAAATTTGCTGCAATAGGTAAAGAAGATACATTAGGTGGCAGCCTTGATGCTATTAAAGTCAAAGCAGTGCCAATTCCAGCTGCTGCTTTATTATTTGCTCCGGCTTTATTAGGTTTTATGGGGTTAAGACGTAAAGCAATCACTGCTTAAACGATTCAGAACCGTTTGATATTAAAGCCGTGATGATTCAGTTCATTACGGCTTTTTTGGATATTAAGCTGTTTAAATGTGTCCTATGGGAAGGATGTGTGAGAACAGGTTAATTTGGTTAGACAAGATAGAGGGTCACTGATGACAATTGAAGCAAAGGGCAGTTGCTTATGTGGTTCTGTCAAAATAGAAGCTAAAACGTTGGCGAGCTCAATGGGCGCTTGTCACTGTTCGATGTGTCGAAATTGGTCAGGTGGGCCCTTCTTTGCTGTCGACGGACAACAAGCGGTCATAATTGTGGGTGAAGATAAAGTGAGTCGATATGATTCTTCCGAGTGGGCAGAAAGGGCATTTTGTTCAGCTTGTGGCACCCATTTGTTTTATCGTTTAAAACAGACTGATCAGCATATGTTGTCAGCGGGCTTATTTGATTTGGACGGTGAACTAGAGTTTGATCACCAAATTTTCATTGATGAAAAGCCGAGCTATTATTGTTTTGCCGATAAAACAAAGAATATGACAGGGGCTGAGGTGTTCGCTGCTTTTTCTGGCGAATAATTGTTGTCAGCTATAAAAAAAGGGCCTACCTCAGATGAGACAAGCCCTTTTTGCATTTTGAATCTTACCAAGTTTTGGCTGGAACTCTGATTTTCTGACCAGGATAAATAAGATCTGGGTCTTCGATCACTTCTTTATTGGCTTCGAACAGTTTTGGGTAGTCCATAGCATTGCCATAAAATTGTTTGGCAATTTTTGACAAGCTATCGCCGCTTTCTATGGTGTAATATTGGACATCTGCTGCGGGTGTAGGGGAGTCTAAGTTATCGATATTAACTTCGGTGACACCTTGGGTATTACCGGCAATTAACACGGCTTTTTCCATCGCTTCTGCTGACTCTGCTTTGCCTTCTAGGCTAACAACACCATCTTTGAATTTAACATCTAAGTCGGCAACACCTGGGTTGCTGACACCGGTGAGTTTTTCTCTTAATTTATCTGAGGCTTCTTCAACTGAGTTGAATACTTTTTTACCAAAGTTTGATGCGAAATCGAACAATCCCATTGTTTCTCTCCTATTAAGTTTTATTTTAAAAAGCTTTTTAATAAACCGCCGACGATGTCGCCTGCATCCGTTTGGTTGCCATTATTTGATCCACCACCGAGCATGGACCCGATCACTGAACCAAGAAGGTCATTTTGACCGCTACTGTCGCCAAGTAAATTATCAAGCAGACCACTGGACTGTGCACCTTTGCTCATGGCACCCATTAATAATGTGGCAGCCATAGGTAATAGTTTCTTGATAATACTCGAGCTGACGCCGGTGTTGCTTTCAACTTGTGATGCAACTTGTCGGCTAGTCTCTTTATTACCGAGTAAATGGCCGAGAATTTTATTGCCTTCCATTTCAGTATTTGGATCGTCTAATGCGCTGTCTTCATCGACAAAACGTTGATGGTTTCCTTTCCCTAAAGCATTAATGAGAGACTCAAGGCCATTACCTTGCTGGATATTGCCTTGGATTCGACTACCTAACTCGGGTAGAAGCTGTGATAGCACATCCGTGGCTTGGTTACTGGATAAGTTATGTTGGCTAGCAAGTTTATCAACGGCGTTATTTTGCGTTGCTGCCAAGACCATTTGTAGTAAATCCAAGATGTCTCCCCAATATTATTTAAGGATAAAGGTGACTTTAAGGTTGACTTTATAAGCGACTATTTTGTCTTTCTTAATATCAACAGACTGGTCTTTAACCCAGACTGATGTGACGTTTTCTAATGTTTTGGTGGCGCGTTTTACGCCTTCTTCAACGGCATCATCAAAGCTTTTAGATGATGTTGCGATAATTTCTGTAACTCTGGCTACTGACATGATATTTTCCTTGTTGTTGTTAAATGGGCTGGGTCGCTAACTATATTAGTATAGATTGCCAAGCTGAATCATAACTGAATGAGCTTCAGCACTTGTGGTATTGCTAGATTTGCGGGTGATATGGCATTGTGAGGGCAGGCATCGACGCAGGCATAACAGCGAATACATTGGTCATTGTTGATTAAAAGGGTGCTGTAATACAGACCAGAGGTTCGTCCGGGTCTGACGGTTTCGATGTCAGTGATCCCTGTTTGTCGTGAATGACTAAAGGCACTGGTTTCAACGATGCAGTTATCGATGGGTTTGACTAATAGGCACTCGTCACAAAGCGTGCATTTTCGATTATCAATGACTGGTGCAGGTGACCGGATATCTTCAAATTTGTCATATCGAATGGCTTCGGAGGGTAATCCAGCATCTTGTAATACCGTAACGCCATGATCAATCATTGCTGGCGGGCCACAGAAGAATGCCTTGATGTGATTGATATCCAGTTGTCGGGTATCAATGTAATGGCTTTTTAAATACTCGGTGACAAACCCTCTGGGGCCTTGCCAGTCACAGTCATGGGATTCTTCTGATAAAACGGGGATGAAGGTGAAGCTGTGGTCAGGATGCCATTGTTGCTTGATGGCTTCCATTTCTTCAAGACAATAGAGATCAGCTTGTGTTCTAGCGCCATAAAAAAATAAACAGTCGCGAGCGAGTGATTGATGGCTGGCTTGTTCAACAAGGGCTTTGATGGCACTCATACCACTACCGCCTGCTATACAAACAATGGTGTCGTTAGACTTATCAAGACCAAATTTGCCCATTGGGCCACTGACAATAACTTTTTCTCTGGTGCGTTTTTTTTGTTTAAACCAGTCTGATAATTCGCCGCCTTCAATTAAGCGAATAAAAAAGGTGACTTGGTTTTTTTTCTCGAGTACGGGGGCTTTCGCAAAAGAATAGGCACGAGGTCGGTCGATGCCATCGACTTTCAGCGTACCGTATTGGCCGGCTTTGGCATTGAAAGGGGGCGTGTTTTTGTCGCAGGTGACGGTGACTTCAATCGTGTCGTGAGTGAGATTGGTAATTTTAGTTATTTTACCCGGACGGCTATTGACGCGTTTACGTTGAATGGCAGTATCAGGTGAGGGTAATAGGTTATCAAAGGGGTCGTTAAAGCCACTGGTTTTAATCGTTGTCATTATTAAAATATCCCTTGATGTACTTTTTTAGCAGCAGCGATAATTTGAGCGTCAGTGGCTTTGATGTCTTTGTTTTTTGGATCGTCACGCCAGCGTTGGATATAGCCTGCTTTGCCACCCCACTTGTCCAAGATATCTTTTTTAACTTGATCACTCGCCAGTTCGACTTCAGCTAAGCAGGAATAGAAGGTGGGGCTATTACCAAAATCGGTGAGCATTTCGGAGTTGAGGGCGTTGATATTGACGCCGCCATAGGTATTGCTGCCTTTGAATTGTTTTTGGGTATTACAGACGCCGGAAATGAGCTTTTTGATAATGACGGCATGGGCGAAAGTTTCTCCCCGGTCGTTATAAATTCGGCAGAGATCGCCATCGGTAATGCTACGTTTTTTGGCATCTTTGGGGTTGAGTTCTACCGTTGGGCGAGACATCATGGCTTGTAGCCGTGGGACAGATTGGAATGAATCACCGATAAAATAGTGTGAGGCACAACTTAACACTTGAAGTGGAAACTGTTTCCGTTTGGGATCTTCTTGGCCTTCTATTTCTGGTACGTAGCTAGGGAGTGGGTCGATGCCTTGTTTTTTCAAAGCGGCGCTGTAGATTTCGATTTTGCCACTGGGCGTTGGCCAGCCCTGATTTAAAAAGTCTCGGCGGCTGGTGCCGGTATTGGCTCGGGCCCAACCATTGGCTTTGAGTTCTTCGTAATCAATGCCTTCCATTAATGGGTTGACGGTATCATCGACGAGGATATCGCGAATGATCTCTTCATCGGTTTGAGTGAAGGCATTATCATCGGTATCGTTGTAACCCATTTTGTCAGCGAGTTTTCTAAACATTTCTGAGTTACGAACACTTTCTCCTAGCGGCTCGATAACGGGCTCGTTCATCCCGTAATACCAGTTGCCGTAGGTCGCCACCAAATCCATGCGTTCGAGTTGGGTATCGGCTGGCAGGACGATGTCAGCATAGTTACAGCTGTCGGTCCAGAAGGTTTCGTGAATGCCTACAAAGAGATCGTCACGCATGAGGCCTTTACGAACACCATTAGTATTAGGGGCACAATTGGCAGGATCGGAGTTGTAGATAAACATGGATTTAATCGGTGGGTCGAGTTGCTCGCCATCGTAGCCAATGTTGTCAGAAAGGGCCCGGCCGATTTGTACCATACTGATTTGACGTTTTTTTCCACGCTCACCTAGGTCGGGGCGATGAAGTTTGTTGAGATCGTGGCGAAGCCACATTTCTTCGAGGTTGCCAAAACCCGCACCACCACATTTTTCACGCCATGCGCCTGTGATGCAGGGCAAAGTTAAAATAGCACGAGACATTTGGCCAGAATTTTGATGACGATTTAGGCCATAGTTGGCTCTGATAACGGACTTTTTGGTTGAGCCATACTCGAGTGCGAACTTTTCGATATCTTTGGCTTTGACACCGGTAATTTTGGCGACTTTTTCTAGGGTGTATTCAGGTAGCTTTTTGTCGATTAATGCTTTCCAACCAACGGTTTGTTCTTTTAAGAATTCAACATCGTGCAAATTATTATCGACGATGACTTTCATCATGCCTAAGGCAAGTGCAGCATCCGTACCGGGCCGAGGTTGAATATGCCAGTCTGCCATCATGGTGGTGCGGGTTTCACGTGGATCGATGACAACGAGTTTGGCACCGCGTTCTTGGGCTTCTCGGATGAAGGGGATGGCGTGGACACCGGTACTGACTAAATTAGTGCCCCAGAGGATAATAAGGTCTGCTTCTTGGGCAGCTTCATGGATAGATGTATTGGCATGTGCCATACCGTATGTATGGAGGCCCGCCCACATAGCGGCATAGATACAAATCGATTGTTCTAGTCTAGCGGCTTCCATTTTATTCCAGAAGCGGCTGTCCATGGTCCAGTAACCCACCATGCCCATGGTGCCGGAGTATGAATAAGGTTGAATGGCTTCGGAGCCATAATCTTCGATGGTTTGTTTGAAATTGTCGGTGATGGTCGTGAGGGCTTCATCCCACGAAATGCGCTTAAACTTAGCACCGGGACCTTTAGGACCAACACGCTTATGCGGATAGAGGACGCGGTTGTCGTTATAAACAAAGTCCAAATAGTGATTCACTTTGTTACAAAGATGACCACGGGTGATCGGGTGAGTGGGGTCACCTTGTATTTGAATGGCCTTACCGGTGGTATCGTCTTTGGTGACGAGCATGGAACAGGAATCAGGGCAGTCATGTGGACACACAACATGGTGAACTGAAAAGCCTTCGGCTACCTCAATTTTATTACTTACTGCCATGCTACATTTATCCCCGTTTTAGACGCTCACTCGGGCAAATAAGCAATGGAGACTTATTAACGGGTGGGCAATCCGTTTAACAATCAAATAACGTTATGGTGGCTTCTATTCTTACAGTATTTTGTTAACTGTTCAATTCGAGTGTGGACTTGCTTTCCTGCGCATTAATTTAAGGTCTGTCCTATCACTTAATTATGTCAGTCAGATAGTAAAGCTTTGGTGGCAAGTGATACAACCCAATAAAAGTAAGGGCTTTATGGGATTATGTCTTAATAATGGGTAATGAGCTAATGATCGGTGATGTTATTGGCTATTTAATGACGATATAATTTGTACGTAAATTTTCTTAATTCGCTTCTGAATTTGAATAAGTATTAGGACAAAGGATGACCGTGGGACTTTCTTCTCTAAAAGGTACTTTTATTAGCTTGCTGCTTATTGCCGCTGTTGGTGCTTGGGCCTTGTCAAAGCCGGAAGCTGAGGCAGCAAATTCAGCCCAAGCAATGATGCCGCCACCGCCAGCAGTCGAAGTCATGACCGTCATGCCTTCATTGTTACGTATATGGACAGGGTATTCGGGTAAGTTGGCAGCGGTCGAGACTGTCGACATTAAGCCATTGGTAGGTGGCCGTATCGAGCAAGTCTTATTTCAAGAAGGTGAGTTAGTTAAAGCTGGGGCTCCCTTATTTTTGATTGATTCAAGGCCTTTTGAAGCGACGGTAAAAAGGGTCGAAGCGCAATTAGTCTCGGCACGTTCTCGCTACAAACTAGCTGAACAAGAATTGAAAAGAACGAAAGGTCTTGTTAATAAGAAATTGATTTCACAAAGTTTATTTGATCAAGCTAAAGCAGAGTATGAAGTGTCTTTGGCTACTATTTCTGAAGTAAAAAGTACTTTGGCAGAGGTGAAAATAGATTTAGATTACGCAACGATACGAGCGCCGTTTGATGGCCGTATTAGCCGTGCTGAGCTCACGGAAGGTAATGTGGTTGAGGTGAATACTGGGGCGCCGGTGTTAGCGACGTTGGTTTCTCAGCAACAAGTTTATGCTGAATTTAATGTCGATGAACGACGTTATATTCAAGCGGCACGCTCTGCTGTTGAATTGAAAAAAATGCCGGTGACTTTGCGATTGTCGGGTGACGATCAAGTGATTTATCAAGGGCATTTATATTCGTTTGATAATCAGTTGGATAGTTCAATGGGGACCATTCGAGCCCGGGCTTTGTTTGATAATACAGATGGGATATTGAAACCAGGTATGTATGCCAATATTGAGCTGGGATCGGCGGAGGAATTCTCTGCTTTGATGATTCCACAGGCAGCCGTTGGTACCAATCAGTCAAAGAAATTTGTACTGGTTGTTGGGGATGACAATGTCGTGGCTTATCGAGAAGTGGTGTTGGGTCAGCAAGCAGGTGTGTCGCGTGAAGTGGTCAGTGGTCTCGTGTCTGGAGAACGCATTATCACCAATGGCTTAGCGAAGGTTCGCCCGGGGATGCCTGTTACGATTAGTCCTGTGTCGACTAGCGCGACACATTAATTACTGCATTTTCTTACGTTAGGGAAAATATGAATATTTCCAGGTTCTTTGTTGATCGTCCTATTTTTGCTGCCGTATTGTCTTTATTGATCTTCATTGCAGGCTTATTGGCGATGTTTCAATTGCCGGTATCAGAATACCCGAATGTGGCGCCGCCTTCTGTTGTGGTGACAGCCTCTTTCCCGGGTGCGAACCCAAAGGTCACCGCAGAAACGGTGGCGCGGCCATTAGAAGAGCAGATTAATGGCGTCGAAAATATGTTGTATATGTCATCACAGGCGACATCTGATGGCAGGATGACATTGACGGTCACGTTCAAAATTGGGACTGATCCTGACTTGGCGCAGCAAATGGTTCAGAATCGCGTTTCACAGGCGCTACCCCGGTTGCCAGATGTGTCACGTCAGATAGGTGTGACGGTGGTGAAAAGCTCACCTGACTTGACGATGGTGGTGCATTTACTCTCGCCCGATAATAGTTACGACGAGCTGTATTTACGTAACTACGCCTTGATCCACGTTAAAGATCAGTTAGCCAAAGTGCGTGGTGTAGGTTCTGTGCAGCTCTTTGGTTCTGGCGATTATGCAATGCGAATTTGGTTGAATCCAAACAAGATTGCTGAGCAAGGCCTGACAGCCAATGATGTGGTCGCTGCGATTCAAGAACAAAATGTACAAGTGGCGGCCGGTATTATTGGTGGTCCACCAACAAGCGATAGTGTGCAGCTACAGCTACAAGTGAATGCAAAAGGCCGGCTGACGTCAGTTTCAGAATTCGAACAAATTATTATTCGGGCCGGGGCCGGTGGTCAAATCACCCGGCTTAAGGATTTGGCGCGGATAGAGTTAGCGGCGGCTGATCATGGTTTAAACTCAATGTTAGATAATCAGCCAGCAGTCGCTGTGCCGCTTTTCCAAGCGCCGGGTGCTAATGCGATTGAAATTTCAAATGATGTTCGGGCTGTCATGGCGAAATTGAAGGAAAGTTTCCCTGTCGGTGTTGATTATCAAGTGGTTTATGACCCAACGATATTTGTTAAGGAATCGATTAAAGCCGTCATTGTGACGTTACTAGAAGCCTTGGCTTTGGTGGTGTTAGTTGTGGTGTTGTTTTTACAAACATGGCGGGCATCGATTATTCCGTTATTGGCCGTGCCCGTGTCGATTATCGGCACGTTTTCATTAATGTATTTGTTTGGGTTTTCGATTAATACCTTGTCGTTATTTGGTTTGGTATTGGCGATCGGGATCGTGGTGGATGATGCCATTGTCGTGGTGGAAAATGTTGAGCGAAATATTGAGCGTGGTTTAACGCCGCTAGATGCCGCTTATCAAGCGATGACAGAAGTCAGTGGGCCGATTATTGCCATTTCCTTAACGCTGGTGGCGGTATTCGTGCCGATTGCCTTTGTCAGTGGTTTAACAGGCCAGTTTTACCAACAATTTGCCTTAACAATTGCGATTTCAACGGTGATTTCAGCGATTAATTCTTTAACGCTTAGTCCCGCTTTAGCAGCCTTGTTATTAAAACCACATGATGCGCCTAAAGATCGCTTAACGCGTATTATCGATTTCTTGTTCGGTGGTGTGTTTAAGGCCTTTAATCGCTTTTTTGATCGCAGTTCACGAGGCTATTCCAATTCAGTAGGGGGCTTATTGCAGCATAAGTCTTTGTCATTTGTTGTGTATTTGGCTTTGCTTGCGGTGACAGTAGTTGGTTTCAACGGAATTCCAAAAGGCTTCGTGCCACCACAAGATAAGCAATACTTGATTAGTTTTGCCCAGTTACCTGATGGGGCAACGTTGAAGCGAACAGAACATGTTATTGAGCAAATGGGTGAGATTGCGTTGGCCGAACCTGGTGTTGAAAGTGCGGTGCAGTTTCCCGGGTTGTCAGTGAATGGTTTCACGAATAGTGCCAGTGCTGGGATTGTGTTTGTGACCTTAGACCCTTTTTCTGAAAGAGAAGGTGACGATCTATCTGCAGCGGCTATTGCTCAGAAATTACAGATGAAATATGGCGGTATTAAGGAAGCCTTTGTGGCGATTTTTCCACCACCACCAGTGAGTGGTTTGGGGACAACGGGTGGGTTTAAACTACAAATCGAAGATAGGGGTGCCCAAGGTTATGAGAAGTTGGCAGAAGTGGTTGATAGCGTGCAACAACAAGCATGGCAGCACCCGGCATTAACCAGTGTGTATTCGAATTATAAGATCAATGTGCCTCAACTTTATGCCGATTTAGATCGGACTAAGGCAAAACAGTTAGGACTAAATGTTAAAGAGATCTTTGACACGATGCAGATTTATTTGGGGTCGCTTTATATTAATGATTTTAATCAGTTTGGCCGGACTTATCGCGTGATCGCTCAGGCTGATGAAGCATACCGTTCTGACCCAAAAGATGTCACTAACTTGAAAGTGAGGAACAGTAATGGCGATATGGTGCCACTGGGCAGTGTTATTGCCATGTCGGAGAGCTATGGCCCCGAAAGTGCTGCGCATTACAATGGCTATTTATCGGCAGATATTAACGGTGATACCGCCCAGGGTTATGCCAGTGAAGATGCACAACAAGCGATTAAAACAATTCTTGAACAGACTTTACCTAATGGGTTCGAATACGAATGGACCGAGCTTACGTATCAACAAATTTTAAGTGGTAATACCGCGTTTTATATTTTCCCACTTTGTCTGTTATTAGTCTTTCTGGTATTGGCCGCGCAATATGAAAGTTTGGCTTTGCCATTAGTGGTGATTGCCATTGTGCCCTTGTCCATTTTAGCGGCGGTGACAGGGATTTGGTTAACCGATGGTGATAATAATATCTTCACTCAAATCAGTCTATTTGTGTTGGCAGGGCTGGCGAGTAAGAATGCGATTTTGATTGTTGAGTTTGCAAGAGAACTTGAAATTCAAGGCATGGAGACAGTTAAAGCAGCCATTCAAGCCAGTCATATGCGATTAAGGCCGATTTTGATGACGTCATTCGCCTTCATTATGGGGGTCGTGCCCATGGTGTTATCAACTGGTGCGGGTTCAGAAATGCGAAATGATATTGGTGTCGCCGTGTTCTCAGGGATGTTGGGTGTGACGTTCTTTGGCCTATTCTTTACCCCGATTTTTTATGTGATTATGCGGAAGTTTGAGGGTAAGCCTTATAAAGCTAGTTAGATTAATTTGATTTCGTTGCAGCTAGGGGGATTTCTTTTACGTGCCGAAAAGAAACGAACTTAAGAAAAGGGCACCGGAGTTATCGCCGATCATAAAAAAGCCTGCCTTTTGCAGCGAGTGTTTAACTACTTCATAAATTACGGCCAACCCCTTGAACTTTTAAACCTCGCCCCCATTTGTTGACTTTAAGATAAACAAAGCCGATGGAGGCAGTATTTCAATGACCGTTGTAGCAGAAAAAGAAACGTTAGGTTTTCAGACTGAAGTCACCCAATTATTGGATCTGATGATTCATTCGCTCTATAGCAATAAAGAAATCTTTATGCGTGAGTTGATTTCTAATGCATCAGATGCGTCGGACAAATTACGTTTTGATGCATTGTCTGATGATAGCTTGTACGAAGGTGATGCAGAGCTGAAAATCAGAGTGTCTTTTGATAAGGATGCCAAGACGATTACGATTACCGATAATGGTATTGGTATGAATCGCGAAGAAGTGATTGCGAACATCGGTACGATTGCGAATTCAGGTACTAAAAAATTCTTCGATAAAATGACGGGCGATCAATCAAAAGATTCACAGTTGATTGGTCAATTCGGTGTTGGTTTTTACTCTTCGTTTATCGTTGCTGACAAGGTGACATTAAGAACACGTCGTACTGGTGACGATGCTGATACGGGTGTTGAATGGACATCAGAAGGTAAGGGCGAATTTACTATCGAGAATATCGATAAAGAGATGCGTGGTACGGAAGTTATTTTGCATTTACGTGATGACCAAGATGAGTTCTTAAATAGCTGGCGTTTACGTAACTGTATTACAAAATATTCTGATCATATTGATCTGCCGATCATAATGAAAAAAGAGCCTGTGCCTGATGAAGATGGCAAGATTGATGACACTGCTGAGCTTGAAGATGAAACAGTCAATAAGGCAACGGCGTTATGGACACAGTCTAAGGGCGACATCAGCGAAGATGACTATAAAGAGTTTTATAAGCAAATCTCGCATGATTACCAAGATCCATTAAGCTGGAGCCACAATAAAGTTGAAGGTAAGACAGAATATACGTCATTACTTTATATTCCTTCAACGGCACCCTATGACTTATGGGATCGCGAACGTACACAAGGCCTAAAATTGTATGTGAAACGTGTTTTCATTATGGAAGATGCTGATGAGTTAATGCCACGTTATTTGCGGTTTATTCGTGGTGTGATTGATACCAATGATTTACCGTTGAATGTGTCTCGTGAAATCCTACAAGGTAGTAAAACGATTGATAGCATTCGTGCCGCTTCAGTGAAAAAAGTACTGAGTGTGCTAGCGAAAATGCAGAAGAATGATGCTGAGAAATATGCCACATTCTGGAAAGAGTTTGGCCAAGTCATTAAAGAAGGCCCGGGCGAAGATATTGCCAACAAAGAAGCGTTGGCTAAATTGATGTTGTTCTCAACAACTGAGACTGGCAGCGAAGACCAAACAGTAACGTTGGCTGACTATGTTGCTCGTATGAAAGACAAGCAAGATAAAATTTACTACATCACAGCAGAAAGTTTTGCCGCGGCTAAAAACAGCCCGCATCTTGAAGTATTTACTAAGAAAGGCATTGAGGTATTATTGCTCGCCGATCGTGTTGATGAGTGGTTAACGAACTCATTAACTGATTTTGATGGCAAGTCATTCCAATCTGTTGCCAAAGGCGATCTTGACCTTGGCGAACTCGCTGACGAAGAAGAGAAGAAAGCACAAGAAGAGACGGATAAAAACTTTGCTGATTTAGTCGAACGCGTTAAAACGAATTTGGGTGATAAAGTGAAAGATGTGCGTATTACGCATCGTTTGACCGATTCTCCAGCGTGTTTAGTGGTTGATGATACGGATATGAGTGCCAACCTTGAACGGATGCTAAAAGCAGCCGGTCAGGAAGTCGGTGGTACCAAGCCAATTTTTGAAATTAACCCAGAGCATCCAATGGTTGTTCGGTTGAATGATGAGTCTGATGATGCGCGTTTTGGTGATTGGTCTTCTATCTTATTTGACCAAGCCTTGTTAGCAGAAGGCGGCCAGTTGGAAGATCCGGCTAGCTATGTGAAACGTTTAAATACCTTATTATTATTAGTTGCATAAATGCATTATTAATAAGCTAATCTGATGGCGTGGTGTCAGAACATCACTTCATCTGTTTAACAGTTAATGTAGAATGCTGGACATACCTTATGTCCGGCATTTTTTTTGGAAGATGAATGAAAGAAAGTAACGACACCCCGTCATTTCAATCTGATAGCTTGCAGCGTTTTATTTTTGATAATGCTGCCATTAGAGGTGAATGGGTCCATTTACATGACACATGGCAAGCTGTGACATCACGCCGTAGTTATCCTGTGGTGTTACAAACCCTCTTGGGTGAGATGATGTCAGCTGCTGCTTTGTTGGCCGCGACGGTTAAGATTGATGGCCGTTTGGTACTACAAATCAAATCAACCGGCCCAGTCAAAGTGCTGATGGTTGAGTGTACCAGTGATGATACTTTGCGGGCTTTCGCCCAGTGGGATGAAGATGCAACACTGGCTGAGGATGCAACGTTAGTCGACTTGACCGGTGAAGGGACCTTGGCAATTACGATTGAAGTGGACGGTGCTGCACAACCTTATCAAGGTGTTGTTGCGCTCGATGGTGGCTCAATAGCAGAATTGCTGGAAACCTATTTTAGACAGTCTGAGCAACTCGAGACGCGGGTTTGGTTATCAGCCAATACTGATATGGCCGCGGGTTTGTTATTGCAGCAATTGCCGCATGCCGAACGGTCTACTGAAGATGAAGAAGAGGCTTGGGTACGGATTAGCCATTTAGCATCAACAGTGAGTCAAGATGAGTTGGTGACATTAGGTGCTGGGACATTATTACATCGCTTATTTCATGAGGAAATATGCCGCTTATTGACGACAACGATATTAAGCTTTGCCTGCAGTTGCTCACGTGAAAGGGTGGCGAACACCATCAACTTATTAGGACAACACGATGCGATGGCATTGGTTGAAGAGCAAGAGAAAATCGAAGTGGCGTGCGAGTTCTGTAATGAACACTATTACTTTGATAAGGCCGATGTGGCTTTGATCTTTGCTCATGCCGGTGCCGGTACAATTTTCGACTCTGGTACCGTTCATTAGCATTTTTTATACTGGGTTATGGCACATATGATTATTGCCGGCGCCCTATGAAATGCCTGTTTATGAGAAAAATACTGACGTTATTGGGTGTGACTAAGACTTAGTTATTTTGAGGCTGAAAAGCTGTCAACGAAGGTCTGTAACTTTTGCTGAACCAACTCATAAGTACTCACAATATTATCAGCAGCCGAGCCTTTTAAAACAGCCAAAGTCGATAATATTTCTTGCGTTTCACCAAAACCGTTATCAATGGCTTCACCGATGGTTTGAGCAAAAGCGTTTGCTGCTTCTTGTTCAGATAGATCGGGACGTTGTTGTTGAAATAAGGGAAATAAAGCAACGCTAACTGACAGAAGTCGATCTGCCGTGGCTTCTGGGCTGGCACCAATTGTCGACTGATATCTTGATTCACTGGCATTATTACGCAGCGTGCCATCGAATGCCGCATTGATATTGTCCAATGCTGCTTTATAAAATAACGAGAGTGGCTCATTGCCAGATGACAGGTTGAATTCAAGTGCCGAGCTTAAAATAGCAGCGTTAAGCTGTTTTTGAGCATCTTGGGGAGGTATTACTTGGCTTTGGCCTAATTCGCCAGCAGTATTTTGTTTACCGTTTATGGCTGTTATTGAAGTGGCTGATTGATTCAGCGGTTGAATAGCCATAAGTGGCTCCGGGTAATGTTGCTTTACTATTATATCGGTATTATTAAAGATAACTTGAGCTAGCCACGCTTTCTGAAAGGGCTGGTGGGTTTTATTGTCATACCGAGATCAAGGACTATTTTATTAACAGGATTGATTCGTGGCCTTATTTGGCTTAAGTTATCATTCAATCATAGAGATTAGGAGAGATATTCATGGCATGGCTTAAGTTGGTTTCAATATTAGCATTAATGATGGCATTGACAGGCTGTGGTCATGGCTTTGAAGGGGAATATGAAAGTGAAGCGGGTTCATCTATTGAGTTGATGGATGTTTTTGCTGAAGTTGCCGGCTCTCAGAAATTTGTCATAGGTAAAAACTATATAGACAGTGAGGGAAATCGAACTGAGTTTGAAGAAATCTTTGTTCGTGAGTCTGGCAGTGACCGATATCTTGTCTTTAAGAGTTCGGTCAATGAAGAAGATGTCTGGAAAATTATTGATGATAATACCTTGATGAAAGGTAATGATTTAATGAGCTTGAAGTTGGTTAGGATGACAAGCCAGTGATACTGAACAGATGAAGTCCATCACACGTCGAGCAAGTTGATTCGCAAGCAGAGCTAGTCAAAATTCATGCCTTACTCTTTAACTATTCAATGATGTTGCCGGCCTTTATCGGTTGGCGCGCCCCAAACGGGCTATATGATTGAGAGTATGGCGACAGCAGCCGTACATAATATCAAGGCCTGTATTGATGGTGGTGAACCTGAGACTATAGCGACATGGAATGCGATTTGTTTGGCGGATATGGGAGAAAGGGGTGCCGCCTTTATTGCGATGCCTCAAATTCCATCACGTAACACGGCATGGATGAAGAAAGGAAAGTGGGTTCGCTGGGCTAAGATTGCTTACGAGAAGTACTTTCTACACAAAGTGAAAACGGGCTCACCTGAACCGATTTATGAAAAATCAATACTTAAATTATTGGGTGTGATTAATACTAAATAAGTGTGTAAACCTTGCCTTACAAGGTAAGGTGGGATGTGTTTTAATTCTAACTTAATAGTACATAACAGCGATCACTAGCGATGGAAAAAACAGTTTTTCTTCGAGGCATATTGAGCAGGCCGTTGCATAAAAAGGGTGTCTACTTTGAATTAAACTTTATGCTTAATTCTTTTTTAGAAACTGGGATATTCTGTTTTCATCACCTTATCAATTTCTCCGACAATAAAGTTATTTTTACCGTTATGTTTAGCAGTGTACATTGCCTTATCAGCGATTTTAAGCAAGGAGTTAACTTCATTTGTATGGTACGGAAAAGTAGCGATGCCGATACTGACACCTAAGGTAAGCTTTTGATTTATTAGGGTGAATGGGGCTTCTAGAGAGCTGATTACTTTGCGTGCGATTGTTGAGCAATAAGCTATATCGCCGCTCCCCGATATTATCAGTAAAAATTCGTCACCACCAAATCTAGCGAGTATGTCGCTATCGCGGATGCAGGTCTTAAATCGAGCACTCACTTCCTTTAACACTATATCGCCGGCAGAATGTCCATAAGTATCATTGACTTGTTTAAAGCCATCGAGGTCGGCAAACATTATAGAGAATTGTTTACCATTGACATGATATTCATTTGCCATCTTCTGCAATTGTTTTACGGCGAAATCGCGATTGGGCAATTGAGTTAGGGAGTCATGCTTAGCCATAAAACTCATGCGATCTCGAAGACCTTTTTGTTCTATGGCTGAGTCCTTAAAATACACTAATGCTAGTGCCATACCTCCTATTTCATCTTGACGCTCCGTGACAGAGATGTTGACGTTGAGATCATTATTGGCGAGCCGAGACATGACATGGGTCATAGCGGTAATCGGGGTTGCCAAATCATTTGCGAGTAGATAGCCAAGAAAGGTGATGACAATGGCGATTACAACACCGCTGATGGTTAAAAAGGTGTTTAATTGCTTTACGGGTAACAATACTTCAGCTTGATCAATCTCGGCTATCAATGCCCAACGCGTTCCCAAAAAATCGAAAGGTTTATAAGCTGAGATAACCTGAATATCGCGGTAGTCTTGAGATAAAGTAATGCCTTCACGCCCGTCAAGTGCCCATGTGACGGGATCAGTGGTGACTTTTACTTTTAGAATGCTGCGGCCTGAAAAAAAGCGAGAGTCACTCTGCATTAAAGAGTCTTGGCCCACCAAATAAGTTTCTCCCGTTTCGCCCATTCCTGCTGTGACGTGCATGACAGCGTTGAGTTTTTCTATCGGCATTTGAAAGGCCAGCACGCCGAGAAATGTGTGACTTGAATCAAATACGGGTGCCGCAATAAAGCTGGCGGGAAGGTTGTTGCTAGGCGGGTATAAAGAGAAATCTGAAAAGGTGATCCTATCGTACCCGGTGCTGCTGCTAATATCGCGAAAAATAGCGGCTAAGGGGGTATTTTTCCAAGGGCCATTAACTAAGTTAGTAGCGAAATCCTTTTCCTTATGGGATGTGTAGATGAGATCTCCCGCCGGACTGATCAGGAAAACGTCATGGAATGACCGTGCTTTTCGAAGATTGGCAAACTGTGGGTGATAAGCAGCGTGAACTGTGCTGTATTTTGAACCATCGGAGGCAGTGGTATAGTTTCCTTTTAGCGTAGAGCTGAAGGGGTTTTCCTCAATATAAATTTTTTGCAAATAGGTTTTCTTGTCAGCCGGCAATGAGGCCCATGCCTCGGAAAATTCCTTTAAAGCGTTAATGATTGTCGGGCTGCCAGCATGATATGCGACGTCGTTATGAATAGTGTCAAAATATTGGTGAAGTGAGGCTTCACGTGATTCCAGTAGTGAAAACAACTTGTTATTCGCCTCATCCACCATCGCTTTAGCGGCATGTTGATAAGCGATAAGGCATGACACCAGTGCCGAAATCAACGCGAGCGAAATCATGATGAACGGCAGCTTTTTGGTTAAGCGAACATCTTTTAACATCTTATAAACCACCTTTTACCGATCAGTATTCTTATGTAAATATAACGTTATCTTAACATGCGCAAGTATAGCTAGAGCTTTAAGGAGTAGGCATATGGCCCGAGTATATTAACAAGGTTTTGAGGCGAAGGTTAGCATTATTGAGAGCAATAGATAACGATAAATGTAGTAAAGTGTTTCACGCTTGTCAGCGATGTCGGCCCAAATTCAATTTACCCTATTTCACTTTCATATATTCTGGGTGAAAGCGTCAAAATTTCTAGGCCTTGTTTAAGGCTGACTCATAAAACGGACAGTAAATTGAGCACCAGGTTTGCTATTAGTCACAGCTATTTTTCCGTTCATATCCAGTACCATATGGTGAACCAAAGCGAGACCAATGCCCGTACCGACTGTTTCGCGTGTCAATTCGTCTTCACTACGATAAAACAGTTTGAAAATCTTGTTCATTTGTTTTTTTGCAATGCCGGGGCCATAGTCTCTGACACTAAAGTTAATCGTACCATCGGTACTTTGAGTGCACTGACAATCAATCTGTTTTTGCTCACCATGTTGTGAGAACTTAATCGCATTGTCGACTAGGTTAATCATGATTTGGGCAAACCAATCGGGATCAATCATGAGATTTTTGTCTGCAACGGCATCATAAGATAATGTTAACTCAAAGCCTTCCCTTTCAGTTTGTGAGCTGATCTGAGAAAGGGAGTTTTGCATTAACTCAGCGACAGAGACCATTTTAAGGTCAGCTTGTTGTTTATTTCTGCTGAACTTAGCCATTAATAGCGTGGTATTGATTAAACGCGATAATCGTTCACTTTCATCAAAGATAAAATTGTAATACTGTTTTTTCTTATCTTCTGTTGCCCAGCCTTGCTTGAGTATTTCGCCATACATTCTAATCGATGTCAGTGGTGTTTTAAGCTCATGGCTCACGGCTGAGACAAAGTCTTGCTGTTGGTTAGCGAGCTTAATTTGACTCATGCCTAAGCGATATAATAAATAAAAACCGACCAGTAATACGAGGCTAACGATCACGGCGAGCCAAATAATCACGCGGCCACCTGGCCCAATGGGAAGTTTAGTAATACTAAAGAGCAACTGCATATCATTCAAAGGCGCTGACAGTTGCGTTTGATACAGTAATTCACCCGATAAGTCAGTGCTTTGGGCGTAACTCTTTGACCTATCTTGTTCACTAAAAGCAGCTAAAACATCCCCTTGATGGACGACTAATAATTGGCTCATTTTTGCTAATGCAGTGTCGTTAAAAACGCCCTTTACCAATGCATCTAAAAAGGGCTGTTTCTCGATGAGTAAGCCTTGAATATAACGTTGGCCATTTAACCAAACAGTGCGAAACAACACAAAGTGGCCACTGGCCAATTGACTAAATTCAAAGGGATCAATCTCGCTTTCAAAGGTACGGATAGGTAGTGTGTCCAGTCGTTCTTGTGCAGCGACTTCAGGAAAGCGTTGCTTTAGTTCATTTTCAAATTTCTCTAAGGCTTGTTCAACCTGTTTAGGTAAGGCGACGGATTCGGTTCGTTTGGCTGGTGTTACTTTCCGTTGACTCTTTTTGGTGGCCGCTGCCATGTCTTTTTGGGCCTGCGGTGCTTTCTCTGACAAATAATCCTGTTTCAACTTTAGGTCTTCTATTCGTCCTAGCTTGGATTGTATTGGCGACTGAGTTGACGTTGCACTGTTTAATTGATCAAAGCCTTGCTGCCCTTGGTAAGCTCGGTCTGGCTCTGCTAATACGGGTGGGCTAATGCTATAAGGGGCAGATTCAACTGAATCAGCTGACATTACTTCAACATCATCATCCAGCTGCACTTCTTCTTTAGCCTGTTCGGTCATCGCGATACTGTCAAACTGATTGTCTTGTCGTGTTTTATCATTACGGACTAAGCTGTTTTGACTCAAAATATCATGCAGCTGTCCTTGCAATGCGACTCGGGCATTAAGGTCGGTTTCTGTGACGCCGTAACGAGATATTTGGCTTAATTGTTCGGGTAATAAGGGCGTGACTAAATTACCGGCAGAATCGACTTGAAAATAACCAATCACGCCGGCGATAGCAGATTGAATAGGGTAAGCCGAGAGTGGTGATCGTTGTAGAAAATTGGCAGCAGGATCGCCGGCTAATGTTAAAAAACTATAATCGCTGAATGAACGTTGCTGTTCGACATTAATCAATTGTGAAAACTGGGCATCAATACGTGCAGCAACGTCTTTTGCCATTAAATGATGTTGATGAAAGGATTCCCATTTTAATTGGCTATAGGCTTGTTGGATGAGTATGGCTGTGGGGATCGCCAAGGCTAAAAAGAATAAAATAATGCCGCGTTGCAAGCGATGTTTATTTAAGCCCGTGAGTAATTGGCTGGCCATGTTATGCCGTCGCCGTCATTAAGCGATAGCCGGCGCCACGCACCGTCACTAAGTACCGGGGGTGTGATGAGTCCGGTTCCAATTTACGGCGTAACTTAGCAATATGAATATCGACTGTCCGCGTTTCAAGCTCAATATCATCGGCATAACCCCAGACTTTATTCAGCAATTCATCTCGTGAGACGGGGCGTTGTGAATGGGCGTCGAGATACAACAATATATCCATTTCTCGTCGGGTAAAGGTCAAGGTGCCGTTGCTCGTTGTTGCAGCCATATTTTGACAATCAATCAGCACATTATCGGCTAAGGTAATCTGTTGGTTTGATGCCAGTTGGGTCGATGTCCGTCGTAATACCGCTTGTATTCTTAATAGTAATTGGGTCACGGAAAAAGGTTTGGCAATATAATCATCAGCACCCAGCGTTAAGCCTTCGATAATATCGTCTTCGCTGCTTTTCGCTGTCAGCATAATAATGGCTTGTTCTCGATTCTTCTCCCTGATCTGGTTGCAAATACTAAAGCCATCGAGCGTCGGCAACATGACATCTAATAAGATTAAATCAAATTTCCCCGTTAATGCTTTTTGTAACCCTTCGCCACCATCGACAGCAAAATCAACCTCATAGCCATGATAGATAAAGACATCGATCAAGCCTTGGCGGATTGCTGCTTCATCTTCAACTAATAATATTCGTTGTTTATTTTGCATGTTGATAGTGTATGTCGATCCGTCAGTTCTAACGTAACTTTTTTGTAAAAAAAGCACCATTTAAAGTTTACCAAACCCTGTCTATTGTTCACTTTTCCGTTGTCATAAACTGAATCTCGAACTGAATAACAAAGCGTCAATCAACGCACATTGTTATTTCCTTATTCATTCAACTGTTATTTATTACAGGGGCATTATTATGATTACCAAACAACACAGCAAGCACCTATTAGGTTTATCAGCACTGAGCCTATTATTACTTTCATCTTCGCCTTTGCTGGCTCAGATTGCATCACCACACCACCATCACAGACCGATCATTGAACATCCGATTATGCAGCAATCGCAGATAGAAGTTGTCTTTGCACTCGATACCACAGGCAGCATGTCACACCTTATCCACGCTGCAAAAGAAAAAATATGGTCTATTGCCAGTACGATGGCGTCAGCTCAAAGTGCACCCGACATTAAAATGGGCCTGATCGCCTACCGTGATCGTGGCGATGCTTATGTCACGCGGAGTGTCGCTTTATCGAATGACTTAGATTCGGTGTATGCCAAATTAATTGATTTTAAAGCCGGTGGCGGTGGTGATGGACCAGAGAGTGTTAACCAAGCACTTTATGATGCTGTTAATTCAATGCAGTGGAGCTCAACCCCACATACTTATAAAGTGATATTCCTAGTGGGGGATGCACCGGCACATATGGATTATCAAGACGATGTGAAGTACCCAAAAACGATAGCGCTGGCTAAACGTAAGGGGATTATTATCAATACCATTCAAGCAGGGGATGAGTATGAAACAAAACTGCAGTGGGATCATATTGCGAGTCTAGGGGCTGGTGACTTTTTTCAGGTAGCACAGACCGGTAATGCTGTTGCGTTTTCTACGCCCTATGACAAACAACTCGCTAAGTTATCAAGACAATTAGACAATACCCGTCTTTATTATGGCAATAGAAGTGAAAAAATAGAGCAAGAGCTGAAGATGAGAGCGACCGATAAACTGAGCAAAGAAGCGAGTGCAGAGTCACTGGCACGAAGAGCGACGTTTAATGTATCAAAAAGTGGTAAAAAGAACTTATTAGGCAAAGGTGATTTAATCGAAGAAATCAGTAGTGGTGATGTTGCCTTAAAAGATATTCCGGTAGAACAATTACCGGCATCAATTCAAGGCATGGATGTAGAACAGCAAACAGCCCATATTGCAAAAACAAAACAACAACGTAGTGAGATTGAAAGTGACATAAAGACGTTAGCAGAAAAACGTGAGCAATACTTAAAACAAAAAGTCGCTGAATCAGGCAGTAAAAAAGACTCGCTTGATGACAAAATATACCAATCGATTAAATCTCAGGCAAAAGACAAAGGGATTATTTATAGCGATGATAGTGCACGATATTAATATTAGACTTATCTAGCCAGACATGTCTCTCAGAGGGGCATGTCTGGTGCTATTTCAACGAAGGTAAAATAAGCGTGTTCACACATCGCTCGACACCCCTCCTATTGTTACAATGCAGTAAATGATGAAGGTGAAGACTTTTACTTACGACGATTAATTTTATCGTCATGCAAGGTAGATAAAAATGAAATCAATCACACGTCGCACCCTGCTTAAATATTCGACCGCTATAGCAGGGGTGGTTATCTCGGGTGGTGCAGTGGCAGGTATTTTGACACCACGTACTACGGAAGGGCCGTTTTATCCAAAGCCCGCAATGCGTTTTGATGATATCGATAATGATCTTGTCAAAGTGGATGATATGGTGAAAGAAGCGGGCGGAGACATTATCCTGCTCAAAGGTCGGGTGGTGTCTAGAGAAGGTGAACCATTAGCAAACCATCGGATTGAGATTTGGCAGTGCGATGTGAATGGTCGGTATTTGCATGCGCGTGACAGGCATCGCGGTGACTACGATAATGGCTTTCAAGGCTTTGGGCACGATATGACTGATGATGAAGGTTGGTATCAGTTTAGAACCATCAAACCAACAATCTACCCCGGCAGAGCACCGCATATTCATGTCAAAGTGTTGGATGGGAACAGAGAATTGTTGACCACCCAATTCTATATTGCTGGGTACAAATTTAATGGCTCAGATGGCCTCTATCGGCGCCTGTCAGCCGAAGAGGCTGAAAGTGTATCCATGGTGATTATTGAACATGATAATGTGCTTGAAACACAAGTTGATGTGGTTATATGAATGTATGATTGATTAAATAAACCTACCTCTTTCATTATTCTGAATTCACCTGCACATTCATCACCGAGCATTTTATGGCCATCAGTTCCACTATCAATAAAGTCTCCCTCTCTATCGCCAATATGGATACGCACTATTACCAAAGCCATGAGTTGACGATGGCACAACACCCATCAGAAAATGATTTCCGGTTTATGATTCGGCTTATCGCTTTTAGTTTGAATGCCAATGAGCAACTCAGCTTTACCAAAGGGATGAATAACGACGACGAACCAGAACTTTGGCTAAAGTCATTAACCGGTGAAATTGAACGATGGATTGATTTTGGTCAGCTAGATGAGAAACGCATTCGCAAAGCCTGTGGCCGTGCCAAACAAGTCATTATCTATACCTATAATGAAGGCAAAGCGAAGGTCTGGTGGCAGCAACAGCAAGAAAAGTGTCAGCGTTTCGATAACTTATCCGTCATTCAAATCACGGCTGATGGTGTCGACGCATTACTGCAACGCTCAATGCAGTTACAATGCAATATCCAAGAGGGTGTTATGTGTTTAAGTGATGATAATGATGTGCAGACCATTACTTTCACTGCGATGAATTGATGCTTCGCTTATTGTTGTTTTATTCGAGATTAAAGTTTAGCCGTATTTGCCGTGTCAACCAGTGCATCAATCTCCTGACCAATTGCGTTGTGGTTTAACAGTTTTTCAAACCAGTTGTTGGCGACAGTATTGCTTTGCAAGCCTAATATGATGCCAAGCACATTACCCCGGTGGGCATTGTCACCGCCAAGGTTAGTATTAACTCTAAGTGCTTTCCACGGATCATTTAGATATTTGTAGGCTAAATATAAAACGATAGGCCAAGAATCTGAAATATAGCAGGCAGGTGAAAACAACTGTCCTACGACTTGATTATCGGGCAAGTTGCGTTTGATGAGACCGGCGACATCCAAACCTGGTGAGCCTTTACCAGCTTGTATTAACAAGGCTTTAACACCTTCTTGAGCAGGTTCTTCCATCAGCCCGCAAAGCAACGTTACATAACGATCACAGACGCGCATTAATGATTCATCGGGATGTGTCAAAGCTAAGTGTTCACGACAAGTAATTTGTATTGCAGACTCACTGGACCCTCTTAGACGTTCTGAAAAGACCAATGGCGCAATCGTGGCTAATCCGCCGATGGAAGCGGTATCATGTGTTTTCATTGCACACTTTTCTGGTTTGCATCCTTGAGAAAAATGTGCAAAAAAACCACGATGATAGGACTCAGCATAGGTGTCTGGGTGACGAGGTGGCTCTGCTGTCATAAACTCGATATAGGCGTTTGCAAATTTTTGTCTGTCATAGCTTTCAGGTGAATTAGCGACAACACGCATTATTAGGCGAGCGCAGTGGGCATTTAACGTATTCTCTCCTGCTGGCATGCCTTGATGATAATGCACATTGGGCGTATCCCAGAACTGAGCCTTATCTTTTAAAATGACATCGCCGACAACTTCGGTGGCCGTTTTGCTAGAGGTATCACTAGACTGACGGCCGCCTTTGCGCTTCGAGTGTAGCGACATAATAGAAGAGGGGTGAAACTCTGGCGCGGCCTCAAACCGTTGAATACCACCGGGGAAAGCCAGTTCTATTTCTAGCGGTTGATAAAACCAGTGCACCGGCATGGCCAACGCATCAGCAATGAATTGTGTTTTAAGGGCGTTGGCAATGCGAAGTGACTGAGTAGAGTTATGACTCACGAAAATACCTTTAGTTAGTAAGGGGAAAAGTAAGTCACCACCTCGGATACATTAATGACCGATAATGAACTGGTTAGTTGCTTTACTGTGAAATGTGTTTGAAAGGATCAACATAATAAACAATACATTTGACCTATTCAATACAGGGGTGTGTTTTGACAAGCCTAGGGATTAGCCAAGTTTGGTGTTGATTGAATTAGGAGCGTTATTAGCTTGGAAAGTAAAATAACCGAATTAAAAGGGTAGGGTCCAATTAATCTAACCTGCTTTAACCATCCTTATGATCGAGCGCCTTTAATATGGGTTCATTATGCAACCTATGAGATATATTAGTTTTTAGGGGGTAGATACTATGGAAAAAGTAGTTAAATTATCAGAAGAGCTTATCAGTGAAGCGATTTTAATTGGCATCCAATAAAAAAGCCTCAGTAGAATACACTACTGAGGCTTCGATATGTGGTGATACTTATGAGCCGAATCGAATCGGCAGGGCTGTAAAGCCAAAGGGTTTTAAGGATAAATCAAAAAAACTATAATTCAGCCGTCGTATCCCCTTCGTAGCACTGCTTTTTTAAGAATGACAGCTTCAACTAAAAGTCGTATATAAGACCCGCCCAAACAGTACGAGCAATATTAGGTCGAGCGCCATAAGGACTGCGAGAAATGATCTCTTGTCTGTCAAAGGCATTAACAACCTTCACAAACACTTCGGGCCCTTGATAAAACTGATAACGACTGATTAAATCCACGGTTGTTAGTGCACCCGTTTCATCAAATGCATTATTAGATTTATTACAACCTTGGGTACTACACGTTTTATCAATGTATTTGGCAACGGCATAGTTATTCCATCCGCTGTTATGTTCAAGACCAACTCGCAGACTGGCCATATTTTCTGGAATGTTTGCTAAGGTCAGGTCAGATGTGCCGGCACTATCGCCATTCGTTTCAGCGTTGGTGTAGGTGTAGGCTAGATCAACCGGGATATAAAAATCACCCAGTGTAAATAGAGAGCCTACTTGGAACTCTAAACCTTGAACAACAGCTCCGCCAGTTGACGAACTACCAGTATTCTGACCATTGGAACATGGGTTAGCATTTGAACAAAGTTCAGCATACTTGCTAAAGTCACTATAAAAAGCAATAGCTTCAGAGTGAAGTGGCCCGTTATTAAAACGTACGCCTAACTCGTAATTATCACTCTTTGCAGGTCCTTCACCATCCTTTGCACCACCACCCAGTGGTGTCATACCTTCATGGTAACCGGCCAATACCGACCAATTATCAGTCAAGTCATAGCTTGCAGCGATACCTGGCAAGTACTCACGGTACTCATTAGAGCGTTGCTTGCTATCCGCAGCTAGCGTTGAACGATCGCTAGTAGCAAACTCCTTACGACTGGTTTCTATATCTTCCATACGCAAAGATAAATTAACTAACAACCGTTCAGTCACTTGATAATCATCCGTTATCCACAAGGCAATTGCATCTGCTTCTTCTAGACGATTATTACTACCACTGATCTCACCTGCTTTTTGACCTTGATAGACTAGGTGACCGTTAGTTTGATCGTAAATATCGACCGGTTGAAAGCGATCCATTTCATCATGATGGATGCGTGCACCAAAATTTATATTGTGATCCGCAAGTTGCCAGTTGAAGTTAGCCTGGAGACCACGAGATTTATATTCTCGACTATTGTGTTTGAATTCCAGTCCAGTAACATCAGTAGTGCCATCAAGAACAGCTTGAGCTGCTGAATCACCGTTATTGGCATCATTGATATAGTCTTTACTGTCACCCGTCTTAAACCAGTCACGTTCAAATTCATTGTTATAAATCGTCACCGTTGAGTTCAGGTTCTCTGTCCACTTAAAGCTGTGACTTAAATTAATGCCCCAGTGTTTGTTATCCATATTCTCGTTATTGCTGAGTCCATAACGACGATTTTCATCGTTTTTGAAATCTGCATCTGTCAAACCAGTATAGGTTTCATCTGATGTTTCTGAAGAGCGTTGAAACTTCATTAGCACTTTATTGCGATCATTTTCCCAAGAAAGTTTACCGACGTAATCTTCAATCTCAAAGCCTGTATCGCTATTACTACGGTCAATATCTTTAAAGCCTTCGTTGTCTCGCTGAACCGTTTCTAGTAAATAGCCCCACTGACCTGACTTGCCACCATAGTTTAGATGAAGATCAGTCGAACCTTCATCACTAAGCAAAAGCATAGCTCTTCCCTTATTCTGCTCAGGGATAGGTGTTGAAACCAAGTTAACCACACCACCGACAGTCTGAGGGCCGTGGCGTAATATTGCAGCACCTTTCAGTACTTCAATCGAATTCATACGCATAGTAGTAGGGAAATAATAGGCCGCAGGATTAGAATAAGGTGCTGGCGCAATTAATACACCATCTTCCATCAAGGTAATATTTTCGCTTCGACCTGGCGCCGCAGCACGAATACCGATATTAGGACGTAGACCGTTACCTTCTTCCTCCTGAATATAGACACCGGGGACTGTTTTCAACAGCTGATTAATGTCGGTCGAAGCTTCAACCGTTAACTGATCATTGCCAATAACCGAAGCAGAACCAGGTAATCTTCTAGCGGCTTCGGAATCACCAATAATAAACATTTGTCCCAATGCTATAGGACTTTCATCTGCTATCGCGGTATTGACCAAGCCCATAGACATCACTGTCATCATGCTGCTGGCAAATAAGTTGCACTTATATTTCATAGTAGGAACTTCTCTTATCAATTTAAGAACGAGGCCCCACTCTAACTTTATTTGGATGCAAATGCAAACAATTATCATTTGTATTAGTGTTTTGTCAAGGATAGGGATTAGTCAGCTTGGTTTTTAATAAATTAGGCACAATATAAACTTGGAAAGTAAAATAACCGAATTAAAAGGGCAGTGTCTGATTAATCTAATTATCCTTAAAATAATGAAGCGCATTTAGTATAGGTTTTATTATGCAAGCTATGGCGTATGATAGGTTGGATTTTTAAGATAAGGCAGATACTATGGCAAAAGCAATTAAGTTATCAGAAGAGCTTATTAGTGAAGCTGTTATCAACGGCAAAGCGCAGCACCATAGTGCGCCTAAACACATTGGGTATTGGGCAAGAATTGGTGAAATTGCTGATGAAAATCCAGATCTGCCTTATAGGCTTCATTAAAGGCGAATTAATTGGCACTGAAGAAAACAAGGCTGCTGAGGTATCTGAGTATCAATTTGGATGATTGTTAAACAAACGGGTACATTTAAACGCTATGTAAAAAAGATGTATCAGCAAGAAAAAGAAGCACTTGATGAGGCTATTCAGCAAATTATTTCAGATCCGTCTACAGGTGAAATGAAAGTGAGTGATTTGGCTGTCATTCAAGTTTTCAAGTATAAACATAAGGTACAACTTTATTCACTGGCTCATGCCTACTTGGAAAAAGAACTTGTTTTAGCACTTATTGGGCAAGGAACTCCCGAAAACTTTTATCGTGAGTTGAAAATATTTTAATGAGGTATCTTACGGAGGTAGATAATATTTAGATGCTTAAAGTGGTCTACAGTAATGATATGTTGCAGCTGGCGGCGAGGCTAGCCGAGCAGCAGCAACTAGCACCATTGCCGCCATTGGAAGTTGAAACCATTATTGTTCAGAGTAATGAGTTGTCGCGTTGGTTGTCTTTGTATTTAGCCCAACATCATTCGATTGCTAGTCATACAGAGTTTCCTTATCCTTCGGCTTATATCTGGGCTTTATTCCGTCGTGTGTTGCCTGATATTCCTAAGGAGTCTGCCTTTAGTAAGGATGCAATGACATGGCGGATATTTAATGTATTACCTGTGTGTGCTAAACAAGCTGGTTTTGAGCCGGTGGCTGGCTATTTAGGTGAGGCTGATGATCGTGACGATGCAGTAAAGCGTTACGGCTTGGCGCATCGTATTGCTGATAGTTTTGATCAATATTTAATGTATCGACCGGACTGGGTGCAAGAGTGGGAGCAACCGGGGACACAGTTACCGCATTGGCAAGCAATGTTGTGGCAGCGTTTGACTGCTGAAGTGCCTCAGCCTGCGATGCATCGGGCAAATTTATTAGAAAGCCTAAAAACCCATTTACAAACTTGTACCGAAAGGCCTGCTGGTTTGCCAACACGATTGGCTATTTTTGGTGTGTCGGCTTTGCCGCCGGTGTATTTGGCTTTGTATGAGTTGATGGCGAAGTGGTGTGATATCACCTTGTATTTCTTGTCGCCGAGTGAAGAGTATTGGGGTGATTTGTTAGCGCCTAAACAACAAGGGCAACAAACACTCGATTTTGATGGCGATGCGGTTGTTAATGAATCGGGTCATCCTTTGTTGGCGAGTTTAGGTAAGCAAGGGCAGGACTTTTTTGAGCAATTGCAACAGTGTGAGCATGAGTCGACGTCTTTATTTTCGTTGCCCGATAATTCAACATTATTGGGGCAACTGCAATGCGATATTGTGCAGTTAGTTGATCCGAGTTTGAGTGCAGAACAGCGGCAGGTTGCTGATGAGGATGATTCGATTCAATGTCATGCTTGCCATAGTACGATGCGTGAAGTTGAAATCTTGCATGATCAGTTATTGGCCTTATTTGAACGCCACCCTGATGTGTCGCCAACCGATGTTGTGGTGATGACGCCGGATATTGATGTCTATGCCGGGGCAATTGATGCGGTGTTTGGCACTGCAACGAAAGACTTATTTATTCCTTATGGCATATCAGGGGCCAGTGGTCAGCAGCAGAGTCCGGTATTGTGGGCTTTTGACCGATTATTGGCGTTGCCAGAATCCCGGTTTGATGTTGAAAGTATTGTGGCCTTATTGGAATGTGAGGCGATTCAGCAGCGTTTTTCTCTGAATGAGGGCGATGTGGCGTTGATACGAGATTGGTGTCGTGAGACGCAGATACGTTGGGCCTTGTCGGCAGATGATAAGGCGGCGTTAGACTTACCCGCAACGCAAGCCAATAGCTGGCGGGCAGGGTTAGATAGATTGTTATTGGGTTATGCCTTGCCGTTATCGGATGATGATGGCGGTTGGCGTTTGTTTGATGGTCAGTTGGGTGTGGATGGTATTCGCGGTGAACGGGCACAAACAATGGCACAGCTCTGTGCGTTTGTTGATAGCTTGGATAGGGCTCGTCAGCGGTTGAAACAATCGAATACGGCTGTGCAATGGCAACAAGTTTTACTCAATTTATTAAGCCAGTTTTTTAAACCGCAACATGATAATGCCCGTGATCAGGCCGATGTGATGTCGATTATGCAAGCTTTGGATGGTTTGGTTGAGAGTGCGTCATTGGCCACGTTTGAACAGACGATGCCGATCAGTTTGATTCGGGAATGGTTGCAAAGTCATCAGGATGTGAGCCCAGCAGCACACCGGTTTATGGGGCATGGCGTGACGTTCTGTGGCATGGTACCGATGCGGAGTATTCCATTTTCGGTCGTGTGTTTGATTGGGATGAATGACGATAGCTTTCCTCGCCGTCAGCCTAAACAAGGTTTTGATTTATTGTCTTATGATTTTAGGAAAGGCGATCGATCACGACGGGATGATGATCGCTATTTGTTTTTGGAAGCGATTTTGTCGGCACGGCAACATTTGTATCTTAGTTATGTTGGGGCGAGCATTGTTGATAATGCACCGATTCCCCCATCGGTGTTAGTCAGTGATGTGCGTGATGTATTACGACAAGGGTTTGAGCAAGCCAGTGGCGATGATATTTGGCAACAGGTGTTAACGCAGCATCCGTTGCAGTCGTTTAGCCGACGCTATTTTGATGGATCATCTGAACAGTTAGTCAGTTATCAATCAGCACATTGTCCGCCTAATGGACAACAAGGTGAATCAAGTTCAACGTGGTTTGAGACCGCTTTACCAGAGCCTGAAGCAGAATGGCGGCAAGTGAGTTTGAATCAATTGATTCAGTTTTATCGTCATCCAGCCCGTTATTTAATGCAACAACGTCTAGGTTTACGATTGGAACTGGACGAGGATGTGTTAGATAGCCGTGAGCCATTTTCGTTGGGTGGTCTTGAAGCATGGCAACTGCGTCAACAAGTGTTGGCACAGCGGTTAAACGGCGACACGCTGGCGGAGATTACGCCGTTAATTGAAGCGACAGGGGTGTTGCCGCAAGGGGTTGTCGGTGAGTATGCTTTGGATGGTCAGACGGCTCAGGTTGAGGAATTCGTTGAGCGGGTCTTGCCTGTTTATCCGGAGGTGTTCTTAGCCCCGATAGGGTTTGATTTAACGTTGGGTGAGTTTTCACTACTTGGGCAGTTGGAGGCGGTGAGTTCGACGGGTTTATTCCAATACCGCTTGGGCAAGGTTAAGGGTGGTGAGTTATTGGCTGTCTGGTGTCGACATTTGATTCTCAATTGTCTGCGTCCGAAAGGTGTCATATGTGAAAGCCGTTGGATAACAGAAGATGCTGATATCAAGCTATTGCCCGTTGATGAACCAGAAAGTCACTTATTAGATTTGTTGAACCATTATTGGACTGGCAGCCAGCAGCCATTGCCGTTATTTGCTAATACTAGCTTTGCGTATGCCAAAGCAGCATTAAATGGCGGGCGGGCCGATCCAGATAATGCGATGTGGGCAACGTGGTTGGGTGGGCAATTTGCTGTTGCCGAGTCAGATGATATTTATTATCAACAGTTGTATAACACTGCGCCGTTAGATGAGGATTTTAAGACTTTGGCTTTGGCGATTTATCAGCCGATTTATGATCACTTAGAAGGTGGTCGTTTATGAGTCATCTAGATCCGAAAACGGTGGTCTTATCCGGCTTAAATGTGATTGAGGCCAGTGCGGGCACAGGTAAGACTTATACCTTAGCTGAACTGTATTTGCGGTTGATTTTGGAGCAGGGTTTAACCGTCGATCAGATTTTAGTGGTGACGTATACCCGTGCAGCTACTGAAGAATTACGAGATCGATTACGTGAAAAATTGGTTGAGGCTAGGGATGGCTTGTTATCCGAACCAGTGCATGATGTTGCGTTAAGGCAACGTTTGTCGTTAGCGATTCAGAGTTTTGATGAGTCGGCTATTTTCACGATTCATGGTTTTTGTCAGCGTGTTTTGGGTGATTTTGCTTTTGAAAGTGGTTTGTCTTTTGATCTTGAGTTGGTGGGTGATGATCAGCAATTATTACAAGGCATGGTGGATGACTTTTGGCGAAAGCAGATTACGACAGCGGATGCACGATTAGCCCAACACCTTATTGCTCGCCGTGAAACCCCAGAAACGTTATTGCAGTCGATTCGACCGTTATTGGGTAAACTGTATTTGCAGACTTTGCCCGTGCCGGATGTTGATATTGAGCAAATTTATCAACAAGCACAAAGTCAGTTTGAACGGGTGAAGCAGCTTTGGTTGGATGAGCAAGAGAAGGTGATGGCCGTCTTACAGGATAAGACGCTATTGAATGGTAATAAATACCGTTCGGCCAGTGTTGAAAGGTGGTTGGTGTTATTGGCTGATTTGTTATCTCAAACAAAGGTGCCAAGTCGTTTATTCGACGGGTTTGAACGTTTTACGCCTGCAAAACTAGAAGATGCCTTAAAGAAAGGTAAAGCTTTACCTGAGCTATTTTTCTGGCGGGCCTGTGAAGGTTTGCAGGAACAAGTCGTGCAGATGCAAGCGGCACAGGCGTTGCAGTATCAGAAACTTAGATTGTTCGCTTTGCAAACGGTGCAAGCTGAGATGCCAGCACGTAAACAACAGCAACAAGTGCAGTCGTATGATGATTTGTTATTGAACCTTGAGCAGGCATTGGCCGGTGAACAGGGTGATTGGTTGGCTGCTAAGTTACGGGCACAATATCCTGCGGCGTTGATTGATGAGTTTCAAGATACTGATCCAGTGCAATATGCCAGTTTTAATCGTATTTATGCCGGGAGCGATTTGCCTGTGTTTTTGGTCGGTGATCCGAAGCAGGCAATTTATAGTTTCCGTGGCGCTGATATTTTCACTTATTTGACGGCGAAATCATCGACTAATGCTGAGCATACCTTAGGCACCAATTGGCGGTCGCATCCCAATTTGGTGTCAGCAGTGAATAGCTTATTTAGCCGTCAAACACAGCCGTTTATTTATGATGAGATTCCGTTCTATCCCGTGGCGGCTGCACGTGATGAGTTTGCTGTGTTATCGGTTAATGGGCAGTCTGCACCATTGCAGTTGCTTTGGGCTGATGAAGATAAGCCGCTATCTAAGAAGGAGATGACGGCTTTGTCAGCGAGTGTGACGGCCGATGAAATTGCTAAACTGTTAAATGAAGCGGCTGTTGACCAAGCGACTTTGTTGGATGAAAAAACACAGGAAGCAGTGATATTAACGGGTGGTGATATTGCTGTGTTGGTTCGCAACCATAAGCAAGCTTATACAATGCAACAGTGTTTGCAACAACGTGGCATCAATAGTGTGCAGCAGGGCAGAGAGAATGTGTTTGCTTCGGCTGAGTCGTTGATGCTTGAGCGTGTGATTAAGGCGATTGCCGAGCCTGATAATACCATGGCGATGACGGCGGCCTTGGCAACGGATTTATGGGCTTATGATGCCAGCAGTTTGTATGCATTGCAGCAAGATGAGGCGGCGTGGTCAGATCAGTTTGAGTTGTTTTATGATTTGCATCAAGTCTGGTTGCGAAGTGGTTTTATGCGGGCATTTCGACAATTGCTGAATCATATTTCTGGTCAACAACGGCTATTAAGTTTGCCGGGTGGAGAACGTAAACTGACTAATTTATTGCATTTGGCAGAGTTGGTTCAGGCACAAAGTACTCAGCAAGACGGCGGGATGAGTTCAATATTGCAGTGGTTTGCTAGCCGAATTCAGTCGATTGACCCGAATGATGAAACAGGCCAGTTGCGGTTAGAAAGTGATGAGCAGTTGGTTCATATTATTACGGTTCATAAAAGTAAGGGCTTGGAATATCCGATTGTGTTTTGTCCTTTCTTATGGGATAGCCAGATTAGAACAACCAAAGATGAGGTGATTTCCTTTCATGATGCGGATGCCAATTATCAACCTTATGTCGCTTTTGCTGAACCTGACTTAACGCGGGCATCTGAAGCCAATAAAAAAGAGCAAGAAGCGGAGGTATTACGTTTACTTTATGTGGCTTTAACGCGGGCACGGGAACGTTGTGTGATCTGTTGGGGTAATGCGAAAGGTGTGGCTGAATCGGGCTTGTTTAGCTTGTTACATCCGACGGCGACGGATGCTGATAGTAAACTGATGCTGGCGGATGTGGCAGCATTGGCAGGGGCGAGTGCTGGGACAATCTCTCTTGAGGTGATGGCGGTTGATCAAGCTGTGGACTATCAGGCGAAACAAAATGGACAGAACACGTTTGCGGCAAAAGAGTTTGAAGGTGAACTTCAGGCCCCTTGGCGAGTCGGCAGTTTCAGTGCGCTGACGCAAGGCCACGATGCTGAATTACCTGATTATGATGCACAAGCGAATGCTGATGTGCCAGTAGTACAAGTGCAAGAACGCCATGTTTTGGATCGGTTTAGTTTTCCCCGTGGTGCGCAGGCGGGGACGTGTTTGCATGCGATTTTTGAGTTTTTAGATTTTGCCAGTGATGATGATATTGCGATACACGCTTTGGTGAATAAAACGTTATTGCAGTATGGCTTTGAGACGCATTGGACGGCGGTGGTCTGTGATTGGGTGAAATCCGTTTGTAATACGGAATTGAGTGCTCATTCTGGCTTGAAATTAAACCGGTTATCCCATTCGCAACGTTTGGATGAATTGGCCTTTTATTTCCCGGTGGCCGGTTTGTCGGTCTCTGGCATACAGCAGTCGTTGTTACCGTTGTTAGCCCCTGAGTCGCCTTTAGCAAAGGTGATTTCACAGCTTCAATTTTTTGACTTAACGGGCTTTATGAAAGGCTTTATTGATTTGGTCTTTGAGGATCAAGGCCGATTTTATATTGTCGATTATAAGTCGAACCATTTAGGCCATCAGCAAACGGGTTATCAAACTGATGAATTGAATCAGGCGATGATCAGTCATGATTATCCTTTGCAGTATTTAATCTATAGTTTGGCGTTGCATCGTTATTTGCGGTTGCGGTTGCCGGATTATGATCCTGAACAGCATTTGGGTGGTGCCTATTACTTGTTTATCCGTGGCATACAGCCCGAGTGGGGGCAGGCGGGCGTGTTTTATGACAAACCCAGTGTGGCAGTGCTTGATGCTTTAGATAACTGTTTGCAAGGATTATCTGATGGTTGAGTTGCAGAAAAAATCATCAATCATGCCTTTGTTGAGGCAAACGGGTTTGAGTGAGTTGGCATGTCAATTTGCACAGTTTGTGGCGCGACAAGATAAAACCGGCGATAGCCTGATTGTGCTAACGGCTGGATTATTAAGTGACGCCGTGTCACAAGGTCATGTTTGTTTGAGTTTGAATCAAGTCGGCGAACAAGGATCGGAGCTAGATTCTATTTTACCTGAGACGGTGGCTGATTGGATGCAACGGCTTGAACAAAGTCATCTGGTAGGAAAGCCGGGTGAGATAAGCCCAATGGTGCTCACGGCATCAGGGCAAGTGTACTTATACCGTTATTGGCATGATGAACAATTAGTGGCTAAGTTGATCCGACAGCGTTTGCAAGCGATGCCGGTGATTGATGAGGTGGCTTTGAAGCCCTATTTTGATGACTGGCAAAGCACGCAACCGGGAGTGGACTGGCAGAAAGTGGCAGTTATGATGGCACTAAGCCGTCAGTTGAGCGTGATTTCGGGTGGTCCGGGCACGGGTAAGACGACGATTGTATTACGCTTATTGCAGTTATTGTTGCAGCAAGATAAGTCTGTACGCATTGCCTTAGCGGCACCAACGGGTAAAGCGGCTGCGAGGTTGCAGCAGGCGATTTCAGAACAGGGTGCTTTACCGGTCGAAGCCAAAACAATACATCGTTTATTGGGCATGACGGCTGATAATGATAAAGGGCGTTATCACGCTGATAAGCCGCTGCCTGTTGATGTGTTGATTGTGGATGAAGCCTCGATGATTGATATCAGTTTGATGGCGACGATCATGAAGGCATTGCCGCGTCATGCCCGACTGGTATTGTTGGGGGACAGTGATCAATTATCATCGATTGAGTCTGGAGCGATATTAGCAAATTTATGTCGTGACGGTGTGGCTTTTTCAGCTGCGGTTTGTGAACAGCTGTTGGCGGTGACGGGTATTGCATTACAGCATCAGACTGGAACGGAGATGATTGATAGCGTGGTGATGTTGCAGCATAGCTATCGCTTTGATCAAGACAGCGATATTGCACGTTTAGCATTGGCGGTTAAAACGGGCGATGATGACGGTGTGATTGGTTGTTTATTGAATGGGGCTGATGTTGTCTGGCATCAGCAATTTGATTCAGTGACAATACAGCGTCATGTGGCGGCGTTATATTCGCCATTTTTTGATGCGGTCAAACGACGTGAATCTGCCGAGGCTTGTTTGGCTTTATTCGAACAAAGTCGCGTGTTATGTGCTTTGAAACAAGGGCCAGAATCGGTTGATTCAGTGAATACGTGGGTCGAGAGAAGCCTGATCAAGCAAGGTTGGCGGACACAACACCGCTTTTATCATGGCCGGCCGATTATGGTGACACAAAACGATTATCGTCATGGTTTGTTTAATGGGGATACGGGTTTGGTGCTTTACGATGAAAAAGGTCAATTATCGGCCTGCTTTTTAAATCAAGATGGTGTGCGTTGGCTGCCATTAAACCGCTTACCTGCACATGAAACAGCTTATGCGATGACGGTACATAAAAGTCAGGGTTCTGAGTTTGATGCTGTTTGTATTGTGTTGCCAGAGCAGTCTAGTCCTGTTTTAAACCGGGCTTTATTGTATACCGGGTTAACGAGAGCTAAACTAAGGGTAAGTTTGGTGGCGAGTGAGCCGATTATACGGCAGTGTGTTATTGCTGGATTTGATGATTAAAATGCAATGACAATTTTAACGTTAGGATGAGTGCGACTCTACTGAAGCGTCATGTGTTACTTTTGAGATGGGACAATAATAATGAAAAATACCGGTTTTAGTTTATTAGCTGTATTGGCTTTTTTACCGCTTTCTGTTGCAGCAGGCACGATTCAAATTCAGTTGGTGAATCAAGATGGGGTTGGCGATGTTATCGGTAATGTCAAAGTGACTGTGGCAAAACAAGGCGGCTTGGTATTTACCCCCAATATTCACCATTTAAGTCCCGGTTTGCATGGCTTTCATATTCATCAGAACCCGAGCTGTTTGGCTAAAATTAAGAATGGTCATTTGGTCGCTGGTTTGGCAGCAGGTGGGCATTATGATCCGCATCATGTTAAAGCGCACGGGACACCATGGGGAACAGGCCACTTAGGTGATTTGCCTGCGTTATATGTCGATGCAAACGGGTATGCGATGCAAGCAGTGCATGCACCTAAGTTAACGCTGGCTGATTTAAAAGGCCGCTCTATTATGATTCATGCCAATGGCGATAATCATTCCGATACACCTAAAAAATTAGGCGGCGGTGCTGCACGTGTTGCCTGTGGTGTGATTGAGTAATTTATCTGGACTGTTTAAAGTACTGCCATTAACCGGGCGACAGACTGTTTTTTATTGAGTTTTTCATGCCATGTAGAAGGAATTCCTTTTTCTGTTCCGATGCCATGGACAGCGCCTAAAATAGCGCCTAATAAGATGCTGCGGCCGGATGAGTCGCCACCGGCAAGGATATTTTGCCTAATGGACTCTTGGTAGTTTAAACGTTGATTTAAGGTGTGAAAAACGCTGGGAATACCTAATTCAAGATTACAGCTCATGCCAATGTGTTTGGTGAACTCAGGCGTCGTTTTATTTGATGTATTTAGGGCATTGTCAATTAGCAGTAAACTTTCTGGTGTGGCGGCTTGGCGGCCAGCTTCGATTATTTTATCGATGTGTTGTGTTGTGATAGCAGCTTCCATCATCTTGCTGGCGATATGTCCGTAACTGACAGCAATGTCATTATTATTGGTCACACGAACGGCTGATTCGGTGTGTTGGCTGAGTTCAGAATGATTGGCATAAATAGCCGCTAACGCAGGTAGTTTAGAAATTGCGGGTAATTGGACATCATCTGCACCTTGGTAGTCTAAAAGTGGGCTAAGACAGCTGAGCAAACTATTCAGGTATTGGAGTTCAATATCCAAGCTTAACTCTGACGCGATAATATCTTTCAGTTCATTCGAGGTGATGTTGTTATTTTGTTTGAGCTTTGTCATGACGAGATTAATGACATTTTGTTTTGCATCATTGGTGTTTTGAAATGGCAGGGCATTAGACTGCTGTAAAACACCGTGCTCAATCAATATGATGTTATCTAATGTGTCTTTTGTGGGCCGATCAATATAGCCGACATAATCACCACCATATGAGAAATGAGCTTTAAAGGCATCTTGATATTGTGCTCTATCATATTTGCCGTTGTTGCTGGCTAATGCATTCAGTAGTACGAAGGCTTGTTCACCATAATGTGAACAATCACCGACTGATCTTTTGCCATGGGAAAAAAAGCTAGGAACGCCATCATAATCAGATTGTGTTGGTGGATGAAACTCTGGCGTTTTATCTGCCACCACGAGGATACGTTGTTGGTCATAAATCCAATGTAAACCACATGTGGCGGCATCAGCAACGAGCGCGCCGAGAATGAGGTTTTGTTTTGTGTTATCCATGAATTTATTCACTATTGAGTAAAGGGGCAGGGCTAAAGTTAAACTAAAAAAAACGCCCGGTCAAAAAGACTGGGCGTTTTAGATAAAATGGCGATGAGTTGAGGCTAATCAGGAACAGGTTGTATTGCTTCAGTTATCTGATTAATATCAAGGTTGAAGTTTAATGTGGCGAATACACTATCACCATCATTATCCGTTACACTCAAGTTAGCCGTTAGTTGCACATCATCTGAGCCATCATTTGCACTATCAATTGGCGCGAAAAGTTCAATGTCAAATTCACCTGGCTCTAGAATACCTTCGATGGAGAGTACATCACCATCTTCTGTTGAGCCAAACACAGCATCATTTTGGCCATCACTGTCAGTATCTCGGGCTTCGAATGTTACCGCTTTTCCATTTGAGGTCAAATCGCCTAGAATTGTGACCTCTTCAAGCGTGAAATCAATGCCGCCAGGACCATCAGCACCAAGTTTCGGACCATCGGCACCGAAGGATGCTGTATCTATACTATCTCCCGTGGCCGTTACGGCTGTCCAATCAACATTAATATTAACGTCATTGTAATCGCCATCACCGTTTGGTATTTGTAGGTCTTCCCAGTTTTGATTGCCGGTTAAGGCATTGTCGGTGACATGATCTTGGCCGTCTGCATTCAATGCTGCGACGTCAAATAGCACGTGCGAACCATTCCCGCTCAATGGATTGGCACCATCAAAGGCTTGCCATTGGCCATCAATAAACTGGAAGGTGACATCGGTGTTATCTGTCAAAGAAGCATTGTTATTTTCGCCATTTGGAATGATGAAAAAGCCAATTTGTTCTGGGCTGTACCCTTGTATAGAAACTGGTACAGTATCGTTATCATGAACATCATCCCAAATAACAGTTCCTGTTGTTGGGTTGCCATCGGCATCTTTAATATAGTAACCATAGCTACTGTGATAACTAGCCGAACTGACGTCATCGTGATTTGTTACGGTAAAGCTATATGTGGTATCGCTGAGACTATCTTCGCTTATGGTTACGACCGGGGTATCATCATCGGCGCTGATGCGGACTCGGCCATTGGCGGTGTCGCCATCACCATCAGTGACTTGATAATTAATATTGAAACTTTGGTTGTTTTCTCTACCGCCTGCTCTGTGGTCGATCGGTGCTAATTGTGTAACGGTATAGTCACCCGATGTTGTGTCTGTGAGGGTGAATTGTAGGATATCAGTGCCATCTTGGTTGACCGTCATGACCGTGCCATCACCATTGAGCGTGTAGACGAATCCAGCTGGTGCGCCAGTGCCTAGTAGTAAGACCGTACCTTCACCATCAGCACCATAGCTGTGATCAAGTGTGCCGGAAGCATTTTGACTGTCAGGATTATCACCACGACCACCGGGGTTGCCATCTGCAAGGGCATCATCATCTAGGCGGATCAGTGGGTTATCTCTTGATGCGACGACAGGTGTGTCATCATCGGCACTGACACGAACGCGGCCATTAGCGGTATCGCCATCGCCATCCGTGACTTGATAATTAATATTGAAGTTTTGGTTGTTTTCTCTACCGCCTGCTCTGTGGTCGATTGGTGCTAATTGTGTGACGGTATAGTCACCCGATGTTGTGTCTGTGAGGGTGAATTGTAGGACATCAGTGCCATCTTGGCTGACCGTCATGACCGTGCCATCACCGTTGAGCGTGTAGACGAAGCCAGCTGGTGCGCCAGTGCCTAGTAGTAAGACCGTACCTTCACCATCAGCACCATAGCTGTGATCAAGCGTGCCGGAAGCATTTTGATTGTCAGGATTATCACCACGACCACCCGGGTTGCCATCTGCAAGGGCATCATCATCTAGGCGGATCAGCGGGTTAGCTGCGATGGCAGGCACATCATCGATGACATCAATCGTGATAGTACCTGTTGTTGTATTACCATTGGCATCAGTCGCAGTGTAGTTGAATGTTTCAACACCATTGACGGTGTTGGTGCCGGGGTTAGTCCCTGAATCAACAGAGCTTGTTAATGTGTAGCTGAAGCTACCATCAATATTTAAAGTCAGTGTGCCGTTATTACCGGTGCCGTTATTGCCCGAACTAAAGGCGTAAGTGACATTATCGCCTGTGACGGTGAGTTGTCCTGCAACTGTTTCAGAGTCACTGGCGGCATCACTCCCTGTTGGTAGACCGGCTTCGTTGGCAGTCACTGTTGGGTTATCTGCTACTAAGCTGATATTGGTACTATTATCAGTACCTGGTAAATCATCACCAATTATTTCGATTTCTTCGGGAAAAGCAAAATTAATACCCGTTGTGTCGAAGCCAGAAGTGGGGGTTGTTTCTGGTGCATTGTGTTGGACCTGAATAATCGTTGACCCTTCGTTTCCACCTTGTTCATTACTGCCAGCTGCTGTTGGCTCGCTATTTTGGGTTGGGTCAGTACCCTCTAAAATAGCTTCTTGCAGTGTATCAACATCATCTTCAGCTGCGAGTTGTTCAGATACTTTTACTTGGAGTACGGCTGGGTCGAGGACTGTTTCAGAATTCCTACCTAAGTCAACAAGTGAACCGTCTGGTAGTTGAATTTCTACAGCACCAAATTCACCAGTCAAAATAGTTTCATTTTGAAAAACGATATCGTTGGTTTGTAGAGGCCGCTGTGAGCCGTCGACTGCTTTGGCAGTGGCTATTCCGATTACTGTTTTTATAATGCCAATTTCTGTAGCCATTTCATACTCCAATTAATTTTGTGCTGTTGTTGCTAGTTGTAGGCAATATTATGCCTTAAAAGGTTCTGTTGATACTGTACATGGGTACTAATTCACCTTTTCTGTGAACTAAATCACATCTACTTGTTTACATTAGTTTTTATTTTACGCTTTGTCATGCTGATTGACCAAGCTTGTTGAGCGTTATAGGATTGTTTCCGTTTAAAAATAATTATTAATCTGGAATTGAAATGCGTGAAATCCTATTCGTTAGAAGTGGTATTAGCTTAGTAGGCTTACTGTTAATCTCTTTTAGTTTGAAAGCTGAAACAGGGCTGGAAAAATTATTACCTGAGATGGTGGATATTCCGGCTGGCCAATTTGAGATGGGCTGTGTCAGTAAAATTGATTGTAGGCCGCGAGAAGAACCCGTCCACACTGTTACGATACCTGCTTTTCAGTTAGCGAGCACGGAAGTGACAGCTGAGCTGTGGGCAGCTTGTGTGATGGCGAAAGGGTGTGATTATATTCCTGAGAACAATGGTTGGGTTGAGCCGGGTATGCCGGTTCGCTATGTTTCATGGCATGATGCTCAAGTTTTTTTGAGTTGGTTGAATTCAGAAACGGGATTTGATTATCGCCTTCCTACTGAGGCAGAGTGGGAATATGCTGCGAGAGCGGGTACAACCTCTCCATTCCATACTGGCATTTGTATTTCACCTGAACAGGCTAATTCTGAGGGTAATGTCTTTGAACTCGGTGGGTGTGACCATGAAGGACATAATCGAAAACGGGCGTTACCGGTTGCGAGTTTTGAAGCCAATGCGTTTGGGTTACATGATATGCATGGTAATGTTTGGGAGTGGGTCCAAGACTGTTGGCACCCGAGTTATGATGGCGCACCGACTGATGGGCGTGTTTGGACGGGTGCGAATAGCGAATGTGAGCGTCACGTCATGCGGGGTGGGACATGGCATGGTTCGGTGAGTTATATGCGTTCTGCGTATCGTTTTCGATATCCCAGTGAGATACGGACTGGTGGGCTTGGTTTCCGTTTAGCGCGTTCAGTCGATTAGAATTTGGCCGGTATTTTATGGTGATGTGTTATCACTGGGTGTTTGATAAACTTCGATGCGATTTCGGCCTGCACTTTTTGCTTGGTATAAAGCAATGTCGGCTTGATTTAATAAGTTATCGACATTACTTTTTTCAGTTAAGCTGGTCAGGCCAAAACTGATGGTAACAGAGAAGTCTGAGTCGGGGCTTGCTGCAAGTTTAGCCATGTCTTTTTGAATGCGAGACAGTAATCCAAGGGCATTTTCTTGATTGGTATTCGGTAAGGCTAAGATAAATTCATCACCACCATAGCGCGCGAAGATATCAGATTCTCTAATCGCTTTTTCGAAGACGCTTGCGGTGGTTAATAAAATTTGGTCGCCAAACCGATGTCCGAACTTATCATTGAAGATCTTAAAATTATCGATATCCATCATGACTAGCGTAAAGGGATGTTGATGCCGCTGGCAATGGGCAAGCATTGACTCGAACCGCTCAAAAAAGGCACGGCGATTTAGGCAGTTTAATAATGGATCAGTGTTGGCTGTTGATTTAGCCTCGGCATGGGCTGCTCTGAGCTGTTGCTCGAGTTGTTTTTGTTCGGTGATATCAAAAGCAATTTCTAGTCTTACAATGCGACCGTCCACCCATTTTATTGCTTGATCACGGCACTGATACCATTTTTGGTTGACGGGATTCTGAAATTCCCAAATATGAACCCCATTGGGTTGATTATTTTCATCTGTTAGTTGTGGGTTAGTACAAAACTCACAAGGTGTCGGTTGGCCTTGTTGCCGGATATGAAAACATTGATCTTGGCTTTTGTTTTCCCATTCAGCTCGCCCATATCTATTAAGAAAAAGAAGCTCGTAGGTTTCCATATCAGAAACATAAACGAGGGCATCTAAGGCATCTAAGATAGTTGATAGGCATTTGAAGTCATATTCGATCTCTCCGGTAAAGAAGTGTTCGATTTGGAAAGGAGGCTGAGGTTTGACCATTATTATTTTTATACTTTAATCGAGAGTTATGAAAATGGCGGTATGCCGCATTGTTGCTTTTTAATAAAATACCATTTTGTTGGGGTTATATGCCAGTTTAAAATGTGTTGATGGTGTTTTATTTTGTCATTACAACTAAGGCAGAAATGTTGCGCAAGGGAATATTTATGTGGTGCCTTTGGATTAGTATTACAAAGCTAAAACAGATGAAAATATGTGATATGACACGATCTTTTTATGCTTTTGGGTCAAAGGACTGACTAAGAAATATAGCACTGTTTTTATACCTGTTAATCTGTATATTTAGATTTTTTTAGACGCTATTGTCTAGTGCAATAGGTCACGTGTAATGATTCGAATTATGGAGAAGATTAAATGAAGTCAGTTTTTCGTTCTGTTTTATCAGGTGTTTGTTTGTTGACGGTATCGGCTTATGGCCATGCCGAAGATATTACTTTTGATGATATGACAGTGACTGCGACGCGAAGTGAACGTTCTGCGTTGGAAGTGCCTGCCAGTATTGCGAGCAAATCTGGCAATGAAGTTAAAGCAGATAAAGCTGTCACGCAGCGTGAATTGTTAAACTCAATTGCGGGTGTACGAATTACACAGACGGGCTCAACGATCGGACATATGACGAGTATTCGTTTACCGACTGGAACAAAAGCTTATTATCTGTTTTTGCAAGATGGCGTGCCGATTCAATCATCGGGCTTCTTCAACCATAATGGTTTGGCTTTTACAAACTTTAGCTCAGCTGGTTCAGTCGAAGTATTAAAAGGGGCTGGTACAGCTTTATATGGTTCTGATGCTGTGGGTGGCACAATCAATGTTATTTCGAATGACCCGATGAAAAATTTAGGGGTTAAGGGTTCAATCGAAGGTGGCAGTGATGATTTTAGGCGCCTTAATTTGACAGGTGGAACAGAGCTTAATGAACACTCAGCCATATCGATGCATATTTCACATGCTGAAAGTGATGGTTTTCGTGATCACTCAGAGTTTGATCGCCAAGAATTATCGGTTAACTACGTCAATGATCTGAATGACGATAACACAGTAAAAATCTCGTTAAATGCGAATAAATTTGAGTCAGAAATGACGAGTGATATTAGGGGTTTTAGAGAGTATCGAGATAACCCTACATCAGCTGGACGTAATGTAGAAAGAGTGCTCGGCCAAGGCATTGACCCTATCCGTAAATTTGATTATGCAAGATTAAGTGCTGAGTGGCAGCATCAACTGAATGATATGACTGATTTGAGTACGATTGTATATTTAAGAAGCAACCGAAATCGTTATTCTGCTACGTGGGAACAGAATGTTTCTAAAAATGAGAATGAAGAGAAAACAGTCGGCCTGTTATTTAAGGCGAATATGGATTTTGGTCGTTTTAGAGTTATTTCTGGGCTTGATGCCGAATACACCAAAGGTGAACGCGAGACTATTCAAGAATTTGATTTTGTTCCGACAGGGTTCGGTAATGCCGTCGCTGCGGGCACAATCTTTGATTACGATGTTGACTATAAAGCGATAGCACCCTATACCCGTGTTGAAATTGATCTGACAGAGAAGTTAACACTTGGTTTAGGTGGACGTTACGATATAAATCAATTTAATTACACGAACAATACTGATAATGGTGTTTATGAAAACACTTATTTCAGACCTGATTCAGGTGAAGATCGTACCTTCAACCATTTTAGCCCGAAGGCTGATTTGACCTATCGTTTGGCCGATAACCAATCAGTCTACGCACGTTATGCTAATGGTTTCCGTGTGCCTCAAGTTAGTACGCTTTATTCATTAAAAGACGATGAAAGAGCAGCGAGTTTTGATGAAGAGGTAACGGATACATTCGAAATTGGTTATAAACTACGTCATCATCAACATGCATTTGAAACGGCCATCTATCATTTGATTATTGACGATACAATTGTTTCAACAGATGTGAATGGCTTTAGTGTTAACAGAAATGCAGGAAAAACATTACATACAGGTGTTGAGGTTTCTTTAGCATCACAATGGACAGATGAGTGGGCGACAAAAGTGGCTTATAGTTTTTCAAAACATGAGTATGATGATAGTGATGAGTTTGGCGATAATGAACAAGCAAGAGCACCAGAAAACCTAGCTAATGTCCGTTTGATTTATACACCTAAAGCTTTGCCTGGTCTATTTACAGTGCTTGAGTGGGAGCATATTGGTTCTTCATGGATGGATGATGAAAACACTTTACGTTATGCTGGCCACGACATTGCTAATATTAAAATGAATTATGAGATCAACTCTCATTTAACACTCTTTGGCCGTGTGAATAATATTACTGATCGTTTGTATGCTGAAAGTGCCCAACTAAGATTTGGTGAAAATTACACGCCTGGTGCACCAAGACAAGCTTTTGTCGGCTTCGAATATAAACTTTAAGTGTCGTTCAGTGGTCATTAAGTTACTTAGTGACCACTGAATTTAGCTCTGATGGAGTAAGCTGTGAATAAATTACGATTATTGGCATTGTTATGTTTGGGCTTCAGCCTTAATACCTCTGCGGTATTATCTGAGCAAGCGAAGTCAGAGATACCCGTTACGCCAGTTTATTCTTCGGAGAATGTATTAAGTGTTGATATTAAATATGTTGATGACACCATTCATTTATTGTTGGGTAAAAAAGTAGCGGGTGCAGATAGCCTTTGGTATCAATTTTCTGCCGATCAAGGCCACACGTGGTCAGATGCCGTCAACATTACTAAAGGTCGAGACATTGAGGCGCGAATGTCACGAGGTAATGATGCTCGATTAGCAGTGCAAGGTGAGCATATTGTTGCTGTTTGGATGAGCCGGAAAGAAGATGGCCGTCATAATGCCGGTCCGATGGTGGCAATGGCGTCTAATGATAATGGTAAAACATGGCAAAATATTGCTTCTCCAGCAGATTGGAAAGGGGCTCACGGTTTCTTTGCGATGGATGCTAATGCGGATGAAATGAGCTTGGTTTGGCTCGATAGTCGGACCAAAATAGGTGACGGTGCAACACAAGGTTTACGTTATGCGAAGAGTCTTGATGGCGGCCAAACTTGGTCGGAAAATCAAACGTTAGATGAACGGACTTGTGCATGCTGTTGGAATACGGCGCAATACCATGGTGATGATTTTTATGTTTTGTATCGAGATAAAGATCCGTCTGATATGACATTGGGCAGAGTCGATTCGCAGCAGCAATGGCAAATATCAAGCACGGTAGGCGCGTTTAATTGGGATTTCCAAGGTTGCCCCCATATCGGCGGCAGTATTGCTTTTGATAGTACTAATGAATTGATTCACAGTACGGTGGGTACGGGTCATCCAGAGAAAACCGGTACTTATTATTTAAGCTCAAATGATATGGGTAAAACATGGTCGTCAGCGACCCGTTTGGGTGAAGAGACAGCCGTCCATAGTGATCTAGCGGTGTCAGCCAATGGGGATGTGATTGCAGTATGGGATATGATTACTGAAAGTGGTTTTCAGATTGTGACTGCTCAATCGGACAATCAGGGCCAAAGTTGGTCTGCCCCTATGACGCTATCATCTCAAGGCATTCGTGCTAGTCATCCTAGAACAGTGGCATTGAAGTCTGGTTTTTTAGTGTTATGGACAGAGGGTGAAGCGAAAAAAACGAGTATTTTACGTGTTGTGAAGGCTAATTAGTATGATGAATTTACGAATTTGGTTGGCTGTTAGTTTGTTGGCTTTATCGAGCCTTGTGCAAGCTCAGGTAGTGACACCTTTTGTGAAAGGGTCATTTGCTGATATACAGCAGCAATATAAAGGTCAACCTTATCTTGTTTTATTTTGGGGACAAGATTGTGCTTATTGCATGAAAGAACTTGCCTCTCTTGCACTATTACTGAAGTCAAACCCAGAAGTGACTTTGGTCACAGTCGCAACGGATCCCTTTTTAGATGAAACGTTTATTCGTGAAAAAATGGCGGAGTTTGATTTAGAACAAGCTGAGAACTGGGTTTTTGCCGATGAATATCCTGAAACATTATATTTTGACGTCAATAAACGTTGGCGTGGTGAATTGCCGTTAACGTATTTATCAAATGGTGAGACACTTATTCACAAAAGTGGTTTGCTTAAAGAAGTGGATATTTCAGCTTGGTTGGCATCATTAAAATAGAATAATAGGTGTTGGTTTGAGTTGAGGCTAGATTGACGTAGAATAAGTCACTTAAATTTTAATAGGAACACTGACATGTTAGATCCTAAGAAGATCGAAGAAGTGGTACAGGGTTTGGCAAGTGCTTTGCCGCCGGGTTTAACAGCAATGCAAGCTGATGTAGAGAAGAACATTAAAACCGCATTGAGTGGCATGTTTGCTAAATTGGACTTGGTCACGCGTGAAGAGTTTGATGTTCAGACGCAAGTCTTGCAACGGACACGTGAAAAACTGGAAGCACTCGAGCAGCAAGTGGCTGCGTTAACCGAATCTCAAGATAAACAATAAGAGTCCAGTATGTCAGAGTTTAATAATGTCACGGTGACCCGTGAGGCGAATGTGTATTTTGATGGTAATGTGACAAGTCGTGCCATTACTTTTGCTGATGGCACCGTTAAGACCTTAGGTATTATGATGCCGGGTGACTATACCTTTGGTACTGCCAAAGCAGAGGTTATGGAAATTTTAGCGGGGTCATTACGTTATCGCTTAGCGGGTAGCGAAGACTGGCTGGCTATAAAAGGTGGCGAGTCGTTTAATGTCCCTAGTGAGTCATCATTTGATATTCAAGTATCTGAACTATCAGATTATTGTTGTTCATATATAGATTAAAGTGATGTTTTCTCACATTAATAAAGGCCGCCTTTGAGCGGCTTTTTTGTTTTATTCGTTTGAGACTGATAGATTAGAATCATTAATTAGGATAAGGATATCTTTATGAGTGTAGCGACAGTTTTTAGTCGTGCAATTGTTGGCATGGATGCACAAGCCGTCACTGTCGAAGTGCATTTATCGAATGGCCTGCCGAGTTTATCGATTGTCGGTATGGCCGAAACAGCCGTTAAAGAAAGCAAGGACCGTGTCCGTAGTGCTTTACTCAATAGTCAGTTTAATTTCCCACCACAACGTATTACGATTAATTTAGCACCAGCTGATTTACCCAAAGAAGGTGGACGTTTTGATTTGCCGATCGCTTTGGGTATTTTAGCTGCATCAGACCAAGTGCCGATTGAGGCGTTGAAAGACAGAGAGTTTATTGGTGAATTAGGGTTAACGGGTGAGTTACGTTCCGTTCGAGGGGTGTTGCCAACGGCGTTAGCGGCAAGGCAGTCTCAGCGTGAATTGGTCTTACCTGCCATTAATGTCGGCGAAGCGACTTTTGTGAGTGAAGGTAAGGCGGTAGGAGCCGAACACCTGTTGGCTGTTTGTGCCCATTTACATGGGCAGACAGTGCTGCCTTTTGCTGATTTGGTGAGTACCAATCAACTTATCGACTATCCAGACTTGTCTGATGTCCGTGGGCAAGCCCATGCCAGGCGAGCGTTAGAAATAGCGGCTGCAGGATCACATAGTTTGCTGTTATCGGGACCACCGGGAACGGGGAAAACAATGTTAGCCAGTCGTTTACCGGGTATTTTGCCAGAGATGACGGAGTACGAAGCGGTTGAAAGTGCGACAGTACAGTCTATTGCTGCCAATGGGTTTGATGTTAAGCAATGGCGGCAGCGGCCTTTTCGGACACCGCATCATACGGCGTCAGCGGTGGCGATGGTCGGCGGCGGCGGTCAACCTAGGCCGGGTGAAATTTCTTTAGCCCATCATGGCGTGTTGTTTTTGGATGAGTTACCGGAGTTCGATCGGCGGGTATTGGAAGTATTACGTGAACCGATTGAATCGGGAAAAATTACAATTTCTCGTGCGGCTTTGCAGTCTGAATTTCCTGCTCGTTTTCAGTTAATTGCCGCGATGAACCCGTGCCCTTGTGGTTATTTAGGTGAGTCTCGTTGCCATTGCACTGAAGATCAAGTCCGGCGTTATCGTGGCAAGGTATCAGGGCCATTGATGGATCGGGTTGATATGATGCTGCAGGTACCACCGGTGGCGAAAGGTTTGCTAAGACATGATGTGACGGTTGAAAAAGGAGAAGATAGTGCTACTGTCAGATATCGCGTTGCTGAAGCGAGATCAAGACAAGTCTCGCGATCAGGCAAGGCAAACTATTTGTTGTCGCACGATGAGTTGGCAAAATTTTGTGTATTAACAGATAGTGATTATCAATTATTAGAACAAGCGATTAGTCGGTTTGGTTTATCGGCGCGTGCTTATTATCGTATTTTAAAGGTCGCGCGGACTATCGCTGATTTGGCGGGTTCGACTTCAATAGAGACGCTTCATTTGACTGAGGCGATTGGCTATCGCCGTTTGGATACACAGACTTAGCTGGTGCCTGTTTTATTAGATTGATTTTGCAATTGCAAATCTAGCTCATCGTTATATGATGGCGGGCTGTTTAATAAAGAGTGATGCAGTCTTTTTTGCATTTTGAAGCGGTTCCATCTGAGGTTCTATTGTCGTGCAAGATCTTAACCCTGAACAGCGTGAAGCTGCGCGTCATGTCGACGGGCCATTGTTGGTATTAGCCGGCGCGGGTAGTGGTAAGACACGAGTGATCACGCGGAAAATTGCTTATTTGATTGAGCAATGTGGGATTAAAGCTCGCAATATTGCAGCGGTGACGTTCACTAATAAAGCCGCACGCGAAATGAAGAGCCGGGTATCGGAATTGATGGCATCTCGTGATGTATCAAGCCGTGGTTTGATGGTGTCGACGTTTCATAATCTCGGGTTAACCATTTTACGAAAAGAGTTTGCTCATATTGGCTATCGCAGTGGCTTTTCTATTTTTGATGCACAAGACAGTTTGGCGGTATTACGTGACTTGATGGGGCGCGACTTTGCTGCTGATAGTGAGCATGCTGAGAAATGCCAGTGGCAAATTTCGGAATGGAAAAACCAGCTCATCTTGCCTGAGCAAGCAATGAAAATAGCGGAAGAGCCAGAGCAAGTGGCCGCTGCTAAAGTCTATCAGCGCTATGTCGACGCATTGAAAGCCTACAACGGGGTTGATTTCGATGACTTAATATTAATGCCCGTTTTATTGTTCCGAGATAAAGATGATGCGTTAAAGCGTTGGCAAGCAAAAATTCATTATCTTCTGGTGGATGAATATCAAGATACCAATGGCTGTCAGTATGAATTGGTCAAACAGTTGGTGGGCATTCGTGAGGCACTAACCGTCGTCGGAGATGATGATCAGTCGGTGTATTCTTGGCGGGGGGCACGGCCTGAAAATTTGGCACAGTTAAAAGAAGATTTTCCTCGACTTAAGATGATTAAGCTTGAGCAAAACTATCGTTCGATGGGCCGTATTTTACGGGTTGCTAATGGCTTGATTAGTCATAATCCACATTTGTTTGAAAAAAACTTATGGAGTGCGATGGGCGAAGGCGATGCGATTCGGGTGATTGGCTGTCGTGATGAAGATCATGAGTCTGAGAAGGTGGTGTCAGAACTGCTTTATCATAAGCTGAAACATCAGGCTGACTTTAAGGATTATGCGATTTTATATCGGAGTAATCATCAGTCTCGACCGATAGAACGTATTTTACGTGAGCACAATGTGCCTTATTTTTTAACAGGCGGTACGTCATTTTTCTCGCGTGTTGAAGTTAAAGATATCATGTCTTATCTGAGGCTATTGGCAAATCAAGATGATGATAATGCATTTTTACGGGTGATTAATACGCCCCGTCGTGGGATTGGGTCGACGACTTTACAAGCGTTAGGACATTATGCCGCGGATCGGAAAACCAGTTTATTTGGCGCTTGTTTTGAAATGGGCTTATCTGAGAAATTATCAGCCAAGGCGATGGGGCATCTTGAGCACTTTACGCGTTGGTTAGTCGATATTGCTGATCGTGCGAAGCGGGGTGATTTGATGGAAGCGATTCGCGATATGATCGAAGAAATCGATTACCGCGCTTGGTTGGAAGAAGTGACAGGCGACCCTGATCAAGCCATGCGCCGGATGGAAAATGTTGAAGAGCTATTAATTTGGATCAGCCGTATTATTGAAAAAGATACTGAAGAGATGAGTCTTGGTGATATTGCGGCGCGTTTAACGTTGATGGATATCCTAGATAGGCAAGCAGATGAGAATCAGGAAGATGCTGTCCATTTGATGACTTTGCATGCGGCTAAGGGGTTGGAGTTTCCGCATGTCACGATTATCGGTATGGAAGAAGAGATCTTGCCACACCGTGTGAGTATTGAGGAAGGTGGTATTGAAGAAGAGCGGCGTTTGGCTTATGTTGGGATTACACGGGCGCAGCGTAGCTTAATTTTTACGATGGCAAACACGCGAAAACGTTATGGTGAAAAAGTCGATTGTGAGGAGAGCCGTTTTTTACGTGAATTACCAGCAGATGACTTGATCTGGACGACAGAAAAGAGCCAAGTTGATCCAGAAGAGCGTAAGGAAAGAGGCAAAGCCCATTTATCGAATATACGGGGTATGCTGAAATAGAGAATGATTTTTCGAGTCGTTAAAAACAAATAAACCTGCCATTGGCAGGTTTATTTGTTTAAAAAAGCAGCCCAGCCATCTTTAAATCGTGAGACATAAAGACCAGAGGCTTTCCGTCCTTGGTTCACACCAAGTTTGGCTAAAGAGTTGGTGCCAATCTACCCCCCCAAAGAGGGGGGGGTCAATTCTTTTTTAACAAATGGTTACAGATTTTTGTACATCGACGTTTCAGTTTGATTCTCATTATCTTCGGGTTATATCGGTAATGCCTTTTTTGAATGAAGAAACTGCATGACGAAAACACTGAGTGTGCCTACGATTATCCCGGTTAACAACTCAGCAGCAATGCTAAGTAAGCTATGAAAGAGCTGATGTACCCATTCGATGTTATGAACAAACATGCCACCACCGACGAGTAGCATAGCAATGGTGCCTATGACACCTAAAATGCGGATAATATAGGGTAATGCGGCAATTAAATGGTGGCCTGTCGAACTGGTGATGCGCGCTAATTTGCCTTGTTGCGTTTTTGATTTGTTGATGAGCGATAGTCCCATATCATCCATGCGAACTAATAAAGCGACTAAGCCGTAGACGCCCACCGTTGCTAATAACGCAATAAGACTGACGACGATGATTTGCATCGTTAATGTTTGGTCAATGACGGTTGATAATGTGATCACAATGATCTCGATAGAGAGGATAAAATCGGTCCGAATGGCATCTTTTATTTTTGTGTTTTCTAACGTTTCTTTTTGTTCTGGTGTTAGTGAAACTTGTTGTTGTTTTTCATTGTGCAGATGTGCATGGGGGAATAGCCATTCGATTATTTTTTCTGCGCCTTCATAGCTTAAATAGGCACCACCTAACAGCAGAATAGGAACGATGAGTTGCGGTATAAAAGCACTGATTAAAAAGGCTAAGGGCAAAATGATCAGTTTATTAACGACTGAGCCTTTGGTGATAGCCCATAAAACATGTAACTCACGGGAGGCACTAAATCCAGTGGCTTTTTCAGCGTTGACGGCCAAATCATCACCGAGTAATCCCGCGGTTTTTTTGGCCGCGATTTTGGTTAAAACTGCGGTGTCATCTAATAAAACAGCAATATCATCGAGTACTGCAAAAATGCCAGTGGCCATGTTTTTCCTTTAATTATTTTTTTAAGTTTAAAAAGGTCGCTGTTATTTTAGAGTATTTGGGCTAAATAGGTAGGGCTTATTGACGGATCGGTGGTATGAAATCACCTTAAATATTTTATTGTTTTTTTATCCTTTACTTTTGTAAGGTTTATTCGGTAACCTATTGTATATGAGTGTTTGAGAGCTATTGTGGTAATTGGACAATAGCCATATTAATAATGAAATATTAAACCCATGGATGGCAAGTTTCGTACAGGTGCTTTGTATTAGCGTTTGGACAAATAAGGCGACGGTATGACAGATGGTTTGATAAGATTAAAAGTTGAAGACATTACGATAGGTGTGCCATTGCCTTGGCCAATTTATGATCGAAACGGTACATTCCTGATTAAAAAAGATTTCGTGATTCAGTCAGAATCGCAAGTTGAACGTCTGCTGGCCCATGGTGCTTATGGTTTAGTGGCTGAAATGGGGCTACCTGTTGAAAAGCCGACTGTTGTGGAAGTAGTATCTAAACCGAAAGACTTCTCTCCGTTTAAAGTTTTAGAAGATGTGACAAGTCGATTGGCGATTACATTGGCGAATAACGATAACCCTGATGTTAATTTCACGGATGAAATTATGTCGTTGGTCGAGGACATTCAACGTGCTTGTTTTCGAGATGCCAGTGCGGCTTTAGCTTCTTTATTCATATTAGAAAAGGGTAGCTACCCGATAAAACATTCGGTTGATGTGGCTGTGTTATCTGGGTTAATGGCAGGGAAAAGAGGTCTCGAAGCGGAAAACCATGCATCAGTCATTGCGGCTGCTTTGACGATGAATCTTGCGATGATTGGCCTACAAGAAATATTATTTCAACAAGAAACACCCTTAACAGAAGAACAGAAGAAACAGATTTTTAATCATCCAAGACAAAGCGTTGCGATGCTGCAACAGGCGAATGTGACAGATCGACTGTGGTTAAAATGTGTTCTTGCTCATCATGAAAAGGTCAATGGAACAGGTTACCCAAACAAATTTGCTGGATCACAGTATCCTGTAGAAGCACAGTTGATTGCATTGGCAGATCAGTACTGTGCCCGGATGTCACCGAGGGCTTATCGTCAACCTTTGTTACATAAAGGGATCTTAAGAGATATTTTGTTGGATGATGGTCAAACGGTTTTGCCTGTTATTGCAACCCTGTTTATTAAGGAATTGGGGTTTTATCCGCCAGGGTTAATCGTTCAGTTGATTAGTGGTGAGATAGGTGTTGTGACAAAATGTGGTGAGAATGCGGATACCCCCATCGTCCATATTTGTTACAAACCTGGGAAAGGTGACTTGAGGTTACCAATTCAACGTAATACGTCATTAGGTGGCAATAAAGTACGTAAAATCTTGTTAAGTGATGATCCGCTTGTGACTTTTGACAGACGCTCTGTATGGCGGTTCAATGAGGATTGAATATTAAGTTAGGTTATGCTTATAATCTCATCACACAAAATGTGAACTACGTCACAAAATATCAAGGGGCGGACAGATTGAAAGGTAAGTATGGATACTGGAATTAAGCCCCTCATTGCGATAGTACAACTTCTTCAATTACCAGCCGAACTCGATTCTTTAGCGTATGAGTTTAGCTTAGCTGAACCCAACGAAAAATTTCCGATACTTAATTTCAGGCGCTAAGAGAAGGCATACTGATATTAAAAGTAAAGTATTTTAAGCCTTTAATTTATAAATGGCGTTATATGACATATCTTAGTGATAGACAAATTAAACAATTATTATGCGAACACTTTTCTAAAGTCAGTTCTGAGCCTCACGTAGTGAGAACACAAGTACGTAGCCGGTCCCGGTCAGAAAATGACAGGCATTATAATAAAGCGGACTCACTGGCACGGCGTAGTTTGTGAACAAAAAAAGGGGCGCTAGCCCCTTTTTTATCGATTAGATTATTAGCTTTAGTTTAGTTTATTTTACTTTGTCTAAAGCTTGGCTAACATCGGCAATGATATCGTCGATACTTTCTATGCCGACGGAAATACGAATCATGTCTGCACTGACACCGGCGGCAGCGAGTTCTTCTTCGTTAAGCTGACGATGCGTTGTTGAAGCAGGGTGACAAGCCAATGATTTTGCATCACCGATATTAACGAGGCGCAAGATCATGTCGAGTGCATCAATAAATTGCCCACCAGCTTCTTTGGGTCCTTTGACGCCAAAACTTAAAATACCGGAGGCTTTGCCTTGGGTGATTTTTTTGCAAGTGGCATGGTATGGACTGTCTTTTAAGGTGGCGTAGTTTACCCAAGCGACTTTGGGATGATTACTGAGGTAGTCCGCCAGTTTTTCGGTGTTTTCACAGTGTCTTTCCATTCTTAAGCCTAAGGTTTCTAAACCTTGTAGGATTTGGAATGAGTTCATCGGTGAAATAGCAGCACCCGTGTTTCTCAATGGTGCGACGCGGCAACGACCGATATAAGCAGCGGGGCCTAGGGCTTCTGTATAGACAACGCCATGGTATGACGGATCAGGTTCATTTAAAGCGGGGAAGCGTTCTTTGTTAGCTGCCCAATCGAATTTACCTGAGTCGACAATCATGCCGCCAATTGATGTGCCGTGGCCACCAATGTATTTGGTGAGTGCATGAATGACAATGTCTGCACCGAAGTCGATGGGTTTACATAAGAATGGTGTGGCGACAGTGTTATCGACCATCAGTGGAATGCCATGCTTTTTGGCGATTTTTGCCAATTTCTCGATGTCGACAATATTACCGGCTGGGTTACCAATTGATTCACAAAAAATAGCTTTTGTATTGTCATCAATGGCGGCTTCAAAGCCGTCGAAGTCATCATGTGGTAGCAGACGCACTTCAATGCCTTGTCTTGGTAAGGCATGAGCGAATAAATTGTAGGTGCCGCCATAGAGTTGGCTGGTACTGATGATATTGTCACCGACAGCACAGATACATTGAATAGCATAAGTGATGGCAGCCATGCCTGAGGCGACAGCCAGTCCTGCAATACCGCCTTCCATTGCTGCGACGCGTTTTTCTAGGACGTCGGTGGTCGGGTTCATGATGCGGGTATAGATATTGCCGGGTACTTTGAGATCAAATAGATCGGCACCGTGTTGGGTGTCATCAAAGGTGTAAGAGGTGGTTTGGTAAATCGGGACAGCAGCGGCTTTGGTGGTGTCTTCTGATTTATAACCATGATGTAGGGCTAATGTTTCGAGCTTCATAATTTAACCTTAATAAATGTATCTATGTAATGGGGTGGTCTATTCTTGTTGTTGGTATTCACGCTTGTTCCAGTAGTTGAAATAGGCGATAAACTTTGTTTCAGAATAACCGTTACCTTCTTCTAATGCACCGGAAGTTCTTGAGTTGAGTATTTCACCATGGGCATCGGTAATGACAATGAATGGGTAGCCTTCAAATTCGGGCATTTCATTTAGGAAGGTTTCGTTATCGTTTTCTGGACTGACATTCACTTTGATCGAAACAAAGGTGCTGTGGAGTAGGTTGTTAACGTTGTCATTTTTAGTGAAAAAGCGTTCCAATTTATGGCACCAAGGACACCAGTTCCCCCCGATTTGAATGAGGATGAGTTTGTCTTCGTTTTGAGCTTGTAATTTGGCTTGTTGGAAGTCTTTAAATGCATCCCGACTGGGGTCGTAGGGACCTTGACTGGCTTTAGTTGTCATCGAGATGGCAATGATACTGGCAATAAGCCCTAATATGAGTATGACTTTTTTCATATTGTGTACTGATTTTGATTAAGTACAGCTAGTTTACCTGATTCAGGTCAATGAGGTGCTGACTAATCTATTTAACGCCTACGAGCATGTGATCAACAGCAGCTTTGATATCGTTATCGCTGAGGTTTCTTTTACCGCCACGTGCGGGCATTTTGTTATGCCCATTAATAGCATGGTCATAAAGTGTTTCTCGGCCTTTTTTAAGCCTAGGAGCCCAGTCCTTATGATTACCTATTTTGGGTGACTTCATCAGGCCTGCGCTATGACAACGAAGGCAGGCTGCTGTTGCGATTTTTTCGCCAGGACTGATATCAACATTGGTATCGATAGGTTGTTGGACGATAGTCGGCGCATCACTAATATAAACTTCGCCGATGGGTTTGATGCGGTCACTGACAGAGGTTTTAGGCGTATTTTTTCTGGATTCGTCTTGTGATAGTGCGCTAGAGGGCGTGATTTGAGCTAATAGAAATAAGCACAAGCATGCGCTGAAGCTTCTGACAAAAAAAGTGCTTGATGTGTTTGCAGTCATGTCTGACCCGGTTTTCTATTAAATGGAGCAGCCGAGTATACGGGAATGTCGCGATTACGGGTGTTTTTTATATGGGAATTATGACGCTGTTCACATTGATATTAAAGCAATTTTACCAATTGTCTTGCCTGATAGCAGTTGCCGGTGGGCTTGGGTAATATTTTCGGGCGTGATGGGCCCAAGAGTTTCTTTTAAGGTGCTGATGATTTTACCTTCGTCTAGCAGTTCAGCAATGTTGTTTAGAATGTTGTGATGTGCGGTCATATTATTGGTTTTGAACATAGGTCGGGTAAACATGAATTCCCAAATGAAGCCAGCACTTTTAGTCTTAAGTGCATTCATGTCATAGGTTGTTTTACTATTGACGAGACCGCAAATCATACCTTCCGGGGCGATTAAAGCAGACATAGCATCAAAATATTGGTCGGTGTCAGCACAACATAAAATGTAATCGGGTTTATCAATATTGAGTGTACGATATTGACCAATGAGATCAGCACTATGGTTAAGCACCTGATCGGCACCAAGTCGGCGGCACCATTGTTCTGTTTCGGGTCTTGAGGCGGTGGTGACAACATTCAGTTTGGCAACCACTTTGGCGAGTTGTATCGCGATTGAACCGACGCCGCCTGCGCCTCCGATGATTAAAATGGTTTTGCCGTCATCGTATTGAGGAAAAATCTTTAAACGAGAAAAGAGGGCTTCCCATGCCGTAATGCTGGCCAACGGCATGGCGGCAGATTGTTCCGGTTTGAGAATGAGTGGGGCTTTAGCGGCAAGGCGTTCGTCAACTAATTGATGGCTTGCGTAGCAGCCTGGACGTGAAATATCACCAGCATAAAATATTTTATCGCCGGTATTGAGTAAGGTGGTTTTTTCACCAGCTTCGATGACAGTGCCAACGGCATCCCAGCCTAAAATTCTGGGTGTTTCTAGCCGGGAAGTGATGCTCGCTTTGACTTTGGTATCGACAGGGTTGACTGCAATTGCACTGATTTTGACGAGGAGATCATGGCCTTTGGCGGTGGGGATATCTTGTTCGAAGCTGGTTGGGGCAGCATCATTCATCTGATACCCAATCGCTTTCATTTGCTCTGACATAGATCTTGTTTGCTCAGTTGTATTTGTCGATGTTGTTTATACGCAGGGAGGATGCCAAATATTGCTTGCTAGAATCAACAGTTGTTGATTTTTCCGATAAGACAAATCATCTTAGGAGAGTTTGCTTATACTTTTTTTATGAATAGCATCGTCAATAGTAAGGTTATATACACGCTTTGTACAGGTCAAAATAATTTGTAACAATTTGGTGTGTGGTCGGTCAGCTTATACGAGGAGCTGGTGTTGGGTTGTTTTACATTGTTTCTTAAGTAATTGTGTCATTTTAATATTTTTAAGGAGTGCTTTTATGAATGCAGTACAAAAAACGGCAGGTTTAGCGATGGCGCTTGCAGCAGCAAGCTTGATTGGCTGTGCTCAAAGTGAAGTGAAGACCAGTAGTGCGCAGCCTTTGGTTCATTGCTACGGTGTTAATAAGTGTGGTGGTCATAATGACTGCAAATCCGCTCAAAATTCTTGTAGTGGTCAAGCATCTTGTAAGGGACAAGGTTTTGTTGCATTAACTGAAAAAGCTTGCGGTGACGTTGGCGGTACAGTTGGCGAATAAAAAATATAATTTAATTTAGGAGAAACGTAATATGAATGTATCAAAGAAAGCGAGTAGCTTGGGTTTAGCATTAGCGATTTCAGCAGCCGGAATGATGGGAGCGGCGACAGTTAATGCTGCGCCAAGTGAGTCTGCTAATGTGCATTGTTATGATGTGAATGTGTGTAAAGGTCATAATGATTGCAAAGTGTCAGGTAATGGGTGCAAAGGGCATAATGACTGTAAAACAGCAGATAATGCCTGTAAAGGTCAAGCAAGTTGTAAAACAGCAGGCAATGCTTGTGCAGGACATTCAGCTTGTAAAGGACAAGGCTTTGTTGCCATGTCAGCTGAAGCTTGTGATCACATTGGTGGTGTAGCTGGAAAATAAGTGTTTGTTCAGGATTAAACTTCTTAGTCCTATGGTGCATCATGCCTTCATAACGAAGGCATGATGTCGATCACTTGATAGTCCGTTAATTGTCGCATTTTTATAAGATAGGAATTGTTTATGTCTCGCCCTTTCCTCGGTTTTGGCTTAGGTCTTAGAACTGATCATTATCAGCATGTCATTGAACATCGACCACAGGTTGACTGGTTCGAAATTATTTCTGAAAACTATATGGTACCTGGTGGCAAGCCATTAGCTAATTTGGATAAAATTCGTGCCGATTACCCGATGGTGATGCATGGCGTGTCGATGTCGATTGGTAGTACTGATCCTTTAAATCAAGGGTATTTAGAGAAGCTGAAAGGATTGATTGAACGGGTGGAGCCTTTATGGGTATCAGATCATTTATGCTGGACGCATGTCGATCAGGTGAATAGTCATGACTTATTGCCCCTACCTTATGATGAAGCGACCATTAATCATCTTGCAGATCGTATTAGCCAAGTACAAGACTTTTTAGGTCGACCAATTTTAATTGAGAACTTATCCAGCTATGTGAGCTATACGCAATCTGAGATGCCCGAATGGGCGTTTGTGAGTGAAATAGTAAAACGTTCTGGCTGTTACCTATTACTCGATATTAATAATATTTTTGTCAGTGCCCATAATCATCACTTTAAACCTGAAACCTATATTGACGCGATACCGAGTGAGCGTGTGATGCAATTTCATTTAGCAGGGCATAGTTATAATGGCGACATGATTATTGATACTCATGATCATGATGTGTGTGATCCTGTATGGGCTTTATATGAATACGCATTAAGGCGTTTTGGTGCAGTCAGTACGATGATTGAACGGGATGATAATATTCCTCCGTTTACAGAATTAAGAGCAGAATTAGCGATTGCAGAAGCGATTGCAGCAAAGACATTGACGGAACAGCAATTAGAGATCAGTGGTCGTGCTTTATTACGAGGTGCGGCGTAATGGGCGGCTTAGATCAGCTACGCCAATTACAACAAGACTTTATGCACTATGTGTTAGGTGAACAGTCTGAGATTGTGACTCAAATTGAGTCTACGCCTGTTTTGTCTGCAAAAGACCGTCTTGATATTTATGCGACGGCTTATAAATTACGTTTGAAAGAGGCCATTAGTACTGATTATGAAGTGTTACATCTTTATTTAGGTGATGAACAGTTTGATAATGTGATGGAGGACTATATAGCACATTACCCTTCACGTATTACCAATTTGCGCTATTACAGCATTAATATGACTGCGCTACTCAAAACACGGTCGCCCTTTAATCAACATCCTGTTTTAGCTGAACTTGCGACGATTGAATCCAGTTTTGCTAATAGTTTTGATTCACACGACCGAACTGTTGTGGCGCTAGACGAATTAGCCGCAATGGCCCCTGAGGCTTGGGCAACGTTGCGGTTAGCTTTCCAATCTTCTGTGCAGATCCTGCCATTGGCTTTTAATAGTTTTGAGGTTTGGCGGGCTTTGTCTAAGGCACAAACGCCACCGACGTTAGAAGCGTCCTCTGAAAGTCTGAATTGGGTGTTATGGCGTCGTGCTGATTTGATTAGTCATTACCGTCCACTTGATGGAGCAGAAAATGCAGCGTTAAGCTTGGCATTACAGGGCGAAAGTTTTGCTGTGATCTTTGAAGCTTTATTAGATTTTTATAGTGAAGAAGAAACGCCGATGAAAGCGGTATCTTATTTACAATCCTGGATCAATGAAGAGATGTTGTCAGGTTTAAGCTACTAGTTAATTCTTTAGTAAGGCTTGCAATGCCGTTAAATAATCTTGTTCTGAAGGGGGCTGATTATTTCTTTGTGCTAACCACAGTGATTCGGTTAAACATTCCATCATTTGGTGTTCTGCGTCATGGGCGCTGCCATATTTTGCTTGTAGCTGTGGATAGATAGCTCGTATGCCGGCGGGTCTATTGGTTGATATTTGCTCATGGAGTGATATGTGCAGCCCCATATGCAGATAGGGGTTGGTCTGACCATTTTCGACGAAATACTCTTGCTCGAGGCTGCTATCCGAATTAAACATAGCGTGATATTCGGGATGTTGTTCTATGACTTGCGCGATGCCAGACTCTAATGCTGATAATGTTTGATTATTTTGAGATTTTAGCCAAACATCATGATAATACTGGCGTAATTGCTGGCGATTTTGTCCAAACATTAGGTTTTCTGCACTTTCTTTTGTTGGCGACGAAATTCATCACACAGGTGGGTGACAACACATTGGTTACAGAGCGGTTTTCTGGCTATGCAGGTATAGCGCCCATGTAAAATTAACCAGTGATGGGCGTCCTGCATAAACTCTTTCGGCACCACCTTCATTAGTTTATCTTCAACAGCCCGAACGGTCTTGCCTTTGGCAAGGCCAGTGCGATTGGAGAGGCGAAACAAGTGCGTATCAACGGCAATAACAGGATGGTTAAAGACGGTATTGAGTACGACATTGGCTGTCTTACGACCGACGCCAGGTAAGGCTTCTAATGCTTCTCGGTCTTCAGGGACTTCGCTATGGTGCTCGTCAACTAATAGTTTACAGGTCTTAATCACATTGGCCGCTTTGCTATTAAATAAGCCAATGGTTTTAATGTATTGTTTTAAACCATCAACACCGAGGGCATAGATGGTTTCTGGTGTGTTGGCGATAGGATAAAGTTTATCCGTGGCTTTATTGACGCCGACATCGGTGGCTTGTGCTGACAGAATAACGGCAATCAATAACTCAAAAGGGGTGGTGAAATTGAGTTCAGTGGTGGGCGCTGGGTTATGCGCTTGTAAAGCAGCAAAAAAGTCATGGCGTTGGGCTTGGTTCATTTTAGGCTCAGGCTCATTATGCAGTTATTGGTTTTCGACTATGGCGGGTGATGCCACTGTCGTTTGGACAGTTTTAGTGACTTGTTTGGCATCGATAACATTTTTGAGTGCGACAATTAAGCCAAGACCAATAAAGGCGCCGGGAGGGAGTAGCGCCATTAGAAAACCGCGATAATCATCGATGACAATGACTTTGAAATAACGGGCGCTTTCGCCAAACATCAGATGGGCTTCACTGAATAAAGTACCTTGTCCAATGATTTCTCGCATGGCACCGAGTAGGACTAAGATTGCGGTAAAGCCAATCCCCATCATCAAACCATCAACTAGTGCAGGCCCCACTGGGTTACGGGCAGCAAACGCTTCGGCACGACCTGTAATGGCACAGTTGGTGACGATTAAAGGAATGAAGATGCCGAGAATCAAATAGAGCTCATGAAACCAAGCGTTCATCGATAGTTCGATGACTGTTACGATGGAAGCAATGATCATGACAAAGACGGGCAAGCGGGCTTCATCAGGAATATGGTGGCGAAATAGCGAGACCAGTCCATTAGAAGCGACGAGCGTGAGTATCGTTGCTAGACCTAGGCCTAGGCCATTGACCACTGTATTACTGACGGCCAATAAGGGGCATAAACCTAATAACTGCACGAGGGCTGGATTATTCTTCCACAAGCCGTCTCGAATAATGGTTTGGTAGTGTTCAGTCATGAGGGTGTTTTGCCATGTGCTCGGAACAGGTCATGTTGATGTTGTTCGAAGTAGTGTAATGCATTTTTGATGGCTTGAATAACCGCTCTTGGTGTGATTGTGGCACCGGTGAACTGATCAAATTGGCCACCATCTTTTTTGACAGCCCATTGTGAGGGTGCAGGGCTATTTAAGGTTAAGTCAGAAAACTGGGTAATCCAGTCTGTTTTACGCACATCTATTTTATCACCTAAGCCGGGCGTTTCTTTATGATTAATGACTCGGACACCTGCTAATTTTCCAGTTTGATACACAGCGACTAATAAGGTGATTTTGCCGCTATAACCATTGGGTGCAATGGTGGTGAAAATGGCCGCTACTGGTTGTTGATTTTGTCTTGCGCGATAAACGGTTGTGGGTTTGGTTGTTGCCAGCTGCTTGTTGGGTGCAATTTCAATGGTGTCGGCTAAAATATCGTTGCTGTATTCATTGGCTGGGATGAGAATATTGATGGCGTTTAATAATGCTTGGCGCTCATTCTCGGCAATTTTATCACGGGTGGCGTTCTCAGTAACGACAACAAGGCTGCTTGAGCCAATGGCAAAGACAGCCAACATTAGGCCAATACCTAAAATGTGCTTTTGAATTGCATTCATTAGCGTTTAGCACCATAGACGCGCGGTTGGGTGACGTCGTCAATTAACGGTACCAGCATATTCATAAGTAATACGGCGAAAGCGATGCCATCAGGGTAGCCGCCCCAGACACGAATAATATAAGTCAGTAGGCCGATGCCTGCACCATAGATGAGTCTGCCTTTGAGGGTGGTAGCGGCTGTTACTGGGTCAGTCGCAATAAAGAAAGCACCTAGCATGGTGCCACCACTGAATAAATGAAATAACGGCGATGCGGTTGTTGCTGGTGAGATTAACCAAGTGACTAAGCTGATTGTGGCTAAGCCAGCCAGCATCGCGGTAGGAATATGCCAATTGATCACTTTGCGATAGAGCAAAAATAGGCCGCCGATGGCAACCCAAATATTAACCCATTGCCACCCCTGACCTGCGAGTAGACCAAAAGCACTGTTTTGCTGAATGATGTCAGGTGTTTGTTGCAGGCCGGTTTGGGTTTTCATGACATCTAAGGGCGTAGCACCGGAAATTGCATCAACGGCTAATTGGTAAGGACTTTGTTCAGTAAAGATGATTTGAACAGCGGTGGTGAAGGTAATGTCGATATTGTTGAGTTCAGCGACGGGTAACCAGCGGGTCATTTCTACAGGGAAAGAAATAAGCAGGAGCACGTAAGCGACCATGGCTGGGTTAAATGGGTTATAGCCGAGTCCACCATAGAGATGTTTTGCAAAAACAATGGCAAAAATAATGCCCACAGCAGTAAGCCACCATGGTGACAATGGTGGTAAGGCAATGGCTAATAAAACGGCGGTGACGATGGCACTGCCGTCGGTTAAAAATGGCTTAAGTGGCCGGTGACGGCATTTCAGCATCACCGCCTCAGTGACCAAGGCAAGAACAACCGCTAAGACAATATTGATTAAGACGCCAGGACCAAAGAAGATGGTGAGGGCAATAATGGCAGGCAGGAGTGCCAATAACAGTTGCACCATATGATCGGTGACACGGTTAGTACCTGAGAGATAAGGTGGTGTGAGTTTAAACAAGGCCATTAAGTTTTGTCCTCTTCGGCTTGTTTTGCTGCTTGGCTAGCAGCTAATGCGGCTTTTCGTTGTTGTTGGCGGAGTGCCTTTTCTTGTTTTTCCATTTCTTGGCGGGTTTGGCGGTTGTCATGTCTTACGCGTGCGGCATCTGACTTTTGCCTTTCTTGCTGCTGATTCATCGTTTCTGTTTTAGCGAATTTAAAGTATTGCACTAAAGGAATTTCACTTGGGCAAACATAGTTGCAGCAACCGCATTCAATGCAGTCGAAGAGATTATAGTCGACCGCTTTGTCCAAGTTTTTGGCTTTGGCATGCCAATAAAGTTGTTGGGGTAATAAACTGACCGGGCAAGCGGTTGCACAATCGCCGCAACGAATGCAGGGCATGGCTTGTTCAGCCGGGGCAGCTTGTTCAACGCCGACTAAGATGCAGTTGGCCGTTTTGGTAATGGGTAAATCAGCATTGGGTAGTGGGTATCCCATCATTGGGCCACCTTGAATGATCGGGTCGGTTATTTGCCATTGTGTTTCGCAAAAGATCAGACAATCTTTAATGGGCGTGCCGAAGAGGACTTCTAAGTTACCGGCATTTTTGACCTCATTACCGGTAATAGTGACGATGCGAGAAATGAGTGGTTCACCATAATTAATGGCGCGGGCGATGGCGTAAGCGGTGCCTACATTGTGCATCACGGTGCCAATATCAATGGGTAGGCCGCCGTTGGGCACTTGTTTGTTGGTGATAACTTCGATCAGTTGCTTTTCACTACCGGCGGGGTAGCGTGTTGGGACGACAATGATGTCGATCTTGCCATTTTCTGGGTGTGTGCTTAACGCGGTTTGCATGGCGTTAATGGCAATAGGTTTATTGTCTTCAATGGCAATAATGCATTGGTTTGCTTTGGTGGCTTGCCGCATAATGGCAATACCATCGAGAATGCCCTGTGCCCGTTCACGCATCAGCATGTCATCGCAGCTAATGTAGGGTTCGCATTCGACGCCATTGAGAATTAAGGTGTCGACATGATGATGGACGCTGGGGTTCAATTTGATAAAACTTGGGAAGCCGGCGCCACCTAAGCCAACAATGCCTGCATCTCGGATTAATTGGCGTAGCTCATGATCTGAGCTGTTTTTATAATCTTCAATGGGCGTGAGTTCAGTCCATTGTTCTTTGCCATCTGTTTGAATCGTGATGCACAGTGCAGATAAACCTGACGGGTGGGGGATAGGTCTTTCATCAATAGCAGTGATGTGACCAGAGCTGGGTGCATGTAAGCAGACGGAGACATGACCCTCTGCCTTGGCGATTTGTTGGCCTTTTAGGACTTTATCGCCCACTTTTACAATAGGTACAGCAGCGGCGCCAATGTGTTGTTGCAAGGGTAAGGTTAAGACTTTACTGAGTGGTGCGGATCGGATCGGCTGTTGAGTCGAACGGCTTTTTTGACCGTCTAGGACTAAGCCACCTGGAAATGAACCTAATTGTCTCATGGTTGCTTAACCTGTTCAGCTTCTAGTTGGCCTAGATTACCTAGATTAGGTTGGTCTGGATCAGGCCAGCGCCAATTGGCTGTGCTAGCTGGTATCTCGACCATATCAATGCAGTCGACAGGACAGGGTGGTAAGCAGAGATCACAGCCGGTACATTCGTCTGCAATGACGGTGTGCATTTGTTTTGCTGCTCCGAGGATGGCATCGACAGGACAGGCTTGAATGCAGAGTGTACAGCCAATGCAGCGTTCTTCATCAATGACTGCCAATGTTTTGGGTTGTTCAATACCACACTCGTCATCGAGTGGTTTGACTTCGACTTCGAGTAAATTGGCGAGGGCCTGAATAGTGGCTTCGCCACCCGGTGGGCAACGGTTGATATCGACTTCACCTTCGGCAATGGCTTGGGCATATGGCCGGCAGCCGGCAAAGCTACATTGACCACATTGTGTTTGTGGCAGTAGTTTGTCAATTTGTTCAACTATGGGATCGCCTTCGACTTTAAAGCGTATAGAGGCAAAACCTAGTAATAAGCCAAAGACGAGTGCCAAGAGGGTGATGGCAATAATAGCGGTGAACATGATTAAATTTTAACGAGGCCAGTGAAGCCCATAAATGCCATCGACATTAGGCCAGCGGTGATAAGGCTAATGGCCGCACCCTGAAAGGGAACGGGTACATCTGAAACAGCGATACGCTCACGCATAGCGGCAAAGATGATGAGGACGGCGGAGAAGCCAATCGCAGCGCCGAAACCATAGAGGGCAGATTCGATAAAGCCATTTTCTTGTTGGACATTGAGTAATGCGACGCCTAAAACAGCACAATTAGTGGTGATTAAGGGCAGAAAAATACCGAGTACTTGGTATAGCATTGGGCTGGTTTTATGAACGACCAACTCCGTAAATTGTACGACAACAGCGATGACGAAGATAAAGCTGATGGTACGCAGAAATTCGATATCGAGTGGGGCTAATAGATATTCGTTGACGAGATAGCTGGTAATAGATGACAGCGTTAAGACAAAGGTGGTCGCAAGGCCCATGCCGATAGCTGTTTCAAGTTTACGCGAGACACCCATAAAGGGGCATAGGCCTAAGAATTTAACCAGGACGATGTTATTGACTAGAATGGTGCTCACTAAGATGAGGGCATAATCTGCCATGCAATAACCTACAAAATTAATCGGTAAGGGGGACGCAAGCGTTTTGGACTATTTTTCGCTTACTTAATCCCACTGATTATAGCTGATTTCGGGCTTTTTTCGAAGTGCTAAGTGACAATTGTCATGCCGGGCTGATTATTTTGTAGCGTGCTTCCGACGTGTGCGAATAGCAGTTGCTAATGCTTGTAAAAGGGGTTCGGTATTATCCCAAGCCATACAAGCATCGGTAATGCTTTGCCCATAGACAAGTGCTTTATCGGGTTCTTGGTTTTGGCGACCAGCAACAAGGTTACTCTCTAACATGAGTCCCATAATGCGATTTTCGCCGTTGGCAATTTGTTGCGCGACATCAAGGCAGACTGCTTCTTGTTGTACATGGTTTTTACCACTATTAGCATGACTGCAATCGATCATAAAACGTGCTGTTTGACCAGATAAGCCAATTTGCTCTGCCGCCGCTTGTACATTGCTGGCATTATAGTTTGGCTTTTTCCCGCCGCGTAAAATGACATGGCAATCAGGGTTACCTGTTGTTGAGAAAATAGCTGACTGGCCTTCGCGGGTGAGCGACATAAAGTGATGCGGCTTTGATGCTGAAAGACAGGCGTCAATGGCAATCTGTAAACCACCATCGGTGGCATTTTTAAAGCCCACTGGGCAGGAAAGGCCTGATGCGAGTTCACGATGGGCTTGGCTTTCAGTTGTTCGCGCGCCTATAGCACCCCATGACACAAGGTCTGAAATGTATTGTGGGCTGATAAGATCTAGATATTCCGTTGCAGCAGGGACGCCTTTTTCTGCGAGGTCTAGTAATAGTTTGCGGGCAAAGTGCAGGCCATCATTAATTTTAAAACTACCGTCTAAGTAGGGATCGTTAATTAAGCCTTTCCAACCGACGACAGAACGCGGTTTTTCGAAGTAGACCCGCATAATGATATGCAAGTCATCTTTTAGTTCGGTGATTAAAGGAATGAGTTTTGCTGCGTATTCGCGTGCGGCCTCAGGATCATGAATAGAGCAAGGGCCTACGATGACAACGATACGGTCATCGTCGCCTTGCAGAATACCTTGTGTTTGCGCACGGGAATTAAACACCGTTTCAGAAGCGCCATCGGTGATCGGTAATTCTAGGTGTAATTTTGCCGGCGGCAAGACTTCTTGCGTGCCGACAATACGCAAGTTATCGGTGCTATATAGCATGGAACCCAGTACTCAAGGATAGATTAGGGGCTTATTCTACCCGCTCGACTCATTTTGTTCTATCGGTTTATAGTTTAAATTTAAGGCACAATTGGAATATTATCGAATAAATCTGCATTGAGCCATAAATGCATTGCGATACTGGCACCATAGCCTAAGGCAATTGCCCAAATCCATTTTAGATGCGCGAAGAAGGTATAAATACCTCTTGCCTGACCCATGACGGCAACACCGGCTGCAGAGCCGATCGATAACATTGACCCACCAACACCGGCAGTTAAGGTGACGAGAAGCCATTGGCCCATATCCATGCTTGGCATCATTGATAAGACGGCAAACATAACCGGAATATTATCGATAAGTGCTGAGAGTATACCGACGAGAATATTGGCATTGGTTGCGCCGAGATCACCATACATGAGCTGGGAGCCAACGGTGAGATAACCGATTGTGCCTAAACCACCTACGGTTAGAATAATGCCGTAGAAGAACATGAGGGTATCCCACTCAGCACGTTCAAGTTGTCTAAAAATATTGAAGTCTTTGTCTTGATTTTGGTTAATCCCTTCTATAGACATGGTGCTTTGTCCATCATCTCCCATTATTTCTTCGTGAAACTTATGTCTCATTTTGAGGTAGTAGCCATAGACTTTGAGGAAGCCAAGACCGGTCATCATGCCGATAACAGGTGGAATGTGTAAGAAGCTATGGGCACTGACAGCCATAGTGATGGTCAGTAAGAATAGAAAGACAACAGTGAAAGCACCCGGTTTGAGTGTGACCGTTTCTTTTGCTACATCGGGTTTACCTGCACCGACGGCCATTGACATGATAACGGCAGGAATAATCCAGTTAACGACGGATGGCAGAAATAAGGAAAAGAATTGACTAAAGTCGACCAGTCCTTTTTGCCAAACCATCAATGTCGTAATGTCACCAAATGGACTGAAGGCGCCACCGGCATTCGCTGCTACAACGATGTTGATACAGGCAATCGATACAAATTTGATGTTATCACCACCGACAGCCATGGCAACAGTTGCCATTAATAATGCGGTGGTTAGGTTGTCAGCAATTGGTGAAATAACGAAAGCGAGTATGCCTGTGAGCCAGAAAATAGTGCGTAATGAGAAACCTTGATTGACCAACCAGCTGCGTAAAGCATCAAATACTCCACGTTCACCCATGGTGTTGATGAAGGTCATTGCAGCAAGTAAAAATAGGAATAATTCTGCAAATTCTAGGAGGCTGTGTCTAATCATCACTTCTGCTGTGTGATGGAAGGCCGTATCTGCTTGTTGCGCATAGATAATGGCAATCATTGCCCAAATGACACCGGCTGCAATCATCACAGGTTTGGATTTTCGCATATGAATTTCTTCTTCTGCGATCACTAAGATGTAGGCAAAGACGAAGATAGCCAATGAGGCGTAACCGACCCAATGGGTGGTTAAATCTAAAAAGGGTATGTCGGCGGATGCGAATGACATTTGGGGAAATAACAGGAGTAGTAGGCTAAAAAGGCTTGCTGTTGCTATTGGGTTAATCTGCAGATGTTTCAACATATAAGATTCCATTACTTGAAGTAGATTATTAATGACAATCATACTTTGATGAATATATTATGAAAAGTGATATTACCTTTGAACTGTCGAATAGTTCAAAGAATTAAGCCTGTGATTTTCTCTATTTCAGGTTGAATTAGAGAACTGAGTCTAAAAAACCATTTGATGCTGTTTCGACTAAGTCAAAAACATGCTCAAAACCGTTCTGCCCGCCGAAGTAAGGATCGGGTACATTGCGTTCGTCTTGTTCCGGTGCAAAATCTAAAAATAGTTTAATTTTATGTTGGAGCTCGTTAGGGCAAGCATTCCTTAAAATTTCAGCGTTATCAGTATCCATCGCGAGAATGTGATCAAAATAGTCAAAGTCGTCGTTATTCACTTGGCGACCTTGGAGAGCAGATAAATCAATACCGCGTTGTTTGGCGGTTTGTTGTGCTCTACCGTCGGGGCTTTTGCCAATATGGTAGTCATGTGTGCCAGCTGAATCGATTAAAAACCGATCAGTTAGCTGTTTATCTTGAAGTAACTTGTTGAATACGCCTTCTGCAGTCGGTGAGCGGCAGATATTGCCCATGCAAACGAATAGTACTTTTATTTGGCTCATAACGTCTCTAAGTATTTTAATAGCAATGGCATGATGTTTTTACTGATCCTAATTTTGTTTCACATCTTCTCAATGTAGTTTCTCAAGCACATTTTCGCTTGACTCTGTATTTGAGTAGGGGTTTACTATAGCTTGTAGCTATTATAGCTAATGACAGGCTTAATTAGTAAATGAATCCATTCAAAACATTGTACTGGCAAAAAAAGGTAACGGTAGCCATTATGCTACTGAGCCTGCTATTACAGGTGCAGACTGTTTTTGCCTGTCAGATGATGGATCATGGTGGCCCTATAAAGCACTGTTGTTGCGATGACATGGACACGCAACGAGAGGTTGAGAAAGATCAAACCAATCATTCCTTTTGTTGTGATATTAGTAGTGAACTCACCCTGAAAGCCAGCGATATCGAAGCAGACGATCCTGTTACTCAACCGGCTCCAACGTTTGAAATACCGCAAGTAAAACTGGTTTTTCTGTTGATAAGCCTTTGGCCAGAACTTACGAATAACCCCTCTTCAATGGGGATAGTTGAATTTCATACTGACCCTGGTCATCCCGGAACAGCAACCTACCTATCTACCTTAAGATTACGCATTTAAACCCTTTCTGAACGTTCAAGATAATTGCTATTCAATACTCGTATTGAATAGCAATTCATAGCCATTTAGCGTGTTTGTCACGTCTCTGGCTATAGAGTTCAGAGGAGTTAAGCAATGATTTATTTTCAATGGTTGGTTCGTTCCGCTTTTGTGCCACTTTTAATCGGGTTGATGCTTACCCCACTGTTTGTTATGGCAGAAACAGAATGTCAGATTCCCCTTGTCACTGACAGTGAAATACTGGTGCGTTTGGCGATTGATTGTAATGCTGCTCAACGTGCGATTAAAGATCGTTTGCAAGCGCAACGACACCAAGTCGACAGCGTTGGGCAGTTAGATGATCCAAAGTTGATGCTGGGAGTGGCGCCACGGACTTTCGGTGACAAACGTTTTGATGATGGCTATATTGTGGAGCTGAGCCAGTCTTTGCCTTGGCCGGAGGTATTGTCACTTCGGGAAAAAGCGGCCGGCGCTCAAAGCGATGTTTGGCAAGCGAGACAGTATCAGGATCAAGTACGGTTAGCGGGCGGTGTTCGGGCCAACTACGGACAGTGGCAATATCATCGGATGATATTGTCTATTAACCAACGACATCAAGTGCTCTGGCAAGACTTAATGGCTATCGTGAAGGCCAAATATGTTTCGGGTACGGCGAGTAAGTCAGCAGTCTTGCAAGCCACTCATGAACATCACCTGTTGTTACAGGAAGCGATAGAACTGCAAGCCGCTATTGAGCGAGATACCAGCAAATTGAGGAGGCTGACGAACCTTCCTACAACGACGACGTTTGATATCAATATTGGTTTGCCCCTCACTGTTTTACCTGCGGACAAATTTACTGCACTGTTGGCGGAATTAAGTCATCAACCTGTGATGCAGAGATTAGATGCACAACGGCGACAAAAAAACACCGAATTGGCACTGAGAGAAAAGGACCGCTACCCGAGTCTTTCAGCGATGGCGCGTTACAATAGTTTATGGGTCAATGAGGAACAACGCTTGGTGGTTGGTGTGAGCCTTAATTTACCTTTTGATTTTGGCAAACGGACCAGTCGGGAAGATAGTTTGCGTGCCGAACAAAGTGCTCTACGCTGGGAGCAGCAGGATTTAAGGGTGGCGTTACGAGAGCAACTGATGCAACGGTACAGTTTTTGGCAGCAGGCGATCGACGTGTATCAACTCTATCAGCAGGACTTATTGCCACTGGCGGAAGAGAGCTTGACCACGGCTCTTGATGAATACCAATCTGGAGTGGGTGATTTCTTGTCTTTGTTCATTGCCGAGCGCCAATTGTTGACGACTGAGCGTAAGGCTAAGCAAGCGCTCAGTGAGCAATATGCCCAATTTTCTGAGTTAATGGCTGCGGCCGGTCTTGTCCAGATGATCGCCTCGACTTCAACGAGCGATACTGATAATAACATTGCCTCATCTACTCACCGCTATCATGAAGAGGAGACTAGAGATGAGTAAGCTAGCTAAAGAATATTGGGTAGGTTGTTCGGTGATAGTGGTGATTCTGTTGCTTGGTTTGTGGATTATCCAAAAAGACGGGTCGATGATGACCTTTTTTAAGGCAAATAGCAGCACAGTGACGCAGGTCAATTTTATTAATGCTGGACCTTTTCAGTTAGCGGTATCAACTCTGCCTGAAACGCCTGTCGTTGGCAAAAACCATATTGTGATCCAGGTACGAGATAATCAGGAGCAACCCATTCAGGGTGCGGATGTTCGTGCTGTTGGTGAAATGTCTGCGATCGGCTCTATGCCTGCGATGTATGTCCAGGCAGATATTGTTGAAATCACACCGGGAATGTATCAAGGGGAGTTTGATGTTCCCATGGTGGGCGAATGGTCATTGGCTGTGGATGTTGCTACTGATGAGGCTCACCATGTTGATCTTTCATTTGAGATGGTCACGGGTAGGGAAGGGATTAAGCTAATCACTGCAACTCCTATTGACGATGTTGCTTATCACACTTGTTCGATGCACCCTTCGGTTAAATCTGCGACACCAGGTACCTGTCCAATCTGTGGCATGGACTTGGTGTCAGTCACTCGGGATGAATTGCAAAGTGGCAGCATCTTGGTAGATAAAGGCCGTCGTCAGGCGATAGGTGTAAAGACCGGAAATGTCGTGAAAAAACATTTTGAGGTGCCGATTATCTTGCAAGGTGAAGTGACTTTTGATGAAACACGCCTGATCGATATCAGTTTGCGTTTTGATGGTTGGATTGGCAATTTGAATGCTGATTTTATCGGTAAGCCTATCCGTAAAGGCGACATTCTATTCTCGGTATTTAGTCCTGAATTACTTTCCTTACAAGAGGAGTATCTGGGAACGCAAAAACGGTCTGGTGCTGGTTCGAAGCGTAATGACTTTACGACTGCCAGCCGAAAAAGGCTGATGTTATGGGGGCTTACTTCTCAGCAAGTTAGCTGGTTGGGACGTCAGGGTAAAGCGCAAAACTACCTTCCTATTTTTGCTCCTGCTGATGGGGTAGTGATAGAAAAAAATATTGTCAGAGGCTCAGCGTTTAAACGGGGAGAAGGCTTACTTCGGCTGGCTGATTTGTCCAGTTTGTGGATCGAAACCTATGCTTATGAGCAGGACTTGCCGTTGATTGAAACTGGTATGAGTGCCAGTCTGACTTTGTCCAATTTACCGGAACAAGGTTTTGAAGCCAAAGTTATGCAGATTGATCCTTTTCTTACTAAAAACACCCGTACTACCCGTGTGCGTTTAGACGTTAAGAATGCGAATGGCCTGCTTAAACCTGGCCAGTTTACTCGCGTTACCTTGAAAGCAGATTTGGGGGACATGCTTGTGATTCCTGAAGAAGCGGTACTGGTCTCGGGTGACAAACGTATTGTGTTTCGAGATTTGGGTGATGGTCGTTTGCAGCCTCAAACTATTCTCACCGGCTATAGTGATGGTGAGTACGTTATTGTACGAGAGGGCTTGGCCGATGGCGATGCCATTGTCATTTCTGGGAATTTTCTGATTGCTGCTGAAAGTAAACTCAAATCAGGCATTGACCAATGGTAGACCCTACTTTAAATAATGCTTCTTCTGAGCAAGCCGGTTGGGTTGGCAAAATTATCGCCTATTGTGCCAACAACCCTGGGATCACTATTCTAATTGTTTTGATAATGGCCCTATGGGGTTATCGCAGTTTTTTTCAGGCGCCGTTGGATGCTATTCCTGATTTAACGGACACCCAGGTGATCGTTTATACCGAGTGGCCTGGACGTAGTCCTGATCTGGTGGAGGATCAAATTACCTATCCACTCACTACGGCATTACTGTCGGTTCCCAATGTACGTTTTGTACGGGGTCAAAGCTTTCTCGGCGCTAGTTTTGTGTATGTCATTTTTGAGGATAACACCGATATCTATTGGGCACGATCACGGGTGTTGGAATACCTGAATACCGCGACTAAGCAACTACCAGATGATGTTCAACCCTCCCTAGGCCCAGATGCGACGGGTGTTGGCTGGGTGTTTCAATATGCTTTAGTAGATAAAAGCGGGAAACATGATCTAGCTGACCTACGTGCATTGCAAGATTTCAAACTCCGTTATTGGCTGTCGTCAGTCAAGGGTGTTGCAGAAGTTGCTTCTGTGGGTGGTTTTGTCAAAGAGTATCAAGTGCAAATCGATCCTCATCGGTTGGCTAGTTTTGGCATTGGCTTACCCAAGGTGATTGAGGCTATCCGGCGTTCAAATAATGATGTGGGTGGCCGTGTACTGGAAATTTCAGGACACGAACATTTTGTACGTGGTCGGGGTTACATCAAATCCAAAGAGGATCTAACCAAGGTGGTGATCGGCGTGGATAAAAACCATGTGCCGATTAAATTATCTCAAGTGGCTGAGATCAAGTTAGGCCCTGCTATGCAACGTGGGCTGGCGGAACTCGATGGTGAAGGGCAGACTGTGGGTGGTATCGTGGTGATGCGCTATGGTGAGAATGCGCTTAATGTGATTGAGCGGATTAAGCAACGCTTGCAAGATGTACAAGCAGGGTTGCCTGATGGTGTGGAAGTGGTGATTACTTATGATCGGTCGGATTTGATATTGCGTGCCATTGACACATTAAAACAGACCTTGATTGAAGAGATGATTGTTGTGTCGCTGATTATCTTCGCATTTTTGCTACATGTCCGTTCTGCCTTGGTGGCGGCGATTACGCTACCTATCGCTACTCTACTGGCATTTATTCCCATGGCTCAGCAAGGCCTCACTGCCAATATCATGTCTTTAGGGGGGATTGCTGTCGCGATTGGTGCCATGGTTGATGCCGCTGTGGTGATGATGGATAACGTGCACAAAAAACTCAGCCATGCGCATCCTGAAAAGGATAGAAGGGCCCTGATTATTCGTGCCATGCAGGATGTGGGGCCGAGCATTTTCTTTTCCTTGGTGATCATCACCATCTCCTTCGCCCCGGTATTTTCATTGGAAGCTACCGAAGGTCGTTTGTTTCAACCATTGGCCTTTACTAAAACTTACAGCATGGCGTTTGCTGCTATTTTGTCAGTTACCTTGATTCCTGCGTTGGCAGTGCTGTTGGTGCGGGGCAAAATCCGTTCGGAGCGCAACCCCATAAACAGGATGTTGATAGCATTATTTCTGCCGATGATTCGCTTCTGCATTCGATTCCGTTGGGCGCTGGTGAGTGTGGCTTTGTTGTCGTTGCTGTTAACTTGGCCAATCGCCAAACAATTGGGTAATGAGTTTATGCCACCACTGAATGAAGGCAGTATTCTCTACATGCCCACGGCGCTTCCTGGTATGTCGATTACTGAAGCAGGGAAAGTGCTACAAAGTATGGATAAACAGCTTAAAGCCTTCCCTGAAGTGGAACGGGTCTTTGGTAAGATTGGCCGGTCGACGAGTGCGACCGACCCAGCGCCATTATCGATGGTGGAAACAGTGATTACGCTTAAGCCGCGGGACCAGTGGCGTAAAGGTCTGAGTTGGGATGATCTGATTGCCGAAATGGATGAAAAACTCAGTTATCCCGGGATGCCCAATATCTGGTGGATGCCGGTTCAGACCCGTACTGAAATGATGGCCACTGGGTTTCGTAGCACACTCGGGATTAAGGTCTTTGGTGATGATCTTGGACAAATCGAGAAAACAGCGGTGTCTATTGAGCGGGCTTTGCAAGATGATCCGCGTACATCACCGTATACCCGGAGTGCCTTTGCCGAGCGTTTAACCGGGGGATATTTCCTGGATTTTGATATCGATAGAGATGCCGCTGCGCGTTATGGCCTTAACGTACAGGATGTTCAAGATGTGTTGATGGCTGCGGTTGGTGGTGTGCCAGCAACACAAACAGTCGAAGGTCGAGAACGTTATCAAGTCAATGTGCGTTACGCACGCGATTATCGGGATTCTATTCAGGCGTTGGAAAAGGTACTCGTGCCGACTAAAACGGGCACTCAAGTGCCGATCAGCGAAGTGGCTAAAATGCACTTTCGTACTGGTGCACCAATGATCCGTAATGAGGATGGTCAATTAGTGGGCTTTGTCTTTGTCGATATCAAGAGTGGCCCTCAAGGTGACTTAGGTGTTGCTGATTATGTGACACTGGCTAAGCAAGTGGTTGCGGAAAAAATTGTACTCCCAGAAGGTTATCGATTAGCTTGGGCTGGCCAGTTTCAACATTTTGAACGTGCAAACGCCAAGCTTCTATGGATGGTGCCTGCGACTTTACTGGCTATTTTTTTGTTGCTTTATCTGCATCGAGGCCGATTTAGCGACACGTTTTTTGTGCTGACAGCCATGCCATTTGCGTTGATGGGCTCGGTTTGGCTACTTTATGCATTGGAATATAAGCTGAGTGTCGCTGTTTGGGTCGGGATGATAGCGATGGCGGGTTTAGCAGCAGAACTTGGTCTGTTAATGCTGCATTACCTGGATAATGCACTGAATGAAGCGCAGAAACGCGTAGTGCACATGAGCCCAGCTGTGTTTTTTGAAGAAGTTGCTACGGGAGCAGCCCAGCGGATTAGGCCGATGCTGATGACAGGGCTTGTGCTATCCATATCGTTGATTCCCATTTTAATGAGCGATGGCACTGGCGCAGATGTGATGAAACGTATTGCAGCGCCTATGGTAGGGGGTACAGCCTCGACCATGGTGGTGGTGTTATTGGTATTTCCGGCATTATTTGTGTTGTGGAAATTACCTGGCATTGACACCCAAACTGCGCCAGATGATTAATTCGCGAGTATGTGTTTAAGGGCAACCTATGGCTCAGCGGCCATGGGCATGTTTACCTCGGTGATGATGACGGTTTGTAAAACAGGTCATATTGATTGAACCTGATTCCACTAAGTTTCAGAGAGTAATTGGTCAAGCATATTACTCGCTTGGCTGAGATAACTGCCACCGAACAAGTTAACGTGATTGAGGATATGGTAGAGATTATAAAGATTCTTTCGGATCTGATATCCGGTATCCAAGGGAAAAGTAGCTTGATAAGCAGCATAAAATTCTTGGCTAAACCCCCCAAATAATTCTGTCATGGCAATATCAGTTTCTCGGTCACCATAATAACAAGCAGGGTCGTAAATAATCGGGTTACCGTCAGGTGAAACAGCTGCATTGCCACCCCATAAGTCACCGTGTAGTAATGCCGGTTTAGGCTGATAGCCATCGAAGAGATTAGCTAAGCGTTCAGATAGTTTGTCGCCTTTGTCTTGCAGTTGTTGACCATAACCATTTTGTTTGGCAAAAGTGAGTTGCTGTTGCAGTCGGTGTTGTTGCCAGAATGTCAGCCAATCGTGTTCTCGTGGATTGTATTGGGGTGTGCTGCCGATGGTGTTATCACAATGCCAACCAAAAAAGGGTTGTTCAAGCTGGTGCATTTGAGCTAATTGTTCACCTAATAAACGACTTGAGCTTGTGTTAAACGGTTGGCAGGGAATATATTCGAGGACGACGTAGCTATTTTGGCTGGTTTGGCCGAAGCAAATAACATTGGGAATACGGATGCATCCGGTGGCGGCTAATTCTGAGAGACCTTGGGCCTCAGCTTCGAACATGAATTCTCGCTCGGTGGTGTTGAGTTTAACGAAATAGGATTGGCTGTTACTGCTGAGATGATAAGCGTCATTGATGCCACCACCACTGACTGTTGTGTGGTTACACTTGCCTAGGTGTTGGCCTGTTACTTGTTGAATATGATTTACGATAGCATCGAAATTGGCCATGCTGTTATCCTTGATATTGAATTCAATCTAGTAGGTGTTCACAATGGGATTGGATAATACTGAATTTTGATGTTTAAGTCTGTAAGGAGCGAGTGATGTTGGTGGAATTGAATGCAAAGCAACGTGTAGCACAACATGCGGCAGATTTAATAGAAAACGATATGGTTGTAGGTCTTGGTACAGGCTCAACAGCGAATTACTTTATTGAGGCGTTAGCAAAACGTCAACAAGGCGGACTACGTTGCACGACGGTTGCAAGCTCGATCGTGAGTACGCTGAAAGCCAAAAGTCTGGGGTTGTCACAGGTCAGTATGGAACATCTCAGTCACATTGATGTGTATGTCGATGGTGCAGATGAGGTAACAGAAGACAAAGTATTATTGAAAGGACGTGGTTCAGACTTGGTCCGAGAGAAGTTATTGGCACGCGCGAGTAGTGAATTTCATGTCTTAATCGATCAGAGTAAGTTGGTTGACCGGATCGGCCAGAATTATCCTATTCCAATCGAAGTGATGCCGTTTGCTTGGCAGTTGGTCTTGCGTAGTTTAGAAGCCTTAGGTGGTCAGGGGAAATTAAGGCCAAATGCGTCTGGCGATGGCTTTGCGATGACATCACATGGCAGTTTGGTGTTGGATATGGCTTTTGAGGAACGTGATATCTTGGCTTTAGACTCAGCGTTAAATGCGACGCCGGGTGTTGTGGAGCATGGTATTTTTACCGGTTTAGCAACCGCTATTTTTATCGCTGATGAATCGGTTGATGTGATAGAACAGCGCCGTTAAACTGATTATAGTCAGTTTAACGGGCTTGTCGTTACCCTTATTAGAGCAGCTCTAAAATGGTTTCTGCTTTAGAGGCACCAAATTCACCAGAACCTTCAACACCAATATAGCTAACAACGCCATCTTCGACAATCATGGCAAAGCGGAAGCAACGGATACCCATTCCGCCGCCGGTTAAATCACGATCAAGGCCTAGTGCTTTGGTATAAACAGCACTGCCATCTGCCATCATTCTAACTTTGCCACCGGCTTGGTTATCACGACCCCAAGCTGCCATCACGAAAGCATCGTTGACAGAAAGGCACCAAATTTCATCAACGCCTTTGGCTTTGATACTGTCGGCATGGGTGACGAAACCGGGAAGATGTTGTACTGAGCACAGCGGGGTGAACGCACCGGGTACACCAAATAGGACAATTTTTTTGCCTTTACTCATCGCTAAAACATCATGTGCTTGTGGGTTGGTTGGGCAACCATTAGCAGGGTCAAATTCATTACATTCTGTCAGCTCGCCTGCGGGGAGTGTTTGGTTTACTTCAATTGTCATAATAGATTCCTAATTGTTGTCTTTTGAAAAAAAAGCTGATCACTAGCATAGGTGAAAAACAGGTAGAGATAAACACTATTAATATTGCGGTTTTATTGAATTGAAGTTTATGGCTGTTAATCGGTATGATAGTTGAAACCTATTTTAAGGATGGCAAATGACTGATCAAACTGTTTTACGTTGGGGTATTTTGGGCGCGGCACGTGTAAATGAACGTTTGTTACCGGCGATTGTAGAAGCTGAGAATGCACAATTAGTCGCGATTGCCAGTCGTCGGGCTGGCGCAGCAGCAGAAGTGCTTGCTAAATATGCGCCTGATGAAAAGGGTGTACAAGCATTTGATGATCTTGATTCTGTTTTAAATCATGAAGACATTGATGCTGTTTATTTACCGATGGCGAATGAAGAGCATACCGAGTGGGCGATTAAAGCGATTAAGCAAGGTAAACATGTTTTGATTGAAAAGCCGATGGCGTTATCGGTGGCTGATATTGATGCGATTGCCGCTGCCGCTGAACAATATGATGTCACGGTAATGGAAGGGTTTATGTATTGCTTCCACCCTCAGCATGATTATGTTGCCGATTTGATTGCATCGGGTGCGATTGGCGAGGTGAGAACTGTCCGAACCTGTTTTTCATTTCCGATGAAGCCAGCACGAATGTATCGCTTAGAACGTGATATTGATAATGGCGGTGGCGCGATGTGGGATATAGGGCCTTACGCAATTCATACCGCACGTAAATGGTTTGATAGTGCGCCAAAGTCGGTAATGGCGATGGCAAAACTATTAGACAGTGGTGCTGATATTAGTTTGAGCGGCGTTTTGGATTATGACGATGGCCGTTACGCGCAGTTTGATATGAGTTTTGAACGAGCACGGCGTAGTGAATATGAAATCATTGGTACTTTAGGTGGGATTAAGTGCGATACAGTTTGGCAAAACCCAGATGATGCACCGGTGATTAATTGGTGGACCGATGCCGGCGAGCAGCATCAAGTTCAGTTAACGGTGGCAAATCACTTCGTAGAAGAAATTCGACATTTTAGTGATTGCATTTTGCAAGGTAAGCAGCCGGCTTTGTCGATAGCGGATGCGAGAGAAAATTGTCAGGTTATTACAGCCGCTTTACGCTCGGTAAAAAGTGGTCAGAAAGAAACGATTATTTAAGCTTTACTGCTGAAAGTGGTTCGTCTACGGTCGTGGGAAACACGACGTTCTATTTGCTGTTTGTCTTGTGTTGGTTTGCGGCGTGAAGGTGTACGGCGGCGTTCCATTGCAAGAATGGGTGGTTGTTCTTCTTCACCAATGACTTGAAACCGGACAGCTTTATTCGTCGAGCTACTCGCAGTTGGAATTGTTGCTGTTAAAAAATCTCTTGGCATGTTGATCATAGTTATGGACCATTTTGTTTTACAGTTAAGTTATCGCCAAAAAAACAAAAAGCTTTAATTTCATGCCTTTAAAATTGTTTTTCCACAATTCTAAAGGCTTTAGCCCATGGTTAAACGGGACTTTTGTCGCAAAAATGCTTTTTTACTTAGCTGTCTGGCGTCAAAATAGATCTATTTGAACGGGGTGGGGCTGGAATAGTTCACTATTGAGGGCGGGAAGCGGTTGCGATAGGTTTGCTTTTTTACTGGCGAGATTGAAACGCTGGTGGATTATTTCAGCCATTACGCCTTTACCTGAAGCTCGGTGTTCGAAGCTACTATCGTTATATTTTCCCTGTCGTGTTTGTTGTATTTGCTGCAAGACATGGCCAGCTTTATCGGGGTAGTGGTGATGTAACCATTCTGCGAAGAGGTCAACGAGTTCTAACGGCAACCTTAAGAGAATGTAGTTGGCAGAATCTGCGCCGGATTCGGAGACGGCTTGTAAAATAGTTTCCATCTCGGGATCAGTGAGTACTGGGATGACAGGTGCGAGTAAGATATTGACGGGGATATTGGCTTGTTTGAGTGTGGCGATAGTTTGTAGACGCCTCTTGGGCGAGCTAGCTCTGGGTTCTAAGTAACGGCTTAATGTCGGATCGAGCGTAGTGAATGACAGATTGACATGGATTAAGTTTTTGTCAGCCATAGCACTGATGAGGTCGAGATCGCGTTCGACTAATGCTGATTTTGTGGTGATGATACAAGGGTGATTGAACTCTTGTAGCACCAATAGAATGTCGCGGGTGATGTGATAACGGCGTTCTATGGGCTGATAAGGGTCAGTGTTGGCGCCTAAGGCAATCGGTTTGCATTGGTAGTTTGGCGCGAGTAATTGCTTTCTTAAGATGTCAGCGGCGTGCCGTTTTGCGGTGAGTTTGGTTTCGAAGTCGAGGCCGGGCGAGAGATCTAAATAAGCATGGCTCGGTCGGGCAAAACAATAAATGCAACCATGTTCGCAGCCACGATAAGGATTGATCGATTGTTCAAACGGCACGTCGGGTGACTGGTTGCGGGAAATAATCGTCTTGGGTGTTTCAAAGCTGACTTGTGTCGCTTGGCTACATTCTATTTGTTCACTGTCTTGATGCCAGCCGTCATCGAACTGTTCGCGTTGTTGTTGGTTATAGCGGCTATCACGTTGACTGATAGCGCCGCGGCCCTTGATGATCTGTTTATCAGCTGGTTTTTTGTAGGTCATCTAACAATTTATTGAGTACTAATAAACGATCGTCGGCTTCAGGCATCACTTCAGTAAAGCGCAATTTATCTTGACCATCGAGTTTATACTTATTGGCTTGTGATTGGATCAGTTGGATGATGGTCATGGGCTCAATATTGGGTTCTTGATCAAAAATAATACGACCACCTTGGTCGTAAACATCAATTTTTCGTATACCAATGGCTTTGGCTTTGAAACGCAGTTCATGGATAGCGAATAAGGTTTGAACTTGTTCTGGTAGTAGGCCAAAACGGTCGATCATTTCGACTTGTAGCTCTCTTAGTGTGTCGTTGTCCGGTGCTGCTGCAATGCGTTTGTATAGTACAAGACGGGTATGCACGTCAGGTAAGTAGTCGTTCGGAATCAGGGCAGGTACATGGAGGTCGATTTCAATGAAGTGCCGATTTGTCATGGTCAAGCTCGGCTCTTGTCCAGACTTGAGGGCGTTAACGGCACGTTCGAGTAATTCGTTATATAAACCAAAGCCGATTTCTTGCATTTGGCCACTTTGGTCGTCACCCAATAATTCACCCGCACCGCGAATTTCCATATCATGGGTAGCAAGGGTAAAGCCGGCGCCTAAATCTTCAATTGACTCGATGGCTTCTAGCCGTTTGATCGCATCTTTGGTCATGGCTTTCTTTGGCGGTACGATTAAGTAGGCATAAGCACGATGATGTGACCGGCCAACACGGCCTCTGATTTGATAGAGCTGAGCCAGCCCTAATTTATCAGCACGGTCGATAAAGATGGTATTGGCGGAGGGAATGTCGATACCGGTTTCAATAATGGTGGTACAGATTAAGACGTTGAACCGTTGATGATAGAAGTCGAGCATGACTTGTTCGAGTTCACGTTCTCGCATTTGACCATGAGCGACGGCGACTTTGGCTTCGGGCATGATCTGTTCTATATCGCGGGCAATGCGATCAATATCTTCAACTTTATTGTGTAGGAAATAAACTTGTCCACCGCGTTTTATTTCACGCAACATGCCTTCACGAATGGTGTCTTGTTTCCATTCTTGGACGAAGGTTTTTATGGCTAAACGTCTGGCTGGCGGTGTGGCAATGATCGATAAATCGCGAATGCCTGAGATAGACATGTTAAGTGTGCGAGGAATGGGTGTGGCGGTGAGGGTTAAGACATCAATCTCAGCCCGATACTTTTTGATTTGTTCTTTTTGGGTGACGCCAAAACGATGTTCTTCATCAAGGATGAACAAGCCTAGCCGTTTGGGATTGATGTCTTGTTGCAATAGCTTATGGGTGCCGATAACGATGTCGGCAGTGCCATCTGTCATTGCTTGTTTGACGACATCGAGCTGTTTTTTAGAACGAAAGCGTGACATGACCTCAATATTGACGGGCCAGTCGGCAAAGCGATCTTTAAAGTTTTCGTAGTGTTGTTGTGCCAAGAGCGTCGTTGGTACAAGAATAAGCACTTGTTTGTTTGACTGTGTTGCGAGGAAGGCGGCTCGCATGGCAACTTCTGTTTTACCAAAACCGACATCACCACAGATAAGCCTATCCATGGGTGAGTCAGACGTCATGTCTTTGACAACGGCTTCGATGGCATCATGTTGGTCTGGCGTGGCTTCGAATGGGAAGGCAGCGGCAAAGGCAGCATATTGTTCATCTGGTGAGTCGAGAGGCGCTTTTTTGTAGGCGGCACGTTGGGCGTAGATATCAAGTAATTCGGCGGCAACATCACGGACTTTTTCAGCAGCACGACGTTTGGCTTTTTCCCATTGGCTTGAGCCCAATTTATGCAATGGTGCTAATTCTGGCGCGGCACCTGAATAGCGACTGATTAAATCGAGGGCAGCAACCGGGACATAGAGCTTATCTTCTTTGGCGTATTCTAATGTGACATATTCGGTGGTGATATCGCCGACATCAAGCGTTTGTAGTCCTAAGTAACGACCTACGCCGTGATCTTCATGGACAACGGCATCACCGACATTCAGCTCTGCTAGATTACGAATAATGGCGTCGGAGTCGCGTTTTTTACGGCTGCGGCGACGGCGTTGCATGACTTGTTGGCCGAAGAGCTGGGGCTCTGCAATGACAGCAAGGTTGTCATTGATCAGAATTAAACCTTGTTCTAGCGGTGCAACGGTGATGCTTAAAGGGCTGTCATCGAGAAGGAATTGATCCCAGTTTGCCACGACTTTGGGCACAATGCCATTATCGCGAAGGATTTCCAATAGTGTCTCGCGGCGGCCAGCGGTTTCTGCTGCCAATAAAATGCGGCCATCGAAATTGTCGATAAAGCGGGCTAGGGCTTCACAGGTGTTATCTTGTTGTGCCGTTAGGGTGAGCTGTGGGGGTAATGTGGTGTGGTAGTTGTGTTTACCCTCAGCGAGGTCTAATTCAAAACTTTGGCTGTGGAGGCGGGGATATTGTTTAAAGGTGCTAAACAATTCTTCGACTGGGAAAAAGATCTGGTTGGGCGGGAGCAAAGGTCTTTCTGGATCAACGGCATGCTGTTCATAGCGTTGGTTGATTTCTTGCCAAAAATCGGTTGCAGCCTGGTGTGGGTCATTGATGTTAAAGATTAAGGTATTGGTGGGTAAATAGTCTATTAGGCTATTGGTTTGTTCTAGAAAGAGTGGCAGATAGTATTCGATACCACCGGGCATATTGCCTTCACTGACCTCACGGTAAATTAGACTTTTTTGAGGGTCGCCTTCAAATTGTTGTCTAAATTGCTGGCGGAAATAGGTGATGCTGTCGTCACTGACTGGAAATTCACGCGCGGGTAATAGTTCGAGTGAGTCTAATGCGTCAATAGATCGCTGTGTTTCAGGGTCGAAAGTCCTTAAGGTATCAATTTCATCATCAAAGAGATCAATCCGATATGGCAAGCTACTGCCCATGGGATAAAGATCGACGATGGCACCGCGAACAGCGAACTCGCCATGTTCCATGACTTGTGAGACATAACGGTAGCCTGCTTTTTCTAGTCGACTGCGCCATTGCTCTATATTAAAAGTGTCGCCGGTTTTGAGAAAAAGTGTATTGCCTTCTAAGAAAGCACGTGGGGCAATGCGATGCATTAGAGTAGCAATGGGCACAAGCAGAATGCCGCGTTTGAAATTCGGTAATTGGTGGAGCGTTTCTAGGCGTTCTGAAATAATGTCTTGATGTGGTGAAAAGGTATCGTAGGGTAGGGTTTCCCAATCGGGGAAATGCAGAATGGGTAACTCAGTATCACCAAGATAAAATTGAGCTTCTATTTCCAACTTATGGGCGCTGGCGGCGTCATCGGTCAGAACCAGTAATGGGCCATCATGTTGTTGTGCTGCTTTGGCTAATAATAAACCTTGGGCGCTACCATAGAGCTGACCAGCCTGAAATAGTGTGTTGGCTTTGGCAGGCAGTTTGGGTGCGATGGGGCTTAGCGGGGGCAATGATGACATGGCGTAGTGTATAGAATATTGAAAGCGGGTTATTTTCACATAAATCGTTAAGGTAAAACCAATTAATTAGGGTTATCGTTTTATTTTGATTGTGGCTGACGTTTATCGATCGCATTGAATGTGTGATAATGCCTAGCAAATTAGCGACAGGGACGAAGCGAATTATGACAAGGAATGAGAATAGTAAAATATTGAGAGTGATTGCGTTGAGCGAATTTGTGTCAGGTGGGATTGTGTTTTTCTCGTTTGGTCATTCACGCATCACGATCTTTGCGGCCATCATTTTATGGGGGCTGGCGGCTTACAGTTTGTTTCGCTCTTATCATGTAGAAGAATAAGTGATTAATGATGCTGCTTATCAAGCTCCATTGTGTTGAGGTCTTATGACGGAGAAGTTGGAGCAAGAACAAGCAGTATTTGATTCGGTGGGGTTTCTTAAAACCTTGACGGGTAGGCCTGGTGTTTATCGCATGGTTGATAGTACAGAGACCGTGATTTATGTCGGTAAGGCTAAAAACCTCAAAAAGCGGGTGTCGAGTTATTTTCGTGCGACGGGCCTGACATCAAAAAACCGTGTGATGGTGGCGCAAATCGCCCATATCGAAACAACGGTGACGCATACCGAAAATGAAGCATTGATTCTTGAGAACAATCTCATTAAGGAGTTAATGCCACGCTATAACATCTTATTGCGAGATGATAAGACCTATCCCTATTTGTTTATTTCTGCGGATTCTTTTCCCCGAATCGGTTTGCATCGCGGCACTAAACGTAAAAAAGGCCAGTATTTTGGCCCGTACCCCAGCGCTGGTGCTGTCAGAGAAAGTCTGCATTTATTACAAAAATTATTTCCAATTAGACAGTGTGATGATAGTTATTATCAGAACCGGTCTCGACCATGTTTACAGTATCAAATTAAACGGTGTACCGCGCCATGTGTTGGCTTGATTTCTGAAGCTGATTATCAAAAAGATTTGCAACACACCATTTTATTTTTGGAAGGGAAAAATCAACAAGTGCTGGATGACTTTTCTGAGCAAATGACTGTCGCTTCTGCCGAGCTAGATTTCGAAAGTGCAGCTTTAATTAGAGATAAGATTATTAGTTTAAGGCGTGTGCAGGAACGGCAATATGTGAGTGCAGAGCAAGGCGACTTAGATGTGTTGGCGGCAATTGTACGTGATGGCTTATCTGTCGTTGAGGTCAGCTTTATTCGCGGTGGACGGAGTTTGGGTAGCAAAAGTTATTACCCGAAGGGGACAGCAGCACATTCAGCCGAAGAATTGTTGGCGGCATTTATCCCTCAGTATTATTTGGGGAAAAATGTACCAATAGAAGTGTTGGTGAGCCATGATTTTGAAGATATGGCTTTAGTAGAAACTGTTTTGAAGTCTGAATCTGGACATAGCGTGTCAATACGTTGTCCTCAGCGTGGGCCGAGCGTGCGTTGGATGAAAATGGCGAAGACCAATGCTGAAATCAGCTTAGTTCAGCGCTTGAGTAGTCGGTCTAATTTATTACAACGGTTCGAGCAATTACAAGAAGCGCTTGAAATGGCTGAGATGCCGAAGCGTATTGAGTGTTTTGATATTAGCCATACCGGTGGTGAGAAGACCGTTGCATCTTGTGTGGTGTTTGGCTTGGAAGGGCCGATTAAAACAGATTATCGTAAATTCAATATTGAAGGCATTACACCAGGTGATGATTATGCTGCGATGCATCAAGCGCTGACGCGACGTTATACACGGTTACAAAAAGGCGAAGGTAAGCGGCCTGACTTATTATTGATTGATGGTGGTAAAGGTCAATTGACGGAAGCAAAAGCGGTGATGGCTGAATTGCAACTGGATCTTGATATATTGGGTATTGCCAAAGGGCCGGGACGCAAGCCGGGTGAAGAAACCTTATTTTTGGTTGGTCGTTCTGGTGAGGTTGATTTGAGTGCTGATTCTCCAGCATTGCATTTATTGCAACAGGTACGTGATGAGGCACATCGCTTTGCGATAACAGGCCATCGTCAACGACGAGCAAAATCTAGAAAAACGTCGCCATTGGAGTCAATTGATGGGATGGGGCCGAAACGTCGACAGAAAATATTGCAACAATTTGGCGGCTTGCAGGCAATTCAACGTGCGGGCGTGGAAGACTTGTCAGCAGTGGATGGTATTAGCCCAACTCTGGCTCAAAAGATCTATGACGTATTCCATGACGAGAAATAACTGCCTTATGGTGCTACCATTAGCGTTATCAATCTTGTTAAAGACGTGTTATGCCGAATATTCCTAATATATTGAGTTTGCTGAGAATTGCCCTTATTCCAGTATTGATTATTGTTTTTTTATTACCCTATAAGTCAGCGCCAGTATGGGCAACGGGCATCTTCATCGTTGCTGCTTTGACGGATTGGCTCGATGGCTATTTAGCGCGGAAATGGGACCAAATGTCCCCTTTTGGTGCGTTTATTGATCCTGTGGCGGATAAGTTGCTCGTCGCTGTGGCTTTATTGTTGATCTTATATAAAACGCCGACTTGGTATATTTTATTGCCTGTTGTGGTGATTATTGGCCGGGAAATCACGGTATCAGCCTTACGAGAGTGGATGGCAGAGTTAGGACAACGAAATGCAATCAAAGTCTCTTATGTGGGTAAATTGAAAACGGCTTTCCAAATGCTTTCAATTGCTTGTCTGATTTATTTTTCTCCAGTGCTGGCGTTACCGACTTTTGAGATTGGTGTGACTTTATTGTATGTTGCTGCGGCGTTGACGATAAGCTCGATGTTGAGTTATTTAAAAGCCGCTTGGCCAATGCTAACTTCTTAGTTTTAGGGGCTTGACATATATTCTTAAAGCCCTATAATGACCTCCTTCAAAGCGGGAATAGCTCAGCTGGTAGAGCGCAACCTTGCCAAGGTTGAGGTCGCGAGTTCGAATCTCGTTTTCCGCTCCAAAACAACAAAAAGCCGTGGTTTTATCTACGGCTTTTTGGTTTTTGGACACTGTTTATATTTAGGCTGAGTGGCAGAGTGGTCATGCAGCGGACTGCAACTCCGTTAACGCCGGTTCGATTCCGACCTCAGCCTCCATTTATTTTGTTAAAAATCAATAACTTATTATTTTTCATGCACAGAGAAATAATCTGGTAATCCTGTTCAATCCTCTTCAAGTCACCCGAAATAGGTGACAATGTCACCCGTATACGGATAGTATTCTCTTGTACCTGAGTTAAAAGGAGCGAGCGATGGCGACAAAAAGAGAACGTGGTAATGGCAAGTACCAATATATAGTTAAACGTAGTCAATTATTGCCAAAACCGATAACGATTACCTTCGATAATGAAGTGGAAGGCGATGCCTATATTGCCGAGTTGGAAGCCTTGCTAGATCAGGGTGTTGTTCCCCTCGAATTCCTAGCTGAAAACAAGTCGATAAAGCTGCATACTTTGATTAATGACTACATTAAAGTCGTTCAAATTACAGATGATGACCGACGGCTTCTTGAGAGTCATAAAAAAAGAATTGATAACGTTGAAGTCGAAAAAATCACTTATAAATGGACTGAATCTTGGGTAAGTGATTTAAAGCAAAATAAAAGACTGGCGCCTGGGACAATAACAAAACATGTAGGTGCACTTGCTCGTTGCTTAGACTGGGGAATGAGGCACGCTTATATCACTACAAACCCATTGCGTTTTTTACCAAAAGGTTATTCGAACTATACGGATGAGGATAGTCGAAAAGCCGGTGTAAAAAAGATCAACAATGAACGTGAACGTCGTTTGGAAAAGGGAGAGGAGGAAAGGATTTTAAATGTAATTCAGGGTAATTATGTGCCTGTTAAGAAACAGCGTGTATTGATGCTGGATAACCCAATTGCCTATAAAACCTTCTTTTCATTGGCGCTAGAAACAGCGATGCGTATGCGCGAAATGTATACATTACAAACCGTGCAAGTGGATCTCCATGAGAGAACAATTTTTCTAGACAAAACAAAAAATGGTTATAAGCGACAAGTACCCTTAAGCCAACCAGCTATTGCTTTGTTAGAGGATTATATTTCAACACTTAATGGCGGAGTATTTTTATTCCCTTGGTTTAATGGTAAAACGAGCCGAGTAGCACTCGACAAAACGACTACTCTGCTATCTAGGCAGTGGAAGCGTATTTTTGAGCATGCTCTATGTGACGATTTGACGTTTCATGATTTGAGACATGAAGCAACAAGCCGTATTTATGAGAGAACATCTCTATCAGATCTGGAAGTGTCAAAAATAACTGGCCATAAGAACTTGAGGATGCTTCAACGCTACGCCAATTTACGTGGCAGTAACCTAGCGGATAAATTATGGTGAAAAAGTGTTGCTCGTTAAGGTTGTAGGTACTTTCGATAAGCGGATAAATCAGGGTAAGACCGAGATTTTATGGTAGGTGATGCATAGGATCTTGGCATATTGTCATGGGGTTCGTAACGTTTCTTTCGTTTTTGTGTTTGTTCAGTAATTTCGTTATTAACGTATTGCTGAATATCTGATGTCTTGAAGAACCAAGCTTTACCAACTTTTGCACCTGGAATTAATCCCCGACTGGCTTTTTCCATCACCGTCTTTGGAGAGCATTTCAGAATATACGCAACCTGATCAACGGTAATTGTTTCTATAGGGAGAGGAGTGTGCGTCACTTTTCTTCCTCCCTGATTTCTATTTTTTCTGCGATTAGGCTAGGTGGTGGCCAGATCAATGAGGGGATGCGGTAGTCTTCGCCATGGTCAAACCTAACTTCGACCTCGTCTTGATACTGTTTCATCTGGCTTAAAGGAACCAGTGAGCCCTCAAGCCTGATTGATTCAACTGTAATAAGTAATGAATACATCGTGGTTATCCTTGTTTTATTAAATAGTGAGTTATTGTGTTTTGGTTTTCCGCGGAGCGTCATTACGCTCGGAAAATAATCGAGTTGCAGGGCAAATCGTTATTTTCAGCTCCGCGAGTCAAACTATGGTCTTACAGGGTTGATGAGACCATGAAATGGAGAACGAGGTGTTTTGATATAGCCGCGGTTTTTTGGTACTGTTTTTCTGACACTGGCTATCGAACTCGTTGTTGCCTTTATATCAATTTTTCTACCACCGTAGCGCCTATCGCCATAAGTATTTGCACTATCAACCGATTGATGCCCCATGATGGCTGCGATTTCTTCACGGCTTTTATCTGAGCCTTTTAAATCACTCGCAAATTGGTGACGGTAACTATACAAAGTGATGCGATGCTTTCTGTGAGGCCATAACGCTGCAGTAGCTCTAGCTAAACCATGCTGAATACGGCTTTGTAATTGTATTTTTGTGAGTTTTTGTCGCTGACGGTAAGACTCTAATTGAGAGTAGGCCATAACAACGACTGCAAAATCTTTGTCGGAAAGGTGTATCGCTCTATCTAAGCCACGAAGCCCATTAGTGGTCTTCTTCGCTCCAGTGATAATGATAGTGGAGTTATTCCAGTCGGCCTTCAATGTCATAATTTCAATAGGTCGACAACCTATGATGTTGACAATATTAAGTGCGGCTAATACACATCTCGCATTAGAGTTACCCTTTTTTAAAAGGTAATGTCTTATGTCATTGTCATATTTTTTTAAGACCTGATGTTGTCTTTTCTGCTTGGGTTTCTTTAATGCTTTAACGCCACTTTTAGCATTAGCAGCAGTAATTGGATTAATGGTTGCTTTTATACTATCTGCTATTTTTGGGTTACCGGTACGGTTGAAAGAGTAGGCAAGAGCACACCGTAGACGTCGCCAATAACCTGGCCTATATTCATGGGCACAATCGATAAGTGCTTGTTGAATATTTAACAAAGTGTTTTCTAATTTTTTACCTTTTAGCCTGCGCTTCAAAAAATATATAGCTAGTTTCATATAGCCATCTTGTGTTTGTCTGTTCATTCCAGATCCTTGTTTGATAATGTTGGGATCTAGTTTGTCTCAGTTTTTAAGCAGGTTCTTTGATATATATCACTTTTTGAACAGTTTTTGGCTGGATTTACTACAGAAAAGTAAATATCCTAAAGGGTTAAATTAAAAACTAAGGCTTTGAGAGCGAAGGAATTAAATACCAGGCCAAGAAAAACCTTGGGTTACATAACACCAGCTAATAATTTTAATGAGTGTGTTGCATTGACCGGTCGAATTCACCACACGTAAGTGACGGATTGACTAGATGTCGGCTGCCGGCCCAAAGAAGACGTTGATACATTCACGAAAAGTTTGGAATATAGTTTTTCAATTACAAAGTGACGATAGAGCTAAAAGCGTAGGCCCCTTCACCGGATATAAGGCTTGAAGTTTAATTTATATTTCGCTACTACGAGGGCGTTTACTTATTTTGGGAGGCCAAAATAAACAAACCAAACAAAAGGCCAGCTTCTTTTTACCTTTCGGGCTTCCTGTGCTTCTCAATAAATTTGGACAGGGCGAAAACTTGCTACGCTTAGACCTTGGTCGTATTATTCACAAATAGCTTTTCAAAGCTTGACTTCGCATTGAGAGCTTATTAATGCAACAAAACACCCTAGTGCGTTGCAGGAAAATAGGATCATATGTATGGTGCTTATGGCAGGCTGAATGCTGGCTGCGACTAAACACACAGGATTAAAATATGAACGGTTTAAAGTTGTTTTATCTATTATTTGTCTTGATGGATGACCAAGGGATCGCTACTAATGAAGCCGTGCATTTAGCGAAGTTTCACGACCATCAAGAATGTATAAACTATTCCATTGAACAATATGATGCTAACCCAAATTGGGCCATAGAAATTTTCTGCTTAGAGTTGCCAGCTCTTAACGATCTCGTAACAAAATAACCAAGTTGGTTTTAGCTTGCCCGTTTCAAGGGCAAGCGAACCATCTTAAAGCTATAGCATAAGTAAAATTAGCAGCATAATAAGCTTTTTGTTGATTTTGAATTTTAAATTAAATTTCATTTTAAATACCTTGTTTATGGGTGAAATAATTGACACTCCAAAAGTATTTATATAAATTTTATATTTACGCAGTTTTAGGCTGCTTTTGCTGAAACAAAGCAGCCTAGCCGGTTGTATTACTACCTCAAAAAGTGGGTTGCCTTTCATTGTTCAATAAATTTAAGGGAAGTAATTATATGAGTTTACCGTTTAATGTTGGTAGACAAGTTGTATCTGAAGTCGAGCTAAATAAGGCTTATCCAAATTTCGTAATAGGGAAGAGGAATAGCCTGAAAACATTGGCAATAGCATCTAATCTCTGGGCTAATAAAAAATACAATGTAGCCGGCTTTCCTGACTTTGAAATTACTCCTAATAATGAGTATGGAGTATTTGTTTTTTATGGAGGCTTTGGTTTTCATGACATCCCAGAATCTACACTACATCATGTCGAAAATAGATTTTTAATAGGGAAAGAAAATTCTCGTGTAACATGGGCTAGAGCTGTTCATCGATATGCACAAAAAAATAAATATGATGTAGGTATTCCAACATTTGAAATTGGTTCTAATGGCGTTCGCGGTGCTCAAATATGTCAATCAGCTCGGAATAAATGGGTTGATGTTTCTGAAGCTGAATTGGCAAGATTCGAACCTAATTTTAAAATAGGTCAAGATAACGATTTTGATATTTGGTTTAGAGCATCAAATCGGTGGGCGAGACATAAGCGTTACAGTATGGGGTTACCAACGTTTGAAATTGGTGAAAATAGGGTTAGAGGTGTAACTCTACTAGATAAACGCCCCACTTCAAATGCTGGTGATTGTGCAGGTCTCCCGTGGGAATTTAATTCAAAAAGTGGTTATTGGGTGGACTGTAAAGGGAGCAAAGTCAGTGGTTATATGTTTAATATTTATGATTTCTGAAAACAGAACACATTGAAGAAACTTTATAGATACTTGTTGAAACAAAATACCCTAGTGCGTTGCACTGTTGTTAACATAACGACTCAAATCAAAGGGCAGCTCTCGACCCAATATAGTTATTCCGTCCTACTTTCAGCGATACTATTCACAACTGACAGGTAGCTGTCAGTGAGAGCAGGACATGCACCGCAGACTACGAATAATCCGACCCTAACATACGATGTTTACCGCTTTAGTTTCGAGT
>CAJQOM010000015.1 GCA_905479985.1 uncultured Gammaproteobacteria bacterium | reverse complement strand
TGATTTATCGATTCATAGCCAAAGTAAACTGAGTGCCGTTGCTCGCCAACTCAATGAAAGACCCAGAAAGACGTTAGAATATGAAACACCGGTACAAAGATTTAATGCTTGTGTTGCATCGACCGGATGAATCCACAGCACTAAACGGCCAATTAGCATATATCCAAACCCAGATTTTGAAAAAAGGTGAGTTGCAGCTAATACAATTCAATTTATAAAAAAGCCCGCATTTAAAGCGGGCTTTTTTGTCATGTTTTTTAAGTACTTAACGTTCTAGCAGTTTGAGCTTGTCCGGTTTACCATCCCACTCTTCGCCATCTGCTGGCCCGTCTTTTTTCTCTGCTAACACCGGCCAAATTTTCGCTAACTCTTCATTGAGCTCGGTAAAGTGTGCTTGGTTTTCAGGTAAGTCATCTTCTGAATAAATCGCTTCAGCGGGACACTCTGGCTCGCATAATGTGCAGTCAATACATTCTTCTGGATCGATCACAAGAAAATTAGGGCCTTCATGAAAACAATCTACCGGGCAGACATCTACGCAATCGGTATATTTACATTTGATACAGTTTTCAGTGACAACAAAGGTCATTACAGTTCTCCAAAATCGAATCAATGCAGGCTTAATACTGCAATTTGACCGGCAATTTTACATGATTTCAATCTAATCTGGGCAATGTGTCATTTTGAGGTATGATCGGATTATTAGGGCAAACACCTTAAACCCATTATTTACCCTTTTAGTTTAGGACAGGTTTCGCTATGCAACGTATTATTACTCTCATTATTTTCATCGCTGTATTTGCTGCTGGTGCGGCGTTTTCTGCCATTAATAATGGCCCTGTTGAACTTAACTATTATCTCGGCACTATTACCTTACCCATTTCTGTTGTTGTGATAGCTTCCATCGTTGCCGGCATTATTCTCGGTGCTTTGGCTATTTTTGTTGGCACTTTGGGCTTACGTTATGAAAACAGGCGCTTACATAAAAAAGTGGCCGTCAGTGAGCAAGAGATTAATAGCTTACGCATTTTGCCGATTAAAGACGCTGATTAATTCCTCAACTCATGGAATGGCTATTCCTGTTATTGCCCATCGCCGCCCTTTCAGGCTGGTTATCAGCACGCAGCCATTATAAGAAACGATTTTCTGCCCAACAAAACTGCTTTGATCCCGATTACTTCAAAGGGTTAAATTATCTCTTAAATGAGCAGCCTGACAAGGCGATTGATGTTTTCATTCGTTTGCTTGAAGTCAATAGTGATACCGTTGAAACACATTTAGCGCTTGCTAATTTATTCCGGCGGCGTGGCGAAATAGAACGGGCTATTCGGATTCATCAGAACTTAATTGCCCGTCCGACCCTTAAGCCAGCACAGCGAGATCAAGCGTTGATTGAACTGGGTTTAGATTATATGAGTGCCGGCGTGTTAGATCGGGCAGAACAGCTCTTTTTAGAATTATTAAATAGCCCTTCTCCGCCGACAGATGCGTATAAACATTTGCTGGGTTTGTATCAACAGCAAAAGCAGTGGCAAAAAGCGATTGATATGGCAAAAAAACTGCAATCACAAGATCCTACAAAAATAGGAGCTGAAATCGCTCAGCTGTATTGCGAGCTGGCTGAGCAAGCGATTAAAGTCGATGCGTCACGTGCGTTATCGTTCCTCAAGCAAGCTAATCAATTTGATGCTAATTGTGTGCGTTCCGCCTTATTAGAAGCAACTGTTCATATTCAATCAGACCACTTTTCTAAAGCCTTAAAATCTTTGGCTAAAATAGAGCAACAAGACCCTCATTACATCCCAGAAGCCCTGCCATTATTGAAAACCTGTTATCAAGCTTTAAATAAGCTCCCCACTTTTCAAATCTGGCTCAAAGGTCTTTTAGCGCGCCACCCACTGATGGTCAGTGCGCATTTAATGTTGGCACAAGTTATTGAAATCGAATCAGGTACTGAAAAAGCCCAAGCTTATTTACAAACACAACTGCAACAACACCCTTCTCTTGAAGGATTGCACCACCTGTTATCCATGGGTACATTAAGCAATCAAGTTTTATTGCCTTTAGTGCATGATATGACCGACAGTTTGTTACAACATGGTCGCCGATATGTCTGCCAGCATTGTGGCTTTTCCGGTAAAACAATGCATTGGCACTGCCCTGGCTGCCAGCATTGGGGTACTATTCGCCCTACTGAACTTCACTTTTCTTCATTTGAACCCATTTCGGAACATTAAGTATGACTGATATTTATCATAACCCGCGTTGTAGCAAATCTCGCCAAACGCTGGCCTTGCTAGAAGAGAAAGGCATCACACCCACCATTATTGATTATTTAAATAGTCCGCCTAGTGCTGCTACCTTACGTCAGGTCTTAAAACAACTTGGGCTCACGCCACGTGAGTTACTCCGTAAAGGAGAGGTTGTGTATAAAGAATTGGGATTAAAAGACACCGCGATCAGCGATGATGACTTAATCAAAGCCATGATTGAAAATCCTAAATTGATTGAACGCCCTATCGTTATTCATAACGGCCAAGCAAAACTAGGCCGGCCACCTGAAGCTGTGCTCACCCTTTTCTAAAGCGACTTATTATGAAAACTATTCTTGTCCTTTATTACAGTCGTTCCGGCCATGTTCATTCTATGGCTGAACAAGTCGCCCGTGGTATCGAAAGTGTCACTGGCTGTGAGAGCATGATTCGCACCGTACCCGCTATTTCATCTGTTTGTGAAGCCGTTGAAGATAGCATTCCAGAACACGGTCATCTCTATGTCACACAAGACGAGTTAAAGAATTGTGCGGGCTTAGTATTAGGAAGCCCGACACGCTTTGGCAATATGGCGGCGCCACTTAAGTATTTTTTAGATAATAGTAGCGATGTTTGGTTATCTGGCTCTCTTATTGGTAAACCTGCTGCTGTGTTCACATCAACAGGTAGTTTGCACGGCGGTCAGGAATCTACACTGCTGTCGATGATGCTGCCCTTGTTTCATCATGGCATGTTGGTGATGGGCTTGCCTTACGATAATGATACTTTAATGAATACAACTGATGGCGGTACGCCTTATGGTGCCAGTCATCTAGCCGGCAGCCAAAATGAACATGCTTTAAGCGACAATGAGGCACAACTCTGCCGCGTGTTAGGCCAACGTGTTGCACAAACCGCAAGCCAACTGACGCAGTGACCACCTTTTATAGGACATTGAGCCTCGTGGGATTTTTTGGGCTAATGTTATCGCTATTGTGTTGGATTACGTTGCCAGAACGTAGCGCGATTTTCCCCACTGCTACGCTACTGGCCATCGCATTATTACCACTGTTACTGCCTCTGCGAGGCTTATTGCACGGTAAACCTTATACCCATGCTTGGAATAGTTTTCTGATGTTGTTTTATTTTACCTTTGCCGTTGGCGAACTTTATAGCGCAGATCACTTTGATTTTTACCCGGCTTTAGTCGTATTATTCAGTACGGTTTGTTTTAGCGCGTCGATTTTATTTATTCGATTTAATGCGAAAATGGCGAATACCTCACAAAACTCATGACGTTATTTTGATATATCTATACAAGATACCATTTCATTTAGGATATTAATGATGAGTACAGTACCCGCATTTCAATCTGGTTTAGCTGGTGTGCAGTCAGGTTTACAGCAACTCAATAAAAACGCGGCTGATATTGCCCGTGTAGGACAAGCTGATTCAGACGTTGACCTTACCTCGGCCTTAGTGAGCAATCTCAGCGCCCAGCAGCAAGTCGAAGCGTCACTTAAAGTTATTGAGACGAGTAATGCTACTGTCGGCACTTTACTGGATATACAAGTCTAAACAATGAACATCAGTGGCTCAATCTCTGTCCCCGTTAGCGCTAGCCAGGCCCTTTCTCGGCCAGCAACCGAAGTGGGTGAGAAAGATGCCACAAAGCCCGGTGAACAACAACGTACAGAATCTGAGTTTAATAAGGCGCAAATTGCCAGTACATTAAGTGAACAAGAGCTCAAGCAAGTTCAAGAATTAAAGACGCGTGATCGTGAAGTGCGTGCCCACGAAGCAGCCCATTTAGCAGCGGCTGGCAGCCTTGCTATTGGCGGTGCATCCTATAGTTATCAACGTGGGCCTGACGGTGTTCAATATGCTGTCGGCGGCGAAGTGAGTATTGATACTTCTGCTGTTGCAGGCGATCCTGAAGCCACATTAGAAAAAGCCCAACGTATACGTTCTGCGGCGCTTGCACCGGCGCAGCCTTCTTCACAAGATTTGAATGTTGCAGCACAAGCAGCGCAATTGGCAGTGCAAGCGAGAGCTGAAATTGGTCAACAACAACGTGCTGAAGCTGAAGACAACACCACTGGCACTGCCGAGTCAACAGATGACGAAGCTGACTCCTCGGTCAGCTCATCCCAATCAGAAAGCTCAAATAGCACAACAACTGAGCGACAAGCCCAAATCATTGCTGATAATGGCAAGGCCGTAAATGACACACCTGAAGCCATATTAGATCTAATTGCTTAGCACCAATTTGTTAAACTAAACGCTTTAAAACTATTTTTAACTGATTACCGATTTGACTGTTCTTGATCCCACCCTTTTTGCGCCGCTTTCCAAATCCATTATTCGTGATGCTATGTCAGCAGACTGCTATCAGCAACTTGACGATGTACTGATTTTTGATTCTGTGACCTCTACCAATGACCAGCTTTGGCAACGGTTAGAGCAAGGGCTTAATAGCCCTGCTGTTTGTCTAAGTGAACACCAAACAGCTGGCCGTGGACGTCGGGGTGATCAATGGCAATCACCGCCGGCGGGTAACCTATACTTGTCCTTATTTTGGCCATTTCCCGCAAATACACTTCAAAACGGCTTAAGTATCGCCATTGGTATTGGTCTCATTAATACTTTAAAGGCTTATGGAATTAAAGACTTACAGTTGAAATGGCCTAATGACATCTTAGTTAACCGACATAAACTTGCTGGAATTCTAGTAGAATCGAGATACGGTAATCAACAGAATACCGTTATTGGGGTTGGCCTTAATTTTAAGCTTCCAACCGCCACACGAGATAAAATACAACAACCGACGACCAGCCTACAACAGCTTTGTACTGACGTACCCTGTAGAAACCAGCTGGCAGGACATTTAATTCAAAATATGATTGAAACACTCACACTCTTCCAAGCACGAGGATTACAAGATTTCGTGCCACTTTGGTCTCAATACGACGCTTTACATGATACAGCGATTCAACTGGTTAGCGATGACGCAACAATAACCGTTAAAGCCCAAGGCATTGATGAGAACGGCGCATTGCGCTACGAACATCAAAACCAAATTCATACTTTATCGCATAGCCACGTTAGCATTCGGTTTGCCTCATGAAATTATTAATTGATATTGGTAATACCCGCGTTAAATTTGCCTTCTTAGAGTCTGGTCGTCTTGCTGATAGCCAAACTTTCGCCCGTAGTAAAACAGGCATTAAGGCAAGCTTAAATAGTCATTTTAAAGGTGTTGAAGGCATCGAAGCGATTTTCGTTTCCAATGTTGCAGGCGATAAAATTGCCACTCAGCTGACCGAATGGGCTGAGAAGAAATGGCAAATCACACCTACTTTTGTTGTCAGCGAAAAGAAACGTTTTGGCGTGACCAATGCTTATGCTGAACCAGAAGTTTTGGGCGTCGATCGTTGGCTATCACTTATTGCAGCTCGACAGCATGCCCGCATGGCGACGTGTATTATTGATTGCGGTACGGCTATTACGGTTGATATCGTGACTAAATATGGTCTTCACCAAGGCGGCATGATTTTACCTGGCCTGAACTTAATGCGTGATTCACTTATTAGTGGCACGAGTGACTTAACGGATACATTAGCCGAGTCTGAATTTAAAACGCTAGCGGTGAATACCCAAAGCGCGATTCAAACTGGCACGTTGTATACCGTCACAGCCACAATAGATCGCTTAATGAGCGACCTGAAAGAACAATTCAAAAACCGGATTCGCTTTATTATCACCGGTGGTGATGCTGAAACCATCAGACCTATCTTACCGATGAATATCGCCCACTACCCTGACATTGTCTTAAAAGGACTGGCCTATTATGCCCGTCAAGGTGAAAAACGTGCACGCTATTTGGCTGCTGCCAATGCAGACAATGCTAATGCTGAGAGTGAAGGTGATACCGAAGCAGTAAATGATGAGGTCACGGATAGTGTGGCAGCGGCTTTAGTTAATGAATCTGACACTACTGACATTACAGAGACTGTTGAAGTTATAGAAACTACTGACGTCACTGAAGCCGTTGAAGTTATAGAAGCTGCTGACGTCACAGAAGCCGTTGAAGTTATAGAAACTGCTGACGTTATCGAAACGGCTGATGCTGATGTTAATGAGTCGTCGGATGAGATAGATGGCAACGTCGAAGAGAACACCCAAGCGCAAGCTGTCAAAGCATAATTTTGTCATCCAAGGCAATCTCATGACATCTTCGCCCTAAAAATTAGGAGAGCTGGCCGAGTGGCTGAAGGCGCACCCCTGCTAAGGGTGTATAGGCTTATACCCTATCGAGGGTTCGAATCCCTCGCTCTCCGCCATATTCCTTTGATTTTAATGAATTAATTTTTATTTTTCTCCACCATGGGACCATTTTGGGACCACATGCTCAGAACGCCCCAATAGCTCCGACACAAACTACGCCATTACGCCCGCATCTGCGGCGAAAAACTTCCTGTCTCTGGCGAATTCCCAATTCAAGCTGCAAATTGGCAATTCAAATAGCCTGCGGCAATGCGTTTCCCATCGGTACTTGTTGAGATCAGTGACTTTTTTGCCGGTGGTTTCTATCGGAGTACCGCCATTGCGACCAGAATGAGTCCGGCATTCATTGTAGTAGCGCTGATAATCACGGAGTTTGTTTTCCAAATCAGTCCGATGGCATTGAGGGCCTGCCCCGCCGTATCGGGTATGACTTCGGTTGACGGTCCCTTGGGTCCAGGTCTGCGCCCACCGCCTGGTGAAAATAACATCTGGTACTTTCGCTTCTTCAGCTGTTGCTTCAGGAGCAGGTTCTCGGCAATAACAGTTCGGCTACCACCGGGTCTAATCAGTTTAGCCGGGGTGGTGAGCAGGTGAAAAAGTAAGTAGATAATATCTCTCATGCTGTCCGAGGGTAATAT
>CAJQOM010000014.1 GCA_905479985.1 uncultured Gammaproteobacteria bacterium | reverse complement strand
TGCACCGCAGACTACGAATAATCCGACCCTAACATACGATGTTTACCGCTTTAGTTTCGAGTCTGCAGTGCTGCCTGGGATCACTAACGAATACTCAGGGCTTGCCGTTACACCGGCTCACCTATATTGCTTTCGCAGATCCTAAGCATGCATGTCCCTTACGAATAATGTAGCACGGGAGTATTTCTATGAACATGTTAAATACGACTAGTTTTACCGCATTTATTGGCATTGATTGGGCAGATACAAAGCATGATATTTGTATTCAAAGTGCTGATGGTGACAATCGAGAGTTTGATGTTATAGCCCATCAGGTGGAACGGATTGATGAATGGGCTGATACTATGCTTAGTAGTAAATGATTGGTGTTAGCCCGCATTTATTATTAATTTTAGTAATCAGGGCAGCTTAGCGACAAAATATATCTTTAAGTCCCTCTTTTATCTAAATCAATCTTGTCTTACTTAATCTCATGGTTAGACCAAGCAAGATCAGGCCTCCATTCTTTAAGCCAATCAGGAATATTACTAGCAGGCATAGGCCTAGCTATACCATAACCTTGGGCTAATTCGCACCCAATATCTAATAACGCAATACCATGCTCAATTGTCTCTACTCCTTCAGCAATCACACGATGTTTGAATGATCTAGCAAGACTGATAACGCCTTCAACAATAGACAAATCATCCGGGTCTACTAGCATATCCATGACAAAACTCTGATCTATCTTAATCAAACCAGCTGGCAAACGTCTAAGATGAGTGAGGGATGAGTACCCTGTACCAAAATCATCTAAAGCGAAGTCAACGCCAAGGTTTATACAAGAGTGCATCGTGGCAGAAACATAATCAATATCCGTTAATGCGCTTGTTTCCAACACCTCTAATTCCAAATATAATGAAAGGGCATAATCTGATGCAGGCGATTGCCCGCGTTAACCGGGTGTTTAAAGATAAGCCCGGCGGATTGGTGGTGGATTACATTGGTATTGCCAATGAGTTAAAACAGGCATTGAAAACCTATACTAATTCAAATGGTAAGGGTAAACCAACCCATGATAGTCATGAAGCTTATGCCATCTTGTTGGAGAATATCGATAAGTTGCATGGTTTGATGCATGGTTGTGATTACAGTGACTATGAAACACAAGCTCTAAGTTTATTACCCAAGGTGATGAATCATATTCTGTCACTTGAAGGGGCAAAGGGTGAGCTGAATGGTAAGAAGCGATTTTTAGATGTGATGGCCAAAGTGCGATCTGCATTTACCTTGTGTGCAACCTTAGATGAAGCGAAGCACTTTTCAAAAGAAATTGCCTTTCTCGATGCGGTGAAAAAAGCGATCAGCAAATTCACCACAATAGAAAAAAGACGAACAGATGAAGAAAAAAATTCAGCCTTAAAACAAATTATTGATAATGCCATTATTGCTGAGGGTGTTGATGATATATTCAGTCTAGTTGGCTTAGATAAACCTAATATTGGATTGTTATCACCAGAGTTTATGGAAGATGTTGCAAATCTGGAAGAAAAGAACTTGGCAGTTGACCTATTAGAAAAATTGTTACGTGATGAAGTTAAAGCACGAATGAAAACAGATGTGGTTTCGGAAAAGAAATATTCTGACCGAATCATGGAAACATTACGTCAGTATCACAACCGTGCGATAGAAACGGCACAGGTCATTGAAGAATTGATCAACATGGCGAAAGAAATGGCAGCGGATGCTGACGCTGCTGAAAAATCGGGCCTTAACTATGATGAAATTGCTTTTTATCGTGCTTTAATTCAAAACGAATCCGCTGTTAAAGAGTTAGGTGATAACAATCTTCGTGAGTTAGCAAAATATGTCACAGCACAATTAAGGAAAAGTACAACAGTCGACTGGCAAGTCAGAGATAGCGTTAGAGCTAAATTACGTAATTTGGTTAGGCGTGCACTGCGAAAATGGAAATACCCACCTGATAAAGCTGATGAAGCGATAGATTTATGTTTGAAACAAGCTGAGGCTTTGTCAGAGAGTTGGACTTAATAAAGCCCGCTCATGGATACACTCAATAAAATTAAGAAGCTATTTGAATTTAAAGAGTAGTTCGAAGATAGACGTTATGCAAAACGCAGTGATTCTAGGGCAATTGCTAAACGTGTATTACAGGTGCTTAAAGTGCACGGTATTTCTGTGTCAGATATTCCAGTTCTATTTCCTGAGTTTGGCTTTAAAATAAGTAACTTCAATACTTTAGATAGTACTGTTGATGCGATAACTCCTGAATTCTTGGATAAATTATCGACACATTTCTTTCTTAATCATAAATGGTTAAAGACAGGGGATAGGCCGATTCAAGAGATATTCAAATTAGGTTATGACTTTGAGGCTATATATGAGTTTATCGTTAACTTTCAGCCTACTGAAGATATGTTCGTCATCGCTTATTTTGTAGCTGAAAAAGGCATCAAGTTTGTGCCTGCATACGATCATGGTTCTAATGAAACAGTAGCTATAATAATTGAAATAATACACGGTGATGATGGCGGGGCAGGCTTAAAATATAGTCGCTTCTTACCACTTTATAGTGGTTATTGGCATTACTATAAAACTCGTATGATGATTAAATCTATTTCGTTATTGTTATTTCAAGATCAAAAGTTAATCCCACAAAAAGGGCTTTTCTCTAAAGGCTTAAGTCATGAGTCATTTCGTAATGAATTTGCTTCAAAAATTGCAAGGTCAAATACTTGGGATTGGCATCCAGATGATTACATCTTTTGTAATGGACAGAGTCTTCAAGAAAAAGATGCTATCGATGCTAGAAGAATGCACGATTACTTAAAAGAGATAAAATTCTATAACAAAATTATTCAAATGGAAAAATCTAGCTTCATTGATAAAATTGAATCTGAGTAAGTTTTATACGGATTAACGGTTAGTTTTTAAATTCTGACATTTATGTTCCTCTGATAAAAACCCCAATAAACATCTCCGCACTATGAAGAAAAACACTTCATACCAATATCTGTAGCCATTCTCATGCATGACGGAATTATCATCCTTAATGACGTTCTACACGAATATTGCCCTCGAGGTGAAAACCTCCCAAATATGGCTTCGCATAATGTATATTATGTTAAATAGGTTATCATCTTAAAGCTTAGAGTTACGGATGGATATGGCTTAACTTACCGATGTTCAAACAATGACAAAATTTAAACAATGATTAATGATTATTACGCGTGAATTGATTAATAGTGCCTAATAAGTCCCCAGGCAATGGAAACACAATGGTTGATGACTTATCTCCAGCAATATCGGTGAGCGTCTGTAAATAACGCAATTGTATTGCTTCAGATTGTTCTGCTAATACTTTTGCTGCCGCTAACAATTTTTCTGAGGCTTGTAACTCTCCCTCAGCATGAATGACCTTGGCACGCCTTTCACGTTCGGCTTCCGCTTGTTTTGCAATGGCACGAATCATACTTTCATCGATATCGACATGTTTAATTTCAACATTAGCAACTTTGATACCCCAAGCATCTGTCTGAGAATCAAGTAATGTTTGAATATCAACATTGAGCTTGTCGCGCTCAGCCAACATTTCATCAAGCTCATGTTGACCTAATACCGAACGTAAGGTCGTTTGTGATAATTGGCTAATGGCGTCATAAAAGTGTTCTACCTGAATAATCGCCTTTTCTGGGTCAATCACTCTGAAGTAAACCACAGCATTAACCTTAACTGAGACGTTGTCTTTTGAAATGACATCCTGTGTTGGGACATCCATTACAATCGTCCGTAAGTCCACACGAACCATTTGTTGAATAAACGGAATGATAATGATGAAGCCTGGCCCTTTCACACCATAAAATCGACCTAATAGGAAAACAACGCCGCGCTCATATTCACGCAGGATTCTAATGGCACTGATAATTAAAGCCAATGCAGTTAAGGCTAAAACGGATAAAAAAGTCAGGGTCATGAGAATTTCTCCTTAGTGATGTGGGATTATAGTTAATATCAGTCCATCTCTGGATTGAACTGAGGCTCCGTCACCCTTTTTCATAGGTTTTGATGCGAGTGCATGCCAGACTTCACTATGAACAAGCACCCTGCCCCGTTGCTCAAAATCTTCCAGTGCCACACAATGCGCGCCGATCATTTGTTCTTGACCAGAAACAATAGGATGACGTCTCGCTTTGAAGACTAAACCTAAGGCCATAATAAAGAAGGCGGAAGTGGTTACTGTAAAACCAGCAATAACACCGAGATCAACACCATAACCAGGTACATCAGTATCAATTAAAATGATAGAACCAGATGCAAATGCAACGATACCGCCGAGCCCTAACACGCCAAAACTTGGTTGAAAGGCTTCGGCCGTCATCAAAGAAATACCTAAAATAACTAAAGAAAGGCCGGCATAGTTAATGGGTAACACTTGAAAAGCAAATAAGGCTAATAACAGACTAATAGCCCCCACTGTGCCAGGTACAACGGCACCAGGGCTTGAAAACTCGAAAATAATCCCATAAATACCGATAAGCATTAAGATATAGGCAACGTTAGGATTAGTAATGGTATCTAAAAGTTTGTTCCGCCAATCTGGCAGTATTTCACTGACAGTGAGATCTTGGGTTGTGAGAGTTTTCTCTTCTCCTAAGATCTTGATTTTTCTATTGTCTAATTGTCTAAACAAATCAGTTCGACTGATCGCAACGATATCAATGACATTTTTTTCAAGCGCTTCTTTAGCAGGCAAGCTGGCTGCTGCCCGAACAGCTTGTTCAGCCCATTGTGCATTACGGTTTCTCAATACAGCTAAGCTTTTAATATAAGCCACAGCATCATTGATTATTTTTTTAGACATTGGATCTTGGGCTTGATTAGAAAGGTTTTTATTGTCTGTTTCATTTTCCTTTTGCAACGGTGGTTTCTCGTTAGGTAAAGTGGGTGCTGAAGGTATCATTTGTACAGGTGTAGCTGCACCAAGGTTGGTGCCAGGTGTCATGGCGGCAACATGACTAGCATATAAAATATAAGTTCCAGCACTAGCTGCGCGTGCGCCACCCGGTGAAACATAAGTCACAACAGGAATTGGAGAAGCTAATATTTTTTTAATGATGCTTCGCATAGATAAGTCCAAACCACCCGGTGTATCCATTCTCAAAAGGATAAATTCGGTATTGGCCTGGTTTGCTTTATCAAAGGCGCGTTCAACATAATCTGCCGTGGCAGGACTAATAACACCATTAATATCTAGCACAAAGGCTTGTCGTGTTGGCACAGCCTGACTTTGCGGTATAACCGCTGCTATCACTAAACTACATAGCACTAATACAGTGAGTAACTTCATAAATCACTCCAAATGCATCCTTAGCTATTTCTAAGTTATACCTGTTTGAGTTATCCATTAGACAAAAACAATGAGGATTTTGTTCGATTCCTGTGGCGATGGAATGCAGACTTAACGGCATTTTTTTCAGCGTCATAAGAAACACTGTCCTTAATTCCATGGTCATAGATAATGAATGGCTTTGGAGTAGTCATATTTTAGTACGGAAACCTGAATTTTATATATCTTGCAATACGTTATAAATATGGGCTACTCTTAATTTTAAACATGAATTGATTAAGGAAATGAAACATGGCATGGCGTGAAGGTGAAGACGAGCGAGTATACTCAAATGATGAAGTCGACGCCTTTTTAAAGGCTGAACTCCCCCACTGGTATTTAGAAAACGGTTGGATACGCCGTAAATATAAAACAAGCGGTTGGAAAGCAACATTGATGGTTGTCAACACGGTTGGACACTTAGCTGAGGCGGGGTTTCATCATCCTGATATGAGCATGTCGTATGCTTTTGTAATCGTTAAGTTAATGAACCATGCTGCAAAAGGAATCACAGATAAAGATTTCGAGTTAGCGAAAAAAATAGAAGACGTCATCATGTGGCAGCCAGGCTTAGAAGGTAGTGCTTTGGTTGGTACACCCGATGATCAACGCTTTAAATATATTAAGTACGATAAATAACGACAACTGCTGGCAAATCAGGAGAAGGTTATGAACGAAGACAACTTAAATATACAGATTAGGCAATACCTTAAAAAGGTCGGCATCTCATCACAAAGAATCATTGAGCAGACAATACACAAAGCCATTGAATCTGGCGAATTGAATGGGTCAGAAGTATTAGATATTAACATGACTTTGTCTGTTGCCAGTTTGAATATTAGCCAGCAGATCGATGGGAAAATAAATCTTGAAAACTGAGTGTTATAAGGAAAAGTATGGCAATTGAACTTGATGAATCAGTCAATGTCTTTGGTGAACCATTATTGCCATGTGGTGAAGATCCTATTACGGGTTTCTTCCGAGATGGCTGCTGTAACACTAATGATGACGATATTGGTTCGCATACGATATGTATAGAAGTCAGTATCGCTTTTCTCGAATATTCACGTTTTAAAGGCAATGATCTCAGTACACCTGTCCCAGAATTTGGCTTTCCGGGATTGAATCAAGGCGATCGCTGGTGTTTATGTGCACAACGCTGGCTAGAGGCCTACCATCAGAAAATGGCACCCAGGGTACATCTAACGCGGACACATAAAAAAGCCCTCGACATCGTGCCGATCGAGCTGTTAAAAGAATTTGCCATTGATTTAAACTAAACGCGTATCATAGCCAGCTGACAAATCACTAGGATCAACTAATGAAAGTATGCGGTGTAGAACTCAAGGGTAATGATGTTGTTATTTGCCTGATGTCATTAGAGGATGGTTTATATACTTTAAACGAATGCCGCGTGAAAAAACTGTCAATTAGTGATGCAAAAGATCAACAACAATTACAAAAACTCCAATTTGATTTTGCCAAATTAATCGCCGATTATCAGGTCGAAAAAGTGGCTATTAAAGAACGCTTAACACGCGGGAAATTTGCCGGTGGTGCCGTTAGTTTTAAATTAGAAGCGGCGATTCAGTTGATTGACGATTTGAATGTGACTTTATTAGCCTCATCAAAAATTAAAGAGATTATTAAAAATAGTCATACAACGATGAATTTTAAAGACACGGGTTTAAAGCAGTTTCAAGAACAAGCCTTCATGACAGCATTTGCGTATTTGGATAGCCAGTAAAACCTAAGCACTGGTTTCACGGGTTTTAAAAAAACGTTCAACATCGGCTTTGTCCTGCGTAATAGGCATCGGCGGTAAACTCCTTAAAAAATGTTTACCATATGGCTTTGTCAAAAAACGCGGATCGCACAAAACCAACACACCATAATCCGATTGATCGCGAATTAAGCGGCCAATGCCCTGTTTAAGTTGAATCACGGCACTTGGAATCTGAATCGATGAAAAGGGACTACCGCCCCGCTGCTTCAAATGCTCGATTTTTGCTTGCAAAATGGGATCATCGGGTGCTGAAAAAGGAATTTTATCGATTAACACACAGGATAACGCTTCTCCTCGCACATCGACCCCTTCCCAAAAGCTATTAGTGCCTAATAAAACCGCATTACCATGCTCGCGAAACTCGCTTAGTAAACTCGATTTTGAACCCCGACCTTGTACCATTAATGGGTAATCAATATCAGTAAGTGCATCGGCAACTTTATTCAACGCCCGGTAGCTGGTAAACAGCAAGAATGTCCGCCCTCGACTATACGCAATCATATCTTTGCTGATTTGGATAATATGGTCTAAATAACTGTCATGACTCGGATCAACAGGAATCTTTGGCATATAGAGTAAGCTTTGTTTTTCAAAATCAAAAGGACTTGGCCAAACAACATTATCGGCTTCAGAAATCCCTAATTGATGACTGAAATTATTGAATTTTCCCGCAACAGTTAACGTGGCCGACGTGAAGATCCATGATTGTGGCTTTTGCTCAATCCACTGCTGAAAATGATCGCTAATATTATGTGGCGTGGCATGCAGTGTCATGCCATTTTGACGAATATCAGTCCACAAAACCAACTCGGCATCATCTTGCTGCTGATCAAAGAAATGTAAGGTCTCTAAAAGCGCCTTGCCACGGCTATGGCATTGCTCAAGCCCTTTCCCGCGCTCTGCTGCAAGACTTAATTGCTCCGCCAAGTCTTCCATCGCTTCGATCAAGTCGGTTAACTTATTTTCAACACCCATTCTTTCTAGCATTGTCATCCAAGGTGTCCGTTGTTCCTTATCACCCAAGCTTAATCGAAATGCCCGCAGTGCGGACTCTGTTTTGTCAGCATGATCTTGTAGCGATGACATATCAGCGGCATCTTGTGCCATTTCCCGAACAGTGTCCCGACATAATTCCTGAATTTGATGGCTACTAATACGGTCGCCTAAAAACTGCGTCGCAATATCGGGTAACTGGTGGGCTTCGTCAATAATATAGGCATCAGCATTTGGTAATACTTCACCTTGGCTAGCAGATTTTAACGCCATATCAGACATTAATAAATGGTGATTAACCACAACAATATCCGCTTCTTGGGCTTTTTTACGGGCTTCATTGATAAAGCATTCCGCTGAATTAGGACAATCTGAGCCCAAACAATTATCAATGGTTGAGGTCACTTTTGGCCATAATGGCGAGCCCTCTTCTAATAAATCATCTTCGTTGAGATCACCGGACCGTGTTTCACCCGACCATAACATCAGATCATGTAAAGTGTCGGAATGCGGCATCATCAAAGGATCGTGTTGTGCTTGATGGAGCCGATAGTGACATAAATAATTACTCCGTCCTTTTAACAAAGCGGCTTGAAAAGGCATGGCCAATGCTTTTCGCAAAGTGGGTATGTCTTTATTAAACAATTGGTCTTGTAAATTCTTTGTACCGGTCGAAATGATGACTTTCTGACCTGATAAAATAGCAGGTACGAGATAAGCAAAGGTTTTGCCAGTGCCGGTACCCGCCTCAGCAATTAACACGGTAATGTTCGACAAGGCTTCAGCAATTGTACTGGCCATTTCCTGCTGCTGGAGACGCGGCGAATATCCCTTAATGTGTTGTGACAATAAGCCACCATCACCAAACGCCAAACTAATTTCTTCTTGCATATAACTTATAAACCAAATCTAACATTAAAGAGCCAAACAGCCACCGAACCAAAAACAAAGAATACCCCAAGTGATTTCAACGCACGCCAGCGATATTGCCGAATTAATACGGCTTCTGGTTCAGAAGATAAAATATAAGCTTGATCGGACACATCGCTACTCATCATTACATTTAACTGTTCTTCACTTGCCTTGAGTCCTTGCTCACGCCTGACGTCACTTTCTGCTGCCACACGGGCTTTCTCCCACTCATCAGGATCTAGTTGATTATTACGATCCTGATCAAAACGGTGCAATAACAAGCCAGGGTCTTGCTTCCATTGTCTTAAAAGATGTGCAACTTGTCGGCGTGTTTGCTGTTGTTCTATATCCGCAACCGTTTTAAAAAAACCGATTGCGTAGAGTGGATCGCCATCGCGAATAAGCTGCTCACTATAACGCCTAGGCGGGTTAACATGGCGTTTATGCCACATTTTACTATGACTAATAACAACATCTGCATCATCAGGATCAATGACACAGCGGCCAGTTTCATCTTCTAATAAAAATAACTCTTCACTTTTTCCTTGATCAACAATCTGCCAAGCGCTATTGAAATGACCTTCCCTGCGTGAAGTATCTACCTTTTCTTCAATGATATAGCTGTACCAAACACAGGTTTTACCTGTCAAAGGAGACACAATAATAGGCCCATCCATGAGTTTGGCAATACCAGATAGCTCAACATAACCTTGCGCCGCACTGCGAATTTTTGCTGTCGGCACGCTCTCAATTAACCGAGCATATTGAAACCAGCGAAATAAACGATAAAAGGCATTCAAGCTAAAGCCGGTTAAAAACGCCGTTAATGCCCAAAAGAACCAAATGGGTAGGTTTAATATATTACCGGTTAACGCGGTAATAACATCATTGAACATCAATTAGTTATCGAATAATTGCTTAATATTGACATCGGCCAATTCGTGTTCTGCAAACTCTAATAAACTATGCGCTTTGAAGTTAAAAAAGCGTGCGATGATGAGATCAGGAAATTGCTCGATTCTGACATTATTGACATTGACACTTTCGTTATAAAACTCACGGCGATCAGCAATCGCATTTTCTAAGCCGGTGATACGGGCTTGTAAATGTTGAAATGTGGTATCGGCTTTAAGATCGGGATAAGCTTCTGCAACGGCAAATAAACCACCTAAACCTAAGCGCAAAGCCCCTTCTGCTTGCCCCAAAGCCGGAATATCATTTTGCTGTTGTGCTTGAGCCACTGAGTTTCGAGCAGCCATTACTTTTTCAAGCGTTTCCTGTTCGAACTGCATATATTGCTTACACGTTTCAACCAGTTTTGGCAGCTCATCATGACGTTGTTTTAACAAGACATCAATATTTGCCCAAGCCTTGCTAATATTGTGTTTTAAAGAGACGAGGTTATTATAAAGAACGATAATATAAACGACCAATGTCGCCAAAATACCCCAACCAATAAAGTCACCTACTACCATTTCATGCACCCTTTATTCGACATCATTATGATTATCCCAAACATCAGCAACTTCGCCTTCTTGTTCGGTCCAAACTAATGCACTAATAATCTTAAACTGGGCTACCGAGATGGCCCCACGTTTTTTATTTTTACTCTCTGCCTTAGCTTCTAATGCAGCACTAATAGCATCAGCCGTTGCCTCATACATCTCAACAGGAAGATAATCGTCATCAAATAACACCATCACAACCCGATCCCAACGGCCATCTGGCTTAAGTTGGCCGAGTCGTGGGCTGGAATGACTGTCTTCAAAAATAACCCGGCCTTTAATCAACACTTTCAAACCATCACGGTCAGCATTACCAATCGCGTCATAGCCCAAGGTTAAATCATCGCTCAAGGTCAGATTCAATGCTTTTGCCACATCAAAACGGGCAATTTCACCGGTGATAGGTAAGGTGTTTCCAGTTGTCTGACGATAACGCGCGGCGAGCTGACGCGTTTGTTGCATCAACAAATCAATAGAATAAAGATTATGTTCATCTTTATGCGGAGTATCAGCCATTCAACCTTGTTCTCTTCATCACGGTGTTTATAGTCCTAAAAATAACGGCCTCAAAGGCATTTAGCAAGTTTTCAAACAAAAAAACGGCCTATATAGCGAACTATATAGGCCGTTTTCTACATTAAGTCTTTGCTGACTTATTTAGCCAATGCTTTTTCATAATACTTATGGACCAACTTATCTTGGTTTTCTAATAAGTAATCAATGCTTGGCTCAAAGTTCATCGCTTTTTCAAGCGCTTTACGTGTCGCTTCGCGATGGATATTGAATAAGGCTTCATGATCTAGATCTTCAACAGAGGTGATTTGAGGATTTAACCAAACAGAAACAATGATACCTAACTCATTGGCTCTTTCTTTAGGAATAGTGCCGTTGCGAACTGCATCTAACACGCCGTTTGCAATCGCGCCTTGGACTGTACCCATTAAGATAGTCGTGTAAGCGTTACTTTTAACAGTGACCTTACTGACCATTAAAGTCGCAGGACGCACCATGACATCAGTATTCATCAGCGCTAAAACACGTGAATGACCTTTTACTTGGTCACCCATTAAATTAGCAAAAGCAGAACCAAAAGGACCGTCTAATTCACCAATCATGACTTCAGGTTCAGCAGCCGTAAATGGAGGACCACCGGCTAATAAACATTCACCCGTACGCATTACAATTTTTTCACTCATGGATTGACACCCCTTGTAGATTAATAAAAGTCATCAAACACACAGAACATGACAAAACAAAGGTGTTTGATAAGGTGCGACAATTATCCTTGTCTCAATAGATTGTCGCAAGTAACATTGCTTTATAGTTACCTCGAACAAGGTTAAGATAAAAGACAATTTTATTATCTTGAGCCACGTCATGTCAGAACTAGAGTCCCATTATATCCGTATTGGTGGTGAACCTGCGGTTCGGCATCTTGCTAAAACTTTTTATCAGATTATGTCTGAAACAGTCCAAACCAAACGGGTTCGCGACATGCATCCGGTTGATATCGCTAGCAGCGAAGAAAAACTAACTCTTTTTTTAACCGGTTGGCTAGGTGGCCCTGACCTCTATATTGAGAAATATGGTCATCCAAGGTTACGCCAACGTCACATGCCATTTTCTATTGGTATCGAAGAACGCGATCAATGGTTATATTGCATGGCGCATGCGCTCGCCACATTAGAGTTAGACGAGTTATTGGCAGAGCAATTAATGGCGTCATTTGTCAAAACGGCTGATTTTATGCGAAATCGGGAAGAAACTGAAGCGACACTCACCTAAAAGGCGGAACGACCATGAATATTGGTGCATTGATTATTGGTGATGAATTACTGTCAGGTAAGCGACAAGACCAGCATTTCCAGTACTTACAGTCAGTGTTAGCCCAGCGTGGTTTAGAGCTGAGTTGGACGATTATTGTCGGCGACGAAGCCGAACAGTTAGAACGTTTTTTAAGCTTCACCCTAGCCACTAAAGATCTGGTCTTCAGTTTTGGCGGTATTGGTGCCACACCAGACGATAGAACAAGACAAACGGTCGCCAGAGTCGCCAATGTTGATTTGCTCCCCCATCCCCACGCAGTAGCTGAGATCGAGGGACAGTACGGCCAACAAGCCTACCCAAACCGTATCTTAATGGGACATCTGCCTGTGGGAAGCCGAATTATCCCGAATACAATCAACCGCGTGCCCGGTTTTTCATTTGATGACCACCACTTTATGCCAGGTTTTCCAGAAATGTCATGGCCAATGATTGAATGGGTGCTAGATAATCTCTATCCGGGACTGAGAGACTTATCTCCTCAAGATGAGCAAATTATTTATGTAACGCATGGCCGAGAATCAGACTTATTACCCGTGATGATAAAAATTGTTGAAAATTACCCGACATTGCGTTTTTCTAGCTTGCCACACCTAGGTGAAGTACCCCATATTGAATTGAGCTTGCGTGGTCAGACAGACCAAATTGATCAAGCCATGGGCTTACTAAAATCAGCAATTGAGAAAGCCAACCTAACGTGGTCAAATCAGCTAGATAAGGTGTAAAACCAGATTGGTAATGTCACCAGGCTGAGCAGCGTCGTGACAGTCACTGCCGAGGCATAAAGCTCAGTATCCAGCTGATAACGCTCACTGATGACGACACCAAACACCATCGTTGGCATGGCAGCGACAATCACGACTTGTTGCATTAAGTTCGCTGAGAGTCCGAGTAAATGGCTGGCCGAGAGCACCACTAAGGGCACCAAGATTAAGGAAGTGACAATCACCGGCAATAGCAAAGGCATCAGCCGATAATGCAAACGTTGCCAACGAATACTCATACCCAGTACGATTAACATTAACGGCACGACGCCACCGGCTAACGTGGCTAATGCTGTATGGATAAAATCCGGTTGAATAAAACCACTGACGTTAAATGCTACCCCAAGAGCCACTGCCCATAACGGCGCCACTTTCAAGAGTTCTTTTAATGGGTGTAAATCCGTTTTGTTATCGCCAAAGTGACGTGCAATTAACATCCCTAGAGACAGTAAAATCGGCGTGCAAGCAAATAAGTCATATTGTAAAACGGTTGCACGCGTCGCCGGTCCCATCACTTGATCTAAAACCGGTAGACCCAAATAAGTGGCATTAGGAAAAGCCGACGCGAGTAATAAAACGCCTTTTTGTTTCGGTGAACAATCTAGATAACGCAAGACAAACCAAACAATGGCTAAGCCACTGGCAACACCGCAAGCGGCTAATAATGAAATAAACAAAGAAGACTGATTTAACGGCGCTCGCCAGATCACATCCAACACCAATGCGGGCAATAAGATATAAAACACCAAGTCTGTTAACGCTCGGCGATGTGCCAATGGCGATAGGTGGCTTGGTGCATATTTTTGCCAAGCGCTGCCACAGGCAATCAGCAAAGACATTTGGAGTAAAGCAGTGAGCATTAATAAATCATCACACAGAAGAAATACTGATCCTACCAATATCACCACAAGAAACATAATGTTATTTGAGGTTAAATTGGCCATAGCGTGATTTGTTTAAAGGTTTAACTTGACCTATTAAGATACAATAATCAGGCATTTTCTCGTCGTTGATTTTACTAAACCGGTCATTGTCTATCAATACCAAGGCAAGATACCAAGGAATGAACCATGTCACTGTCTAAACAATTATTACTGTTACTGAGCTTAATATTTTTTATCGTATTCTCGGCCAGTCTGATATTGAGCATTAACAATATCAAAAGCTATTTAGAAGTCGAATCACAATTCCACGTCAAAGATACCGCGACCTCATTAGGACTTTCTCTTAGCCCGCATATGGAGAATGAACAAGATCCTATCCTTGAAACGATGATGACTGCTATTTTCGATACCGGTTATTACCGAGAAATGCGCTTAGTGAATATTGATAATCAAGAACTGGTTAAATTGACTAATCCTCAAATCGTGCCTGGTGTGCCAGCTTGGTTTATTGAGTTAGTACCAATGCAAGGTGCAACGGCGGTCTCTGAAATCAGCTCAGGCTGGCAGATGAGTGGCAAACTGTATGTGACATCTAATCCAGCATATGGCTACTTAAAGTTATATCAACAAGCCCAATCAACCTTAATCGTATCTGGCCTTATATTCCTTGCAGCCATGCTCTTACTGATCACCGTTTTACGCTACACCCTACGGCCCTTACATGATATTGCCCAACAAGCTGAACAAATTTCAGCAGGCCATTTCACCACGATCACCAAATTACCATGGACCCGTGAGGTTAAACATGTCGCTTTATCCATGAACAGCATGTCCGACAAAATCGGCCATATGATTAGCCGTCTTAATCGACGTCTAGAGATAGTCAGTGAAAGCCTGAAACAAGATCCCTTAACGAAATTGCTCAATCAGGCGACTTTTCAAGTCAATTTAAAACAAGCCTTATCGGGTTATAAAGGCGAAGGTTATGCGGCCTTAATTAAGTTTGATGATTTAGGCTTCCTAAGTAAAGACAAAGGTAATGAGGCTGTTAATAACTTATTGCTTGAGTTTGCCGCGATTCTAAGATCAACAGAACAGTTCAGTAGAACGGCCTATCGACTTCAAGGGTCAGAGTTTGCCTTACTATTCCCAGGTTTTAACCAAAATGAAATGTTACGGCTGATTAAACAACTTAAAAACGATATTGCTATTTTAGGTAAGTCATATCAACAAGAAGATTTAATTCATATTGGTGTGATTCATTACGAACGTAGCAGTGATTTCGATAAACTTTATCCCGGCATGGTCGAAGCTTATGAACATGCTAAAAACATTGGCAATAACGCCTATTACATCAAAGATGATCTTGCCAGTCCAATGAGTGATATGGAATGGAAAATACTGATCAGCAGTGCCATTGATAATAATCTTCCCACGCCAGAAATTACCTTCACCGCAGAGGCGCATGATTACAAACAAATACCCCCTCAAAAAGTCATGGAAGAAGTCTTTACCGCTATTAGCGATAATGATGGCAACCTGTTATCGATCGGGACCTTCTTTTCAATGGCACAAGAGTTTCAGCTCGTTGAAGCGTTAGATCAAGCCATTGTCAATAAAGTCATTTCCTTAATGGAAGAAACGGCCAAAACTAATCCTGTGACCATTAACTTAACAATGGATTCAATCAGCTCACATGCCTTTAACCTGTGGTTAAAAGAACGATTAGCGAAAACAAAAATTGATTTAAAACTCCTTAGTTTCAGTGTCACCGCCTATTCTGTCACCAAAGATATTGCTGCTTTTGCCAGTTTTGCTCATTTTGTCAATTCATTGGGAGCAACGGTTTTATTAAAACGTTATTCTCCAGATATTATTGATATTGAACAACTCAAGTCGCTTAATATTAACTATCTCCGATTAGCGCGTGATCTCACAACAAATATTGCGGATGATCCGAATAAAACACAATTCTTAGATCTCATCAGTGAAGTCGCGAGCTTGTTAGATATCAAAGTATTAGCCGAAGGGGTCAAGTCGGATGCCGACCTCGATATTGTTAAAGCCAAATCAATCTACGGTATTAGCCGCTAACCGAGCAACACGATGTTGTTTAACACAAAAACAAAACGATTGGGCTGCATAATGCTCATCGGCTTTGCTTTGTCTTGGTCAGCACATTCTGAACAGGACATGACAGAGCAGCAGCTCAATACGATCGAACAAAAATACAATAAATTTGCACGGCAACGCGTTATCGACTGGCAACAGCTCATTCAAGATAATCAGGATCTACCTGAGCAAGAGAAATTAAATCGCGTTAATGCCTTCTTCAATGCCAATGTGCAATTCATCAACGACCAGGCACTGTGGGAGCAAAAAGACTATTGGGCAACGCCGATAGAAACCCTCTCTATTGGCGGCGGCGATTGCGAAGATTACGCCATTGCCAAATATTTCACCTTAAAACAATTAGGCGTCGATGAAAGCAAGCTCAGGCTGACCTATGTTAAAGCTATCGAATTGAACCAAGCCCATATGGTACTGACCTATTTTGAAAATAAACGTGCTGTGCCATTGGTCTTGGATAACTTAATAATTGAGATTAAGTATGCATCACAAAGAACTGATTTAATACCAGTTTATAGTTTTAATGGCTCAGGGTTATGGTTAACCAAGCCAAAAGAAAATCAACGCGTCTCCGACGCAGCCCACTTAAGCTTATGGCAAAACTTATTGCTTAGAATTCGAAATGGTCACTAAACCTAAGACAATCGTTAGCTTTTTTTAGCCACCATACTGCGATCCATAAATTTTTCTGCAATACTTTCGTGGACCGATAATAAAGCAGGAATCACTAACAACACCAACACAGTAGCAAACATCAAACCGAATGAGATCGACACTGCCATCGGAATCAAAAACTGTGCTTGTCGTGATGTTTCAAAGAGCAGCGGCGTTAAGCCACCAATCGTGGTTAATGACGTTAATAAAACGGCTCGTAAGCGATGGGTAGCTGCAGTAATAATGGCTTCCGTCGTCTCAACCCCCTTCTCACGCTGCTGCTTAAAGAAAGTGACTAAGATAATCGAGTCATTGACCACAATGCCAGACAAACCAAAAATACCGAACAGCGACAAGATGGTCAGATCTATGCCCATTGCAGCATGACCAAATAAAGCGCCAATTAAACCAAATGGAATTGCCGCCATCACTACTAACGGCCAACCATAAGATGAAAAGACCCAAGCTAAAATGAGATAAATTAAAATCAAGGCTAACATCAAGCCTTGCTTCATTTCACTAATGGTCTCTGCCTGATCTTCAGCCCTACCTTCGAATCCGGCTTTGACGCCATAACGTTGTGATAATTCGGGTAATAAACTGGTTTTCAAATCTGCAATGATTTCATTGGCATTATTCAATTTGGCATCAACATTAGCCGTAATATGAATTGCGAGTTGACTGTTAGTATGACGCAACACATCAAAGCCACGTCGTGCTTTAAATTCCACTACGGAAGAGAGTGGCACACTCCCGCCTTGTGGCAGTCGAATCATAAAGTTTTCAAGTGTCGATAAGGTATTACGCTCACTATCTGGCAACATGACACGGACTTCAACTTCATCATCACCATCTTGAAAAATCTGGACCAAACGACCATCAAATGCAGCCCGTAATTGGCGACCGACATTGTTCACAGTCAAACCTAATACCTCGCCTTGACCTTTTATTTCATAAATGAGCTGCTCTTGTCCATAAGGCATATCATCCTCAATGGCATTGATGCCAGGTAGTTGTTTCAAGGCCTGAACAACGTCTTGTCCCGCCTGCTTCAAAATATCTGCTGATGCACCCGTTAAGCGAATATCAATATCATTACCTGGCGGGCCAGTACGAGATTCAGATAAAGTAAATGTTTCTATCCCAGCGGGTAAGACAATTCGCTGTCGCCATTCACGCATAAAGGTTTTATTTCTGACCTCACGGGCATCAGGCGATATCATTTCAACTTGAATAGAACCAAAGCGCTCAGCGGTTTGAGAAGACGCACGTCCTGCCGTACTGGCACTGCCTAAGCGCGTGACATCTAAAACAATCAAATCGCCACCTAAGGCTTCTTCAGTTTCATCTAAAGTCCGATTCAGTTCATCTAAAAACTCAGCGACAACATGAGAAGGTGTCCCGGCCGTGAAACGTGCATTAGCAAACACTTTGACTCCTTCTGGAGAAGGGAAAAAGGTAAATAAGATTCTATTACCGGCTAATAAACCAAAGCAGATAATCAATAAACCTAATGTGGCAGTAATGGTAATGCCGCGATATTGAATTGCTTTTGTCACCAACGGTCTAAACAATTCGTCGCGTAAATAATTAAACTTAGCATCCAACCATTGACGACGTGGCGGCGGTTCTTGATGATGAATTTTTTGGAAAGCGTGGCGTAAATGGCCTGGCAGGATTAAAAAACTTTCAAATAAAGAAGCAATGATGACGCAAACAACGACAAATGGTATATCAAACAATATGTTACCAATTGTTCCTCCAATCAACATTAATGGTAGAAAGGAGGAGATGGTTGTTAACGATGAAGCAATAACTGGGGCTAACATCCTTCTTGCACCCCCTTCTGCAGCCATCAGGGAGCCTTCGCCACTTTGATAGTGCGCTAAGCCGTCTTCACCAACGACAATAGCATCATCGACAATAATCCCCAATGCCATGATCAGGCCAAACAGACTGATCATATTGATTGTGCCACCGAATAAGTACATCACAAACAACGTCGCCATAAAGGAAACGGGGATCCCCACTGCAACCCAAATTGCGACGCGCCCATGTAGGAACAAAAACAAAATACCGATTACTAAGACTAAGCCGCCAATTCCGTTGGTTAGCAATAAGTTCATACGCTCAGCGATCAATTCCCAACTGGCGTCATACACTTTTAAACTCACCCCTCTAGGCAAATTTGGCACAGTTTCTTCAACCCATTGTTCTAAAATTTCGGCAGATTTTAATGAATCCGCACTTTCGGTCCTTTGTAAACGGATTTCAACAGCTGGCTTATCTTCAAAAAATAAACTGACTTGATTACGCATTGGCCGGCGTTCAATCGTTGCCACATCGTCTAACAGCACGAGACGACCAGAGTAATCTGTTTTTAAGGGTAGCTGAGCAAAGGCTTCTGCATCACGGCGTTGGTCAAGGCTTCGTAACAATCGTGCTGTGTCTGCATTGCCGACTTCACCTGCCGGTAAATCACGGCTTAACTCAGCAATCCGATCACCGACATCATTGAGGTCTAAACCGAGGGATTCTAGCTTTTGAGTTGATAATTGGATTGCCATTTCTTCTTCGGGCAGCCCTGTAATCGTCACCCTAGAAATACCGCGATCTAATAGTTCATGTTCCGCTTCATGAACAAAATAGCGTAATTCGTCTAGTTCGCCGTCGGTTGTAATCAATAAACGGGCGATGGGTTCATAAGCCGTGACCAAGCTAATTTTTGGAATTTCTGAGTCGCTAGGGAGGTTTCGTAATTGAGAGACTTCTTCCTTAACTTGGTCTAAGGCTGCGCCCATCTCGGTGCCTTCTTCAAACTCTAAGGCAACGACAGCACTGCCAAATGAGGATGTTGAAGTCATTTTTTTCACGAAATCAATCGTGCGTAATTCTTGTTCAAGCCTAGATGAAATCGCATCTTCAACATCTTCAGAACTGGCACCACGCCATTCAACACGAACGGTAATAGTATCTAAGACAAAGTTAGGAAAAAATTGAGTGTTTAGCCGGGTTAAAGACGCTAGCCCGGCAAGGATCAAGATCAGCATTAACAGATTAGCAGCAACCTTATGCTGGGCAAATAAGCCAATAAAATCGGACTTATGAGTCGTCATTCAAAGTCTCTACGCGTAACCCTGTAATAGCATTGGGCAATTGTGTACTAATAACGCGATCACCGGCTTTTAAATCATTACTGCGAATTAATAATTGCGTTTGACCATCACTGTTCTCATATTCACCGATCCGTGAAATTTTCACCGCTTTTAAATAACCTTCTTCAATACGATAAACCCGGTTCAAGCCATATAAGGCGTTAAAAGGCATCACAATCACATTTTCTTGTGAGCCTAAAGAAAGTGATAGTTCAAGAAAGGTGCCCAGTGCTAATGTGTGATTATCTGCCGCTAAGCCAAATAGACCATCCACACCGCCACTGTCTTGTCGCGTTTCACCCGATAAACGGGTCAATTCAAAGGTGAGCACTTTATCGTCTAACGTGGCTAATGCCGTCAGGTTTTGGCCCTTAGTCAAATTATCGCGGACCTGTTTAAGGTAACGACCAGGAATTTGCGCTCGCACTTCTAAATGTTCAAGATCATAAACCGTTAACAAATTATCACCGACCCGGACGCGATCACCCAAAGAAGCATTTAAGTTAGCGATACGACCATTAAAAGGCGCTTTAATAAAAGTACGGTCAACATCTAATTGCGCTTGTTCTAGTAGCGCTTTAGCACGGGACTGTCTTGCCTTTAATCCTGCCATCCGAGCAGGATGCTCAGAAATGTCATACTGTAACCGTTTAAAAGTGACAATTTGTCTTTGTTGATTAGAGACCGCTTCATCTAATGAAGAACGCGTCACCAAACGAGAGGCATCAAGCTTTTTTGCCCGGGTGACGGCTTTCTCGGCTAAGGTTAATAAAGACCTCTCATTAGCCAATAGCCCTTTATCACGTCGTTGCCGTGCTAGTTCGCTAGAGATCAAGGCATTGATTTCTGCCAAGTCGGCCTCGCGTTGATTCAGTAATAAATCAGCGTCGCTATTATCTAAAGTAATTAACACATCACCTTTAGAAACAATCGCACCTTCCAAAATGTTTATTTGAGTTACATCTGCCGTTAATGCGGCATTGAGTGAGGCGCGACGTGGTGTTTCGACACGGCCATAAATCGTAATCTCAGGGGAAATTTGTTCAAACTTAACGGGTACCGTATTCACGCGCCATATTTTTTCAGCTTGTTGCAGACTCTTCTTTTCTGGCTTAGAAGCACTCAACGCCATATAAATTGCAATCGCAATGGATAGGATGATAAGCGGTAATAAAACACGTTTTAACAAATGTTTCTCCTAAAAGCTAAAAGACAAAGAAGTCCGAACAGGCTAAATTCTACTGTAATTAACGCCTCACGGCGTGGTTATTACACAATTTTACAGTTGATTACTTGAACAAATCACCCATTGAGACTGTTTGATGTTTCACCTTGCAACGTTTTCGCCAAAGCAATACGTTGAGCAACGTCTTTGGGTAATTCTGTCATTGCCTCGATCTGATTTAGCCGTGTTAACAAACCGCATTGATTCGCTATTTGAATACTCAGCCCAGGTCTCGCATTCATTTCTAACATCAAAGGCCCATGATGCTGATCTAAAATAATATCGACACCGATGTAGCCTAAGCCAACCAAGTCATAACATTGAGCAGTCAAATCTAGAATCAAATCCCAATTAGGAATTTGAACATCAGTAATGGAAAACCCAGTATCAGGGTGTTGCGTGATAAATTGCTCATGCATCACGCCACCGAGCGTTTTACCGGTTTTTAAATCGATGCCAACGCCGATAGCGCCCTGATGTAAGTTCGCTTTGCCATCAGACTCATGCGTTGGTAAACGCAGCATAGACATTACCGGCACACCTTTGAGCACAATCGTTCTAATGTCCGGCACACCCTGATAACTAATATCAGCAAAAACGGGGTCAAACCGCACCCGTTGCTCAACAAGTGCGACATCAGGCAGACCACCCAGACTATACATACCGCTTAAGATATTGGAAATATGGTGAACAAGGCCATCCTGAGACAGTATTTGACCGCTACTTTTACGGAAACCATGTTGCGATGTACCGGTTATGACTAAAATGCCTTCACCGCCACTACCATGTGCAGGCTTAATGACAAAGTCACCATAGTCTTCGAGTTGCTTAACCAAAGGCGGAATATCTTTTTCTATTTTGACAATACCGTATAGTTTAGGCACAGCCAAACCTGCTTGTTCTGCAAGTCGCTTAGTTTGAACCTTGTCATCAACAAGGGGGTATTTAGAGCGCGAATTGTATTTAGCAATGAAATCGCCATTGCGTTTATTCATGCCTAAAATGCCTAGCTTTTCTAAACGGCGCCAAGGTAATTTAGCATCAAAACCCATGGCTATTTTTAACCATTTAGCTTTCTGCTTTTGCAGTATTGACCCAATGTCTTGTTTGTTAGTGGTCATTTTAGGATGACCTACCGCAATGTTTCACGAAACCGCCAAAGCTCAGTCAAACGGTAGCCTGTGTATCGACCTAACAGTAACGTCAGCGCCAAAATAACCAACAACAATTCTGGAAATACGAAAATCATATGGTTTAACAAGTCATTACTCATCACCAAAAAGCCAATAGCGGCGACGAATAAACTCCCGACACCTTGTGTAATAGCTTCGGAGGGCCCTTTTTCTTCCCAGATCAAGGACATTCGCTCTATCGTCATGGCCAAAATGACCATTGGGAACAGCGCAATAGAGAGACCATGACTAAACCCTAGTTTATGGCTGAAGATCGTCATCATGGTCATCAAAATAATCACAATAATAAGCACAGCTGCGAGCCTAGGCACCAATAAAAGCTGCAAATATTCAAGGTAAAAACGGATTGCCAAGCCCAAGGCGACGATAAGGCTAAACAACACAATACCCCAGATCAATTCGGTTTCTCGAAATGCCAATGCAATCAAAATAGGCATGAAAGTACCAAAGGATTTAATCCCAATAATATTACGTAGCAACACAATTAGAAAGGCGCCAAGTGGGACCATCAGCAGGATACGATAGACATTTTGAGTCTCGATCGGCAGACTGTAAAGTGAAAATTCCATGGCATGAGAATCCAGCTTTCTGGCACGTTGTTCAGCTAAATAGATGGGTTCTTGCGTATGGCGACTGATTGAAAAATCAAGCTCTGCTTGCTTGCCCCCACGCATTTCAAGTAAAGGTTGCTCACCGACTTTCCAGATTAGCGCATTCTCTGGTAACTTTGAAATGCCATTACCGGGATCAAAGGACAGCCATTGCTCGCCGTCATGCACTTGTAACCATGGTTCAAGTTTGCCATGCCGCAGGCCATCACGGAGCAACAACACATGAGCAATTCTAGAGGGAATGCGAGCACCTGCGAGCACTGCTCTTAGCATGTCCACACGGGCTTTATCTGTTTTAATATTACTTAATAAAACTTGTACATTTTCATCAGGTTCATCAGCATTAAATCGCAATAACAACTCGCGCGTGAACGTTTTAATATCAGCTGATTTTTGGCGAACCTCGCTCAATAAAGCCTCAACAATCGTGGCCGTGGCTTCTGAGTAGCCAGGTACGTCGGGGAAATAAACATCCTGTCCATGTTGACTCGTTATATTAGGCTTAAGCGATGAGATTTGATTATCATCTCGTGCTAAGTGCAGTTGATAATATAGGACTTGCTCACCACTGGCGCGTCGAACAGCCCATTCGGCAATCTTATTATCGTCAGCAGTTTCAAAGGCCAAACCATATTTACCAGAAACATAGTTTTCATCGGCAATGACAAAGCCTTCTGGCTGGTTAGGCAAAGCAAAACGTATCTTAACTGGGCCTTCTTTAGGTTGGAATGCCACACGTGCTTCGACACTCCACACTTCAACTTCCTCACTGGGAAAGAGTGGTAGACCGAGCGTATTGGCTTTATAGAACATCAGGCTAAATGCAAATAATAGCAAAGCCAGCGCTAAAAACTTGACGTGCAAGTCTTTCAAATTATTGTTCCCTGTTTATTACAACATTCTTTTCAAGAAGACGCTTACATTGTGGTAAATCGATCGGCAAAGTAAATGTCGTTGACGCATCCACAATGATACCCTGCTTTAAGACTCTTCTACCAAGCAATACCGGATAATTAAAGCCACTCCGGTCAACCAAACTAAATTCACCATGATAAAGATGGCCATTTAAACAAAAACGCATTGCAACTACGGGCCTGACGGCAGCACCGCGGTGATGTGACTTTATTTTAACATCTCGTTTGACCGGCAACTCAATCGATTTGGTGGTAAGGTCTTTTTTCTTATCTTCGGTTTTAAATCGGACCCAAGCTTGCCCATTACGTTTAAAACGCTGAATATCAACAGCATGAAGGGAGGACGTTTTCGCCCCCGTATCGAATTTGGCTCTGAGTTTTATTTGCCATGGTTCTAACACGACAGATTCCAACCAACCACTTGTGATCTGTTTATCTTTGTTGTGTTCCATTGCCGGTTTGGCAACATTACTACCCACAGGCAACATGAGAGAAAAGGTAAGTAAGAACAGGCAAACAGACCTAATATGCATTATTTAACCTTAATCAATGTTGATAATGATGTTTATGGTTCGGTCACAATAGCAACACGAACCGCATCTAATACTAACTGACCTGATGATAAAGCCTCAGCTAAAACAAGCTGAGTTTCATTCAAGTGCGCTAATTCCTCTGGCCGAATCGCCTTATTAACCTCAGCTAATCGTTGCAATCGCTCATGCTCTGGTAGCATTGCCGCTTGCATCTCTGCAACCGCCGAATCGATAATATTTTTTTGCTGTGCTTCAGCAAGTTTTTTTGCGGCGATAACCAAACGATTAATCATCGGCCGAGCTTGTTTAACTAATTCTTGCTTGGTGATTCTAGGGATTCGACCGACATATTGGTTAAATGTTTCCTCATCGAGCAGCGTATTAAAATCTCGCCCTTGCTCATCAGTGACAACACGCAGGTATGAATGCGATAAAAAGCGGCCTACTTGCAATGCTTTAGGTGCTGGCACACTAATCTTGAAAATCGCTTCAAGCAATAAAGTCCCAGCAGGTAAACGATCGTACTCAAGCGTACAAAACGCAGTATTACCAAAATCACTGCGTGTAATCATGTCTAAACTGCCCAACACCATTGGGTGTTCCCAGCTCAAAAAAGCCATATCTTCGCGATGTAAGGCACGGTGACGTTTATAGGTTGCTGTCATGCCATCTTCTGGCAAACTTGGGAAATGACTTTCCAGCATTTCAGTACCATGACTCAAGATCACACTATCGGCACTATGTGTTTGCTGTTCAACACCATACTCATCAAACACTTTATCCATAAACTGGGCTAACTCGAGACTTTGACTACCATCTTCTAAATCAGCGATGAGTTCATTTGCCACGGGGAGTTTACAAGAATTAAGTTCTAATAATCGGTTCCGTCCTTGTTCTAAAGAAGACATAGCCTCCGCAACCAAGGTTTGCGTATGGGTGATGAGCGCAGTCAGTAACGTGTCATCATGGGCATCTTTTAAACACCGTTGTAACGCTGCCGAAACAGCTTGATAAATACTGCCCCCAGCGGGGAAAACGCGTTCAAAGGCATTTAAACCTTCGTGATACCAACGCAGTAAAACTTCTTGTGCCGAGTTTTCATAATAGGGCACATGCAGCTGGACATCTTGTTGCTGGCCAATACGATCTAAACGGCCAATGCGTTGCTCTAATAAGTCTGGGTTAAGCGGTAAATCGAATAACACCAAATGATGAGAGAACTGAAAGTTGCGGCCTTCGCTGCCGATTTCAGAACACACCATAACTTGTGCGCCCTCTTCATCATCTGCAAAATACGCCGCAGCACGATCACGGTTAATCAAGGATAAACCTTCATGAAAAACACTACTGCGTTTCCCATGCTGCAATCGTAAGCATTGTTCTAAATCTTGTGCTGTCTCAGCCTGTGCGCAAATAACCAACACCTTTTCTTGGCGATGCTCAGCTAACCAATCAACTAGCCAAGTCACCCGAGTATCATGACTTAACCAATCATCACCTAGTAAACGCTCAGCTTGTAATAAAGCCAAAGGTTCACCATTTAAGGCTTGATCATTGTAGACATCGGAGGCGGTTAAAGCATGACGATGTAAATGTCTTTCAGGGAAACCCGTTACCACATCACGGGTATTTCGAAACAACAACCGGCCCGTGCCGTGCAAATCTAATAAAGCGTCGATAACCCGTTGCTTTTCAGCGTCAAAGTCTTCGGCAGACTGTAATGCTTTTGCAGTATCAGCACCCAAGTATGCATCAAGATCCGAGGCAAAATCAGTTAAACCATCACCAGACTCATAAGCCAATAAAGCCGTCACTAAAGCACTCACTGGTTGATAAGTCGCTTCTTGGGCTTTAAATTCGGCTAAGTCATAGTAGCGTTCAGGATCGAGTAACCGTAAACGGGCAAAGTGACTTTCAACGCCCAATTGCTCAGGTGTTGCCGTCAACAACAAGAGTCCAGCGACTTCACGCGCTAACCCTTCGATACAGTGGTATTCGGCACTGACTTCTTGCTCAGACCACTGCAGGTGATGGGCTTCATCAACAATCATTAAATCCCAATCGGCTGCACAGGCTTGGCGATAAATATCAGGATTATCTTGATCAGCCAGCATCGATAGCTGACACAATACCAACTGAGCACTTTCAAATGGATTACCCTCTTCTGCCTCAGTAATGGCATCAAAACGCTCGTAGTCCATAATGGTGAAGTGCAGATTAAAACGGCGTAATAACTCAACCAACCATTGATGGACGAGACTATCAGGCACAATGACTAAAATGCGTTGTGCTCGGCCCGTTAAGAGCTGCTGATGTGCAATCAGGCCAGCTTCAATCGTTTTACCGAGGCCGACTTCATCAGCCAATAATACACGCGGTGCAAAGCGTTGAGCTACTTGATGGGCAATATAAATTTGATGGGGTAATAGTTGAACTCGTGGTCCCATTAAGCCAAACACGGAAGACTGTTCTAATCGATGTTGATGCGCCAACGCTTCGGTACGTAATTCAAACTGACGGTTTTTATCGACTTGCCCAGCAAACAAGCGATCTTGTGGCTGACTGAACTGAACATGGCTACTTAAATCAAGTTCATGAACACTGATTTCTTTACCCGCGTCATCAGACCCATGGTAGATAATGCAACCATTCAAATCATGCTGCGCCGTGATGGTGAAATTGACAGCTTCTTCTGTCTTAACAGTATCGCCAACAGGATAAATAACACGGCTCAAAGGGGCATTATCAGCAGCATAAGTCCGCTCTTCACTCGCAGCCGGAAAACTAATCACAACACGGCGACCACTGTTTTCCTTAACAATTCCTAAACCTAACTCTGCTTCGCTATTACTAATCCAGCGTTGCCCAACGGCAAATGTTGACTCTGACAAATCACTACCTCAAAACTAACTAATTTTACGAGCGCGAATACTGCGCCCTTTTACTTTACCTTGTGCCAAATAATTCATGGCTTGTCGTAATGCTGTGCGCTCAATCGCCACATAACTCGACATATCAAAAATATCTATCTTACCAATCTGAGAGCCCATTAAGCCGGCCTCGCCAGTGAGTGCACCCAAAATATCACCCGGTCTGAGTTTATCTTTACGACCAGAATCAAGTTGCACTGTCACCATCTGTGACTGCAGCGAATACCCCGGATCACGATCTAATGATTCAGGCACATCAATAATGCTGGGCTTTTTCTGATAAACGCCAATCGCTTTAACGCGAACTTGTTCAGCCTCAGTAAATAAGCTTAATGCAATGCCCTTCTCACCGGCACGTCCTGTTCGACCAATACGATGGACATAAATGTCAGGGTCACGTGGCAGTTCATAATTAATGACTGCTGCTAATGCTTTTATATCCAAACCACGAGCGGCCACATCAGTGGCAACCAAGACCGAACAACTATTATTAGCAAACCTAACCAACACTTGATCGCGTTCGCGTTGATCTAAATCACCATGGATCGCCAATGCGTCTATCTGATGGTCACGTAACCAAACAGCCACTTCATCACATTGTTTTTTAGTATGACAAAACACCACGGTTGAGTCAGGTTGATAATGTTCGAATAAGGCTAATAAACTGTTATTACGCTCCGGTCTTTTGACTTCATAAAATAACTGTTCAATCACACTGGTTTGATGGTCAGACTCGACTGTCACCATTAACGGTTTTTTCTGAAAACGACGGCTGATTTGCTGAATTGTATCGGGGTATGTTGCTGAGAAAAGTAAGGTCTGACGCGATGAGGGCGTTTGATCAATAATCTCTTGCATCGCATCAATAAAGCCCATATCCAACATCCGATCGGCTTCATCCAATACCAGCGTTGTTAAGCCTTCTAGCTTTAATGTCGATTTACGTAAATGATCTTGAATCCGTCCGGGCGTACCAACAACAATGTGAGCCCCATGTTCTAAGGAGCCGATTTGAGGGCCTAACGGTTTACCACCACACAATAAAACCAATTTAATATTTGAGGTCGCACGGGCTAAACGACGAATTTCCTTGCCGACTTGATCTGCTAACTCACGCGTTGGGCAAATAACCAAAGCTTGCACACCAAAGAAACGTGGATTGATTTTATTCAGCAAACCCAAACCAAACGCTGCGGTTTTACCACTGCCGGTTTTTGCCTTAGCAATCACATCTTTGCCTTGCAAAATATCCGGCAAACTTTGCGCCTGAATTGGCGTCATCTTGTGATAACCCAATGACGTTAAATTAGCCAGCTGCGCTTTAGATAGTGAAAGAGATGAAAAAGAGGCTTGTGCCATGAAGAAAAGTCGCGGTAAAAAAAGACATGATCATACCAGAGCAAGCAATGTAACGATGAAAAGAATCAACGGCTACTGCTAAATCAATCCATCATAGGAAAATCTAAATTTGGGCTTATTGACATAGAGGCGCTAAACACAGGATCTATAAAGGAAGCCCAGCTTCTGTCCATTCATTTAAGCCGCCTTTTAAGATATAAATCTGTGGCACGCCTTCGCTTTCAAGGTGCTGTACAACCGGCATTGGAATCAACCCCTTCATTGGGATCAGAATAACCGGTTTTGTGTTATCGGCTAGCGCTGCAACAGAGCCATTAATAAAGGTCACGCCCGGCATATTGATGGCACCAGGAATATGGCCTTTTTCAAAAGTGGTCTTTTCCGCCAGATCAATTATGATGGCGTGTTGCTGTTCGAGCAATTCAACGGCTTCTACTGCCTTAATCTCAATGGTTTCACCACCAAAAGCTTTGCCTACTTTTTTAGCAGAAAGTACAATAATGACGCCAATCAAAATGAGTACTAGCCACCAGTACTCAGTCAATAACTCGATAAAATTTTCCATACCCAACCTTTAAGTGAATGCTTGCCTTCTAATTAAAAAGGGTCAAGCCAAATATATTGTCAGTAAACACCACTTTCCTTCAGGCATCAAGCGCATAGCCTGTTTAAATTGGTTTAATGCGCTTCGCCTCCATGCGTCGCATAAAATATTTTTCCAACTCAACTAAGAACAGCACTGAAGAGGAAACGAGTAAAATACGGCCCCAAGTTATAAGCTCGATCGCCGCTGTGCCGAATAATGACTGCATCGGTCCAAGGTAGGTGAAAGCGAGTTGAAAAACGATCAATATCATAATGGCCATTAACACATAGCGGTTGCCGCTTAACCCATGCCAATTAAGGATTGAATCTTTAATGTAGCGTGAATTAAACAAGTAAAACATTTCAAACATAACTAAGGTATTGACGGCCACTGTTCGTGCATATTCTATCGGCATCCCGCGCCCTATTTCCCAAAGAAAAAGCCCGAATGTCCCCCCCATTAAAATCAAAGAAACAAATAGAATTCGCCAAATTAGATGCGGTGTTAACATAGGCTCCTGTGCATTACGCGGATCGCGTCGCATGACATTCTGTTCTGGCGGCTCAAAAGCGAGTGACAACGCCAAAGTGACCGCTGTCACCATATTAACCCAGAGAATTTGCACCGGCGTTAACGGTAATTGGTGAAACCCAAACAAAATAGCAGCAAGGATAATAAGTGCCTCGCCGCCATTCGTCGGCAGAATAAACAGGATGGCTTTTTTAAGGTTGTCATAAACCGTACGGCCTTCTTCAACCGCATAAGAAAGAGAGGCAAAATTATCATCAGCCAGCACCATTTCAGAGGCTTCCTTGGCGACTTCAGTACCGTTGTAGCCCATTGCCGTACCAATGTCAGCGCGTTTTAAAGCCGGCGCATCATTCACCCCATCCCCCGTCATAGCAACAATTAAATGCTGTTCTTGCATTAACTTAACTAATCGTAATTTATGCTCAGGATTAACCCGTGCATACACATCAACATCAATAACGTGTTGTCGCAGTTCATCATCACCCATTAAATCTAACGCTTGTCCGGTCAGTACATCCTCAACATTAGTCAATTTAAGTTGTTGAGCAATAGCACATGCTGTGGCGGCATGATCCCCGGTAATCATCTTGACCTTAACTCCAGCAGCATGACATTTCTTGATAGCCTCAATCGCTTCTTCACGAGGGGGATCAATCAGGCCAAAGATGCCAAGCAGTGTCAGTCCTTCCTCAACATCAGTAAATGTCAGCTCCGTTTGTTCAAAACTGACGGGCTTGGCAGCAATCGCCAATATTCGCTGCCCTTGCTGTGCCATGTCATCAATACGGTTTAGCCAATAATCTTCATCTATCGCTTGCTCACCGTTCACTGTTTTTTGATAGCGACACAGTTCCAATAGTCGTTCAGGTGCACCTTTGATAAAAATAAAGGCATCACCACTATGACTGTGATGAAGCGTTGCCATAAAACGATGTTCTGATTCAAAAGGAATAAGGTCAGTACGCGGGTATTGTTTAGCCTCGCTGTCATTATCTAACCCGGCCTTTAAACCTGACACTAACAAAGCAGCCTCCATTGGATCACCCTGAATAAGCCAGTCCGGATCTTGATATTCTAATGACGCATCATTACATAACACTGATGCCCGAATGGCCGCCAATAACAGTGGTTTGTCATCAGTTGGCACTAGATTGCCCGAAAACGTTATTGCGCCATCAGGGTTATAACCAGTACCACTGAGTTCAAATAGATGACTGGCAGTCGAAATCGTCCGAACGGTCATTTCATTGCGCGTTAAGGTGCCGGTTTTATCAGAACAAATGACATTCACCGCCCCCAAGGTTTCGACGGCAGGCAATCTGCGAATAATGGCATTACGTCGCGCCATCCGTTGTACACCGATAGCCAAGGTGATGGTCATGATGGCCGGTAAACCTTCTGGAATCGCAGCAACCGCAAGGCTGACAGCCGCTAAAAACATATCAGCAAAGGTATAATCCCGAATGAATGCGCCAAAGAAAAAGGTGATGACAGCAAGACCTAGAATGGCGAATGTCAGCCAACGGCAAAATTGGTCTATTTGGCGTAGTAACGGTGTTGTGATTGATTCAACCTCTGACACCAATGTACTGATCCGACCAATCTCAGATTGCACGCCTGTGGCTATCACCACACCAGCGCCTTGACCATGGGAAACCAGCGTGCCTGAGTAAGCAATACAGCGACGGTCACCGATGACCGAATCCAGCGCAACAGGCTCAGTTATCTTTTCAACGGGAAGCGATTCACCGGTGAGTACCGCTTCCTGGATCTGTAACCCCTTCAAACGAAATAAGCGGAGATCGGCGGGTACCTTATCGCCAGGTCGTAATAAAACCACATCGCCGGGAACCAGTTCTTGGGCTGCGATAGTCATTTTCTTACCATCAAGCAACACCATGGCATTCGGAGAAAGCATTTGTCGAATTGCCCGCAAAGCATTCTCTGCTTTGCCTTCTTGCACGAAACCAATAACAGCATTAATAACAACCACACCAAGAATCACACTGGCATCAACCCAATGTCCTAAAATGGCCGTAACAGCACCAGCAGCAATCAGCACATAAATCAGCACATTATGAAACTGATAAAGAAAGCGTGACAGCCAACTACGCACCTCAGGTTCGGGAAGCTGATTTGGCCCATATTGAATACGCTTTTGAATAACCCCTTGCTCTGTTAGCCCGTCAGGTGATGATTCAAGGTGCTCAAAGATGGTTTCTGCCGTTTCGGTGTGCCAGTTCTGGGATGTTGTTGCAGTAGCATCTTCTAATGGCGCATTACGACTTTTAAACTGGCGTCTGACCCCTACACCAACAATTATCACGATAATCAGCAGTGCCAGCCAGCCGAGAAAAGTGTTGTTAAATACCCATGTCAACTGTTCATTCATATGGACACCTTTTCGTGAGGTGATAACGAATCGGTTACAAATATCACGTGAGGAATATCTAGGCAGGTGCAGGTGTTGGGTAAATCATGATGTACGACCAACGCCTAAAAATAGCGATATCTGTAATCAATATTAAACCCAGTATACACGTGTCTCTTTATTGACAATAAAGCACCGTGATACTAGGCCAAACAAAGCCTCAATGATAATCAATATATTAAACCAAGTCATAACCTTATAAACTAATGCCATGGCTAAGCAACTTCAAACCCTTCGTAACAATGCACTGGCAGAGTTTGAAATTAAAAAATCACGCTTTATTGGTGCTATTTACCCTTGTACGACTCAACAACAGGCCGTTCAACAATTAAACAAACTGGCCAGTCAACATGCCGGTGCGAACCATTTGGCCTTTGCTTGGCGCATAAGACAGGACGATGGCTTTATCAATGAACGATGCCATGATGCTGGCGAACCTTCTGGCACAGCAGGCAGACCAATCTTAGCCCCCCTTGAAGGTGAGAATCTAATCAATGTTGTGGTGGGTGTGATTCGTTATTTCGGTGGCGTTAAGCTGGGAACAGGCGGATTAACAAGAGCCTATGGCAATGCCGCTAAAATGGCGATTGAACAAGCTGAGTTTCAACCTTGGGTGGAAATGACAGAGTTTGAAATGGAGATTGAATATAGTGAATTACAAAGCTTGGAATATCAGCTTAAAAAATGTAATGGGCAATTGATTAATCAGGACTTTAGTGAGCGAGTGACAGTAACGGTGTTGTTACCGTTATCAGAAAAAAAGGGATTAGTTCAGAAGTTCAAAACCTATTGAAGAAACTCGACGGCAAAACCAGTCTCATCTAAACGAACGATTTTGGCATCGAGAATCGGCGCATCTTCAAACTCAAGTGTTTGAATTTTCACGACATCGTCAAGCGCTACGATGCTCGTATTGGGACAAAATAAATACAGTCCTGATTCTGAAAAATCTCGCATTTCAAACGTATAAACGGTGGCATCTGCTTGCAATTGAATATTAGCCTGATGTTTTACCCGCTCATGACGACGTTGATTAGCTGATGTCATTAGTCCTCCCTCCCTCTACTTCTTTCACTGCTTATCGCCAATTATAAGTGTAAGAAAACAGAAAGCGTTAAACCTTAAAGATAAATATGTGGATTATGCCGCAAAATATTGGTTTTAAAGGGAAATCTGGGTTGTTACTAGACCAATTAAGCCACCAAACACACCACCCCAAACGACTAACCAACCTAAGTGTTGACGGATCATCGTTTGAATAATGTCTTTCACCATCTGTGGTGTCAACTCATCCAAGCGTGCATTTACAACATGCTCAACTTGCTGAAAGATGTCTTGACTAACAGGAGAGCTAGTTAACTTTGCTTTGACACTTTGCTGAAATGACGGGCTATGCGCGATGTCATTTAACGCGGTTTTCATTTTAATAATAAAAGGATCTTTAAGCGGCGTCACGGCAGCCTCACCACCTGCCATGGCAAGCATGCTACCAAATGATGAGCCCATAATGGTTTCAACAAGCCCATCAAACGCAGGCGTTAAATCAGTGTCATCAATGACTTGCGTAAAGTCGAGCAGATGATGTTCATCTTCCGTCACCATGTCAGAAAAGAAGCGATCTAAGTTTTCTTGACTAAAAAACTGCTCCATCACCAAACCGTGAATACCCGCTTTGAATTCTTCAAAACGGGCAACTACGACACCTGAACCATACAGTCCCGGCACTTTTTCAAATAGCATATGAATCGCAAGCCAATTCGTCACGCCACCGGCCAAAGCAAACATCCCAACGGCTAATAGAATCTCTTTAACGTGTCCTACCGACGCCATACCTGCCGCGATAAAACCGGCAGCAATGACATTAGTAATAAGGCTTTTATTCATCAGTCCATTTCGTTAATGCAGCAATGACCGATTTGGCTTGGTCTTTACTCGAAATATTGAATTTAGAGCGTTGGCTATATTCACCATTACGTTTTTGATAACGGCGGATCGTGTACTTTTCAGGTCCAAATTCCCCTGTTTTACGATCTAAATCTTGGTAACGGTACATTAATGTTGCCCATGCGCCTTTTGTTAAGACAACCTTATCTAATTCCTTAACCGTCATTTCCTCGCCTTCCATGTACTCGACCGTTAATTCGTCTACTGTTTCAGCCATGTTAAATATCTACCTTAAATTGAATCATTATAAAATTGTGTCATCACCTGACACAGCATATGGGCATCTCGACTACCCGCGTGTTCTCTAATTGAATGCATTGCATAACTGGGCAAACCCACATCTAACGTCTTAACGCCAATGCCGCCGGCTGTGATCGGCCCAATTGTACTGCCACATCCCATATCACTGCGAACAACAAAATCTTGCACTGGCACATCAACACGTGCACATAGCTGACGAAAATAGGCACTCGTTTCACTGTTGGTAGCATAACGCTGGTTCGCATTTGTTTTAATCACTGGGCCGGCATTGAGTTTTGGCCCATGTTCGGCATCATGTTTATCAGCATAGTTTGGATGAATCGCATGGGCATTATCAACAGAGATTAACAACGAGTTTTGAATCATTCGATGATAATTTTCATGACCGTCACACAATCGCAGTAAAACTGATTCTAAAAACGGCCCCTGTGCACCTGAGGTCGATAAACTGCCTACTTCTTCATGATCACTACAAATCAACAACGATGGCTGCTGGTCATCACTTGCTAAAAGTGCTTCTAACCCAACAAAACAACTCAATAAATTATCCAACCGTGCACTGCTGATAAAATCACTGTTCAAACCCGTGATAGCAGCCCCTTGCGTATCATAAAGGCTGATTTCATAATCTAATACATCAGCAACACCACACTCTGGTGATTCACTTAATAATTGTTGTTTTAACAGTGTTCTGAAATTAAATACCTTATCATCATCACCGTGCATCAAAATCGGCGGCAGGTGTTGTTGTGAGTTGACAGTCCGGTTTTTATTCGCCTCACGATCTAAATGAATCGCCAAACTAGGAATCATTGCAATCGCTTTTTCAAAATTGACCAAGTCATGCTTTAACACATGGTTAGTATCAACATAGCTCACCCGGCCCGCCATTGATAAATCACGGTCAAACCACGGGTTAAGCAATGCACCGCCGTAGACTTCAACCCCTAATTGACATAACCCTTGTGTGAGTTTTTCAGGTTGCGGTTTTACATGTAGGCAAGGACTATCAGTATGAGCGCCCATTAGTTTAAAACCGACATCGGCTAAATCAACATCAGGTAAAACAAAGGCAATTAAGGAGGAGTCATTACGGGTCACATAATAACGACCCGATGCCAAGCCAGTCCAACTAGACCCTTCATCAAGGCCAATATAGCCTTCGGTATCAAGCCGTGCTTTCATTGATTTCACAGCATGAAAAGGCGTCGGTGAAGCATCTAAAAAGGTACAAAGACGCTGATTAAAAGTCTTCAAAGTTGTATCAGTCATCAAAGTCACCGCCCTATCTTCATTTTAAACAAGCGCCAATAATACCGAAATCGTGATAATGATAGGCATTTTATTCATCAACATCAGTGGTTTTCTTACGCCTGATTGTCCGTGCTAAGCCACCGTGAATCCGGCATCGGTCAGCTAAACAGCCTCGATCCCAACCCTCAGGGGGTCTTATTGCCACTGAATTTTTACACCGTTTGCCATTATTTAATGACGCACCACAATCGGGGCGGTAACGCTTTATTTTCTCCCAACCTTCTAATATTTGCGTTGCACGGCGAATCATTTTTGCTTGCTTCGGTGTCGGAGATATCGTATCAATAGGCGTGGTTTTTTGATCGGTATTACGCCACCAATGGCGCGGCACAGGCAGCGGTAAACCAAAGCGCCGTGCAAGATCATCTGGTTTGCGAAACACTTCTAACCGCAATAATGCAATGGCCGCCTTTTCTAAACTGGCCGTGAAAATTTTGCTTTCTTCAGGCTTCATAACCTAACGAACAGCGTCTTCAAGCGCATCACGCAACAACACAATTTCATCTCTTAAGTCACCCAGTTCAGCTTCTGGCTTTGCAATATCACGAACAGAAATTCCTGCTTTGATGACACTCTGTGGGTCACCTGAGATTAAGGGGTGCCAAATTGGTAATGGCTCACCTTCAGCAATGAGTCGATAAGCACAGCTAGGCGGTAGCCATTCGAAATATTGCGCTTGTTCAACACTGAGTTGGACACAGTTAGGCATCCGCTGCTCACGATTGGCATAATCAGTACAGCGACATTGCGCAATATCCAGTAATTCACACGCCGCTCGGGTGTAAAACAAGTCACCACTGTCAGCATCTTCTAGCTTATGTAAACAGCAACGGCCACAGCCATCGCATAAACTTTCCCACTCTTCATGGCTCATTTTACTGAGTCGTTTTGTTTCCCAGAAAGGAGGAGATGTTTTATTCTGTTCAGTCATGACAGCTTCATCAGATTTATCAAAAATTATCCTGCCCTTTATTCAACAATACCGTGGTCAACGTCTTCTTTTAGCCGGCGAACTGGCTAATAAGACGCTATATAAGGTGCAAGATACCAGATCCCATACCTTGGCAACACCATTCACCTTAGCGCAACTGACCACAATACCACCAATCGATATCGCCATTATCAGTGATGTCGTTGAAAGTTTGACTAAAGTCGATGCTACACAGTGGCTTGCCGCCTTACGTAACCAACATGCCCAACACCTATTACTGATTGTTGAGCAGCGGCATGTCAATACAAACTGGCAACTCGCCGATTATCTGGCGCTGGGTTTTAAAAAACGCGGGGAGTTTGACTGTTATGCACTCTATAGCTATGCCATTGAAGATTATCAGTTCAAGAAAGAATGGCTAAACAGCCGTTACTGGGCTAACCCCGATAACTTTGATAAATATCGCTGGTAATTCAAACCGGGCGACACTTTTGGTTCAATCATTAGGCTATACTTTCAATAACTTAAAAAGCCGATAGTCCTATTTCAATAGGTTACTGTCACGCCAACGTCATATAACCCATGAATAATAAGCCTAATGACAACCGACATTACAACAATAGACCTAGATAACCCTGACCTATATCTAAACCGAGATTTAAGCTTGCTTGAATTTAATTGGCGGGTATTACAGCAAGCGCTTGATCCGTCTGTCCCATTACTCGAACGACTCAACTATCTGTGTATCTCAAGTACTAACTTAGACGAGTTTTTTGAAGTCCGCGTGGCCGGTTTAATTCAACAGATTGAAATCAGTGATTTATATATAGAAGCCGACCAAGTTACCCCCCAAGAAGCTTTAAAGCTTATTAAAGCGCGTGCCCATGAAATTGTTGAAGAACAATATCAAATATTAAACGATGTTCTACTTCCCGAACTAGAGCAAGAAGGCATTCAAGTGTTATCGCGTGCCAACTGGACACCCGAACAGACAAAATGGCTTCGGACTTATTTCTTAGAAGAAATTGCCCCGATCCTAAGCCCAATGGGCCTTGATTCAGCCCATCCCTTTCCGAGGCTACTCAATAAAAGTTTAAACTTTATTGTTTCCCTGATTGGTAAAGACGCCTTTGGCCGCAATCGCGGCTTCGCCATTCTACAAGCACCCCGGGCATTGCCCAGAATCATTGAGCTCCCTCCAGAAGGTGATAAAGCGCAAACACACCGGTTTGTATTTTTATCATCGATTATTCATGCTTTTGCAGAAGACTTGTTTTATGGCATGAAAGTCAAAGGTTGCTATCAATTTCGCGTCACCCGAAACAGTGACTTGGCCATTGACACTGAAGAAACCAGCGATTTGCTCTCCGCCATTGCTGATGAATTAACCCACCGTAACTATGGTGATGAAGTCCGTCTTGAAATTGCGCACAATTGTCCCGATGCCATGGTCGACTTCCTGCGTATTCAATGTGGCATGGAAGAAGATAACGTCTATCTCGTCAATGGACCCGTTAACCTAAGCCGTATGCAAGCCATCTATAGTTTGATTGATCGTCCTGAACTCAAGTTTAGGCCTTTCACCCAAGGCTTTCCGAGCGTACTTTCAAGCAAATCAGACATTTTTGCAGTATTACGTAAACAAGATGTCTTACTCCATCACCCTTATCATTCCTTTAGTCCTGTGATTGATTTATTAAAACAAGCGGCCACTGATCCAACTGTCTTAGCGATCAAACAAACGCTGTATCGAACCGGCGCAAAATCCCCCATTGTCGATGCATTGGTTGTTGCATCAAAAGCGGGCAAAGAAGTCACTGTTGTCATTGAGTTGCGAGCACGATTTGATGAAGCCGAAAACGTCGCATTGGCCTCCAGGTTACAACAATCAGCAGTCCATGTGGTTTACGGGATTGTCGGCTATAAAACCCATGCCAAGATGCTGCTTATCTTGCGGCGTGAAAATAATAAGCTGAGACAATATGCTCATCTCGGAACAGGCAATTATCACCGTAGCACCTCGCGTATCTATACCGATTACGGCTTCCTAACCTCTGATAAGCAAATCACCGAGGATGTAAGTCATCTTTTTGTTCAGCTCACCAGTTTAGGGAAAGTCCCCAAAACCAATAAATTATTACACGCGCCTTTTACACTGATGGATGGTTTACTAAGTCGTGTCGATAGAGAAATTTCGAATGCACAAGCGGGCAAGCCGGCTCGCATCATTATCAAAGTCAATTCCTTAGTTGAGCCGACGATGATCAGTGCGTTCTATCGCGCCTCAATGGCAGGTGTGAAAATTGATCTCATCATCCGCGGTATTTGTTGTCTCAAACCTGGGATTGAAGGCTTGTCGGAAAATATTCGCGTACGCAGTATTGTCGGCCGCTTCTTAGAACACACTCGCATATACTATTTCGAAAACGACGGTGAGCCAGAAGTCTGGGCTGCCAGTGCAGATCTGATGAAACGTAATTTATTACGCCGTGTCGAAGCGTGCTTTCCAGTTCAGTCAAAACAACTTCGTCAACAAATCATCGACGATTTAAATATTTACTTAGCCGATAATGTCCAGGCATGGCATTTAGCACCCGATGGCCGCTATCAGCGGGTAGAACAAGATGACAATACAGAAGTCGTTTGCGCTCAATCAACCCTGTTAGAACAAATGGCCAAAACCTATTAGCCATGTGATTAACGTTATTACGCTTTATTAATCAGCCAACAAGCATGAATTTTTGCATTACGTTTAAAATCTAACGGCAGCGTGTCATGACGAATATCTTTAAGCTCCAACGCAGACAAAGCAGTCGCATCCATTTTGAAGTCACGGCGATTAGTGGAAAAAATCAACTGACCATCCTCTGTTAACAAAGCGGCTGCCATTTGAATCAACGCCACATGATCACGTTGAATATCAAAAACACCTTCCATTCGACTTGAATTAGAGAACGTTGGTGGATCTAAAAATATCAAGCCATAACGTTGCTTTTCTTGTTGTGCCGCTTGCAACCATTCAAGACAGTTCGCTCGGATATAACGGTGTGCATCACCTTTAAACCCATTGAGCGCCATATTGTCTTCTGCCCAACTTAAATAAGTGTTCGACATATCCAGCGTCGCCGTCGTTTTTGCGCCGCCCATCGCCGCATAAACACTGGCTGAACCGGTATAAGCAAACAGGTTTAAGAAATCACGGCCAGCCGCTAAACTTGCGACTTTTTGGCGTGTAATACGATGATCGATGAATAAGCCCGTATCCAAATAATCGGTCAAATTAACCAAAAACTGCAAACCAGACTCGGTCACTTTAAAGCGCTGATTTTGAGCGCCTTGTGCTTCATATTGCTGATGGCCACGTTGTTTTTGACGTAACTTGAGCACCACTTTTGACGCTGGAATATCAAGCAGCAATGGCAATACATGCATCACATCTTTCAATCGTTGAACCGCTTTTTCTGGGTCAATTTGTTTAGGCGGTGCATACTCTTGCACATGAACAGCGTCGCCATAGAGATCAATCGCGACCGCATAATCAGGCAAATCAGCATCGTAGACACGATAACAGTCGATGTCATTTTTCTTAGCCCATTTCGCCATATGCTTTAGGTTTTTCTTGAAGCGATTAGCAAACATCTCGCAATGTTCTGATACTTGATAGTCTGGGTCGACAATAATCGCTTGAGCAGGTGCCTCAACCTCAACAGGCATCGACATTTGTGCTTTGCTAGAGACAGCTCTCGCAGCGCGATAATGAATAACCTGACATGGAATTGGCCCGTTATCAAAAGGAAAACGTTCAAATTCTGTTAAGCCCGTAAACTTAGCCAATTCAGCATTATCCGTAATCAACGTCGTTCGCCATCCTGGCAAGCTATCACTGATGATATTGCCCAAACTTTCATAAAGGTAATGTAATTCACTGACTTGACCGATTCTTGTCCCATAAGGCGGGTTACAGACCATCAAGCCTTGATCTGATAATTGTTTTGATTGCGCAGGCCAATCAAGTAAATCACGTTGCTCTACTTGAATTCTATCGCCAAGGCCCGCTTCAGCAATATTGTCTTTAGCCGCCTTAACGGATGACGCATCCGTATCGCCACCCATAATAAAAGGTAGGCGCGACAAACCACTTTGGCGACGGCGTTCCGCTTCAGCCTTTAGTTGCTTCCAAACCGTTTTATCATGCTGTTTCCAGTATAAAAAACCAAAATAATCTCGTTGCAGCCCCGGCGCAATATCCGCCGCCATCGTGGCTGCTTCAATCAAAAATGTACCTGAGCCACACATAGGATCAATCAAACTCCAGCCTTGTTTAGCCAAATTAGCCCAATCTGCTGTCATGAGAATGGCTGCGGCCAAATGTTCCTTTAACGGCGCAGCCGTCGTAGTCACCCGATAACCCCGTTTATGGAGACTCTCACCAGACAAATCAATACTCACCGTCGCTTGGTTATGCTTGACGTAGACATTGATTCTTAAGTCTGGCTGATGTAAATCAACTGAGGGCCGTTCACCCGTTTGTTCACGAAAACGGTCAACAACACCATCTTTGACCCGCTGAGCACCATATTGCGTGTGATGAATTTTAGAACGGAAACTATTAAAATCAACGGCTAAAGTACTGCCTTCCCCATCAATGTGATCTTCCCATGGCAAGTCATGAATACCGGCATAGAGTTCATCCGTCGTCTTTGCCGAAAATTGGGCAATAGGCATCAGGACACGGATAGCAACGCGCGACCATAGGCAAACGCGATAAGCTTGTTCCAAACTACCGGTAAAACGAATATTACCCTGCTCTTCCTTGGTATCGGAAATACCCATCGCAGTCAGTTCTTTTGCCAGTAATGGCAACATCCCGCGAGCGGCAGTAATCGTAAACTTATGTGGGGTCATAGTTGCATCCTGTATAATCGACCTATTTTAATACAGGTACGCACTTCCATGGCAGTTAACGATAAGCAAAAACGCTATTTACGGGGTCTAGCACATCCCTTAAAACCCGTTGTAATGTTGGGTAATAAGGGTTTAACAGACACAGTGCAAGCCGAAATAGACAATGCCTTAAGTCGCCATGAATTGATCAAAGTCAAAGTCAGTGGCGCAGAAAAAGCGGAACGACTGGTCATTTTGAATACCATTGCGGACAACAATAATGCTGACCTCGTGATGACGGCTGGTCATATTGCTGCCTTTTATCGTCCAGCTAAAGAACCCACGATTAAACTTCCTCGATAAACACAGGCCCTTGTGTTCACGCTAAACTATCTTTTAGAATGGCAAATCGCTGAAATCGGGGAACTAACTTAATGACAACACCGTCAATAGTGATAAATTGTGTGATATCTAAATCCTTATTCAGGAGAGACAAATGAAGTTAGCGCTACTATTGGCTGGTTCAATAATAACAAACAGTGCAATAGCCTATGATCAGGCAGATATGGATAAGCTGATAAATACGCACCAATGTAATCATTGTGACCTCAGCAATGCAGACTTAAGTAAGCAAAACCTCAACCACGCTGACTTCAGTAGTACCAATTTAACCAATGCTAACCTTAACCAGTCATCATTAAAGGGCGCATGGTTAGCCCATACTAAATTAAACAATGCCAATTTAGAAAATGCAGTCCTAAGACGCTCGATTTTAGATTATGCCCAATTACAAAACGTTAATTTGCGTCATGCTGATTTACGGAAAGTGCAAATGATTTTTACTGATTTTACCAATGCCGACCTCACCGGTGCGAACATCGAAGGCGCACATCAAAGTGGCACTATATTTTGTAACACCACCATGCCCGATGGCGATATCAACAATATAAATTGTTAAGTCAGCCTTTACCCTGAAATAACAGGCCCACCTTGAAACAACAAAGGCCCCCTACGCGACAACAAATGATTTAAAATAAAGCGTCAGCCAACCTTTCCCTTTCTGCATTCATCTAGACATCACAGTGAAAAATAAGCTTAACCAACTACAGCAGTCGATCAGCAATGCCATGCTCATTGACCAGCACCCACTGCGTCGCAGATTAGCCGGCTTGCGAAAGCAGCAAGATCTCGAGTTAAACGCCAGCCAGCTCAGTCAGTTCGAAAGTAAACTCACAGCCTCCATAACGCGACGTGAGCTGCGTCAACAGCAATTACCTAAACCAGAGTTCAACCAAGACTTACCGGTGACCGAACGGCGAGCAGAAATTGCCGACGCCATTCAAAATAACCAAGTTATTATTCTTAGCGGTGAAACGGGATCAGGTAAAACAACACAAATCCCTAAAATTTGCTTAGAACTTGGTCGTGGCGTTCAAGGATTGATTGGCCATACCCAACCGCGGCGTATTGCCGCCCGAACGGTGGCAACGCGACTCGCTGAAGAATTAAAAAGCCAGCTCGGAGACGTTGTCGGCTATAAAGTCCGCTTTCATGACCAAGTTAAAGCGGATAAAAGCTACATAAAACTGATGACTGATGGCATTTTATTGGCCGAAACCCAAAATGATAAGTTTTTAAATCAATACGACACCATCATCATCGATGAAGCCCATGAACGCAGTCTAAACATCGACTTCTTACTCGGCTATCTCAGACAATTACTACCTAAGCGCCCTGATCTTAAAGTGATCATCACCTCGGCCACTATTGATACCGAACGGTTTTCACAACATTTCGACAAAGCGCCTGTCATTGAAGTCACCGGCAGAACGTATCCCGTCGAGATTCGTTATCGCCCGCCGATGGAGGATGATGAAGAGCAGCGCGATTACGACATGGTCCGGGGAATTATCGAAGCCACAGATGAGTTATGCCGAGAAGGTCAAGGTGACATTCTGGTTTTCTTATCCGGGGAGCGCGATATCAAAGAAGTATCCGAAGCCCTCAGAAAACATCATCCCGAGCAAACAGAAGTATTACCACTCTTTGCCAGACAATCTGCTGCAGAACAAAACCGTGTTTTCAAAACAGGTGGTCACCGACGTATTGTCCTATCTACCAATGTAGCCGAAACCTCATTGACTGTCCCCGGTATTCGGTATGTCATCGATCCCGGCTTCGCTCGAATTAGTCGCTACAGTGTGCGTAACAAAGTCCAACGGCTACCCATAGAAAAAATATCACAATCTAGTGCAAACCAACGTTCAGGACGTTGTGGTCGTGTTGCGGCAGGCGTCGCCATTCGACTTTATGATGAAACTGATTTTAATAGCCGCCCAGACTTCACTGATCCTGAAATACTCAGAACTAATCTCGCCTCCGTTATCTTGCAAATGGCCTCACTTAGATTAGGTGATCCGGCACAATTTCCTTTTATCAATCCGCCGCCGCAAAAAGTGATCAATGACGGTTTCCGTTTGCTTGAAGAACTGGGTGCCGTCACCAATCAACAACGTTTAACACAACTTGGACAACAATTAGCCAAACTGCCGATTGACCCTAGAATCGCCCGAATGATTCTCGCGGCCGATAAATTAGGCTGCCTGACAGAAGTATTGGTTATTGCCAGTGCTTTAAGTATTCAAGACCCACGTGAAAGACCAATGGATAAACAACAAGCGGCAGATCAAGCACATAGTCAATTTAAAGATGACCGGTCCGACTTTTTGGCCTACTTAAAACTCTGGGCGCTGTACCACGACAAGAAAAAACACTTAAGTCAAAATAAGCTACGTAAATACTGCAAAGAGAACTTTTTGTCCTTTATGCGTTTAAGAGAGTGGCATGACATTCACCAACAACTGCATGTTCAGATCACACAAATGGGCTTTAAACCCAACTCACAAGTCGCTGATTACCCAGCGATACACCAAGCCTTATTATCGGGTTTATTAAGTAATATTGCCGTCAAAACCGATAAAGCAGAATATACCGGCGCCCGAAATTTAAAACTGCATATTTTTCCCGGCTCTGCACTGCATAAAAAAGGCCCTAAATGGATAATGGCCGCTGAACTGGTAGAAACAGGTCGGCTCTATGCCCGTATTGTCGCCAAGATAGAACCTGAATGGATTGAAGAAATTGCGGGCGACTTAGTTCGAAGACAATATGCCGACCCACACTGGGAAAAGAAGCCAGCTCAGGTTGTTGCCTTCGAACAAGTGTCACTCTATGGCTTGCCCATTGTGGCCCGCCGTCGTCGTCATTTTGGTCCAATCGACCCTGTCATGTCACATGAGATTTTTATTAGAGATGCCTTAGTCCAAGGTGATTGGCATTGCCGCGCCCCCTTTTTCAAACATAATCTTGAGCTGATACAAAGTATCGAATTACTCGAACAAAAATCCCGTCGACGAGATGTACTGGTTGATGACGACGTCTTATTCGACTTTTATCAACAAAAAATACCGGAGCATATTGTCAATGGTGCCGGCTTTGAAAACTGGCGGAAGAAAATTGAACAAACAGAGCCAAAGCACCTCTTTTTAAGCCGTGACATCTTAATGCAACATCAAGCGGAACATATCACCGCAGACAGTTTCCCAGATCAACTCTTAGTGAATCGCGTGCCACTTGACCTGGAATACCATTTTGAACCGGGACAACAACAAGACGGCATCACTCAAACGATTCCGTTGTCATTACTCAATCAAACAAATCCTGAACGTTACGATTGGCTCGTACCAGGTTTATTAAGAGAAAAAGTCATTTTCTTAATCAAGAGCTTACCGAAATCACAACGTCGTCATTTTATTCCTGTGCCTAATTATGCCGATAACTGTCTAAAAGCCATGTCACCTGAGGATGGTGACTTATTAGCCGTACTATCAAAACAATTATTACGGTTATCTGGGGTTGAAATTCCGCAATCAGACTGGCAAACAACTGCACTCCCAAACCACTTGCAAATGAATTTTAAGCTGGTTGATGAAACCGGAAAAGCACTTGATGAAAGTCGAGACCTGTCCGAATTAAAACAACAATGGGCACAACAAGCGGCCGCCAGTTTCCAAGCCATTCCGGATAGTGAATATGAGCAACAAGGACTAAGTAGTTGGTCATTTGGTGAATTAGCAGAACACATCACATTAGAACAAAATCAATTAGAAATGACCGCTTACCCGGCATTAATTGATCAAGGAACACATGTCGACTTAACGTTATTGGATACGGCCAAGCAAGCAGAGCATCAAACCCATCTCGGTTTAAGACGCTTATTCATGTTAGCCCAGGCCGACAACATCAAATATCTCAACAAACACTTACCGAATATGCAGCAAATGTGTTTGCATTATGTCAGCGTGCCAGCAAGCCCATTCAAACATGCAGATACAACCTCTAACGCAACAAAAACACCTTGTGAACAATTAAAGTCGGACCTTATTCATCTGGCTTTTGATCAATGTTTCATCCTAGGTCAAGACCGTATTAGCAATCAAACAGAATTTGAGCAGCGCCTCGAGCAACAGCGTGGCCAATTAATTGAAACAGCTAATAAGCTTGCCCAATTATTGGCAAAACCATTAGCCGAATACCATGCCGTCGCCAAACGTTTATCGGGTAATTTACCGTTAACGGCACTCAATGCTGTTAAAGATATTAAGTCACAACTCAACTATTTGGTTTATCAGGGCTTTGCACATCACACGCCTGAAGAAACACTAAGGCGTCTACCCGCCTATTTTCAGGCGATTGGTCAACGGTTAGATAAACTGACCAGTGATCCGATGCGTGATAAACAATGGATGATCGAAGTCCAGCCACATTGGCAACGTTATTTAAGCTATGTCGACAAAGACAGCACAGCCGCCCTCGCCCATTATCGATGGATGATAGAAGAATTTAGAATCTCATTATTCGCACAAGGTATAAAAACCGCCTACCCTATTTCAGCTAAGCGTCTTGAGAAACAATGGACGCAGTGTCATTAGCCACAGCTTGTGCTAACGCCCAAGGGACAGGCACGCCATTCCAATAACCTTGTGCATAATCAACATCAATTTCACCTAACTTATCAAAAATAGCATCATTCTCAACAAACTCGGCAATCGTTTTAACCCCCATCACATGACCGACACTATTAATAGACCGGATCATTTCAAGCTTGACGGGATCATCTAAACAACTTTTAACAAACATGCCATCAATTTTTAAGAAATCAATTGGCATCTGCTGTAAATAAGCATAAGAAGACAAGCCACTGCCAAAGTCATCCAGTGCGAATAAGCACCCCATCGCCCGTAATTCGTTAATAAACCGCAACGCTGATGACATATTTAAAATAGCGGCCGTTTCAGTAATCTCAAAACAAATATAGGCATCATGTTGGCTTAAGTCATATTGCCCGACCATCTCGATAATCGACTCATAAAAGCGCTTGTCGCCCAAAGAGTGCCCAGACAAATTAACGCCATAAACACCTTTAATATCATGCCCTAATTCAATGGCCTGTTTGAGCGTCGACAATACATGTTCGACTACCCACAAATCGATTGCCGCCGCTAAATTATAATGTTCCGCCGCAGGCAAAAAGAAGCCGGGGGGAATAATCTTGCCATCCTCACCTCGCATACGAATCAACAACTCATAATGCGGTAGAGTATCGGTACCAGCGATATGGACTATCTCTTGGCTGTAAAGTAAAAACTGCTTGTCAGTTAATGCCCGTTGAATTCTCGACACCCAAGACATTTCACCTGTTCGTTGAGAGATAGACTCATCATCCAAATAATAAACATGCAAACGGTCTCGTCCGGCCTCTTTGGCTGCATAACATGCACTATCAGCCTGCTTTAAGACCTCAGTTAAGGTATTGCTCTGATCAAACGTCACTAAGCCGATACTCGCCGTCGTATTAATCAACTGGCCTTCATAGTCAAAATTGAAGTTACGTAAGCGATTTAACAATAAATTCAATTGCTTTTTAGCGGCATCGATGGAGCAATCAAACATTAACAAGGTAAACTCGTCGCCACCAATTCGCGACAACATATCTGACTTACGCAGACTCTGCTTAAAAATGTCCGCTAACTCACGAAGTAAAGTATCACCAACCGTATGCCCAAATGTGTCGTTGACCACTTTAAATTGATCTAAATCGATATAACATAAGACATGTTGAACGTCTGATTCCTCATCAGCTAAAAATAAACGCTGCATTTTACTTTCAAAGGCATGACGGTTATTTAAGCCAGTAACAACATCGTGGTTTGCCTGATAACTGAGTTTCTTCGTTAAACGGTATTCTTCCGTCACATCTTGAGCATGCACAATCGCATAAGCGAATTCATCATCTTTATCGACTACTACTGACACAGTTTCTTGTACCCAGATATCGACGTGATCAATGCGGACGTAACGTTTTCTAACATGATATTGTTGTTTTTTACCTGAAATCAAGTCATTAAAGAAATCCTGAGTGGCCTGTTTTTCATTCGCATAGGATAAATTTAACAAGCCCAAACTCGTCAACTGCTGCTCGGTATAGCCGAGTAAGAGGCAGGCCTCATGGTTGACTTTGAAAATCTGTAAGTCCTTATCGACTAACATCATAGTGACGCCAGCCTTATTAAAGGCACTACTCGATAGTTTCTCACTATCATTTAGCTTAACCAGTAAATGTTCAAGCTCTTGATTATGATCCGTCAAACTATCGACTAAGCCAACATTGTGTCGTTTTAAATTTAAACCATCGATAAAAATCGCATTAACGCGGCGAATTAAAACAATCATAATAATTAGATAAATCAACACCAGTAAGGCAAGTATCGGCATTGACACGAAAATAAGACTAGCAAACAACAATAACAAAGAAGGAAAAATATAGGCGTAGTAGTTCAACAAACTACTCACATTAGCGACAATCGCAGCAGCGGTGACACCAGCAATGACAAAAGTAATCATAAATTGGGCAGTCAAGGACAGTTCAACTGTGAGTAGCAAACTTAAACTACCAAACCCCAATCCAGCGGCAAAACTCCCTAACGCAAATCGAAGCTCATACTGTTTTAAGTTGTTCGAAGACAGTACATTGGAATGATGATGAGATAACTCAGATCTAGTCCACTGCACAACAAATAGACGCCCCACCGCAACCAACAATTGATAACCCATGAAGATCAATAAATAATACAGCGGCACTTCAGACCATAAAGCCAGGGAAATCAACAAGCTGACACCTAAACTTCCGATAATACCCGTTGGTGACTGAGCCAATAGCATCTTAAGCTGTGAAAGATGAAGGCTATCTTGATCTAATAATGATTGCGTTATATGTCGTTCCATCTTACCCAACAAGATCTTTAATAGAGGCTAAATAGCCAGAACATCTCGGTAGCTTAGGCCAGAATAGAAATGCTGTATACAACGACCGTCACAAAAAAAACAATAGCTTATTCAGGGTTGATTCAGCTTTATCGAGATAAACTCTGTAATAATTCTGAAGCAAAGGGATACCACAATGCTTTATCAGATCCTCAAACTCATTTTAATAAGTATAGGCATATTGTATTCAACAACAGTTTATGCCCAGCAAAGTTATCATAACGCTGTCCATCAAAAAAGTTTATATATCACTGATATCGATCCACTTCATAACTCGGCCAATGGCCAACATTGCCTGACATCAAACACACAAGCATCACAAGCTGAAACCAAAAAATATGCAGCAACTGTTGCCGGTGCAGTCATCGGCGGCATTGTTGGTAATCAGTTTAGTGATGGAAAAGGCAAAACATTGATGACCATTGCTGGCACTATTTTAGGTGGTGTCACCGCCTATCATTACAATCAGAATGACTATAACAGCGTCCAAGATAGTCAACGTTGCCAACCACAAAAACCAACCAAGCATTATCTCGTTTCATATCATTATCAAGGGCAGCAATATCAGACTGTTTTAAACTACCGCCCTGAAAAATCAATTCCTATAGCATTGCATCACCAAATCAATAAAGGCTATTTTTAACCCAAGGAAACAGGCAGAATCGAAACTTTTAGGGTAATAGACTTGCCGAAACAAAGTGAATAGTTTTTAATTGAACTATATCTAGTAGCCCACGGAGCATTAAACAATGCAAAACCAGAAAAAAATGTCACACCTTTCAGCTCTCAGCTTAGCCGCTTTTTTAACGATTGCAGCTATGCCAAGCCATGCTGATGCTCCCTACACCGTGACAAATGATGGTAAAGCATTAGACTCAAACAGCTATCAAGGTTATACCGTGTTTCGTCAATGGTGTGCGCGTTGCCATGGTACTTTCGGCCAAGGCAGCCCAAAGGCACCTAATCTCGCTGAAAGCTTAGCGACATTGTCTCATCAAGAATATACCAAGACTGTGACATCGGGCCAAGTTAGCCCCGCTAGAAAAGTCACAAAAAGCGGCCGCATGCCAGCGTGGAAGCGTAACGGAACCGTGATGAAAAATGCTGACAATATTTATAGTTATCTAAAAGCCAGAGCGGATGGCGCTATTGGCACAGTTAGCCCGCAGTTAGGCCAATAGCAATGAACCCTCTCCGACCTATTATCTTCAGCCTGACACTTGCCATTGGTAGTCTAGCCTATGCTGGAGATGTCGTATCAGGGGTTTCTCTACCATTAACGAAAGACTCAGCAGCGGAACATATCCAAACTCAGTCTGGTGGTAAAGTATTGTCTGTCGATCCAAAACAAGAAGGCGCTAAACAACTCTTTAGAGTAAAAGTCCTTCACGACGACGGTAAAATAAAAGTCTATCAACTGGATGCCGAAACCGGACTTGAAGTTCAGTAAAGTAACCTTATGCGTATTTTATTTATTGAAGACGAAGCACAACTGCGCGAACAGACAAAAGCAGCCCTACATAAGCAAAATTTAACAGTCGACACCGCCGCAGATGGTAAAGAAGGACTTTATTTAGGCCTAGAGTATCCTTATGATGTTGCAGTGATAGATTTGGGACTCCCCCTGATCCAGGGTATAGACGTTATTAAGCAACTCCGCGCTAATGATATCGCCTTCCCCATTCTTATTTTAACGGCGCGTGGCCGCTGGCAAGACAAGGTCGAAGGGCTTGATGCTGGCGCTGATGACTATTTAGTCAAACCGTTTCATTTTGAAGAGCTCTCTGCCCGCATTCATGCCTTAGCACGTCGCGCTTCTGGCTGGTCAAACCCGATTCTATCTTGCGGTTGCATCACCCTTAACCCTTCAAGCCAGATCGTCACAAATGATGACATTGAAGTAGAACTCACCGCCTACGAATATCGGCTACTACACTTCCTGATGCTACATGCCGGTGAAGTCGTCTCGAAAACCAAGCTGACCGACCATATCTACGAACAAGACCATGACCGTGATAGTAATGTCATCGAAGTCTTCGTGAAGCGCCTAAGAACAAAATTAGACCCGGAAAAACAGTTAAACCCTATAGAAACACTACGTGGCCGAGGTTACAGACTCAATTTATCGCGACAAAGTGAAAGCACTCTCTCTTAGCAAACGACTGCTACTGGCAGTCAGTATCATCCTGACTATATTTCTTGGCTTCACCGCCTTTAGTCTCAACAATGCTTTTAAAGCAAGCTATGATGTCACCCAGCACAAACAACTGAAAAATCATATCTATATGCTATTAACCGCTGCCGAATTTACTGAGTCTGGCACCATCAATATGCCCGCTAGTCTAGCCGAGCCGGCTTTTAGTACACCTAACTCCGGCTTATACGCCCAAATAGTCAATCAAACTAATACCGTCTGGCAATCAGGCTCCCTATTAGGTAGAGCCCTTACCTTGCCAAATATTCAAAGGCAGCAACAACAGCATGAGCTACTCTACAAGATTGACTCGGGTTCAGAGAAGTTATTAAACTTGGCCTATAGTGTCACCTGGGAAAATAGTAAAGGACAAGAATATGACTTCACCCTTCATGTTTCACAAGATTTAAAGGCCACCCAACAAGCGAACAACGAATTTCGCTTAAATCTCTGGTACTGGTTGGGTGGCACTGGCTTAGGATTATTACTGATTCAAATACTCATATTACGTTGGAGTCTCAGGCCATTATCAGATGTGGCCGATGACTTACAAGCGATAGAAAATGGCGCTGAAAACCGCCTCTCGCAAAATTACCCAACAGAATTAAATCAACTGACCCGTAATATTAACACCCTACTCGACCAAGAACAGAGTCGCCGTCAACGCTATAAGAATGCCTTAGCTGATCTGGCTCACAGTATTAAAACGCCCTTAGCCGTCTTACAAAATGAGCTCAACCCAAATCGAGGTGAACTCTCGCACAAGCGTGAAACAGATACCCAGCTCGAACAAATTATCAAGTCGATTGATTACCAATTGCAACGTGCTGCAACAGAAGGCAGAACGACACTACAGGCGCCGGTTGCTATTAGCGAACTCATTAATAAAATCACCGCTTCGTTAGATAAAGTTTATCGAGAAAAACAAGTGAAATACCAAAGTAAACTCGATACCGCACTCACCCTGAGCGCAGATGAAGGTGATATGTACGAACTGTTCGGTAACATCTTAGAAAATGCTTATAAATATTGCACGAGTAAAGTCAATGCCGGCATTATGAGCGATGAAGAACACATTACCTTTTATGTTGATAATGATGGTGCAGGTATACCACAGGCCGCACAAGCCGATATTTTAAAGCGTGGCAAAAGAATGGATACCCAAACAGAAGGACAAGGTTTAGGGCTCGCCATTGCCAGTGATATTGTCGATGCTTACCAAGGTAAGATCAGCTTAGGCAATAGCCAACTGGGCGGTGCTTGCTTTATTATTACCTTGCCTAAGCGTTAAACAATGGCCTTATTTGCTTTGGCATTGTTGCAGATATTTAAATAACAAACGCGAAGACTTCGGCGCTTTGCTTTGGCTTACTTCCTTAGCTGCATTTCTCACTAACTGACGAACGTACTGACCATCAAACTCGTCAAATTGCTGATGCAGTAATGTCATGATTTGAGCATCACCCGCCAATAAATCATCACGCCATTGCTCTAACTGATGGAATTGCTTTACGTCACCATGGTGAACTTGCTTAAGTTTCGCTACATTCTCAGCAATCACAGCATGATCTTCATCCGCGATCAAACGGCCAATAAAGCCAACTTCACGTTTTAAAGCACCATGTGTCATAGATTGTGCCTTCACAACCGAGTCATAGACGCGCTCTGGCAAATCAAGTTTCTCTATATCTTTCAAAGGCAAAGCAATCAAAGCTTGACCTAGTACTTTTAACTCACGTAATTCACGCTTGATTTGAGATTTACTTTTCTCGTCATCAAATTCATCTTCACCATCAAATTCAGTCATAGTCTCGTTACAGTCTCATCATTTCTCGCAGCTATTCTACGTTATTTCATCTCGCAAAAACGCTGCCAATCTTCAAATCGATCAACATCCCATTGCATTGGTGTCGTAGAAAAAGGCAATCCCATCCGGTTTAACCTATCCACAGTTGATTGAAAAACCAGATTTGTACCCCAGACCATGTCCGCAAACAACGCTGGCTGAGATGCTTTACAGCCAATCATCACATAGCCACCATCTTCCGCCGGCGCTAAAACAACATCTTGACCAGAGTTCAAATCCGATAAAGCCTGAATCAAATCAGGTTCAGATAAAGAAGGACAGTCAGAGCCAACTAATAACACCTGGTCAAACGCATCCAAACTCGTTTGAATAGCCTGATCCATCTTAACGCCTAAGTCACCCTCACACTGAGCGTATAAAGACACCCCATATTGAGTAGCACAACGCTGAAAAAAAGCATGATCTGTATCGGGACTACACCATAAATGAACAGGACAGAGTGTTGAAGCAGATAACCACGTTAATAAGCGTTCAGTTAGCGTGATATGTGCTTGTGCCGCTTCCGATGCGCTCAGTGCAGGCATCAACCGCGTTTTAACCTCTCCGACAATGGGCGCTTTGCAAAACACCACAATGCAGGCATCAGAATATCGGTAAGTCATACCCGTGATTTAAACGGCATTAACAACAATTTTTTTAACGTCACAGTCGGGCTATACCGATACTGAGATAAACCGATCTCCATATCATCATGACCCATTGCCGGTTCTGCAGTATAAGTACCAAATACGCGATCCCAAACACTAATCGAAAAACCAAAATTACTATCGGTCTCACGCTGATCCGTTGAATGATGAATACGATGCATATCGGGCGTCACAAGCAGCCAACGTAATCGACGATCCCAACGCACTGGAATCGCAATATTACTGTGATTGAATAACGCGCTGGTGCTTAATATCAATTCAAAAATCAGCACAGCGACTACCGGCGCACCCAATAAGCTGACGATAATCACCTTATAAATTAAAGACAATATAATTTCTACAGGGTGAAAACGGACAGCCGTTGTCACATCAAAATCCAAATCAGTATGGTGAATTTTATGCAAACGCCATAACAATGGCCAACGATGTAATAACAAATGCTGACCATAAACGGCTAAGTCAAATAACACCAAAGCCAGTACAACAGATAACCATACTGGCAGGTTGATCACATTCAGCAGACCAAACTGCATTTCTGCTGCTAATAGGGCCGAAAAATAAGCAATGCCACCAATACTAAATCGTAATAGCAATGTTGTGATCATCGACAAACCGATATTAATGGGCCAACGTTGCCAACGCGAATAACGCAGTGGCCGTCGAGGTGCATATATTTCCCAGACGATCATCAGAATCAACATTCCGACAAATACACCTAACCGTATTACCGTATCCAAAATTGACCTCGCCGATAAAGCTGCTGTAAATACTGAGGTTCAACACCCAAAAAATACTGAAAACGACACCACCACATTAATAACACCGTCTTAATAACACCAAACCGAATCCAGCGTCTTGCAGAAGTCTCTACCCGACTATGAATACGATACGGCGGCGTGATTGCTTTCAATGTTTTAGACAGGGCAATGTCTTCCATCAAAGCAATATTGGGATACTGCCCTACCTCGACAAACAAAGATTTATCAACAAATAGTGCCTGATCTCCCGTCACAATATGGGTCAAAGATGAGCGACAATTCATCAATCCCGCGATTAAAGGTAACAAACAGTGATTGCCCACTAAACGCACATCAAACCGTCCCCATTGATAACCGCTCTCAATCGCTATATGAATCTGTTCCAAAGCATCATCAGGTAAAAAGGTATCCGCATGCAAAAACAATAGAACATCAGACTGGGCAACATCAGCACCGGCATTCATTTGTAGTGCTCGGCCAGATTCAGACGCGATCAAACGATCAACATAAGGGCCAGCAATGGCCACAGTGTCATCATCACTGCCACCATCAACTAACACTAACTCGCATTGAGAACGTAAGGTTTGCAAGCGAGACAAGAAAAAACGAATGCCTTTCGCCTCGTTTAAACAAGGAATGACGATACTAATTGACATGACAAGCTAACAACACGCCCCATCAGAAGCACTGCCACCTTGATGTATTGCACCTTTGCTTTCCGAAGCAGGACGTAATGTACCGGCAGGTGCACACCAACTCACGGCTGGTTTTAAACTTGCTGGTGCAATGCCAATAAAGTCATCTTTATAAACCCCATTGGTTAATAAATCATAACTCCGTGCACACGTCGCAATACGATGGCCACGTGGATAAACATGCCCTTCATCATCGTACACTTCTGAATAAGGCCCACGGTAGATCACGGCATGGCCGACATCCAAACAAGGATCTGCCATCGGTTTTATCGCTGTAATCGTCACTGATCGGAACTCAATGCCTTCAACAACCTGCCAAGGTTCTGCTTCCCATTTATCGTAAGCAACAGCCACAAATCCAGCTTCAACGAAAGCATCTAACATCGCTTGTTCTTGCAAAGCACCAGAAATACAGCCACTCCATAATGTCGGATCTGCTTTTAAATGGTCTGGGACTAATTCATCACTGATAATATCTGAGATCGCCACACGGCCACCGGGTTTTGTCACCCGAAAGATCTCTTCAACCATCTTTGTTTTATCGCTATCTTGCACCAGATTAAGCACGCAATTTGACACCACTAAATCAATCGAATCGTCTTTAATTAATGGGTTTGTTTGAGTCTGCATTTGTTGCCATGTTTGCAAACGTAATAACGCCCCAGCATCTGACACTGGTGTTGTAGCAAGCTGCTCGTCAACGGCGGCTAAATCAACCGCTAAATCTTCAATTAACCCTTTCACAAACGCAACCCGATCATTGCCTAGCTTTTCCGCCATTTCAGGTTGATATTTGCGAGCTAACACCAACATATCATCATTCATATCAACGCCAATCACCCGGCCATGTTCACCGACTAATTGTGCAGCCATATAACAAATTTTGCCCGAGCCAGACCCCAAATCCAGTACCACATCGCCTTCGCGAACATAGCGAGACGGATCACCACAGCCATAATCTTTTTCAATAATTTCTTGCGGTAACAATGCTAATAACGACGCATCATAATCAACAGGACAACACAAATCAGCCTGACGCGACTCTGCACCTTCTGAATACCGATCTAATACACTATGTTCAAGAGCCATCACTTATTCCTAAATTAAAAAGTCTTACGTCAACGCGCCGCCACAACTACTACCTTGACCGGCAGTACAACCATAGCAGTGCTGACGAGTCGCAATGGTTTGCCCTTCAAGCGTCTTAGCCGTCAATTTACTAATATGCACAACGCCTTGGTCAGCCAAGGGTAAATCGAGCATTTGATTAAAGTCACAATCATAAACATAACCCTGCCAATCCACACTGATGATTTGGCGGCACATCACATCATCTAATGTACTCGCGTTATAACTCGACACCAATAAACCCATATACTCATCGAATAAACCTTTACTCATCAAAGTACTACCAAAGCGCTGTATTGGCATATTGGCAATGGTATAAAGCTGGTTAAACACCACGTCAAATTCTGTTGATAAATGTGTTTTATAACTCAACTCAAGTGCCTGTTGCTCAGGAGGAAGGTTGATGCCCTGAGGGTTAAACACCAAATCGAGTATCAAATCACTGTGTTCAACGCCATAGCCTAAATCATTCAATTGCTTTAAGCCGGCCAAGCTTTGTTGAAATACCCCATTGCCCCGTTGCTTATCGACATTGTCTTCAATATAACAAGGCAAGGACGCCACAACCGTCACTTGGTGCTCAGCCAAAAAAGCCGCTAAGCCTTCATACCCCGGTTCTTCTAATATCACCAGATTACAACGATCAATGACCTTAAGACCTAACTTGCGTGCTTCAGCAACACAATAATAAAAATGCGGGTTCATTTCTGGCGCCCCGCCCGTCAAGTCTAATGTCGTCGCACCAGAAGCCACTGTATAAGTCAACACTTGGTCTATCGTGGCTTTAGACATCAACTCAGTCCGCTTAGGTCCAGCATTAACATGACAATGCACACAGCTCAAATTGCACAGATAGCCCAAATTCACTTGTACCGTCTCTAACTTTCCTCTACTAATCGCAGGAAAATCACTCTGTTGCAGTAAGGGTGCAGAATCTAGCATGACTTAATTACTTATCCTCAAATGACTGTTTGGTCTTGCTCATAAAAACTGGCACCAACATTAACAGTCCTAATAGGCCAAAAGCCAATAATAATTCACTAGAAAAAACCTGATCAAGCCGCTCAATCGTCGCTAAAGATTGGCCTAAGTTAGCAAACACAAAACTGCCCGGCAGAATACCTAAAAAAGTCCCAATAGCATATTGCCGTGTTTTGATTGTCGTCATCGCCATCGTTAAATTCACTAACCAAAATGGAAACAACGGCACCAACCGTAAAAACAATAAATAATGTAAGGCGTGTCGCTCAAAGGTATCAATGATTTTTTGCGCCGCCGCCACACCTTGCAGTTTGGCCTTAGCCCAATCAGAAAACAAATAACGGGCAAGCCAAAACACCAACACAGCGCCTATCGTTGCCGCGACCACGAGCAATGTCCAACCTAGCCAACGGCCAAACACAAACCCCATCAGCAACGATAAAAAAGCCGCCCCCGGCAAACTGAGTGCCACTGCAGCAATATAAATCGCCACGGCAATAAAAACAGATGCCACAAAATGCTGGTCAACGTAATCCAACATCGACGCCTTATAATCTTGAAAGCCGGCTAAGGTGAAATACTCAGGCCCGCCAAAAATAAAGAAGCTCGCGATTAAGCCAATAAAAATGACTGACAATAGCCACTTCATCCGCATATTATTCCCCACCCCTCAAACCAAACAGCTTTTTCATTAGCTTTAGTTTAAAAGGCGTCAAAGAAGCTTTCAGCCGAATATCCGCTACCCGACGGTTTATCTGAGCCAAACTGGGGTAGAGATGAATCGTCTTACTCAAAGCAGAGACTGACAAGCCTGCCGACATCGCCAAACTATATTCAGCAATCAATTCCCCGGCATGTGGCCCAACAATGCAGGCACCTAATATTTTACCGCGCGGTGTCGTAATGATTTTAGCCATCCCCGCCGTGTCGTCATCGGTAATCGCACGATCAATCTCAGCAAAAGGAAAACAATACACGGCATGTCTAATACCTTGCGTACGTGCTTCGGCTTCCGACAAACCAACACGCGCCAATTCTGGCGACGTAAAAGTGCACCACGGAATACCCGTCGTTTGTGCTTTAAACGGTAAATGAAATAAAGTATTACGCAAGACAATGCCCGCTTGGTGTTCAGCCATATGGGTAAAGAGATACGGCCCAGCCACATCACCACAGGCAAAAATATGCTTATTAGTCGTTCGCAGTCGCTTATCGAGTAGCAAACGCCCCGACGCAACATCGACGCCCGCTTGCTCAAGACCTAGATTCTCAATGTTCGCTAAACGACCCGTCGCCATTAATAAATGACTGCCTTCAATCATCTGATGTTCGCCATTATCAAACTGTACCGCCAAGCCAGTGTCGGTCTTAATGATTAACTCAACCTCAACGCCTAAATGTAAATCAATGTTCTCAGCTTCAAACTGTGCCTTCACCACTGCCGACATGTCATCATCTTCACGCGCTAGTAAGTTAGAGTGACTGACTATCGAAACCTTCGACCCTAAGCGAACAAAACTTTGTGCCATTTCACAGGCAATTGGGCCGCTGCCAATAATAATTAAATGTTCAATCGGAGCAGTGACATTAAAAATGGTTTCATTGGTCAGAAAATCAACACTCTCCAGTCCCGGAATATCTGGCACCGCAGGCCGTGTTCCTGTTGCTATCACAAAGTGATCTGCCGTAATGGTTCTATCGCCTGCGGTTAATGCATTGTCATCAATAAATTGCGCTTGAGCCAACAACACTTCAACGCCTAAGTCACGAAACCGCTCCGGGCTATCATTAGGCTCAATCTGTTGAATAACCTGAGCAACACGCGCCATCACCTGCGCTTGGTCAATAGGCTCAAGGTTCGCTGACAACCCAGCACGCGATGCTTGTGTTACACCATAGGCAACTTGAGCCGAATGAATCAAAGCCTTACTCGGAACACAACCCGTATAAAGGCAATCCCCACCCAACTTATCACGCTCAAGCAGTATCACCTTCGCACCTAATGCAGCAGCACCAGCCGCCGTGACTAAGCCAGCCGCCCCACCACCGATAATGCAAAGATCATATTCTGTTGTTCGTGCCATATTCTCTCTCTTTTAGCTTTGCAATAGTCGTTCTATTATTGGATATGATAACGCAAATAATGAGGCGAGTAGCTGTGATACAAATTGGTAATTTGAAGGAACACGGGTATAAACAAACTGAGCATCTAAAAACAGTCAAAATATAAGAGCATTAAAATAAAGAGGCGCTTAAAAAGGCATACTTGTTAGCTATACTAGTTCAGACTTGAGCTGACAAAATATTTGCTCAATAAACCAGAGTTAGTTTGACAGCTTTGTGCTGTGGATTCATCCGGTCGATGCAACACAAGCATTAAATCTTTGTACCGGTGTTTCATATTCTAACGTCTTTCTGGGTCTTTCATTGAGTTGGCGAGCAACGGCACTCAGTTTACTTTGGCTATGAATCGATAAATCA
>CAJQOM010000013.1 GCA_905479985.1 uncultured Gammaproteobacteria bacterium | reverse complement strand
CGGGGATGCAAGGTATCGATTTACTCAAAGCCGTTCGTGCTGATGCTGAATTAGCCTCATTACCTGTGCTGATGGTCACCGCTGAAACCAAACGCGAACAAATCATTGAAGCCGCTCAAGCTGGCGTGAATGGCTACGTCGTCAAACCGTTTACAGCAGTGACGCTAAAAGCAAAAATAGACAAAATTTTCGAACGCATTGACGGATAATACAGCCCATGATGGACGACGGCCACAAAACACAATTATTAGAATCTGCTCGCGCCTTAATCACCGCAATCGAAGCAGACAATGAACAAGATATTGAGGCCCAACTCACGGCCTTAACACAAGACCGTGGTAGTAACTTATTTTTAGAAGTTGGAAAACTCACTCGGGATTTACACGCGGCGATCAACAATTTTAATGTTGATTCACGTATTGCCAATCTAACAGAGCATGACATCCCCGATAGCCGTGATAGGCTCGACTATGTCATCACCCTAACGGAAGAAGCGGCACATCAAACACTAGAGGCCGTAGATAAAGCCTCGCCTGCCGCTAATCAATTGATAGAACTGACTAAAGCAGCAGAACAAGCATGGCAAGCAGCGCCCAAAACCAGTGATGCAGCAGCACAACAGGGCATCGATGATTACTTTTTATCGATCAGCCAACAGACCCGAACAATCCAAAGCGCCCTCTCTGATATTACGATGGCGCAAGGCTTTCAAGATCTAACCGGTCAAGTTATTCGTAAAGTGACCGACCTAATAGAAGAAGTCGAAACAAATCTAGTCCGATTAATTAAAATTTCGGCTGAACACCAGCCACAACAAAAACCGAATCCAACAGCCAAAAAAGTGAACCCACTTAAAGCTGAAGGACCTCAAATGAATGCTGCTGACAAACCTAATGTAATAGCAGAGCAGGATGATGTCGATGATCTCCTGTCAAGTTTAGGTTTCTAAAGGAAATTAAGGTAATGGCGCTTGATACCAATGATGAAATTCTACAAGACTTCATGGTGGAATCTGACGAGTTGATGGAAGGTCTCAACGAACAGCTCGTCGAACTAGAAACTCAACCAGAAGACAGCGAATTACTTAACGCCATTTTCCGTGGGTTTCATACCATTAAAGGCGGCGCCGGCTTCTTAGGCCTGGATGCCATGGTTGCGATTTGTCATCAAGGTGAAGACGTCTTCAATATCTTACGACAAGGTGAACGTGTCGTTGATGCCGATATGATGGACACCTTTCTACAAGTGTTGGACAGCTTAAACCGCATGTTTGAAGAAACGCGTTCAGGTCAATATCCAACAGCGGCTGATCCTGCTATTTTTGAACAACTCGCTCGTCACCTCAATGCCGATGCGCCAGCCCCCGAGCCCGAACATACACCAGAACCTGTCGCTGAAATAACGCCAGATAGCAATAACACTGATGACATCAGCGAAGATGAGTTTGAAAACCTACTGACCGAATTACATGGTGGCAAAGCGCCAGGAACGACGACGGCCGATACCACACAAGCAAAAAACAACGATGATATTACCGAAGACGAATTCGATGCCTTATTAGATCAATTACATGGTAGCGCTGCGCCTACTGGTCAACCCAAAGCCAATGCAACAGCACCAAGTAGTAACAACGACGACATTACCGAAGAAGAGTTTGAAGCCCTGCTCGACGGACTACAAGGTACTAAAAAACCTGCTGAATCTGTTCCTTCTGATGCCAATAAAATAACTGCAGCCACACCAGAACCAGCAGTCAAAAAAGCACCTGCGCCGAAAGCGGCAGCGCCTGCAGTTAAAGCGGCAACTCCGGTTAAGCAAGCCGAAACAAGTGTCCGCGTTGACACTAGTCGCCTTGATGAAATCATGAATATGGTTGGTGAGCTCGTCCTCGTTAGAAACCGCATTAACACGCTAGAGTCCGCCAGCGAAAATGAAGAAATGGCCAAAGCGGTTAATAACCTCACCGTGGTCACCGCCGATTTACAATCTGCAGTAATGAAAACCCGCATGCAACCGATCAAAAAAGTCTTTGGTCGTTTCCCTCGCGTCGTACGTGACCTAGCCCGTAGTTTGAATAAAGAAATCAATTTAGAGCTGCGAGGCGAAGAGACTGATCTTGATAAAAACCTCGTTGAAGCATTAGCCGATCCACTGGTTCATTTAGTCAGAAATGCAGTTGATCACGGTATTGAAATGCCAGACGTCCGTGAAGCCAATGGCAAGTCGCGTACAGGCCATATCGTTTTAGGCGCGGCACAAGAAGGCGATCATATCCTCCTTACCATCTCAGATGACGGCGCAGGTATGGATGCCGATGTCCTCAGAAGAAAAGCCGTAGAAAAAGGCATGATGGACGAAGAGTATGCGCAACGCCTAAGCGAATCAGAATGTTATGCCCTGATTTTTGCGCCTGGTTTCTCAATGAAAAAAGAAATTTCAGACATTTCAGGCCGAGGCGTCGGCATGGACGTCGTGAAAACCAGTATTTTTAAACTCAACGGCGACATCGAAATTGATTCCGGTGAAAATGAAGGCACAACACTATCAATAAAAGTACCATTAACACTGGCGATAATGCCAACCTTGATGGTCATGCTGGGTGACCAGATTTTTGCGATGCCATTGGTTAACGTCAATGAAATATTCCACCTTGACCTCACCAAAACCAATATCGTCGATGGTCAACAAACGATTACAGTCAGAAACAGAGCACTGCCTTTATTTTATTTAAGAAATTGGCTTTCAAGCAGTTTCAATGAAACTGAATCTAGTACTGAAAATTCAGAACTTGGCCACGTTGTTATCGTCCACATTGGTACCCAACGCGTTGGCTTTGTTGTCGATCAATTAATTGGCCAAGAAGAAGTCGTCATCAAACCACTCGGCGCACTGCTCCAAGGCACCAAAGGACTTGCTGGCGCCACCATTACAGGTGATGGTCGTATTTCATTGATTCTCGATTTCCCAGAGCTAATGAATACCTATGCCGGCAAAAGGTATTAAATAAAACCGTGGCGCTCAGTGTACTGATTGTCGATGACTCTAGCTTTTTCCGAAAGAGGCTGAATGAGATCATCAGCGCCGATGCTAATTTAGAGGTCGTCGGCACTGCTGAAGATGGCGAACAGGCCATTGAACAAGCAAAAAGGCTCAAACCCGATATCATCACCATGGATATCGAAATGCCAAAAATGGACGGCATCACTGCCGTCCGTCATATTATGGCTGAAAGCCCAACGGCAATTTTAATCCTCTCAAACGACTCAACAGAAGGCGCAAAATCCACATTCCAGGCGCTTGATGCCGGGGCTGTAGACTATATGCCAAAACGGTTTGGGGATATCGAAAAAGATCAAGTGCTCGCTCAGCAGAGGTTCTGTCAACGGCTGCATAATTTAGCCCTCAGTTACCAGCATCAACACCCTAGCACCACAAACATCCCACCCGAAAAACCAGCACCGTCATCGCTTGATACAAAACTTAAGCTTGTTGCCATCGGCACATCAACCGGTGGACCCATTGCACTACAAAAAGTGTTATCTCAATTACCCGCCTCATTTCCACACCCTTTATTAATCATTCAACACATGCCTGCCACCTTTACCCCCTCGTTTTCTGAACGGCTCAACACCCAATGTGCTATTAAGGTAAAGCAGGCAGAAGATGGCGATATCCTAAGCCCCGGCGTGGCCTATATCGCGCCTGGCGGCCAACAAATGCGAGTAAAAGGCACCAGAGTTCAACCTTTTCTTCAGATAAAAGACAGTGAACCAAACCAAGCTTATCAGCCCTGTATCGATATCACTTTTGAATCCATTGCGGCAATTTGTCCAGCCGAAACTCTCGCCATTATTCTCACCGGCATGGGTTCTGATGGCCGAGAAGGCTGCCGACAATTAAAACAATTAAATGCAGTGGTCTGGTCACAGGATGAGCAAAGTAGTACGATTTATGGCATGCCGATGGCCGTAGCCAAAGCCAACTTGACTGATAAAGTACTCAGCTTGTCAGATATGGGTCAACAACTCTCAGAGATAAAAGTCTAGTAACTTATGGATATTCTTAGCATTCTTGGTCTAATAGTCGGTTTTGGTGCCATTCTCGGTGGCCAACATCTTGAAGGCGGGCACCTCGATACCATACTGAATGCCGTCGCAATGTTGATTGTATTGGGCGGCACAATTGGCGCAGTCATGCTGCAAACCCCATTACCTACCTTTCTTCGCGCATTGCGTATTACCAGCTGGGTCTTTGTACCACCAAAAATATCCGCCGCTGACACCCTTGATGCCATTCTAGAATGGAATCAAATTGCACGTAAAGAAGGCTTATTGAGACTTGAATCCGTTGCCATGGATGAAGAAGACCTATTCCGTCAAAAGGGCCTACAGTTAATTGCCGATGGTGCCGAACCCGAGCTCATCCGAGAAATCATGGAAGCTGATCTCGACATTCAAGAAAGCAATGATATCTCCGCCTCTAAAGTCTATGAGGCGATGGGCGGTTATTCTCCTACCATTGGTATCATCGGTGCCGTCATGGGCTTGATTCACGTCATGGGTAACTTAGCTGACCCAGCCTCATTAGGCTCAGGTATTGCTGTCGCTTTCGTCGCCACCATTTATGGTGTCGCCTTAGCCAATATGTTGTTTTTACCCATGAGTAGTAAGCTCAGAGCCATTATAGATCAGCGTAGTCGTGTTCAAATGATGTTAATCGAAGGTCTCATCAGCGTTGCTGATGGTGATAATCCCCGTAACATAGAAAGTCGCTTGCAAGCCTATCTTAACTAAGACAATGCATTATGGCGCGTAGAAAAAAGAAAGTTGAAGAACACGTTAACCATGAACGTTGGCTGGTTTCCTATGCCGATTTCATTACCCTTCTCTTCGCCTTTTTTGTTGTCATGTACTCTATTTCTTCTGTTAACATCGGCAAGTTTCGTGTACTTTCTGACACCTTAGAAGCTGTCTTCACTGATTCAAAGAAAAGTGTTGATCCAATACAAATTGGTGAACTCAGTCGTGGAGAAGACGCCAAGCAAAAGAATGTTGACCCGAGACCCGAACCTGCACAAATTATAGAATTGCCCGTCGCACCAATTGTGCCTGAAGAAACCATTCGCACCATCAACGATATCTCAAACCAACTCAACAATGCTCTACTAGAGCAAATCGAAAATGATGATGTCAATATTAAGAAAGGTGAAGATTGGCTAGAACTAGAAATAAAATCTAACGTTTTATTTTATAGTGGCGAATCAAAATTAGAAAAAGAGGCTGTCCCGATCATTGGCAAAGTCGCAGACATCCTCCGACAATCAGCCAACCCCATTCAAGTGGAAGGCTTTACCGATAACCAAGCCATCAATACGCCCCGCTTCCCATCAAACTGGGAATTATCAGCCGCGCGTGCCGCCAGCGTCGTGCATTTATTGGATCGTTATGGCTTAAACCCATCGCGTATGTCAGCGATTGGCTATGGTGAATTCAAGCCCATTGCTGATAACGGCACAAATGAAGGCCGTCAAAAAAATCGACGCGTAGTACTTGTCGTCCTAGGTAGTAGTGAAAGCCGTCGCTCTCTTGATGTCTTCGCACCTAATAAAATCGCACCCAATAAGCCGACAACATCTAATAAACCAAGAGCAACAGGCCCTCGCGCTGTCAATAATTAGCTTTAATCGTGACGCCTTACGCAAAACGGGCCATCAACCTCGCCTCCTGTATCCACGCGCTATGAAAACTATAGTATTCTACTATTTCTATTAAAAATTAATACATCACAAATAGTGGCACAGTCAGTGCATACCTTTAGGCAAAGCGTCACATGCCATCATTTTGACATCACAACGTCAAACAACGGTATTAGACAACAGTGTTAAGGACACCAAACGATGAATCAAACTGAGCAAGCAGCAAGCGATACCGTACTTCAATGGGTCACCTATCATCTAGATAATGAAGTTTACGGCATCAATGTCATGCACGTACAAGAAGTCCTCAGAATTACGGAAATCGCACCGGTACCCGGCGCCCATAACTACGTCTTAGGCATTATCAACTTACGCGGCAATGTCGTTACAGTTATCGATACCCGTAAGCGCTTTGGTCTAAGTTCAAAAGAACCTGATGACTTATCACGTATTATTGTCGTTGAAGTCAATGATAACGTCTTCGGCATGCTTGTCGACAGCGTTGCAGAAGTAGTCTACTTAAAACAATCAGATATCGAACCGTCACCAACCGTCAATAACGATGACAACGCTTATTATATTCAAGGCGTAAGCAGCCATGGTGACAACTTACTCATCTTAGTCGATATCACTAAATTTATTACCAAGGAAGACATCGTAAGCGATGCCTAACAATGTGAGATGTCTGAAGAAATAAAACCAATTCTTCCTTCAGCGCCATCACTCGCACCTAAGACATCACCTGATGAAGAGCGACAACAAGCACAGGACAGACCAGTATCACAAAAAAAAGAACAACAAAAGCAAGAAGACAAACCAAGAAAGCGGCCTAAAAAAGGGCTATTCGATGAGTTTGTATAAACGGCTTTAACCATAAGGAAGCAAAACCATGACTACATTTATTATTGCCATCATGAGTGCCATCACCAGTATCGTATTGGCCGCCGCGTGCTACCAGCTCTATCTACGTCATCAATCCCAACTCACTAAGATAACGGACTTACAAAACCAACTCGCCGCCCTCTGCGCCGGTACGGTCAGTACAGATGAACGTTTAATTGGTTTCGAACGCACATTATCAAAACTAAAAGAACAACAAGGCAGTTTGACGTCAGCAGTTGCACCCCAACATAATTATGATCATGCCATTCGCCTCGCCAAAAAAGGCGTCGCATCAAATCAATTGATTGATAGCTGTAATTTAAGCGAGGAAGAAGCACACTTGATTGAAAGAATGCATGGTGACAAAGACACCGGTGCGGTGCATTAAGCAGTCAGTAAATCGACCTGAGGCTTACCGACTAAATAACCTTGAATATAATCAATACCCAAATTTTTGAGTAGATCCATCGTGCTCTGACGCTCAACAAACTCAGCGACCGTTTTTTTACCTAGCTTATGGGCCACATCAATCATTGACTTAACCAAGACCTGATCAACCTCATCAGTCTCAAGGTCAGTGATAAACGCCCCATCTATTTTTAACATTTCAACCGGAAAATGTTTCAAATAGCTATAAGAATTAAAGCCGGCACCAAAATCATCTAAAGCAAAGCTACAGCCTAAAGATCGTAATTTATTGACCATTGCTTTCGTCTGTTCAAAATTAGACACCGCCGATGTTTCAGTAATTTCAAACACAATCCGCTCAGGGTTGACCCCTGTTTCGTTCAGTTTTCTCTCGACCAAGGGATACAGCTGATGATCAAGGAAAATATTCGCTGATAAGTTGATATTAAACGAAATATCCTTGGGCAAAGTGCGCATCAGGTCAAAGACATGATTAATCACCCACAAATCAATCTGTTCCACCAAGCCCATTTTTTCAGCAACAGGAATAAATTCATTCGGTGAAAATATAGTGCCATTCTCTCCTCTCATCCGAATTAAGCATTCGTAATGGCTAATACTATTCGTCGCCACGGCATAAATCGGTTGAAATTCAAGTAAAAAGTTTTCTTGTTCCAAGGCGGCGCGAATCCGAGGTGCCCATTGCACATTATGGCGAAGCTTATGCATTTCCGTATCGCCCGGATTATGCAAATGAACACGGTTACGACCCCGTTCTTTTGCCGTATAGCAAGCCTGATTGGCATGAGACAAAATATCGCCGGCAATCAACTCTTTATCAGCGGATATCAACTTCATCCCAATACTGGCAGATAAATGATATTCATTGCCCATATGTTCAAAACGGTAACCATCTAACTCTGAACGAACCTCTTCTGCTTTCTTCAAAGCCATTGGCGTTTGGATATTATCAATCAGCACCGCAAATTCATCTGACCCGATACGCACCAAGGTATCTTTCGGTGCAAAAAAACGTCTTAACGTGTTCGCAATTTGAATCAATAAGGCATCACCGGCCGCATGACCTTCAGTATCATTTAAGACCTTAAATCGATCTAAATCGATATACATCAAGACACTGTTAATGCTAAAATTTCGGGCCTGAATCAAACTCATTTCAATCGACTGTTCTAACTTACGTCGATTTGATAAACCTGTTAACTCATCATGATCAATCGAAAACTTAAGGCGCGCTTCCATCACCTTCAAATTCGATACTTCTTCTTGTAAGTCAACTTGGCGTTGATAAGTCTGATCACGCTCTCGCTTCACCGCCAAAGCCGTCATCACAGAAGGCGGAAAAGATTCAGCTGTTAACGGATGATATTGTAAAGTCGTAACACCATGACCTAAATCGGTTAACGCTTGCGCATGATCCCATTGAGACTCTTGTGTCAGAGAAATAATAGGAATCAGCTGCCACTCATCAAATTGGTTCATCACCGAACGCAATTCGCGGGCCGTCATATCATTCAAACTACTGTCTAAGACAACCAAATCAATATCACAGATATCGTCTTGAATCCCTTCGCGTAATGATTTAAGGACATCTTTACCACTATGAGTAACGGTAATATGCGTAAACCCGCTAATTTCAAGCATCGTTCGCATAAATGCAATATCAGAAATTTTGGCACCCGCTACAACAATTTTGGCGTCGAGCAGTGTGGCAATGTCTGCTCCCGTAATCGGGTCAGCTTGCAGATTCTTTGGCAACTCAGTATCAAGTCCCAAACCAAAATTACTTACAACAGTCATTTATCTATGTATTACCGCATCAAGAAATTACTTTTGACATGGCAAAGACAATATCTGTTTTATTTATCAAAATCAACACTTAATGAGATCTATATAAAGCAACTTATAAAGTAAGTGATGTTTTCAGCATAGAACAAAGCCCAATTTCAATATTTTCAATGACCGTTAATCATCATTTTTATCATTGATTACAGGCGCTTTACCCGATACCAAGTAAGCATAAGCAATCACCTCGGCGATCACCCGATACAACATAGGGGGTATTTCTTCCCCTAACTCCAAATCCCCCAATAATGCCGCCAACATGCCATCCTGCCGCAACGGCACACCATGCTCACGTGCGATACGGATAATCTCGTCAGCAATCGCCCCTTCGCCACTGGCCGTCACTGTCGGTGCATTTTCACCATCGTATTTTAAGGCGACAGCACGTAACGGTTCATTTTCAAAAATCATACTGATACATCCACCAAGTTCGTCGTCTCAGCCAAATATTGCTCAGCCAATGTCGGTTTTGCCACCTCACCACAACTACAACTCACATGACTCACCGACACACCCAACTTGGTCATCGCATCATATAACCAAGTAATATGCGTTTCTAATAAGGACGCACTCTCTGGACGTTCTGCCCGCAACACAATTTTAATATCATCGATATGCATCGTCACCGTTGCCTGTAAAGGCCCTAAGTTCTGGGTGTCTAACCGCAATTGTACATTCCAAATCTCATCATCTTCATCGTCATTCTGGTTTTTAAACTGATCAATTTGCAACTGAATAAAATCAATACCTTGCTTATCCTTAACAGGTAAATCTATCAACCAACTGGCCATCGGTGCCGCTGGAGAGTCAGGCTCTTTCAACATCGAAAATTGATTTAATTGCACTCGGGCATGCAAACTTTCTACTTCCTTTAACAAACCCTGCAAAACCAACACATCGAACCGACCGCTTGCCCGTAATTGTTCAACAGAAATCGATTTATTAAGTGCTTGAGCCAATGCGGCTGCTTGCTGTGATGTTAGGACTGATTCTAAAAAAGCAGGTAAAGCGCTCGGCAAACTGGCTGACAAAGGAGAGGTATTTAAGACCGACACGCTTTTCGGCGTCGCATTGTAAGCACCAATTGCCTGCAAAATCGCGGACAATAATGTCAGTTTCGGGCCACTGCCGCTGTCCGGCACAGTACTTGTTAAGGCTGTTTGTGCTGTCGTATTCGCGACTGTAGGCTTAGACACAACTATGTCCGTTTTAACCGCTGTCTGTGACGCCGTATTTTGAAAAGAAAAGGGAGATGACAAAGGATTTCGTTTAACCTCACTTCCGCCGCCACCTTCAGTAAGACCGCTACCAGTGGCTAATGGTGTCGCATTCGGCACAGCGCCCCCAGGAACACGCACTTGTGACTGACCTAAACTCCCTGTAGACAATGAAGAAAGAGGGCTTCCTCCTCCTAATGGCTTATTCGCTGCCTCGCCAGTCTTCGTCAAAACAATTTTGCCAGTCAGCTCACCCTCTATCACCGCCGCCACTTTCAATAAATTCGCTTTAAAATCATGGCTCAATGCAGCGCTAGGTTTTAATAATTGACGTTCTGTAAATACCCCGGAAGATTCAAGCGCCTGCCTTAACGCTTGCGGTTGATTAACGGCTTGCTTATCAAGAACATTGCCCACTAATTGCTGAAGCTGACTCTGAACAGAACTAGGAAGTGAAAGTGCCTTCAAGGCCGTCGTAAGATGATTTAGTTGCGGCTTCGCCTCAAGTTGCGGTAGCAACTGCCTAATTTTATCAATCACGGCTTGTTCACGAACGGCAGAGGCGGCTTTTAGGACAATAGCCAAAGGTTTAACTGTCACCACTTCAACCAGTGCTTTTTCACCGACCGTAAAGGATTTTGCTAATTGGGCAATATCAACATTAAACTGCACCGGCTTTGGCTGACCTGACGTTGATAATAAACGCGGATCAATCGTTTGCACCAACAAACGGTTTTCTGCCAACAGCTTGATGACTTCAACTGTCAGTTGCTGGCCCTGTACAAGACTAACAGCGGCAGCGTTAACCCGGCGCCCGCCTTGCACAGCCTCGCTCGGTGGAATTAATTTCAGAATAGGTTTGTCGCCGCCTTGGACCAGTTCCAATTGAACTGTCTGTCCTTGTTTTAAAGGAACTGACGTTGTCACTTGAACCAAATTTTCGCCCACTTTCAACGACACAAGCTGTGCAGCCAAGCTCGCCTGAACCACAGCCGCTTCAATTTGTTGGCCAACAACCAATCCCGCTAAAACTTGCGGTGGAATAACTTGCGCTGTCGCGCTAATATTTTGTAACGACTGTTGAATCTGCATCACACTCTCCACCCCACAAACAGTGCTAGTATAACAAGCACACGGCTAGCTTAGACAAAACGCAATGAAAAAGAAAAACACATTATGGTATGTACGCGAAAAGGGAGAAATCACTGGCCCTTTCCCTAGCCGCGTAGTAACCGACAACCTCACGTTAGGTCGCTTAACAATGGATGATGAAGCTTGTCTTGATCAGTCTACTTGGCTTGCTATCCGCGACATTACAGTCCTTCACCCAGAACAAGAAGTAGATGTCCGCACTAAAATAACACTAGATGAACGAAATGGCTTCGATCGGCGCCAATCAACAGAAGACGATAGCGAATATAAGCAATTACGATTAAAAGACCGTCGTGCACCCGAAGCAGCCGACACCATACGCCGTAGGCAGTTTCATACCCTATTGATGCAAAAGTTTCGTGAGCAACAGTCACCCATTTTATGGCCACTGATTGCCGTCGCTTTGCTATTGATCTCGGTCGTCACCACCGCCATTTTTTCTCCAACGCTCTTACCCATCTCACAAGTTGATTGCAATGCACCTGCCGATATTGCGGTCAATTGGAACAATTGCCTAAAGCCGAACGTACAATTAGCCAGTACAAAAATGAATAATGCACAGCTACGTAGCGCACGGTTAACGAATAGTAATCTCATTAGTGCGACCTTGACCAGCGCCGACCTAGCTTATGCTGATTTAAGCTTTAGCGCGCTAAACTATAGTCAACTACAGAATGCCAATCTTGTTGGTGCCAATTTAGAACAAGCAGATTTAAGCAATGCAGACTTAAGTAATGCCGATCTCTCATACGCAAACCTACTCAATGCCAACTTAGAAGGCGCCATTCTCGACAATGTCAGCTTCGATCATGCCATTTGGCCTAATGGTGATATGTGTAACGTTCAGTCTATCGGTCGATGCATCCGAATCAAACGATGAGCTAATGTAATGTTTTTGGCACAGCCAGTGTGAAAGGCGGAATAGCCACCTCAAACTGATCACCTTGATCATCGACCATCATATAATGACCTTGCATCATCCCTATGGGGGTATCAAGCATGGCAGCACTGGTATAGGTAAACTCTTCTTCCGGCGATAAATACGGATGTTGTCCAACCACACCATCCCCTTCCACTTCCTGCTCATGGCCGTCACCACCCGTTATTTTCCAATAACGTGATAACAACCGTGCAGCCAGTTCACCACTATTTTTTATCGTAATCGTGTAAGCAAATAAGAAACGGGCTTTTTCCGGATCGGATTCTTGCTCTAGATAAGATGCCTTAACACCCACAGAAATATTCATCGTGTTTTCAATTGTCATCCGCTTATTATAGCGCGGATCGCAATGCCAAATAACGTGCGCCTGATAAGCCAACCGATTCATCAGTAATTAAGTGCACCGGCATCAATGGCATTAACGCAGCCATTTTCCCTTTACTTAAAAAAGCAGCCATAAAACTGCCTTGCTCAACATAAGCACCGTTCTTCGCCGCAATGCCGCCAGCGATATACACACCGCCTCGCGCCAAGACACTCAAGGCCAAATTACCGGCTTGTGCGCCATAAATTCGCATAAACAACTGTAAAGCCGCTTCTGCCAAATCATCCTTTCCAGATGATGCTAATTGACTAATCAAGGCCGGCGCGCCATCACTATCAACAGCCGCTTGCATCTTTGTAGAAAGGGTTTTCCCTTGCTGTTCAGCTAAAAACGCATAAATTGCCTCCAGCCCTGAACCCGATAAAATCCGTTCATAAGACACATGACCAAATTGCCGATTCAAATAAGACCACAAGGCCATTTGCTCATTATCATTCGGGCCAAAATCAACATTGCCACCTTCAGTCCCGACCACATCCCAACCAGACTCTCCAGCAAACATAAATGCCTGACCTAACCCTGTCCCAGCGCCAATAACTGCCCTCGGCGCTAGATTATCCAGTTCACCTGGTTGTATTGTCGTAATAGCTGAGGAATCTAAGCCATCAATGCCATACGCCACCGCCTCAAAATCATTGCATAACACAACCGTGCCCAATGGAAATTGCTGCGATAATGACTCAGCATCAATCTGCCAAGGTAAATTAGTAATCGATGCTGTTCGACCCACAACCGGTCCAGCAACCGCTAAGCAAGCCGCTTTAAGCTGATACCCTGCGATCTCAGGCAAAGTGAAAAATACCGCTAAAACAGCCTCAAAATCAACAAACTGATCACTTTGATAGCGTTGTTCAAGCACCAGATCGCCAGCCACCGTCGATAACTGAACTAAAATCTTAGTCCCGCCTAAATCAACAGCTAATACGGCATCGCTCATGCTAACAAAACCTTATTGACCGGCCGCTGCCGTATCCATATACCAAAAATAGTCACCCGTTGGTGCTAAACGTTGTACTGGTAAACCTGTTACCAATTCTGTTGTAATGTCTTTCACAATAGCTGCTTTCGCTTCACCAGCAATAAAAACAATCACTTGTCTCGCCGCATTAATCACAGAATATGTCATCGTCACTCGCCAAGAATCAAATTTCTCAACATACAATGCGGTTGTCATACTCTCCGTCACATCCAACGCAGGCGTACCCGGGAACAAAGAAGCAATATGACCATCAGGTCCTAAGCCTAATAACACCAAATCTAAGGGTTGTTCGCCCATCACTTTCGCCATCGTCGCAGCATAAGCAGTCGCCACATCAGCTGGCTCAAGCTCCGTAGGCATCCGGTGGACATTCTCTTCAGGAATTGAAATCGCATCAATCATCGCTGCTGACGCCATCTTGAAATTACTATCATCATGGCTTGGTAACACACAACGCTCATCACCAAAGAACAAGTGGACCCGCGCCCAATCAATTTGGGTGGTATAGGGTGATGTCGCCAACATTTGATATAAACCTTTAGGCGTTGAACCACCAGCCAAAGCCACATAGAACACACCACGTTTCGCAATTGCCATGCGTGCAACACTAATAAATTGCTCTACAGCAGCATTAATTAAGCTCGCTGCATCTGCCATCACTCTTTGTTCCGCTTTCATCTCTTTCCTCTATATCTCATTCAACAACAACCAAATACGCATCATGTATTAAACCAAAATCTTGGCGACAATCATAACATCCAAGGCAACCCCCGTGATGGTCTGTACGTTTAAACCAGCCAATTCAAGTCGAACTTCCCCACAACACGCCAGTCATACATTATCATGTCAATTAAACCACATAGCCTTTCACCAGAAAAAAGGACATTACCATGCTAAAACTCATTCAAGTAACGCTCGCTGCTTTACTACTTGTCATTGCACCATTTTCCTTTGCCGACCAAGAACAACACTTTAATCAAATCAATATGCAAGCCACCGCATCTGACAATATTGCCAATGACCAACTCATTGCCATACTTGTCGTTCAAGAAACCGGTAACGATCCTGCGACCTTAGCCAATAAAGTGAATACCAAAATGGCCCAAATCATTGCAAAAGCGGATAGATTTAATGACATCAAGCATCAAACCATTAACTATAACAGTCGACCTATTTATAAGAATGGCGCCATCAAATCGTGGCAAGTAAGCCAGAACATCCGATTGAAAAGCCAAGATTTTGAACAATTAGGCAAGCTGGTCAGCCAAGCCAACAAACTCTCAAGAGTACAGTCGATGAATTTTGGCGTATCCGATCAACAAATCGAAAAAACACAAGATCGCCTCACCGAACAAGCCATTAAGAAATTTCGCCATAAAGCGGCCATCATCGCCAAACAATTTGGTAAATCAAACTACCATCTTGTCCATATCAACATCGGTAATAACCATGTACAGCCACAACGTCATATGACGCGTTCATCAATGGCAATGGAAAGTAAGGCTGATGTTGCACCCGCCTTATCGGCTGGCACCAATAAAATCAGTGTCAATATTAACGGCACCATCGAGCTATTTTAAACAATATTCTCATTCAAAATTAACGCACCGTAGGATATTAATCTTGCTGTGCGTTTTCTTTTTTCATCACAGGGCCAATTAAGGGTGCTTGCACAAACAAGGTGAATAAGACCACCCCAAAAGCAATCGATTGAATGGTCCACCAATAGGATAAGTCCGTTGGTAATGATAGCGCCAAGGCTAAAGTGATCGCCCCCCTTAACCCGCCTAAAAACATCACCCGACGATAAAACATGGGAATAGGCTCAACATTAGGTAAAGCACCAATTAACGGCGCGCCAACAAATACCCCGACTGCACGCGCTATTAACACCGCAGCGATGCCAATTAACATCGCCAACCAACTGTCAATAAACATCCCCACCGTAATCGTCACGCCCATTAACAAAAACATCAAGGCTTCGGCGACATAAACATTAAATGTCCAAAAATCATCAACGAATTTACTGCCTTCAGCCGCATTAAAATCATGATGAATCACCTTACCCATCACAATCCCGGTCACTAATACCGACATCACACCAGACACATGTAAAAACTGCTCGGCCACAATATAAGAGGTATAAGCCGCTATCAACGTCACGATCGCCTGCTGAATATAATCCAACAACAATCGAGATAAAATAAGAAAGGCCAGCCCCAGCAATAAGCCCAAAATGGCGCCACCAAAAAACACCAACGAAAAGCGAATAATCGCATCAGACAATAAAACTGGTTCCGCGGGGTGTTGAGCGATATAGAGAAAAATACTGAATGTCACAATGGCCGTGGCATCATTGAATAAGGCTTCACCTTCGAGCAATATGCATAGACGTTCTGGCACGCCTAACTTACGCATTATTTCCAATACAGAAACCGGATCCGTCGCAGCGAGTAAAGCGCCGGTTAACAAAGCGGCAATCCAAGGAAAGCCTGTCGGGTGGCCAATACCATAATAGACTGCAACCGCCGCAACCACTGTCGATAACAGCATCACCGGAATAGCGAAAAATAATATCACCACGCCATTTTTCATCAAGCTATCAACATTGATTTTAAACGCCGCTTCAAAAATCAATAACGGCAAAAAAACCAATAAGATCAAATCATGAAAAGAGTCGTAGCGAAGTCCCGTATCACCTCCAAAAGCGATTAAAACTTCACTACCAATAAAACCGGTTACAACCAACAAAGCCGCGAAAGGCAGGTGATACTTCTCTGCCAGCGGCTTGAGCAATAAAGCCAGCAACAGCATCAACGCCAAAAGCATCAACACTGTGCTGATTGACATGACTTAGTCTGTCGCTTCTTGTTGAATTGGAAAAATTTCGTCCATGCCTTTAGTCAAACCATCGCCGACGACAATTCGTGCGTGCGTGCGGTCCAAAGCTCTTGGGTTCTTCACACCACATGAGTGGGCAATCGTCCCGACTTCTTTAAGCATATTATTCACATAACTCGTCACCCGCACCGCTTTTGTTTCCGGATGCAAACCCTGCTGAAACTTAGGATCATGCGTCGTAATACCAGTCGGACAGGTATTTTTATTACACTGCAGTGCTTGAATACAACCCAAGGAGAACATAAAACCACGGGCACTCACGGTGAAATCAGCCCCGATACATAAGGCCCAAGCAACTGCCGCTGGCGTCACTAACTTACCAGAAGCAACCACCTTCACTCGGTCACGTAAACCATATTGATTCAATTTATCAACCACTAACGGTAAACTTTCACGCAGCGACATACCCACTGAATCAATCAAAGCCATCGGCGCCGCACCTGTGCCGCCTTCTGCCCCATCAATTGTCATAAAGTCAGGCGCAAATTCAGGACCACGTTGCTTAACCGCCTTGAGTAAATCGTCAATATGCGACGGTTTACCCACCACCATTTTAAAACCCGTTGGCTTACCCGTAACCGTACGAACACGGTTAACCATATCCAACAAATCATCAAAACTATTAATATCAACATGACGATTTGGACTGATTGCATCTTCGCCTACTTTGATACCGCGAATCGCTGCAATCTCTTCAGATACTTTCTCACCTGGCAAAATGCCGCCTTTACCCGGCTTAGCACCCTGACTCATCTTAATCTCGAACATCTTAACTTGATCATGTGAAGCGATCTCACTCAGCTTCTCATCACTCAAATTACCTTCTAAATCGCGGACACCATTTTTTGCTGTACCTATTTGGAAAACTATATCGGCGCCACCTTCTAAATGATAAGGAGATAAGCCACCCTCACCGGTATTCATCCAACTGCCTGCCGCTTTAGCACCTGCCGACAGCGCCAACACCGCAGGTTTAGACAATGCACCGAAACTCATGCCTGAAATATTAAAGAAAGATTTAGTAGTAAAAGGCTTTTCACACCCTTCACCCACAGTGACAGCAATCGGTGGCACCGCATCCTCGCCCAAGGTAGGAAAAGTACAGTTAACAAAGAGTACACGGCCCGATCCATAAATATTATCTGTTGAACCGAAAGCAACCGTACTATCGACATTCTTCGCAGCACGATAAACCCAAGACCGTTGCGCCCGATTAAAAGGCAGTTCTTCACGATCCATCGCAAAAAAGTATTGGCGAAAGAACTCGCCAATATGTTCAAAAAGGTAACGGAAACGGCCTATAACAGGATAATTACGCCGTATTGTTTGTTGTGTCTGAGTGACATCAATAATATAAGTCACCACCACCCACAACACGAGTAAAGTCATAAGCAGTAAGAATACCCCGCCAAAAACCTTCATCGCCGCGACAACAAAGTCGCCCATTTGCATCGTCAAATCACCCATCTTCTGCCCGTTCCTTATTCTGGTAGAATGTTCACATAAACGTTTGCAGTCATTGTGATGACAAATAGGTCATCAAATTGTTACATTAAAATATTCATTAAATACCCGGCCTAACACTTTCTTTTAAAAGCCGTAACACATGACTGATGGGCTTATTGTCTGCCAATAGGCCCCTCAGTTGTATCACGGCCATCATACTTTTAGGCTAAAAATAGCTGATACGCCGGGTTATCAGTCTCTTCCCAACATTGATAGCCTAATTCTTTGATAAAACTTTGAAATGCATCACGCTCCAAGTCAGGCACTTGAACCCCTGCGAGTACACGCCCGTATGCCGCGCCATGGTTTCGATAATGAAATAAACTAATATTCCAACGTTGTCCCATCCGCGTTAAAAATCGTAATAGGGCGCCGGGCCGCTCTGGGAACTCAAAACGGTATAACCGCTCATCATCTACTTGTGTGGCATGGCCACCGACCATATAACGTATATGCAATTTCGCCATTTCATTATCAGTAAAATCAACCACCGCGTAACCGCTCTGTTCCAAACTATGAAACAAAACATCACGCTCAGCGCGGCCACCATCCGTTTTTAAACCAACAAACACCTGTGCATCCGCATTATCAGCATAACGATAATTAAATTCAGTCACACTCCGGCCAGCTAACGCCTGACAAAATGCCTGAAAACTACCCGGCGTTTCAGCAATCGTTGCTGCAAACAACACCTCACGCTTTTCGCCCAAATCAGCCCGCTCAGCAATATGACGCAAACGATCAAAGTTCACATTGGCACCACTGTTGATCACTGCAAACTGCTGACTTTCTGTAGCGTCACGTTCAATATATTTTTTGACACCCGCCACGGCCAAAGCCCCAGATGGCTCAGCAATCGACCGGGTATCATCAAAAATATCCATGATGGCAGCACAAATTTCATCGCTATCAACTAGAATCACTTCATCAACTGTTTCACGCGCAATACGAAAGTTTTCTTTGCCCACTTGGCGTACCGCCGTGCCATCAGCAAATAAACCGACCTGATCTAACGTAATACGTTCATCGGCCAATAAGGCATCATGCAAACTCGCCGCATCAATGGGTTCAACACCAATCACTTTGACCTCAGGCCAAAACGTTTTGATATAGGCTGCCATACCGGCAATTAAGCCCCCACCACCAACAGGAATAAACACAGCATCAAAAGGATCAGGGTGCTGACGGATAATCTCCATCGCAATCGTCCCCTGACCTGCAATCACTTCAGGATCATCATAAGGATGAATAAAAACCCGGCGCTGATCCTCAGCAATCCCTAAAGCATGACTACACGCTTCATCATAACTGTCACCATGGAGCACAATCTCAGCCCCAAAACTACGCACGGCCTCGACTTTAATCGGTGGCGTCGTCGTCGGCATGACAATCAAAGCCGAAATACCCAATTTCTCAGCCGCTAATGCCACACCTTGCGCATGATTACCCGCAGAAGCCGCAACCACACCCTGTTGTCGCTCAACATCGCTCAGATAGCACATTCGGTTATAAGCACCGCGCAACTTGAATGAAAACACCGGTTGTAGATCTTCACGCTTCAACCAAATATCATTATTCAAACGGCGAGATAACCGCGGCATCTCCTCCAACGGCGACTCGATGGCAACATCGTAAACCCGCGCTTTTAAGATTTTTTCTACATATTCAGTCAGCATGACAAAGTGATTTTCTAATCCAATCCAGTAAATGTTCAATTCGTTGTTGCTTACGTTACCATTACCCGCCATTTATCTCTATAATTGGCGAGATAAAATCAATACCCGCCATCTCAAACAAAGGAAAAATGCAATGACCGCTGATGAACTTAAGAAACAAGCCGCCTACGCTGCACTTGATCACATTACGACCGGCGGCATTATTGGTGTGGGCACCGGCTCAACTGTCAACCACTTTATCGATGCATTGGCCACAATAAAACATAAAATTGATGGCGCGGTTTCAAGCTCAATCGTATCAACCAAACGACTAGAAGCACACGGTATTGAAGTCTTCGATCTGAATGAAACCGGCACTATCGCCACTTATGTTGATGGCGCGGATGAATCAAACCAGTTTCTACAACTTATCAAAGGTGGCGGTGGCGCATTAACACGTGAAAAAATCATTGCTGCAGCCAGCGAAAAATTCGTCTGTATTGCTGATAGCAGTAAACTTGTTGATGTCTTAGGTGCTTTTCCATTACCCGTTGAAGTTGTCCCAATGTCTCGTAGCTATGTCGCCCGCGAGATTGTCAAAATGGGTGGCCAACCGGTCTATCGTCAAGGCTTTATCACTGATAATAGTAATGTCATTCTTGATGTGCACGGCCTCACTATCATGGAACCTATCGCACTCGAAAAAGCATTAAATAATATTGTTGGTGTCGTCACTAACGGCTTATTTGCAATGCGTCCTGCTGATGTCTTATTACTCGGCAGCGAAGACGGCACACAAATCGTCAACGCTAAATAATTCAACTCATTCTCCCCTTCACTATGAAGGGGAGAATTGAACCTGACCTCTCACATGTTTAAACCACTCAGTGTTTATATCGGCTTGCGCTACACCCGTGCAAAACGCCGGAACCATTTCATCTCCTTTATCTCACTCACCTCCATGCTGGGTGTCGGATTAGGCGTTGCAGCTTTGATCACCGTTTTATCAGTGATGAATGGGTTTGAAAAAGAATTGCGTGAGCGCATTTTGGGTATGACCTCACATGCGTTTATCACCGAACGATCTGGCGCTTTATCTGATTGGCCAACGTTACAAAACCAAATACAAAACCAACCCCACGTGCTTGAGTCTGCCCCCTTCGTCGAAGGCCAAGCCATGCTCAGCCAAGGTAATCGTGTCCGCGGCACCTTAGTACGTGGCGTAAACCCAACACTCGAATCCAAAGTTTCCACCATTGGTGAAAAAATAATAAAAGGCCGCTTTGACAGCCTACAACCAGGTAGTTTTGGCGTTATTCTAGGGTACGATCTTGCGCGCGCCATGGGTGTCAGAGTCGGCGATAAAATCACCTTAATTACACCGCATGTCAGCTCCACCCCTGCTGGCGTCATTCCAAGGCTAAAGCGACTCAATGTCGTGGGTGTTTTTGAAATTGGCATGTATGAATACGACAGTGCCCTCGCCTTAATGAATATCGAAGATGCCGCGAAATTATTCCGTATTCCAAATCAAGTCACTGGCTTAAGGCTCAAACTAGACGATGTCTTCAAAGCCCCAACCATTACTCGTAGCATCATTAAGTCATTGCCAGTGAACTATCGTGCCGTTGACTGGACATTCCAGCATGCCAATTTTTTCCGCGCCCTCAAAACTGAAAAAATGGTCATGTTCATTATTTTATTATTGATCGTCGCCGTCGCCGCCTTCAATATCGTGTCAACCTTAATCATGATGGTGACCGACAAACAAGCCGACATCGCAATTCTAAGAACACTCGGTATGACACCGGGCGACATCATGACCATCTTCATGGTGCAAGGCGTACTGATTGGCTTATTTGGCACTTTATTAGGGATAGTGGGTGGAGTCGCTCTGGCTTTGAATGTCGAAAATATCATCGCCTTTGTCGAAAGCTTACTCGGTTACAACATCCTATCGCCCGACGTTTACTACATCAGTAACATCCCCTCCGACCTACGTTGGGATGATGTGACTGTTATCGGCATCACCGCTTTTGTACTGTCTTTATTATCGACACTCTATCCATCATGGCGTGCGGCTCAAACACGTCCAGCAGAGGCATTACGCTATGACTAACCCTGTCATTGAATGCCAAGGCTTAAGCAAACAGTTTGTTGATGGTCAGCTTAAAACCCATGTCCTCAGTAATATCGACTTAACGATTAAGAAAGGGGACAAACTGGCCATCGTCGGCAGCTCTGGTTCAGGTAAAAGTACCCTATTACACCTACTGGGTGGCTTAGATAAACCCAGTTCTGGCAACATCACACTGCACGGCCAAGATATTAATAAACTCACCGTCAAAGCCTTGAGCAAGCTGCGAAACCAAAGCCTCGGTTTTGTCTATCAATTTCACCATCTATTACCTGAATTCAGTGCTTTAGAAAATGTCGCGATTCCTTTAGTCATTGGTGGCATGGATCCAAAACAGGCTAAACATCAGGCTGAACAATTACTCAATAAAGTCGGCCTCAACCACAGACTCATTCATAAACCCAGTGAGCTGTCTGGCGGCGAACGTCAACGTGCTGCCTTGGCGCGCGCATTAATTACCGAACCAGATTGCTTATTAGCAGATGAACCGACAGGAAATTTAGATCAACGGACCGCACAGGGTATTTTTGATCTCATTTTAGAGCTCAATGAAGTATTAGGTACGGCGCTTGTCATTGTGACCCATGACACTGGCTTAGCAGCACAAATGAATCAAGTCTTGACCTTAAGGGATGGCCACTTAGAAAACCAAGTTTAGGGCGATGGGTCTTTACTCTCACGCCGCCGCTTAGCCCAACTTCGCAACACCATAATACGCCAGCATAATCGAACAAATAGAATGCCAATAACAGCGGCAGCTGTACCCAAAACAAAGCAGCCTAAGATCAATGGCTGCCAAATAGCCAAAAAGACGGTACTAAACCATTCCCATGACATCGTAAAGACATGATCACCTATCGGCATTGCTAATAAACCGGCACCAATTTGATAGCATAGAAAATAAAGTGGTCCCATCGTCACAGGGTTCGTAACCCAAACAGCCATCACGGCAATCGGTAAATTAACACGAACAATAATCGCCAATGCCGCAGCGACAAACATCTGTCCCAAAATCGGCATAAAAGCCACAAATAAACCAACGGCAAGACCAAAAGCAATCGAGCGACGATTAAGATGCCATAACTTTGGCTCAGCCAATCGTTGCCCAAAACGCTGCAAATGCGGATGCTCGCGCATGGTGCGATGATCAGGCATGATACGCTTTAAAAACCTACGAGGCATGGAGTCTCATTTTCATCATTAAGTCGGCGTCATTATAGGGATATATGATTAAAACTGCTATCGCATTTGCAACAGGATGCATTCTCATATTACTCATGCCAAGCTTACCAGTCCTGGGCTGGTTTTGGGTGGCACTGCTTAACATTTTTTTATTTATTTTACCGACAACCCGCTATGTAGCCATCACACTCATAGCAGCACTATGGACAGTTTGGCAGTGCCAGAACTTGCTCGATCATCAGCTACAGTCAGAGCTAGTTAATCAAACAATCACCATCACAGGCACCATTGAATCCGTCCCAGATAAACAAAGCAAGACGCTCCGTTTCAACTTCAAGCCCCACCATAATAACGCGCTGACCTTACCCCATAAAATACGCCTATCTTGGTATCGCCCTTACCCCAAAAATCTTAGCGCCGGTGAACAATGGCAACTTAGCGTCAAACTCAAACCACCTTTTGGCATGATGAACCCGGGCGGCTTTGATTATGAAGGTTGGTTATTTCAGCAAGGTTTTGGCGCAACAGGTTATATCAAAAAATCTGATAGTAATATCAAACTCGCCGATGCAAGCCAATGGCACCTCAACGCCTTCCGCCAAACAGTGGCCAACAATATAAAAAATCAGCTTCCGGACAGTGACAATATTGGTTTAATTCAAGGCATCTTAGTTGGCATTAAACATAATATAACGCAGGAACAGTGGCAAAGCCTAAGACAATCTGGCACCAGCCATTTACTGGCTATTTCCGGTTTACATATTGGTTTGGCTGCTGCAATCGGGTTTTATTTATTCAGTCTAATCTGGTCAACCCGCCATAAGAATTTAATCTGGCTGCCTGCCAAACAAGTCGGTGCCATTGGCGCCATCCTCTTCGCACTGGTTTACGCGGCACTGGCCGGATTTTCAATTCCAACCCAACGCGCCCTGATCATGGTGACCGTGTTCATGACCGCACTATTGCTACGAAAAACCATTCCAAACAGCCAACTCTTAGCCATTGCCGCACTCATCATTCTAATGATTGATCCCATCGCGGTGATCTCTCCCGGTTTTTGGTTGTCGTTTTTTGCCGTCAGCATCATTCTCTTAATTAGCCAACACCGCTTTCCCAAACCCAAATGGCTATGGGCAAAAGTGCATATCTTCATTGCATTTGGCCTAACACCATTACTCTTACTTTTCTTTTCACAAACATCACTTATCGCACCCGTTGCCAATATCTTTGCTGTCCCACTTGTCAGTCTTGTTATCGTGCCTTTACTCTTATTAACCACCGTCTTATCCTTATTTTGGCCAGCAGCAAGCCATCTTGGCTACACCGTCATTGATAGGCTATTCAACGCCCTCATCGAAGCACTAACAAGGCTATCGGCAGTGCCTTACTCAAATTGGGACATCACACTAACAAGCCCCTTCGTTTTAATAGCAATTACCCTCGCAACCTGTTTAATACTCTTGCCAAAAGGCTTACCCGCAAGAAAATTGGCCATCTTCGGGTTTATCCCTTTATTTTTGTCATCCACTAACCCATTTAAACAAGACGAATTTAAGCTCACTTTATTAGATGTTGGGCAAGGCTTAGCAGCCGTTGTCCAAACGCAACATCACACCCTAGTCTTCGATACCGGCGCCAGATTCAGTGATCGTTTTAATGCTGGTCAAACCGTCCTTATTCCCTTTCTTAAACAACAAGGCATCGCTCACATTGATACCCTGATTATCAGCCACAGCGACAACGACCATATCGGCGGTGCAAAAAGTCTGCTTTCTGAAATATCAGCCTCGACAATATTAACCAGTCAAGTTGAACACCTCGCGATGGCCAAGCCTTGCCTTGCCGGTCAGTCTTGGCAATGGGATAACATCAATTTTGAACTATTAAACCCGTCGGCTAATCAAACCGGTAGTGACAACAATTTATCTTGTGTATTGCGTGTAAGCAATGAAGAACATAGTCTGTTATTAACCGGTGATATCGAAAAACCATCAGAACAAAAACTCATTCAACGCTATGCCAAAAACATAGCCTCGACCGTGCTGATAGCACCACATCACGGCAGCAACACATCATCTACACGGACTTTTATCAACGCCGTCAAGCCCGACATTGTATTATTCCCAGCGGGTTACCTCAATCGTTATCATTTCCCAAACCAAGCCGTCTTAAAGCGTTATGCTGAAATAGGGGCAAAAAGGTATTCAACCGCCAAATCAGGTGCCATTTCTGTACATTTCCAGCCGTCGTCAGAACCTAAAATAAACACCTGGCGACAACAAGGGAAAAGAATTTGGACCGCTGTCCCTACAGACTGATCCATTTTTCACGTATTATGTCTCTTGTTTTAATCCTAAAATGAGAGCGCAACACGATGTTAGAGCTTTTTACAGCCGGTGGTTGGTTAATGCTACCGTTATTTATCTGCTCCATTATTGCTATCGGTATCATCACCGAACGTTTTTGGAGTCTGCAAACAAAACATATCTCGCCGCCAGAATTAGTCACCCAAATTTGGCAATGGTTACGCTATCAACAAGTTGATGAAGCCCGCATTCGCGCATTACAAGACAATTCACCACTTGGGCAAATACTGGCATCTGGACTCATTAACCGCGATGCACCAAGAGAAATCACCAAAGAAAGCATCGAAGATGTCGGCCGCCACGTCACCCTCTCATTAGAAAAAAATCTCAACACACTCGGCACCATTGCAGCCATTGCGCCACTGTTAGGCCTATTAGGCACGGTTATCGGCATGATCAAAGTCTTCGCTGTCATCACCACAGAAGGCGTGGGTAATCCTGAGACGTTAGCAGGTGGGATTTCAGAAGCACTCATCACAACTGCCACAGGCTTGGTGGTCGCCATACCGACACTTATTTTCTACCGCTATTTCCGCGGTAAGGTCAATTTACTCGTTGTCGATATGGAACAACAAGCGATGAAACTCATCGAAATTTTGCATGGTGAACGTGATTTTGATCCCGATAAGGAATTAAGAGAGTGAAGTTATCACCCCATAAACCAGAGGAACCCGATGTTAATCTGACACCGATGATTGACGTCGTCTTCTTGCTACTCTTATTTTTCATGGTCTCAACCAGTTTTATCCGCGAGAGCTCACTCAAAGTTGATTTGCCTGAAGCGACGGGACAGACTTTAACTGAAAAGCAATCTCCGATCGATATTATTATCAATGCCGAAGGTCAATTCATTATTAATGAAATTACCCTCTTAACACCTGACAATAACGAGCTCGAAGCCTTACTTAAAAAAGCCGTCGGTGACACGCAAAACCCCCATATTATTATCAGTGCCGATGCCAATACCGACTATCAACATATTGTGAGTGCGATGGATGTCGCCCAGCAGCTCGGTTATACACGATTAACACTGGCCACCCGCCAAAAGACTAGCCAACCAAAATGAATCCAGCTGAACCCGATATGACGGCGAGTGAGCTATACCGCCGCCTACTAACTTACGTCAAACCTTACTGGCTTGTTTTTGCTGCAGCCATCCTTTCAATGGCGATTTTTGCTGCCACAGAAACTGCCTTAGCTGCCTTACTAAAAGAATTATTAGATGGTGGTTTTGTTGAACAAGATCCCGATATAATCAAATGGTTGCCACTAGGGTTAATTGGCATATTTTTAGTCCGTGGCGTAGCCAGCTTTATCACTGGCTACGGCCTAGGCTGGATTGCCCGTAATGTGATTAAAAACTTACGTGAAGAAATGTTCAGTAAACTTATCAGCCTGCCTGCTAGTTTCTATGATGCCAGCACCTCTGGCGAACTAATGTCCAAATTACTATATGATGTCGAACAAGTCGCTAATGCCGCCACAGATGCCATTTTAACACTGATCCGTGACACCCTAACCATCATCGGTTTATTAATTTGGATGGTCTATCTAAGTGGCTTCTTATCACTGATTATTTTAACGACCGTGCCAGTGATTGGCTACGTCGTCTATAAAATCAGCGACCGCTTTCGCGCAATAAGTAAAAACATCCAAGACTCTATGGGAGATGTCGGCCACATCAGTAGCGAGATTATTGAAGGTCACCGCGAAGTCAAAACTTTTGGTAGCCAAACATACGAAAGTCTACGTTTTGATAAGGTCAACCAAAAAAACCGTCGCCAACGGATGAAAAAAATAGCGACCGAAGCCATCAGTCAACCGGCGATTCAATTGATCGCTGTATTAGGCTTTGCAGGCGTCATCTACCTAGCTACCTTACCAGAGATGTTAGCTGAAATTACTGTCGGTGGCTTCACTTCCTTTTTCGCAGCCATGTTTATGATTCTGACACCGTTAAAACGCTTAACCAAAGTCAACTCGAAATTACAGGCTGGTATCGCCGCATCACAAAGTGTCTTCACCTTGCTCGATCAGCGGCCTGAGCCAGATAGCGGCACCAAAGCCATCGCGCAAGCTAATGGCGAGATTGAATACCATAATGTCAATTTCAGCTACGATGATGACAAAGGCGCTGTACTCAATAATATTTCATTCCATGTCAAACCCGGACAAACCATTGCCTTTGTCGGTCATTCAGGAAGCGGTAAAACCACGCTTGTCAGCTTGCTAGCTCGCTTTTACCAAATCAATAGCGGTAGCATTAGCATCGATGGGGTTGATATCAATGAACTCAAACTCAGCAACCTTCGCCAGCACCTCTCATTAGTCAATCAACAAGTTGTCTTATTTAACGATACCGTTGCCAATAATATTGCCTATGGCCTCCAAGAACATGTCAGCAATGAACGTATTATCGATGCAGCCAAAGCTGCCCATGCTTGGGACTTTATTGAACAATTACCACATGGGCTCGCCACGCAAGTTGGCCAAAATGGCGTACTATTATCGGGTGGACAACGCCAGCGTATTGCCATCGCCCGCGCCTTATTACGTGATGCACCGATATTAGTACTTGATGAAGCGACCGCCTCACTGGATACGCAAGCAGAACGCCATATCCAAGCCGCTTTAGAAACGCTCATGCAACAACGCACCACCTTAGTGATCGCCCATCGTCTATCCACCATTGAAAAAGCCGATCAAATTATCGTCATGCATCAAGGCGATATTATTGAAACCGGCACCCATGCCGAATTGATCGCCAAAGGTGAACATTATGCCCAGCTCTATCGCTTACAATTTCAAGAAAAATAACACTACCCTATGAAATGGCTCACAGACTCTTGGTACGAAAATCGAGCGATCAGATTCATTCTGTTACCGATAAGCATGCTCTACCAACTCATCATAGCCATACGTCGCCATGCTTATCGCCTTAAAATCTTCAAGCAATACCGTCCCAATGTCCCCGTTATCATCATAGGTAACATCACTGTCGGCGGTACCGGCAAAACCCCTGCTGTTATTTGGCTAGCAACCCAGCTAAAACAAGCCGGCTACAACCCCGGCATCATTAGCCGTGGTTATGGCGGGCAGGCAGAACAGTACCCACAAGCAGTCAAACCCAATAGTGACCCTAAAATTGTCGGTGATGAACCGGTTATTATCAGCCAGCAAACGGGCTGCCCGATGGCCGTCTCACCCAAACGCAGTGAAGCTGCAGAGTATTTAATCGATAACCATCACTGCGATGTCATTATCAGTGACGATGGACTACAACATTACGCCCTAGCGAGAGATATTGAAGTCGTGGTCGTTGATGGTATCCGGCTATTTGGTAACCGCTACTGCCTGCCAGCAGGGCCATTAAGAGAACCAATAATTCGGCTACGCGATGTTGACTTCGTCATTTTAAATGGCGGTAATAGTGCATCACAATACATCATGACCTTGACCCCAGGACAAGTCATCAATGTCGCCGATGGTGCAGTGCAAAAGCCGCTCGATGCATTCAAAGGCCAAACCATCCATACGATTGCCGGCATTGGTCATCCAGAACGTTTTTTCAACTACTTAAGCGACGCTGGACTCACTATCGAACCGCATCATTTTGCCGACCATCATCGCTTTAAAGCTATCGACTTACACTTTGGTGACGACCACCCTATTTTGATGACCGAAAAAGATGCGATAAAATGTCGGGCATTCGCCACTGACAATATGTGGTACATTCCCGTCAAAGCCTCTGTCAATAATGACCTAGGGCAACATATTCTGACCAAATTAGCAGGAATAACCAACCATGGATAAAACCCTACTCGCCATCTTAGCTTGCCCTAATTGTAAAGGCAGCCTCAGCTACCAAAAAGTCCAACAAGAGCTTATTTGCCCTATCTGTCGACTCGCCTACCCTATCCGCGATGACATTCCAGTCATGCTAATAGACGAAGCGCGAGAACTCGCTGCTGACGAAGACATCTAAATGGCGTTCAAGATCATCATTCCTGCCCGCTATGCTTCCAGCAGGCTTCCCGGTAAACCACTATTGGATATTGCTGGCAAACCGATGATTCAGCACGTCTATGAACGTGCTAAAGAAAGCAAGGCAACAGAAGTCATTATTGCCACAGATGATGAAAGAATAGAACAAGTTGCAAAAGCATTTGGTGCCCAAGTATGTATGACGAAAGCCGAGCATCCATCAGGGACAGACCGTCTAGCTGAGGTCGCCAGCCTGTATCACTTTGATGATGATGACATCATCATCAACGTCCAAGGTGATGAACCTTGTCTACCCGCACAACTGATCAATCAAGTTGCCGATGATTTAACGCAGCACCCCGAAGCCGATATCGCCACCTTATACAGCCCTATTGAGCAAGAAGAACAGCTCTTCGACCCCAATGTCGTCAAAGTCGTCACCGACCATAAGGGCTATGCCTTAACGTTCAGCCGTGCCCCTATGCCTTGGCTTAGAGACTATTTCCAGCAAGATAAAGCCTTACCTAGCACACTACCGCATAAACGCCATGTCGGTTTATACGGCTATCGCGCCAACTTCCTTAAACAATATGCACAGCTAACGCCCTGCGATATCGAGCAAGCAGAATCATTAGAACAACTAAGGGCTTTGTACCACGGTAAGAAAATTCACTTAACAAAAGCTGAAATCAATCCCGGACATGGTGTTGATACTGCAGAAGACTTAACGCTGGCCAGAGCTTTATTGGGGCAATAAAGCCTGTAAACCCGCCGCTAATAAATCGGCGTGTAATTCACCTTCACCATCAAAAATAGGCAACACATAGGTCACTGGGACAGTACGGTGGCCTTCACCATACTGCGTTGCCTGAATATTAGACTCATCATCTAAGACCTGTAGCACAAACTCACAACCGTCTAACAGCTCAACAATCTCGCAAGACTGCTGCTGATAAACAACCTGCCGACCAATTAAGGCCAGCAGATCATCTGTTGTAATAATGCTATTCTTCGCTGGCATCTGCTTTTGGTTTAACTTTCCTCGGAGCGCGTTTTCTCGGCGCAGGTTTAGGTTTAGCTTCGCCAGTCTCTCCCGACGTATCCACTTTTACCACATTGCCGGCAGCTTGCGCCTCTATTGCCTTAGCAACACCTGTTTTAGCCGGTGTACGGCGACGGCGAGGGGTGCTGCTTTGTTTTCTGGCTGGCTTTGGATTAGCAGACGGCTTATTACCATCGACTTCTTTAACTATAGATACATCAACCACATTGCCATCTGGCATCGGTTTATCATCAGCGGGTAACGCATTACCATTCACTTCTTTTTTAACCGGTGGTAATTGATTACCCTTATCATCAGGGATCGTTTTTTCAACCTCATTGTCCTGACGAGGACGACGTCGTCGGCCACCACGGCGTGAACGACGGCTGTTATTACGGTTTTGAGACTGATCATCGTCATCTTTTGAACTTGAATCAGCTTTTGGTTGAGCTTGAGACTGAGTCTTCGCCTCATCCCCATTGCTATTTTCGTCACGGTTCCGAGATTGCCGACGGTTATTTCGGTTGCGTGGACGCTTATTCTGCTCACGCTGTGGCTTGTCTTCTACTGTGGGTGCAGCTACCTTCTCCACAACCACTTCTGGCTCAGGTTCAGGCTCTGGTGACTTACCCGTTAAGACATTTAACAAACGACTTAATAAGCTTGGTTTCTTCACTTCAACAGCAGAAGCTGCTGCAGGCACAACAACCGGTGCCGATGCGGCGGCCATAACAGGTGCAGGCGCTGCAGGTGACACACCCTTCACAGCAGGTTGTTCGACTGTCGGTTTTTCTTTTAACGCATCAGGCACTTCAGGCTCAGGTGATTCCATCAAATGATGGCTCACTTCAGTCTTTTCGCTGCCATCTTTAACCCGCTCAATATCGTAATGCGGCGTATCCATATGCGGGTTAGGGATTAACAACAATTTCACCCCATGTCGGCGTTCAATTGCTTCTAATTGCACCCGTTTTTCATTCAACATAAACGTGGCAACAGAGACAGGTAATTGTACAACTAACTGGCTAATACGATCCCGGCTAGCTTCCTCTTCTACTAAACGTAAAACAGCTAAACCAAGCGATTCGACACCACGGACATGACCTAAACCAGAACAACGCGGACAGACTTCTTCATGCGCATCACCCAATGATGGACGTATGCGTTGACGCGACATTTCAAGTAAACCAAAACGCGAAATACGGCCTACCTGGACTCTCGCCCGATCAACTTTTAAATGATCACGTAAGCGGTTTTCAACATCACGTTGATGACGGCTCGGGCCCATATCAATGAAATCAATAACAACCAAACCACCTAAATCACGTAACCGTAATTGTCTTGCAATTTCTTCTGCTGCTTCAAGATTGGTATTAAAGGCGGTTTCTTCAATGTCACCCCCTTTATTCGCTCTGGCCGAGTTCACATCAATCGAAATCAACGCTTCTGTCGGATCGATCACCAAAGCGCCACCCGATGGCAAACGCACTTCATGACGGAAAGCCGTTTCTATCTGGCTTTCTATCTGATAACGGGTAAACAGTGGGACTTTATCTTGATACAACTTGAACTTACTTAACTCATGCGGCATTACCATGCGCATAAAGTCATAACCTGTTTGATACACTTCAGGCGAATCGACCAAGATTTCACCAATATCTTTACGCAAATAATCACGCAAAGCACGGATGATAATATTACTCTCTTGATACACTAAGAATGGCGCTGAACGTTCGGTTGTCGCTTTATCAATGGCTGTCCACAATTGCACGAGATATTCTAAATCCCACTGCAACTCTTCAGCTTGCTTACCAACACCAGCAGTACGGACAATCATACCCATGCCCTCTGGCACTTCTAATGTTCGTAATGCTTCTTGTAACTCAGCACGCTCATCACCTTCGATACGGCGAGAAATACCGCCAGCACGCGGGCTGTTCGGCATTAACACCAAGTAACGGCCTGCTAGGCTAATCATTGTGGTTAACGCTGCGCCTTTATTACCGCGCTCTTCTTTTTCTACTTGAACAACAAGCTCTTGGCCGACAGACAAGACATCTTGAACATTAACGCGGCCATTCGACTCATCATCACCGCCTTTACGCGGTTTGAAATAACTCTTAGAAATATCTTTTAACGGCAGGAAACCTTGTCGTTCAGAGCCATAGTCAACAAAGACCGCTTCCAAACTCGGTTCAACTCGGGTGATTTTACCTTTATAAATATTGCCTTTTTTCTGTTCTCTTGATGGAACAGCAATATCTAAATCAAACAAGCGCTGACCATCGATCATCGCTACACGCAACTCTTCTTCATGAGTCGCGTTAATTAAAATTCGCTTCATGCTTTAACCTCTTATTGAGGTCCACACATTGACTTACCCTTCATTTGGAAGGGCTTGCTCCGCTATACGTAGGCGTATGCTCGGCAATCTGATTCATTTGTAATTATGTCTAGTGACAACGCGTCTTACATCTGCGCATTGCTTTTCTGTCTTGTAGTTTTTGCTTAAAATTTTTAAACAAAAAACTGATCTAGTCGCATTATTGTCGACCTATTCTCAATATCGGCGCTTCGCCCCTTGGCGTAGCAGGCCGGATATACACACTAATTCTAATTACTGACCTGAGTCTTCTTAATAACTTTTTATTTTTATTAAGCTTGTGGGAACCACTTACATTTTTTGCTCTGAATTGAGCACCCATCACGCCTGACCAATGTCAGCCGTGTACTTCGAAACTTGTAAGGCTGCTACCGCATCTACCAATTGTTTGGGAGCGACGCTGCCATGCTACGGTCATTACTGAATGAAAATCCGGTATACTACCGTCCTCCAAACCTGACCAGCTGTTGACTATAACAGCCAACCCCGCTATCAGCAATAGCAAACCTAAAGATTTCTATGACATCGAACGACAATAAAACGCCTTCTGTTCACTTCATCGAAATAACGGCTTCAAATGCAGGCCAAAGGCTTGATAACTTTTTGCTTTCTTTAGAAAAAGGCGTCCCAAAAAGCCGCATCTACCGCGCGCTGCGAAAAGGCGAAGTCAGAGTGAATAAAGGCCGAAAAAAACAAACTTACAAATTACAACTAGGTGACTCTGTTCGCATCCCGCCGCTCCATGTCACCGAAAAGACCACACTCAATACAGTCAGCGACTTTTTACGTCGACAACTTAATGAATGCATCTTACTTGAGGATGATGACTTACTCATCCTCAACAAACCGTCTGGCATCGCCGTTCATGCTGGCAGTGGTATACAACAAGGCATAATCGAAGCCTTGAGAATAACCCGTTCCGAATTACCTTTCCTCGAATTAGTACACCGCCTCGATCGCGATACGTCTGGCTGCCTGCTGCTCGCCAAAAGTCGACCTGCGCTACTCAATTTACAACAGCAAATGATAGAACACGATATCAACAAACGTTACCTCACCTTATTAAAAGGCGGCTGGGGGAAAGAAGAAAAACGCATTATTGCGCCGCTTCAAAAAAACACCGTGTCATCAGGCGAGCGAATGGTACGGGTAGATGACGAAGGGAAATATGCCGAAACATTATTTATTCCATTAGAAAAATTCGCCAATGCCCAATTAACCGAAGTTGTTCTATTTACCGGCCGAACCCATCAAATCCGCGTCCATGCCAAACACATCGGCCACCCACTAGCGGGTGATGACAAATACGGCCATCGTGAATTTAATAAGCAAATGAAAAAGGCCGGCCTTAAGCGACTTTTTCTTCACGCATGGAAACTCGGTATCACGCACCCAACAACAACGGAGCCTATGCTGATTGAGGCACCGATACCGGAACAGCTTCAAACCTTTATCAACAAAATGACGAGTGAAAAATGAAACGATACGACCTCATCGTCTTTGACTGGGATGGCACCTTAATGGATTCCACCCAACACATCATTGATGCCATGCAAATGGGCATCAAGCAACTCGAGTTACCTGAGTTACCTGATAAAACTGTCAGTCATATTATTGGACTAGGCCTTAACGAAGCCGTTTTTGCACTCTACCCAGACTTAGATGCCAAAACAAGACAAGAACTCGGCATACGTTACCAACAAAATTGGCTTAGTAATCCTGACGAAGCCCCTCTCTTCGATAATGGCGAAAACCTCATCAAACAACTTCATCAAGAAGATTACTTCCTCGGTGTCGCAACGGGCAAAGGCCGACGAGGTCTAGACAATGTATTAAAGCAGACTCAATTAGCCGATTTCTTCCATGCCACCCGCTGCGTTGATGAATGCCACTCCAAACCTCACCCAGACATGCTCGAACAATTAATGGATTATCTTGGCGTCACACCCGACAAAACACTCATGATTGGCGATACCAGCCATGATCTCAATATGGCTAATAATGCTAAAGCCGATTGTGTTGCTGTCACCCATGGCGCGCACGATATCGACACATTACAAGATTGTGACCCCAAGTTTATTGCCAAAAACTTGCACCAAGTCCAACAATGGCTGACACAATAAATAACAACACCGTCATCTTTTGATATGATTCATCCAATATCCCAACCTTTAATGGATGAACATAATGGCTACATTTGGTGACTTTCCACCTTCAGACAACAACACCAATCGAGCGACACCAGAAGCCGATCCTTGGGAACGTAAAGTATTACAAGACCTTGCCTTTGCAGCTATCAAGGAACAACGCGCCAGCCGTCGCTGGGGTTATGTTTTCAAAGGGTTCATCTTACTTTATCTAGTCGCCATATTAATCATGGCGATGTCAAACAAAGAAGTCCAAGCTTACGCCGAAGAACATACCGCTTTAGTTGAAATTAATGGCGTCATTGCGGCTGATGCCGAAGCCAATGCCGATACCATTGTCACCGGCATTCGTGATGCCTTTGATAACCAACAAGCCAAAGGGCTCATTCTTAGAATGAATACACCGGGCGGCAGTCCAGTCCAATCAGGCATTATCAATGACGAAATCAAACGGCTCCAAGCCACCCGTCCTGAATTCCCTGTTTATGCTGTCATCCAAGATGTCTGTGCGTCAGGCGGCTATTACATTGCCGTCAGCGCTAAAGAAATTTATGCCGACAAAGCCAGTATTGTCGGCTCAATCGGCGTCAGAATGGACAGCTTTGGCTTCACCGATACCATCGCCAAATTAGGCGTTGAGCGCCGTTCAATCACCGCCGGTGCAAACAAAGCCTTCCTTGATCCCTTCTTGCCGATGAAAGAGCAAGACATTAAACACGCACACACCATGCTCAATAACATTCATCAGCAATTTATTGATGTTGTTAAAGCAGGCCGCGGTGATCGTTTAGCGAATAACCCAGATCTATTCTCAGGCTTATTTTGGTCTGGCGAACAAGCCCTGCCACTGGGTTTAATTGATGGCTTAGCCAATAGCAGCACCGTCGCAAGAGACAAAGTCGGTGCAGAGAAAATTGTCGACTATACGCCACGTCCTGACTACTTTGACCGTTTCGCCGGTCGGTTTGGTGCCAGTCTCAGCCAAGCCTTAGTCAACCTCTCAACAGCAAAGGTGCAATAAAATATGGCTGAACAAACACCAGAATCAACCCAACAGCAACTTGTCCGAGAAGCCTTATTTCGACATAACGATCTAGCGCATCCCGTCATTCAAGTGCTAATGAATTTAAACCTTGAACAACCAGAAGAAGACGAATAACCACTATGGCTTTTACTGCAGACGCACTGATCAACAAATCTTTAGAGCTCGTTTCTCCACCAACGACTTATAGCCAGCTCAATGACTTGATCCATGATGACAATGCTTCATCCGATGATATCAGCCACGTCATTAATACTGACCCGGCTGTCACCACTCGGATCCTTAAAATCGTCAACAGCCCTTACTATGGTTTTCCATCACAAATAAGCACCATTTCGCGTGCCATTACCATTATCGGGACAAGCGAATTAACCCAACTCGTCTTAGCCACCTCCGTCATTAATGCCTTTAAAGGTATACCTGAAGACTTAATCAAAATGGAAGACTTTTGGCGCCACAGTATAGCCTGCGCCATGACCGCCAGCATCATCGCAAAGAAATGCAAAATGCCGGCAGCAGAACAATTTTTTATTGCCGGACTACTACAAAATATTGGCAGCCTTGTCCTGTATCAAACCGTGCCAGAACTTTCTAAAGAAGCCATTACCAGCTCACTCTTTGGCAACGAAACACTCTATGAAGCCGAACATAGATTACTTGGTTTTGACCACACTCAAGTCGGTGAAGCGCTGGCCAAAGAGTGGCGCCTACCAGCCGCACTCACTGAAATAATTCGCCATCATCACTCCCCAGCACAAGCAGAAATATTTCCGATAGAGACAGCCATCGTTCATCTCTCAGACGTCATGGTCACGGCCGCAGGCACCTTTGGCCATGCTGGCGACCGTCACGTGCCCAGACTCAATCCACAAGCTTGGGCCGAACTCAAATTAGACGAACAGCAATTGCCTGATATCATGCAACAGGTAACCAATAAGATTGACGACTTAACATCGGTATTAACAACCGCTTAAACTCAGCATAACCGACTAATAAATAAACTATTTTTATACAAAGAGGCAATCCATGAGAACAGTTCTACTCGGCGCACCCGGTTCTGGCAAAGGAACGCAGGGCGTTGTGCTTTCAAAAAAATACAATATTCCCCAAATCTCAACGGGTGACTTATTACGTGCTGCCGTTGCCGCCGGCAGCGAGTTAGGCAAAAAAGCAAAATCTGCCATGGATGCCGGTGCACTTGTCTCAGATGATATTGTTATCGGTTTAATCAAAGAACGTATTTCACAAGCTGATGCAACCAATGGCTATATTTTGGATGGCTTTCCACGCAATATTCCACAAGCGCAAGCTTTGGGTGACATGCTAACGGAGCTTAATCAGCCACTGCAAGGTGTTGTATTACTCGATGTCCCTTTCGAAGAATTAATGCAACGCCTGACAGGTCGTCGTACTTGTAAAGACTGTGGCGCCATCTACAATATTCATCTCTCTCCTGCTAAAGTTGAAGGACATTGTGACAGCTGTAACGGCGAACTGTTCCAACGCGCCGATGATAACGAAGCCACCATTGGCAATCGCTTAAACGTTTATCAAGAACAAACAGCACCTCTTGTTGATTTCTACCAGCAACAACAAATCTTGCACACGATTACTGGCACAGGTGATGTCGACGGCATTACCCAAGCAGTCGGTGCCATTTTCGACACTATCTAAGCTATCCGGTAACAACCATGGCAACCATTCTTGCTGTCGGTATTGCCACACTGGATATTATCAACACGGTCGAACGCTATCCTTCCGAGGATAGCGAGATCCGTGCCATCAGCCAGCGTAAAACACGCGGCGGTAATGCCACTAATACCCTCACTGTGCTAAGCCAACTTGGACACAACAGTCACTGGGCCGGCACCTTAATTGATGAAACTGATAGCCAAACCATCGTACAGAATCTAGCCCAGCACAATATCGACACTTCAGCTTGTAAAACTTTAGCATCAGGCAAAATGCCCACCTCTTACATCACCCATAATCAACGCACTGCCAGCAGAACCATCGTCCACTACCGTGATTGTCCAGAATATGATTTCGCCAGCTTCAAACAAATCGACCTAAGCCGATATGATTGGATCCACTTTGAAGGCCGGAATATTGCTCAAACAAACAAAATGCTCCGATATCTCAAACAAACTTACCCAAACATAAGCTGCTCACTCGAAGTAGAAAAATATCGACCTGACATCGAATCTCTATTTTCATTGCCAGACTGGCTCTTCTTCTCAAAAGACTATGCCATTAGTCAAGATCAAAACGACGCCGCAACATGTCTCAAACAGTTAACGCTCACCGCCAATACGCAAGCAACTTGCACATGGGGAGAACAAGGTGCTTGGCTAATCGACAAAAACCAAGCATTACATCACCAAGCGGCCAATAACGACTCAGCCATCATCGACACACTCGGTGCCGGCGATACCTTTAATGCCGGCTTCATTCACAGCCAACTTCAAGCAGCCAACGCACAAGACAGTCTCCGTTACGCCACCCGATTAGCCAGCCATAAATGCACCCAAGCGGGTCTAGATGCCATTAACCACAACCTAACGATTCAACTATAAATATAATGACGCAACGCTACTTCCTCTGCCATCAACACGATATCGCCGAAACCCAACCCCGTGGCTTCGACATTGAGACCGATCCCAGCCAAGAACCACTGGCAGTATTATTGATCCGCTATGACAACCAACTCTATTGTTACCAAAATCGCTGTCCTCACCTCGGTATTCCACTCAACTGGCAGCCAAATGATTTCCTATCTTTAGAACACACCCACATCCAATGTTCGACGCATGGTGCATTATTTAACCCTAATGATGGTCAGTGCATCATGGGGCCCTGTAATGGCGACCAGCTCACACCTTTAACAATAGAGTGTGATGAAGACGACAAAATTTGGTTAAAAGTAAGTTAAAAACAAACACTTTTCTCGCATATCTCATTTTGTTATGACACAATCCATCCTATAAATTTTATAGATCGAGAAAAGCGGGATGGATATAAAAAAGCGAATTCGAATTGGTGATCTCCTTATCGAGAATAAGTTGATCTCTGAGCAACAACTCGAAGTCGCTCTCGCTGAACAGAAAAAAACACGCCGCAAACTCGGTAAAACCTTAGTCGACTTAGGTTATATTGAAGAAACCGCACTACTCGAACTTATTTCAGAACAATTAGGCATTGCCTATATCAGCCTGAAAAAATATCCAATCAACCAAGATATTCTTCGTAAACTGCCCGAAATTCAAGCCCGTCGCTTCCGTGCCATTGCATTAGCCGAAGAAAATGGCAAAATTCTCGTTGGCATGGCCGACCCCAGTGATATTTTTGCCTATGATGAGATCAAAAAGGTCCTCAAGCAGCCTATCGAAGTTGCTTCCATCAGCGAAAGTGACTTATTCCATCACTTAGACACTGGCTATCGCAAAACAGAACAAATTGATAATTTAGCCGAAGTCTTAGACGACGAGTTATCCGACACAGACTTCGATTTACAAGCCCTAACACAAACCACTAATACCACTGATGCACCCGTCGTAAAATTACTTCAAGCTATTTTCGAAGATGCTGTCAATATGAAAGCATCGGATATCCATATTGAACCTGATAGCAATGTACTCAGAATCCGTCAACGTATCGATGGCATACTACAAGAACAAATTGTCGATGAAACCCGTATCGCTTCAGCACTGACATCACGCCTCAAATTAATGGGCGGCCTGAACATCTCCGAAAAACGGCTACCGCAAGACGGTCGCTTTAATATCAAAGTCAAAAACAAAAACATTGATGTCCGTTTATCAACCATGCCAATGTTACATGGCGAATCTGTCGTTATGCGACTGTTAGATCACTCTCAAGGCCTACTCAATTTCGACAAACTCGGTATTCCAGATGACATTTTAATCCCCTTTAGAAAGCTAATTAAAAAACCACATGGCTTAGTCCTCGTCACAGGCCCAACCGGTAGTGGTAAGACAACAACGCTGTATACCGCATTAAATGAAATCAACAATCCAGCAACCAAAATTATCACGGCAGAAGATCCTGTTGAGTACCAATTGCCGCGTATCAATCAAGTTCAAGTCCATGAAAAAATAGGCCTGACATTCCCATCAGTACTTCGCACCGCATTGAGACAGGATCCAGACGTCATTCTCATTGGTGAAATGCGCGATAAAGAAACCGTTAATATCGGTCTACGCGCCGCCATGACAGGCCATTTAGTATTTTCGACATTACATACCAACGATGCCATCAGTACCGTCAGCCGATTACTAGACATGGATGCCGAAGGCTTCGTCGTCGCATCTTCCTTACAAGCTGTATTAGCCCAGCGATTAATTCGCCGGCTTTGCACCGACTGCCGCGTACCGCATGAGCTCAATGAACAAGATAAAATCTTAGCCAACAAAATATTAGGGAATACCCCTCTCACAGAAACGTTCTACCAGCAAAGTGGCTGTAGCCAATGTAATGACACTGGATATAAAGGTCGAATTGGTGTTTACGAACTACTCGTCATGACACCTATCTTATTGTCTTGCCTACAAAAAGATGACAACACAAGCTTTGCCCAACATGCTAAAAACCAGGCCGGGTTTAAACCCCTGAGCCAAAATGCCCTCGAACTCGCGATGCAAGGTGTGACGACACTCGATGAAGTCATGCGTATTGCCAGTGATCTCGAAGTCATTGACGAAACCAACCTTGATATAGCAAGCGACTAGCCATGGGATTATTTCATTACAAAGGGCGTAATCAAGAAGGCGAAATTGTCACTGGCGAATTCGAAGCCAGCACAAGCAGTGATACCGCGAGCCACCTAATTAATATCGGTATAACACCCATTAACATCGAAGCCGTAGTAGAAAATCAAAGCGATGATGCAATGGTATTTCTCAGCAATCTGCGTATCGAGAAAAAGCCCGATCTTAATGACCTCATCATGTTCAGCCGCCAAATGTCGACGCTATTAAAGGCAGGGATTCCAATATTAGAGGCCCTAAATGGCTTAAAAACGCATATGGAACATCCAGGACTCTCATCAGCACTGAGTGAACTCGCTGCCGATCTTGAAAATGGTAGAGGCTTGGCCGGTAGCATGCAACGTTTTCCTAACATTTTTCCACCACTTTTTATCAGCATGGTCAATGTCGGTGAAAACACCGGTCGGCTTGATCAAGCTTTTCTACAAATCCACCAATACCTAGAAATCGATAAAGAGACCCAAGATCAAATCAAATCCGCTATCCGCTACCCCATGTTTGTCATGATCGCGCTGGTGATCGCCATTGTCATTATCAATATTTTTGTTATCCCATCATTCAGTGGTGTTTTTGCAGGTTTCGGCACTGAGTTGCCTTGGGCAACGCAAATCCTGATTGGCACGTCAGAATTTATGGTCAATTACTGGCAACTTCTTTTAGTCCTTACTGGCATCTCGGTAGTAGGGCTAAAAGCCTATCTAAAAACAGAAGAGGGGCGCTATAAATGGGACCGCCTCAAACTCAAAATACCGCTTGTCGGCACCATTGTCGAGCGCGCCACATTAGCCCGTTTCTCACGTGCTTTTGCCATGGCCTTCCGTGCAGGTGTTCCCATTACACAAACACTCGCTATTGTCAGCCGTGCTGTCGATAATAGCTTTCTAGAACGCCGTATTCTATCAATGCGTGATGGCTTAGAACATGGTGAATCTCTCACCCAAACAGCCATTGCTAGTAATTTATTCACACCGCTTGTTCTACAAATGATTTCAGTCGGTGAAGATACCGGTGCAGTGGATGATATGTTAGAAGAAGTGGCTAACTTTTACGAACGCGAAGTCGAATTTGATACCAAAAAGCTCAGCAGCGCCATCGAACCCATTATGATAACTGTGATAGGTGTCATAGTCCTTATTCTCGCACTTGGTGTATTCTTGCCAATGTGGGATTTAGGCGGTGCTGCCATGGGACGCTAAATCATAAATAACAAATAAATATTTGGGTATTCCCCAAAAAAACACTTTTAATAAGAAGGAATGAAAAAATGAAAAACACACGTGGTTTCACATTAATTGAACTAGTCATGGTCATCGTGATTTTAGGTATCTTAGCGGCTGTCGCTGCACCTAAACTTGTTAATCTTCAAAAAGATGCCAAAATTGCATCGTTGAGCGCGGCCTTAGGTGCTGTCAAATCAGCCTCAGCTATGGCCCATGCCTCCGGCTTAATAAACGGTAATACCATATCCGTTGAAGGCACAGAGGTTACACTCGTTAACTTATACCCAGCTGATGACGACATCGGAGATCTTGCAGGCTTAGATAGTTCATACACTGTAACTCCTACTGCAGGCACTGCCACAATCCAGATAGATAGTGCTACTTGTTCGTTCACATATCAGGAAGCTGCAGCAGATGGTGTGCCAGCAATCAGTGCTATAAATGATGCTGGCTGCTAATAACTTGATAAAATATAAGGTTCTGAACCCTAGCATGGGTTCAGAATTCACCTAACATCCTTTGTCTATCTGCAACCTTGACAACGCCAACGACAGACTGTCTAGATATCAAAATCATGAAAATATTGGAACGAGACAGTCAACAACAGAAAGGCTTTACGCTTGTGGAGTTGGTCATGGTGATTGTACTACTGTCGATTCTATCTGCTGTTGCTTTACCTCGCTTTTTTGAGCGCAGCGCTTTCCAAGATCGTGCCGTTTACGACGATATTGTCAGTACACTCCGCTTTGCTCAAAAAATGGCCGTGGCAACGGGCTGTCCAACCCAATTTCAATTCTTGCCAGATACTGATGATCCCGAAAGCTATCAGGTCATGCGAGAACAAGTCTGTGACAACGACACCTTCAACCAGATAGTCGCCAACCCAAGTGACAGCAATGCCAACCTTGAAAATACACTCAATGGCGCCACATTCAATACCGACGCCAATATCATCACCTTTTTTCCTTTAGGCAATGCCTCAACATCCGCTACGATCACGGTTGCAGGTAAAACCATTAATGTTATCGCTGAAACGGGTTTTGTTAATGCCCAATAAACCAACAAAATCTCAACAGGCTGGTGCCACACTGATCGAACTGATCATCAGCATCGTCATCATTAGCACTGCTCTCGCGGGTGTCTTAGGGATTATTAACCTCACCGTCTTACATTCTTCTGATCCCATTGTTCAGCAGCAAGCCATTGCCATTGCCGAGTCTTATATTGAAGAAATTACCGCTTTGCCTACCGAGGATCCTGACGGTATAGATGGCGAAATAGATCGAAACTTATTCGATAATGTCAATGATTACAATAATCACAATGATATGGGTGTCGTCGATCAAGATGGCAACGCAGTCTCTGCCTTAGCCAATTACAATGTCAGTATCCTCATAGCTGATCAAACAATTAATGGTCTCGTAGGTATGAGACAAATCACTGTGACAGTACAGCGCCTTGGGGTAGTTAACATTAGCCTAGTCTCTTATAAAGCACCCTAATCATGAGAACCAAACCAACTGAACTCTTCACAATCTCAAAAGGGCAATTTGGCTTCTCATTGATCGAGCTCGTGATTGTGATTGTGATCACTGGCATCTTGGCTTCGATGACTGCCTCCGTGCTCCAACTGCCCATCCAAGCCTATGTCGACAGTACGCGTCGAGCAGCCTTAACCGATAACGCTGAATCCGCTTTACGACGTATGCAAAGAGATATCAGACGTGCACTACCCAACAGCATTCGCATCTCTGCCACGGGCGATACCATAGAACTTCTTCACCTTATCGATGGTGGCCGTTATCGTGCGATGACAGATAATAGTCCGACAACACCGCCATCCCCCCCAAGAGGCGACATCCTTAATTTTGACATTGCAGATACCTCATTCGATGTATTGGGTGGATTAAATAATGTCACTGCACTCTCAGTAAAGGCTGCTCCCCCCGTACAAAATGATCGCGTAGCTATATATCCACTCAATTCTACCGGCAATAACCCTTATGCCGGTGATAACACCAGTGTGATTACAGCGGCCAGTACTGATTCCTTAACATTTGACGCCTTCCAGTTTCCACTGAAATCACCCAACCAACGTTTTTTTATTATTGATACACCGATTACTTACCGTTGTGATACCACAGCAGCTGCAACCAATGATAGAACACTGTTACGCTATGCCAATTATCCAATACAAGCGGCACAACCCCTCCCCCCAGCAGTCGCTCCCGCCATTCAATCAAACCAAATTGCTAACTGCAGTTTTACTTATAACTCTGGTTCAAGTACCCGTTCCGCCGTCGTCACAATTGAATTAACGTTAACCGATGAAGCCAACGAATCCATCAGCCTAATTCATCAAGTGCATTTGGATAATCAGCCGTGAAAAAACAACAAGGCATGACACTGATTGGTGCCATTTTCATTCTGGTTGTCGTGGCCTTATTAGGACAAGCCTTAGTCAACATCTCGGGCATGCAACGCCAATCTAGCTTACTCACCATACAAGCCGCCCGTGCCTACCAAACTGCCAGCGCTGGCATTGAATGGGGTATGGCACAGGCCCTTAATGACAATTGTGCTACCGAAACAGTACTCAACATTCCTCCCAACAGGTTCACCACCACAGTCAATTGCACCAACTCAGGTACTTTCACTGAAAACGCCACGGCGGTTGATGTCTACCTTATTCAATCTCAAAGTCAGTATGGCGTCCTAGGCAATCCAGACTTTGTATCAAGACGCCTTGAAGCCAAAGTACTACGCGAAGTCCCTTAAAAGCCCAAACAAAATTAACTATTTTGTAACCCAGTTACCTCATTAATGTCTGATTATTCAAAAAAATGATAGAGCCCTCGGCGCATTGAAACAATTATTCACAATTTAGTGGACTAATTATCACTCTCAATTATCAAATCGCATTATGATGACGCTTACTCTACAATAAAAGCCAACTATGAATAGATACCTGCTCGTATTTTTCCTAAGCTTCTTTTTGAGTGAGCTAGCGTTTGCAAGCTGCACCAATGAGGAAGCTGGGTTTGTCTTTGATGTGCCGACATTAACCGCTTGCAAAGCATCGGCAGATGTCACTATTAGAGCGGTAAAACAAGGCGACAATACGACACAATGTGTCAGTGCTTTGACGGGTAATAAAACATTATCCTTTTACTCTGAATACGATATTCCTGCTAGCGGACAAAACAAAGTCAACATCAATGGAGCAGACATTGCCACCGACAGCGCAGGTACCAATATCGACTTAACTTTTGATATCAACGGCGAAGCCCAGTTCACCACCCAATACGATGATGCTGGCCGATTGAATCTGACAGCAACTTATGACGATGGTAATGGCCTGTCCATGACTGGTACGGATACTTTTGTCAGTACACCTGTGACGATTATCAGCTATAGCGACGATAATAATGCAAACTGCGCTAGTCAAAATGCCAACTGCAGCACTTTCAAAAAAGCAGGTGAATCGTTTGAACTTAAAGTCAAAGCTGCTTGCTGGACTCATGATGGCGATACCGACTATACCGATAACCCTGAAACGCCCAATTTCATATTGGCCAGTATTGGTATAAATAATACTGTGCTAGCACCAGTAACCGGTGTCAATGGCCAATTAAAAGAAACCAGCCTTAACATCAACGCGGCTGATCAAGGCATCCATACCCTACAACAAACCATCTCTGAAGTTGGCGTATTCGAGTTTGATTTAACATTACCAACCTATTTAGGTGAAACATTAACTAGCACCGAGAGCCCTGCCATTGGTCGCTTTACACCTGATCACTTCAGCACGACTACCGCCAACAATGGTAATTTTAGCAGCGCCTGTACCGGTTCCGGTTTTAGCTATAGCGGACAAAGATTTAGCTATCAAACTAATCCGCAATTAACCATCACAGCGAACAATACTGAAGATGAGACCACACAAAACTACAGAGGGGATTTTGCTAAACTCAATGATACTGATTTTATCATCGCGACACCTTTAACAGATACCAATCAGCTAGGTGCTGATAATACGACTCTAGTTGGATTAGATTGGCAGGCAGCAGCAGCGACTTTAATCGATAATAATAACGGGACATTAACCTTCACATTTGGCAACGATAACTATACTTACCGCCATGAAGCTAACAGCCAAATCGCCCCTTTCAATAATGCCGTCGATCTGACTTTCACAAGAGTAAGAGATAGCGATAATATTTCAGCCAACACAACGCCACATACACTACAACCTGCAGGCGAAGCTATTCGCTTTGGTCGTATTGCGCTCGACAGCGCTCATGGCTCTGAATTAGCCGCTTTAACAATCGGGCTCAGAACAGAGTTCTTCAATGGTTCAGATTGGTTACCTAATACACAAGATCAATGTACGTCACTATCCCTAACAAACCAACTGAGATTAAGAACGGATGGCGGAAGCTTCCAAGCTGGAACTAGCACTATGATCATTCAGAGTGGAAGTACAACGGCAGCCTTAGTCAACCCGCTTATAAGTGGCAACGGAGCACTGACACTTTCTCCTCCCGGTGAAGATAATCAGGGTTATGTTGATATCCGAAGCAATATCGGCACAACTCACCCTTGGCTCTTAGATCTTAATAATGGGGAGGCCCAAAGCCGCGCGAGCTTCGGCTTATTCCGAGGCAGTGACAATATTATCTTCAGACGCGAGCTGTATTAACAACTCACTAAGTATCCCTCTTAAAACAGTAATCACATCCGACTTACCTTTAAGATCCAAAATCATAACGATCTCAGCAACCGGCTTTAACTGTAATACCCGCATCACCAATAATTGTTGATGCGGCTCTGGCAATTGCAAAAAACAGGGATGCTGTAATACCAACCCAACAAAAGTCCGAATCGCGACTTGGCAAGATTCATAGGTCGCATACCCTTGAGAAAATCGCACCACATCTTGCCTATCTAGTTCTGATAACACACTGCATTGCCGTGTCATTTGCCCTGAAATGGCTAAAACAGTTTTAAAATTAAGCTGATCAAACTGCATGGCTAATAAATCAGGCCATTGCTGTTCAAACCGTTTTTTGGCTGATGCCATTAGCTGAATCCCTGCTGTCGAACAGGCCTTTAAAAAGATCACCGAATGCTGGCCACTCACCTCATCACGTTGTACACCTAATCTGACAACATTAAAACCATTACTCTGCCAAAATGACATCACATCAATATCGGCAGAAAAACTGGCGCCAACCACATCAACCTGTCTTGACTCTGCTAACGCAAGCACTTTCCCTAATAATGCTGTTGCAAGCCCTTGCCGCTGCATGACAGGGTGAACAGCGATACGTAATACCCTTTGATAACTTAGCGGACCAGCGGATAATAAACCGGTATGCGCCAATAACGATTGAGGCAATAAATGGCCTTTTAAACGCCGCTTACCATGATAAACGGCTTCAGATAATTCAGACGTCAATGACCCTTCATCGACAAGCCAAACACTCGCCACAATTTGGCCCTGATACCGAACAACATAAAAACTAATATCGTCACTATCTAACAACAATTGCAAATCTGAAGGGCGAGTCCGATAATGCGCTTGCACCATCAACCCAAATAATTGCCGTAACTGCGTTTCATTCTCTAATAAGGTTTGCTTTTCGAGCCGTTCAATCACGCATTGTTCAAACCCAGCATTGGCAATCAGACTATCGGCAACCGGCTCAGCATCTAACAGTAAGGCTTTAAAGCTAAAGGCTTCAAGCACGTCATCACGACGCCAACGGACAGGCTCAACCATCTCATAGTGCCGCCATCCCGCTGCTTGTTCATTAAGCAAAGTGTGAAAGCGGACGGCAAACCCACGCCCTGTCCCTTCATAACCATGTAATGTCGTTGCAAATACAATGCGACTAAACCGGCTTAACATCTCAGCCAACATTGGACTGGGAATAACCGCCGCCTCATCAACCAGTAAGAAACCTGATTGTTCTCCTTTTTCAAGCAAAACATCAGGCGCCATAAAGCACAACTCGGCCTCCCCAAGCTCGATTAAACCAGTAGACTGTTTAGCCCCTTTTAATAATAAAGCCGCATGCCTAAACACAGGCTCTGCCGCAGCCAAGCTCGGCGCTGTCACAATAATCCGCTGTTGCCCTGCCAATAATAATTCTGCTGCAGCCATACCTAACGCAGCGGACTTACCTCGACCACGATCAGCTGATAATACTAATGGTCGACGGCGATGACCCTGTGCCACTTTCAATATTGCCGTAATGGCTTGTGCTTGATCTGCTGTCCGATAATCAATATCGTACTTTGCCCGAACTGGCACACTCAATTCAGGTAAGTTTTCACCCTCGTGGATACAGTGAAAGGAAGAATGCTGTGTTTCAAATTGCTTTAAAATGCCCCGAAACCGCTGTGAATAAAAGCGTTCACCATCAATGGATAACCAAAGAATAAAAGCGCCTCCGGCACTTAATGTACCGACACTTTGACCAAAATTGTCGGGGAATAAACCTGAAATGCCATCAAAGACCACCGCATCAAACTCTTGCCCTAATCGGGTTTTAGCCTGTTTGATTTTAATCGTTGGGATGTCAGCGATCGGCTCATCTGACAAGCACAACATTCGGTCGCGATTAAAGTTGGATAATAACTGAGCTGTCGAACCCTCACACCAAACCCGATCGCCAAATAAAACCACACATTGCCGCTGCTGCATAAAGAAACAGCTTAATAATGCGGCGGAGGCGGTTCTGTCTCATCGCCAGGCGTATTGTCAGTTTGCAGCGTTTTAACTTGAACCCGCACCGCATCCAATGCCGACTCTAATCGCATAATTTGTTGCTGTTGATCGGTCACGACTTTATTCAACTCATCCAACAAACCATCTTGAAAAGACAACTTTGTTTGCAAATCAATAATCGCATTGTCTAACTCACTCATTCATCATCCTCATAAGACAGCGCTGGTGCTAACCAACGTTCGGCTTCCGCCATCGTCCAATCTTTACGTTCAGCATAATCTTCGACCTGATCCCGATCAATTTTACCCAAACCAAAATAACGCGATTCCGGGTGCGAAAAGTAAAATCCACTCACTGCCGCAGTCGGCAACATCGCAAAGTTTTCGGTAATCGTCATACCGGCATTCTGTTCTGGGTCTAGCAACTGCCATAACAAAGCCTTCTCAGTATGATCTGGACAAGCAGGATAACCCGGCGCAGGACGGATACCTTGATAGGCTTCATCAATCAACGCGGTATTATCTAACGCCTCATCTGGCACATATCCCCAATAATCACGCCGTACTAATTCATGTAAACGTTCGGCAAACGCTTCAGCCAAACGATCTGCCAAGGCTTTGATCATAATACTCTGATAATCATCATGATCGGCCTCAAAACGGGCAACATGTTCATCAATACCTATCCCAGCCGTGACAGCAAAAGCCCCAATATAATCGGCAATGCCACTGTCAACCGGTGCAATAAAATCAGCTAAGGCTGCATTCGGACGACCCGGCGGCCGCTCAGTTTGTTGACGTAAACTATGTAATGTCATCAGTTCGTTAATGCGTTCATCATTTTGATAAAGCACCATATCATCATCGCCAACGCGATTAGCAGGAAAGAAACCAAAGACAGCGCGTGCTGACAACCATTTTTCATCCACAATCTGTTGCAACATCGCTTTCGCATCGGCAAACAACGCTGTCGCTTGCTCTCCCACCACCTTATCCGACAAAATTCGTGGGTATTTTCCCGCCAGCTCCCATGATTGGAAAAAAGGCGTCCAATCAATCCGTTCCACTAAATCAGCCAAGGGATAGTCATTTAAAGTTTGCACACCCAATTGTTTGGGTACTGTCGGCTGATAATCAAGCCAATCTATTTGTGTTTTATTAGCACGCGCATCGGCTAAACGGTGTTGGCGACGCTGACTTTGCCGCCCTTTATGACGTGCCCGTTTTTCAGCATAATCCTGTTTAATCTTGGCCACAAAGTCATCTCGGTGTTCAACGCTCACCAGCTTTTGTGCCACACCAACAGCCCTCGAAGCATCCTTCACATAAACCGAGCAACCATGATAATTTTGCTCAATTTTCACCGCAGTATGAATCATCGATGTGGTGGCACCACCAATCATTAGCGGAATGTCAAACCCTAACCGTTCCATCTCTTTCGCGACATGCACCATCTCATCCAAGGATGGCGTAATCAACCCTGATAAACCAATAATATCGGCATTTTCTGCTCGTGCCGTCTCTAAAATCGTTGCAGCCGACACCATCACACCTAAATCGATGATCTCAAAATTATTACATTGCAACACCACACCCACAATATTCTTACCAATATCATGAACATCACCTTTCACCGTCGCCATGATGATTTTGCCATTATGCTGAACCACATCACCCGGCGCTTTACCCGCATCAATATAAGGCATCAAATACGCCACCGCTTTTTTCATCACTCGAGCTGATTTGACTACCTGAGGCAAGAACATTTTGCCAGCGCCAAATAAATCACCGACCACATTCATGCCGTCCATCAAAGGGCCTTCAATGACATGCAACGGCAAGGCAGCACCCACTCGGGCCAGCTCAGTATCTTCTTCAATAAAATCAGTAATGCCCTTCACTAGAGCATGTTCTAAACGTTTTTCAACCGGCCAGTCACGCCAAGCTAAATCAACTTGTTGTTCAACTGCTTTACCATCGCCACGATAACGTTCTGCAATCGTCAATAACCGTTCCGTCGCATCGTCTCGACGATTTAATACCACATCCTCAACATGGTCCCGTAACTCAGCTGATAAGTCATCGTAAATTGCCAGTTGGCCAGCATTCACAATTCCCATATCCATGCCCGCTTGAATCGCGTGATACAAAAATACCGCATGAATCGCTTCACGGATCGGGTTATTACCGCGAAATGAAAACGAGACATTACTGACACCGCCGCTGATTAAAGCATGTGGCAAAGTACGCTTAATATCACGCGTCGCCTCAATAAAATCGACGGCATAATTATTGTGTTCTTCAATCCCTGTCGCAATCGCAAAGATATTAGGATCGAAGATAATATCTTCCGGCGGAAAGCCAACTTGTTCGGTCAATATTTGATAAGAACGCGTACAAATTGCCAACTTACGTTCACGGGTGTCAGCTTGGCCTTGTTCATCAAAAGCCATCACAATCACAGCTGCGCCATAGCGACGGACTAATTTGGCGTGGGCAATAAAAGCCGCCTCGCCCTCTTTCATGCTAATCGAATTAACAATGCCCTTGCCTTGAATACACTTTAAGCCGGCCTCGATGACATCCCATTTCGACGAGTCAATCATAATCGGTACACGGCTAATATCAGGTTCTGCAGCAATCAGATTCAAAAAGGTTTCCATCGCCTCTTTTGAATCCAACATCCCCTCATCCATATTAATATCGATGACTTGTGCACCACTGTTGACCTGCTGACGCGCAACATCTAACGCAGTATCAAAGTCACCATCCTTAATTAAGCGCGAAAACCGTGCTGAACCAGTAACATTGGTCCGTTCACCGACATTAACAAATAAATCCTCGGGCTTAACCGAAAACGGTTCCAAGCCACTCAATAACAAATGGTGCTGATCAACAGGCAAAGCTCTTGGCGCTATCCCAGAAACCGCTTCTGCAATCGCTTTAATATGCGTCGGTGTGGTGCCGCAACAGCCGCCCACAATATTTAAAAATCCTTGCTCAGCCCATTCTTTAATTTGTGCCGCCATCGTCTCAGGACTTTCGTCATATTCACCGAACTCATTCGGCAAACCCGCATTCGGGTGGGCACTGACATGACAGGTAGCTACTTTTGATAACGCCTCGACATATTGGCGTAATTGCTCGGCACCCAAGGCACAGTTCAGCCCAATACTCACGGGGTTAATGTGAGACAAAGCCGCCCAAAAAGCTTCCGTCGTTTGTCCTGACAATGTGCGGCCACTGGCATCAGTGATCGTGCCAGAAATCATCACCGGTAACGCAACTTGCTGTTCATCAAAATACTGCTGAATCGCAAACAAAGCGGCCTTCGCATTCAAAGTATCGAAAATCGTTTCAACGAGTAGAAAATCAGCCCCGCCATCGACCAAACCCGCAATCGATTCTAAATAAGCCTCAACCAATTCATCAAAACTCACATTCCGAAAACCCGGATTATTGACATCAGGCGAAATACTCGCTGTTCTATTTGTTGGACCTAAAACACCCGCAACAAAACGTGGTTTATCTGGCATTGCAACAGTGAATTCATCAGCAACCGCACGTGCTAATTTGGCAGAAGCATGATTTAGCTCATACGCCAACGTTTCCAGCTGATAATCTGCCATCGCAATCGCAGTGCCATTGAAAGTGTTGGTTTCAACAATATCAGCCCCGGCCGCATAATTAGCACGATGAATGTCGCTAATAATTTTCGGTTGGGTAATCGACAATAAATCATTATTGCCTTTTAAATCACAAGGGTGGTCAATAAAGCGCTCGCCACGAAAGTCTTTTTCATCCAGTTGATAGGTCTGAATCATCGTGCCCATCGCACCATCTAAAACAAAAATACGCTGTTGTAATAACTGCTTAAAGTGCTGAGGTGAAAGTGGCAAAAGGTACGATCCTAAAAATTGAACGACAAGTCATGTATAAAGCGAGGTAATCACGCATTATATCAGAAGGAATACCCCATCATAATGACAACAACAAAAACCAAAATAAGCGCTTCCATCCACTCAGAACATAGATCATAATCAAGTCAACACAGTTCATAACCCAACCCAAGGACTTGACTGCTTATGATCAAAAAAACTATCTCAGGGAAAAGGCTCTTTGTCCTAGATACCAATGTGTTAATGCATGATCCAACCGCTTTATTCCGCTTCGACGAGCATGACATCTTCCTACCTATGGTCGTCTTAGAAGAACTAGATCGGGGCAAAAAAGGCCTATCAGAAGTCTCACGCAATGTCAGACAAGTCAGTCGATTTCTTGATGATCTGATGTTACAAGCCACACATTCCGACATGATGTCATCGGGACTCGCGCTACCCAGCATCAATAATCAGGATGATCAACACAAAGCCACTGGGAAATTGTTTTTCCAAACCAGTGAAATAGAACGCGCCCTGCCCAAAGATCTCCCTGGGTTTCAAGCCGACAATGCCATTCTTGCCATTGCCATCGGCTTACAAGAAACCAAACCTGACACAACGGTCACCCTCGTTTCAAAAGATATCAACCTTCGTATTAAGGCCTCTATCCTCGGTGTTCACGCTGAAGATTATTACAATGACAAAGTCCTTGATGATGTCGACCTGCTCTATCTAGGCTCTGGAGAGCTCCCCGCTGACTTTTGGGAAAACCTCAAACATTTGGAATCATGGAGCCATGAAGGTCAAACCTTTTATGAAGTCACTGGCGACATTGTCAAAAATTGGTATCCCAACCAATTGATTTATTCCCCCGGCGAAGAAAGCACCATCGAAGCCGTCGTACGCAATCACAATGACACCACTGCCGATATCGAAATCCTCAACGATTTTCGCAAAGAAAGCCACGCAGTTTGGGGCATTAATGCCAGAAACCGCGAACAAAACTTCGCACTCAATTTACTCATGGATCCCAATATCGATTTTGTCACCTTACTCGGCCAAGCAGGCACCGGTAAAACACTACTAACGCTTGCTGCCGCATTAGCGCAAACAACTGAACAAAAGCAATATCTCGAAATCATCATGACCCGTGTCACCGTCCCCGTTGGCGAAGACATTGGCTTTCTACCCGGCACAGAAGAAGAAAAAATGACCCCTTGGATGGGCGCATTAATGGATAATTTAGAAGTACTAAACCAAACAGACGAAGGAGACTGGGGGCGCCAAGCCACTAACGACTTACTCCACCGCTGGATAAAAATACGTTCTTTGAATTTCATGCGCGGACGAACATTCCTCAATCGGTTTATCATTATCGACGAGGCACAAAACCTAACATCAAAACAAATGAAAACCCTTATCACGCGAGCCGGCCCCGGCACTAAGATTGTTTGTCTCGGCAATATCGCCCAGATCGACACGCCTTATCTTAGCGAAACAACATCCGGGCTAACTTACGTCGTAGATCGGTTTAAAGAATGGCCGCATAGTGGTCATATCACTTTGCTAAGAGGAGAACGGTCACGTTTAGCGGACTATGCCTCCGAATCCCTCTAAATCTGTCATAATGGTGAAATAACATCGGTTTTAGCAGTATGATGACACCTAATAGAGTCAGGAGATATTCCCATGGTTTTAATACAAAATCAGCATAGTGAAAGACGCGAACATTTTCGCATTAATGACACCTTATACATTCAATATAAAGCCATCGACCACGATACAGCTGAGCAGCTTGGCCAACAACTGGTGAAGGTTGATCACGACGAGGAAAGCCATCACCAAGTACAGTTCCGCTCATTACAAACAGCGTTTACCTTAGTCAATGATCAAATCAATCATTATGATCGTGAAGTCGCCAGAGCGCTTCGCTTACTCAATGAAAAAATCAACCTGATTGAACAGGCAATCTATCAGCCCGATCCAGAAGAATCACTCAGCCAAAAATGTGACGTCAACCTCAGCGGTGGCGGACTAGGCTTAATGTCAAAACAACAATTTGAAACCAAAAGTCCATTAAGTGTGCAAATTGAATTACGGTCGTCAGACGTCACTATTCAAGCCATCGCTTACGTCATTGCTTGCAACAAAGCACAATCTCAAAATAGCCAAACACCCTATTTTTTAAGACTTGCCTTCACAAAAATGAACGAACAAGATCGTGATTTGCTGATTAAGCATATCCTGTTCAGACAAGCAGAAGAACTCAGAACCAATAGCAAGCACAATCAAGCTTAAATTCAAAACTCCATGACGCAACCCATCCTATACAGTTTTAGGCGCTGCCCCTACGCCATGCGCGCGCGCTTAGCCATTGCCATCAGTGGGATTCAAGTTGAACTTCGAGAAATTGTCCTAAAAAACAAACCAGATCACCTACTGACAGTCTCACCAAAAGGGACAGTACCCGTACTCATTACCACTGACGGTAATATCATCGAAGAAAGCCTCGATATTATGGTGTGGGCATTGCAACAAGTCGATCCACATCATTGGCTTAGCTTAGATCCTAGCCAACAAAAAATCAGCACGAATCTAATACAACACAATGATGGGCCATTTAAACAATGGCTAGACAAATACAAATACGCCGATCGGTTCCCAGAACAAACAGAGCTGTATTATCGCCAACAGGCAGAATTAACACTCATGACACTGGAACAAAAGCTCGCTGATAATGGTTGCCTTATCAGTGAAAAACTCAGCTTAGCGGATATCGCCATCTTGCCTTTTATCCGGCAATTCGCCGCTGTCGATAAAGCGTGGTTTGATACCGCGCCTTATCCGCATATCCAACGCTGGCTCAACAACTTTATCGGGTCAGCACTATTCAACGACATCATGCCAAAAATCGCCCCTTGGCAGGAAGCAGATATACCGCGTTACTTCCCTAACTTAAACGCTTAATCTAACAAGCTTATTGTTGTCACGGTCTCTGTGTCAGCCAAAACAGGTACAACACCTAAACAAGGCGATGAAATCGCCACTTTTAAAGTAGCAATAATGGCAGCGGACTCATCACATTCCTCAACATGATTCGCCACCCAACCATACAACGGTAAACCACATTGCTTAATGGCTTCAACCGTTAATAAAGCATGATTAATACAGCCTAATCGAATCCCAACCACCAACACCACCGGTAAGTCTAATCTCACCGCCACTCCCGCCAATGTCGATGTCCGGTTAATCGGCACCAACCAACCGCCAGCGCCTTCAACCACCACACTATCCGCTTGCTGTTTAATCTGTTCAAAATGCTGTTGAATGACATCGATCTTAATCCGAATACCCGCTTGTTCAGCCGCAATATGGGGTGCAATTGCCGGTTCAAACGCATAAGGATTGATCAAATCATAAGGTAAATTAACGGTTGCTTGCTGACTTAACTGAACAGCATCATCATTACGCAAGCCTTCTGGCGTTACGTCACAGCCACTCGCGATAGGCTTCATCCCAGCAACGCGGTAGCCAGACTCGGCTAGCAGCCGCATCAATGCGACACTTATTCGCGTTTTACCCACATCGGTATCGGTTCCCGTAACAAATAAACTCGTCACCGTTTTAAGCCTGTTAACTCACTCAATGGAATATGCACACTACCATCACTGTGCTGCATTTGTGATGCCGGCACACCGGCCCATGCATGGCCAAAAACAACTTCATAACTGGCAGGCAAAACCCCATTCTCACGAAATGTCTCATAGGCTTTTGCGACTTGCACCAATGCTTTCTTACCCGTTAAACCACGACGACGGCCTTGTGCCACATTACTCGCCCCTAACACCTTCAAATCTCGCATCATCGCCATCGCATCTTGATAAGTCAAAACATAACGATCCATATCCAACACCGGTTCAGCCAAACGGGCATTCATCATTGCCTCGGCAACATCATGCATATCGAAAAATACATTCACATGCGGATAATCATCTACTGTCGCCCACGCTTGACGTAACTCCGTCAACGTATCGGGCCCTAACGTAGTAAACATTAATAGACCATCAGGCCGTAATACCCGCTCAATCTCGGTAAAGCTAGCGGCCAAATCACACCATTGCAAAGCCAAATTTGCAAACACCAAATCAACACTATCGTCAGCTAAGGGCAAAGACTCAGCATCACCGGCAATAAAAATGGGTTTCTTTTGTTTCGGTAACCAACGTTTCAAACCTTGTGAGGCCCGGTATGTCTGTTGTGCTTGCTTTAACATCGTCGGCGCAATATCAAGTCCAATCACCTCGGCATCAGGATAACGCGTCGCCAATTGCACCACATTGCGGCCTGTCCCAGCCCCTAAGTCCAAAATACGTTTGGGGGTTAAAGTCACTAAAGACAATCTATCCAGCAACTCATCCCCTGTTTGTCGCTGCAAAACAGCCACATCGTCATAATACTGTGCAGATTGGCCAAATGACCGTGCCACTGACCATTTCTCTGGTTTAAAGTCATCAGACATTGTCTTGTCCCGATCCAAAAAAGCGCATCAAATGCTGCTCACACGCCATCACATGGGAAATAAAAGGGGCATGACCTGCACCGTCAATCACTTGTACTGCCAACTTAGAATTCAACGCCAACGCATCATCTGCCATCGCTTGTGGTACCAATGTATCGCGCTCACCCAGTAATAATAAACTAGGACAGTCCAACTTTGACAAAGCCTCACGCATATCTAAATGCATCAATAACAATAAGCCTTCGGATAAAGCCTCAGGATTGGCTGTCCCGACCTCGGCCATTTTGACAGCCAAGGCCTTAATCGTCTGCCTGCTCTGGGTTGACCCACGCGCTTGTAATAACAAAAACTGCTGCAATGTCGCTGCTTGATCTTGCCCTAATTGTCCATGAAAGTCGCTAAATACCGATGATGACATCGCATGCGGCCAATCAGCTTGTTTAACGAAACAGGGCGTAGCAGCCAGGAGTGCTAGCTTCTCAACACGGTTTGGAAAATGCTGTGCAAACGCCAAACTGATTAAACCACCCAATGACCAACCCAAATAATAAGGCTGTGCTGGCAACTCAGCAGCCATCCAATTTAAAATAGCCTCTAATTCAAAGTCACCTGAATGCCAATCACTTAAGCCATGCCCAGGTAAGTCCACCAAATGAAGCGTGAAATGTTGCGCCAATATCTCGGCTAAATCATGCCAAACACCGCTGTGCATACTCCAGCCATGTATTAACACTAAATCAGGCCCTTGCCCCATCACTGAGCGATGCATAATACCGCCTCAAGTGCATCTAATAACTGGTTCACATCCTGTTCAGTATGGGTTGCCGACAGTGTGACACGTAATCTAGCTGCGCCTTCTGGCACCGTCGGCGGCCGAATAACACCAACTAAAAAGCCCTTATCTTCTAGTGCTTTGCCCACTCGTACAGCCTGTTCAACATCACCCAAAACCAATGGTTGAATGGCGGTCATCGAATCCATTAAAGTCAAACCCAATTCCTTGGCACCAAGTCGGAACTGTTGAATCAATGCCTGTAACTTTTCCCGCCGCCAATGTTCTGTTTCAACCAATTTCAAACTGGCCAACGTGGCAGCAGCAATCGCGGCAGGTTGGGCCGTGGTATAAACGAAAGTACGTGATTGTTGAATCAAAGTTTCAATGACTACTTCATCAGCCGCCACAAAGGCACCTGCAGTGCCAAATGCTTTACCAAAGGTACCCATCACAATCGGTAACGAATCCGATTCAATCTGCCAATGTTCAAGACAGCCTTTGCCTTTGGCACCCAATACGCCCAAACCATGCGCATCATCAATTAAAACACCCGCATGATGTTTTTTAGATAGCGCAAGTAATTCAGGTAAGGGCACAATGTCGCCATCCATACTAAACACACCATCTGACACAACAAGACAACGGCCATCAGCTGTATCAGCTTGCACTAACCGCCTTTCAAGCCTTGACATGTCTGCATGGGGATAACGTACTTGCGTTGCTTCAGAAAGCCGACCACCATCTAATAACGAGGCATGATTCAGCTTGTCTTGAATGACCTTATCCCCGCGAGACATCAAACCATCAATCACACCAAGGTTAGCTTGGTAACCGGAAGAAAATAATAAAACCCGCTGCTGGCCCGTAAACTCGACCAACGCGTTTTCTAATTGCTGATGAGTTCGGCTATGACCACTCAATAAATGCGCGGCGCCACTCCCTACGCCTTCCGCATTAGCAGTACCAATGAACGCTTTTTTAATATTGGGGTGAGTCGCTAAGCCAAGATAATCATTACTGCAAAAAGACAGCATCGGCTTGCCATCAAGGACAACATTAACACCTTGTGCACCCAAACGCGTCCGGACACGCCGGTACCGCCCAGCAGCTTGCCTATCCGCTAACGCACTGGCTAATGAACTTGACCAAGGTAGACTGGCCACTTATGCCGCTGAAGCTTGCTCGCTCGCATTAGACTCAGAGAGCGTATTAATGCCCAAGCGTTCGAATAATTGCTGATCATGCGCCGTATCAGGATTATCTGTGGTCAATAGTTTTTCACCATAGAAAATTGAATTCGCACCAGCTAAGAAACACATCGCTTGTAACTCATCACTCATATGCTCACGGCCAGCCGACAAACGAACATAAGATTCAGGCATCATCAATCGGGCAACGGCAATCGTTCTGACAAACATCAAGGGATCTAAGTTATCGGTTTCTGCCATTGGCGTGCCTTCCACTTGCACCAACAAATTAATCGGCACACTTTGCGGATGATCAGGTAAGTTAGCCAAAGCAACTAATAAGCCAGCACGATCCGTTAGGTTTTCGCCCATACCCACAATACCGCCACTACACACATTGATATCTGCATCACGGACATGGTCTAAGGTATCTAAACGATCTTGGTAAGTCCGCGTAGTAATGATATCGCCATAAAACTCAGGTGAGGTATCCAGATTGTGATTGTAATAATCTAAACCGGCTTCTTTTAAACGTTTTGCCTGATGGCCTTCTAACATGCCCAAAGTGACACAGGTTTCCATGCCTAAATCTTTAACGCCCGTCACCATCGCGGCAACACGTTCGAGATCACGGTCTTTCAAATTACGCCAAGCAGCACCCATACAAAAACGACTCGCGCCAGAGTCTTTCGCCTTAGTCGCATTTTCTAACACGCGATCTAACGGCATCAACGGTTCTGCTTTTACAGCAGATTCATGGTGTGCACTCTGTGGACAATAACCACAATCTTCCGCACAGCCACCTGTTTTAATACTCAATAATGTGCTTACTTGTACCGAGTTAGGATCAAAGTAATTACGATGCATTGTTTGCGCATCAAACATCAAATCGGCAAAGGGCATGGTATACAGTTTCACTACTTCTTCTACTGTCCAGTCATGACGTAATGATTGTTCGGCTTTAACGCTATTTTCAGGCATGATAAGTCTTCATTCAGATAAACGGATTAATCTTAATGGTCATGAAGTCGCTAACCGCAGCTAGACATCGCATAACGCATCGAATTGGAAGATTATACAGCAAACACATCGTAACGCCTTGCCTGCTCTGCGGCATCAATACCGAACAGGCTTGCTTATGTCCTAACTGTTCTGCCGCTTTGCCACGGTTAGGCCAGTCCTGCCAACGCTGCGCTTTACCCATCACACTTGGCCAATATTGCGGTCGATGCCTCACCAATCCCCCGATACGACACCGAACACGTAGCCTCTTCCGCTACACCTCCCCTGTTAACCGACTCATCGCTGACATGAAATATCATAGCCAATTACAACTCGCTGATTATCTCGCTCATCAATTAGCACTCGCGGTTCAACAACAGTGTGAAAGTGAAAGCAAACCCCAATTGCTTATTCCTATTCCGCTTCATCCCAAAAGGCTCAGACAGCGTGGCTACAATCAGTCGGTAGAATTAGCAAAAACACTCTCTAAGCACTTAAATATTCCTTTAGATAACAATGCCCTGATTCGCATTAAAAACACCTTACCGCAAACTCAATTACCTTATGCCAAGCGCAAACAAAATATAAAAAGCGCATTTCAATGCCGTCATGCGACTTTACCTGAACATATCGTTTTAATCGACGATGTCCTCACCACAGGCCACACCGCTGATATGGCCGCAAAAGTATGTCTAAAACAGGGGGCGAAGAAAGTTGAACTCTGGACAATTGCACGATCAATAAGAGATTATGCTTAATTATGGATAGAATCTCGTCATCTAAAAACGCGCCCATGCCCAGAGATGGTGAGGTATTACAGTCAAAGCTGGATGCACTCATTCGAATGGCAAAGTTGAATGAGCAAAAACAAAGTAACTTCCAAGAATATGAACTAAGCCTGTTCAACACCAACGGCTTACATCAACTCCTCGCCATTATTTTAGAACAACACCGTACCCGGTTTAAATTATCTGATGTCACCTTATTATTACTCGACCCTGAATACGAATTCCGACGGCTGCTAGACAACAGTGCTGAAGTGCCCGTTTGGCGTAAACACCTTTTATTCACCGAGGATAAAAGTACCATCAGCCAATATTTCTCAGTGCTGCGCAAACCACGCTTATCAAGCTATTCCCCGCACATCCATCAAAGCTTATTCCTAGACACTCAATCACTCCAATCTGTCGCCATCTTACCGCTAATACGGCAAGACAAATTCATTGGCGCATTGAACCTTGGCAGTCGCAGCCCCAATCGTTTCCAATCCGACATGGGTACCCAATTTTTACAACATCTCGCTGCCGTTATTTCCGCTTGCATTGAAAATGCCCGTCTACAAGAAAACATCAAACAAGTCGGCCTACTCGATCCATTGACGGGCATTAATAATCGCCGCTTCTTTGATCAGCGTATCGAAGAAGAAATCACATTATCTCACCGTAACAAAACACCTTTATCTTGCCTGTTCATCGATCTCGACCATTTTAAAAGCATTAATGACACCCATGGGCATCAAGCAGGTGATATCGTACTAAAAGAAGTTGCAAACGTCTTAGCAGATATTATGCGAACCAGTGATGTCTTAGCCCGTTACGGCGGTGAAGAGTTTGTCATCTTACTCGCTAATACCGATCAAAATGCATCCTATGAAATTGCTGAACGTATCAGAAATCGCGTTGAAGACACACCTTTCAAAGTCACTAATAAAGACACCCTGTCTGTCACCATGTCTATCGGGCTATCGGTGATGGATGAACAATCGGATATCAAAACGACGAAACAACTGGTTAATGCCGCAGACCAAGCTGTCTACGCTGCCAAAATGTCAGGTCGGAATCGCGTTCATCACGCCGATTAAAAATAGACTCATGATCTCAAGCAGCTTGGACAGCCGCGCTTAAAACCAACTGCTGTTGTTCCACCAACTCAGTCAAATCATGTAATAAACTGTTTTGTTGTTTTGAGGTTATCTTGAGATCGACAACTAACATCTTCAAACGCGATGCCACCGCTTCAAAGCTCACGCTCTGTGCATTTGAATTGGCCGCTTCTACCGATGAAAATACCGCTAAATGTTCACCCTGCTGAATCAATCGTCCAACGGGTGATAAGGCCAGCGCCAATTGGCGTAATAAGTCTACTAATTGATGATGCTCATTGATCAAGTTAGCAGACGCCGCTTGTTCATCAACCGATGTATATTCTATTTCTAAGCTTGAATCCCGTACCAAGTTAGCAAGTATTACCAGACTTTTATCCAGCAGCGACTGAATGTCACAAATACAAGCTGAAATAGCGTCACCTAAAGACTGAATATCTTGTGCTAATACACCAAAAATATCGCCATCCCGGCCCGCTCGAGCAGCACAAGAAAATGCATTTGAAGACAATAAATACATTTTTCTCACCAGTGGCAGCAAGGGCTGTATCGCAGCATCCAAATGGTTATAAGCAGTCAAAACCGCATCATAATCACACATGTCAGCAAATACTGTTAACCGTTCCTTCACGCTGCCCCAACCCCCAATGTAATCACCTTAAATGACAGCGTAATGTGCCACGATGCCCGCGAACAAAGCTGCACCCACCCAGTTATTGTTGAGGAACGCGCGCAAACACTCTGCCGGGCCTCGATCTCGTATCAAATGTTGCTGATAAACAAACAAAATTAAGCTGACTAACACCCCAATATAATAGGCAAAACTCATCTCAAGTTGACTACCCACCATCAACATCGCCACCAGAAAAGTCACCTGCAAAACGGCAATAATAACTTTATCATCATTGCCGAAAAGGATCGCCGTCGACTTTACGCCTGCCAACAAATCATCTTCACGATCAGCCATCGCATAGAACGTATCATAGATTGTTGACCAGATAACATTGGCGATAAATAAAAGCCAAGCAATCATAGGAACTGAGCCAGTTTGCGCCGCAAAAGCCATCGGAATCGCCCAACCAAAAGCGGCACCTAAATAAACCTGAGGCAAATAGGTAAAACGTTTCATAAACGGATAGGTCGCGGCTAAAAACAAGCCCACTACCGACATTAAAATGGTCAAATCATTCAAAAATATGACGAGCAAAAAAGCAATAACACCTAAGACTGCAAATAATCGTAAGGCATCATTTTCATCCAACGCACCGGTTGCTAACGGTCGGTTCATCGTGCGAACAATTTGGCCATCAATATGGCGATCAGCATAATCATTGATCACACAACCCGCACTGCGCATAACAATCACGCCTAGCGTAAAAATGATAAGCACCAAAGTATCTGGCCAGCCTTCGGCGGCAATCCACAATGCGGCTAAAGTCGGCCACAGCAGCAACAAAATACCAATTGGCCGATCTAACCGCATCAGCTGAATATAATGCCCCCACTTCTCATCCATCATTAACGCCTTTGTAACGCGGGTAAAAAAATTTCATTAACCAATAACGGTTTACCACTTAAATAAAATTGCGAGCGCCGGCCCCAAAGCACGGCTGGTCGGCTTGGTTCTTCTAGCAATGCCATTTCGTATAACCATTGCCCCGGTTTTAAACATGCAATTTCAATCGGGCCTCGCACCACGGTTGGATCAGTAAATAACAATTCACCTAAAGGCTTATTACCCAACTGATTAAAACGGTGTTGCAACGCCATATAAGTTGTTCTAGGCACCACAGTTCGCGCATAAACATTGGCATTATTGCCATCCATTAACAGTACTTCTCGCTGATAACTTAATTCAGACAACGGCACCTGTAAGGCCAAACTCTCATCTGTCAGTGGTTTAATCCAGCTATTACCCAAGAGTTGGACTGAAAAATCAACTTGGTTATGGCGCTTTAAACGACGTGTTAAAGAGCCCGTATCCGACAGCCATGGTGCCAGTTCTCTCGGCATCATACGACGCTGCACAGTATGCCAACGCGTCAACTCAAGCATCACACATTCTTCCCACTTTATACATGACCAAAATCAACTTTATGTCCAAACCATCTTGCCACTAAAGCCTCACTATTCTCAGGCGCAACAGCCAATAACTGATCCGCTGCTTCCGCCATCACCTCAATCAAGTCTTGATCATCCATTAAATTCGCAACCCGAAACTGTGGCAAACCTGTTTGTCTTGTACCCAATAACTCACCTGGCCCACGTAATTCTAAATCACGTTGCGCAATGACAAAACCATCACTCGTCTCCCGCAAACAGGTTAAACGAGACTGGCCATTCTCCGACAAGGGCGGATGATACATTAAGACACAGTGACTTTCGATTTTTCCACGACCAACACGGCCTCGCAGCTGGTGTAATTGCGCCAATCCCAACCGTTCCGCATTTTCAATGACCATCAAACTCGCATTGGGCACATCAACGCCCACCTCAATCACTGTTGTTGCGACCAATAGCTCCACATTACCAACCTTAAATTGGTGCATGACCTGCTCTTTTTCCGCTGATTTCATCCGACCATGAATCAATGCTACTCGTAAATCAGGTAACGCTGCTTGAAGCTCATTGGCAGCATCTTCTGCCGCCTGACATTGTAAATGCTCTGACTCTTCGACCAATGTACAGACCCAATACACTTGTCGCTTTTCCTGACAAGCCAAATGTACCCGCTCAATAATGTCATTACGCCGTGTTTCTGGTATCACAACTGTCGTTACCGGTGTTCTACCTGGCGGTAATTCATCAATCACCGAGACATTCAAATCCGCATAAGCCGTCATCGCCAATGTCCGAGGAATCGGGGTCGCCGTCATCACCAACTGATGCGGGAACATATCTTTTTTTCTGCCTTTATCTCGTAATGCTAAACGCTGATGAACACCAAAACGATGCTGCTCATCGATCACCACCAGCCCTAACTGATCAAATATCACTTCATCTTGAAACAAGGCATGGGTGCCAATCGCCACCTGAATTGTGCCATCCACTAAATCTGCTAACACCGCTTTTCGCTCAGATGCTTTTTGCTTCCCGACACACCAACCTACCTGAATCCCTAATGGGTTTAACCAAGTTGAGAACGTCTTAAAATGTTGTTCCGCCAATAATTCAGTTGGCGCCATCACCACAGCCTGATAGCCAGCTGAAACGGCCTCTACAACAGCCAATGCCGCCACAATCGTCTTACCAGAACCCACATCACCCTGTACCAAACGTTGCATGGGCACAGCCGAGCTAATATCTCCTAAAATGGCCTGAAATACCCGATCCTGAGCACCCGTCAATGAAAAAGGTAACGCAGATAATAATGCCCGTCGTTGCTCGCCATTTGATGCCAAGCTAGGTGCCCGATGTTGTTGCATTTGCATCCGGACTTTACGCAAAGTCAAATGCTGTGCCAATAACTCTTCATAAGCCAAACGCCGTTGTGCAGGGTGACGGCGATCTAACAATAATTGCACATTCACATCGGGAGCAGGCTCATGCACAAACCGTAACGCCTCCACCAAAGAAGTCTCGGCGACAGCATGACATCGTGCTTGTCGCGGTAATAGCTCCGGTAACAAAGCAGCATCATTCAAACACGCTAATGCCTGTTTAATTAACTTTCTAAAGCTCAGTTGGTGTAGCCCTTCCGTGGTGGGATAAATGGGCGTTAAATCAGCCTCCACTGGCACAATGGTATCAGCTGGAATAATTTGATATTCTGGATGGACCATCTCCAATGATGACGGGCCATTTCGAATCTCACCAAAACACCGTACGCGAACACCCTCCGTGAGTTGCTGCTGTTGTGTCTTAGAAAAATGAAAAAACCGTAACACCAGAGAGCCAGTGCCATCATCGATATAACACAATAGTGAACGACGTCGGCCAAATTTCACTTGGCTTAGGCGAACCGTCCCTTCAATAAGCGCTTCTTGTTGCGGTTTAAGACTACCCAAAGGCAATAGCCGCGTCCGATCTTGGTAACGCAATGGCAAATGAAACAGGAGATCCTGTATCTGCTCAATACCCAACTTTTGTAAGCGTTCAGCTACCTTGGCACCGACCCCTTTTAAATCGGTAACCGGCCCTGATAAAACATTCCCTTCCCCGGCAATCAATGAGGTCGTCTTACAAACGGTTAAGCATCAATATGCATCACACCGTCCATTTCAACCGGCACACCTTTAGGCAACGAGGCCACACCAATAGCTGCACGGGCAGGATAAGGCTGTACAAAATACTCAGCCATAATTTCATTGACCGTCGCAAAATGGCTTAAATCTGTTAGAAAGATATTCAATTTCACAATGTCTTGTAATTGACCGCCAGCTGCTTCAGCGACAGCCGTTAAATTATCAAATACGCGACGAACTTGGACGCTAAAATCACCTTCGACCACTTCCATTGTTTCGGGTACTAATGGAATCTGACCGGATAAATACACCACATTATCCACCTTAACTGCTTGCGAATAGGTACCAATTGCTTGTGGCGCTTTGTCTGTGTGAATAATCTCACGTGCCATGTTGTCTGTTCTCCAAAAAATAAATTACTGTTTTAATCGTGTAATACGTTCAACCATTTCGATACGTCTTAAACGGCGGATGATATTGGCTAAATGCTTCCGATCCAACACACCAATAGTCAATCGTAAATCGGTATACTCACTATCCCGCTCATCCACGATCACATTTTCAATATTCGAATTATTTTCAGACACCGCCGCTGCAATCGTCGCCAACACACCACGCTGGTTCTTAACATGCACTAGCACCTCAACCGAGAATTCACGTTTAATATCCGGTGCCCAAGCAACATCCAGCCACTTTTCGCTCTGACCACGTAAACTCATCGTCGTTTTACAGTAATCTTGATGCACCACAATACCGCGGCCAGCACTAATGAAACCATGAATTGGGTCGCCAGGAATCGGATGACAACAACGTGCAAAACTCACAACCATCCCTTCCGTGCCAGCAATCATTAACGGCTGTTGGGCCGTATTATTCACTTCATCATCACCATGAATCAATTTTTGAGCCACCAGCAATGCTGAGCGGTCCCCTAAACCAATCTCTTCGAACAATTGATTGAGTGTCTCCACTTCAAACTCTGCCATCACCTCATCAACACGCTCTTCAGGTAACGCATCAATACTGCTTGAAAAAGCCTGTAAATTCTTCGTTAGCATATGACGACCGAGTAAAGCCGCTTCATCATTACGTAGCTGTTTTAAATAATGACGAATATTGGTCCGTGCTTTTGCCGTCGAAACAAAATTAAGCCATGACGCGTTTGGGTGAGAAGAGCCCGTAGTGATAATTTCAACTGACTGCCCCGTTTCTAATTGCGTACTCAACGGGACTAAATGGCGGCCTACTTTTGCTGCCACACAATGATTACCGACATCAGTATGTACCGCATAAGCAAAATCGACAGCTGTTGCGCCTCTTGGCAACGTCATAATTTTGCCTGTTGGCGTAAACACATAAATTTCTTCAGGAAATAAATCGATACGCAAGTTTTCCAAAAACTCAATAGAGTCCCCAGATCCTTTCTGCATTTCCAATAGCCCTTGCAGCCATTGTCGCGCCAAGCGATGCGCTAAATTACCACTTTGATTTTCACCTGATTTATACAACCAATGTGCTGCCACACCCGCTTCCGCCATTTGATCCATATCGCGCGAGCGAATTTGTATCTCTACTGGAACAGCATGAGGACCAAAAAGGACGGTATGAAGTGATTGATAGCCATTGGCTTTCGGAATCGCAATATAGTCTTTAAATGTATTTTGTACTGGCTTGTACAGATTATGGACAACCCCTAACATCCGATAACATGAATCAACATCATCAACGATGACCCGAAAAGCAAAGACATCTAACACTTCAGAAAATGACAATTTCTTCCTCACCATCTTCTGATACAAACTGTAAAGATTCTTTTCCCGGCCTTCAATATCTGCTGTTAAGCCTTCCTGTTCCATCCTGTGCTGTATCGATTCAGTAATCTTGCTGACAATCTCTTTACGATTACCACGGGCTTTACGCACCACATCTGCTAAGACCCGATAACGTAATGGGTAGAGCACATGAAAACCCAAGTCTTCCAGCTCACACCGCATCACATTCATGCCTAAGCGTTGTGCAATAGGCGCATAAATCTCAAGGGTTTCTTCAGCAATTCGCCGACGTTTTTCAGGCCCCAAATGGCCTAACGTACGCATATTATGCAGTCTGTCTGCCAGCTTCACGATAATAACGCGAATATCTTCCGACATCGCCAGCAACATCTTTCTTAAGCTTTCAGCTTGCGCATGTTGCTTGGTTTCAAACGTCGCTTTTGCCAGCTTACTGACGCCATCGACAAGCAGCGCCACTTCTTCACTAAATTCTGCCGCCAAACCTTCGCGACTCACCTCAGTATCTTCAATCACATCATGAAGTAGCCCTGCCATAATGCATTCATGATCCATATGCATCATCGTCAACACATGAGCAACGGCCAGAGGATGCATGATGTAAGGTTCGCCAGAGCGGCGTTTTTGTTCCTGATGTGCTACTTCCGCAAAGTAATAAGCTCTGCGGATGTCATCAACCTGACGACTTTCTAAATAATTGGTTGCAGCAAAACACAAATCATCAATTGTGAGTTTAGGCTCAGCATCATGGATGAGCTCTAATTCAGAATCAACCGTCGGTTTTGCATTCACAACATTACTCTACAATAGGGATAAGCTGTTCGCCTGTCAGCGCTGCCTCAACAGGTTCAGGCTTGATTTTCTTGTCTAAAATACTGGCATCGATTAAACTTTCAGCAATTTCTCTTAGAGCAATCACGGTATCCTTATCATTATCACGCTCAACCAATGGATCAGCACCATTCGATAATTCACGCGCGCGACGCGAGGCGATCAAAACCAGTTGAAAGCGGTTATCAACATTTTCTAAACAATCTTCTACCGTAGTACGAGCCATTATGCTTCCCCGAAATCAAAACCATCTAGTGTACGAAATATCAGCTACTTAAGCCAGCAATGTCTTTAATAATGGCGCTTGTAGCGCTTTTTGGATCGCCATTGAATGCCGTCTTGCGGAAATAATGCTGACTAATTCAGATAACGCCACATCAAAATCATCATTCACTATCAAATAATCAAACTCAATATAGTGTGAAATCTCATTTTCAGCATCTTGCATCCGCCGAGCAATCACCGAATCATCATCTTGACCGCGACCACGAAGCCGCTGCTCTAATGCTGATTTTGAAGGTGGTAATATAAAGACACTGGTACTCTCAGGATAATTCCGACGTACTTGCTCAGCACCTTGCCAATCAATCTCAAGAATGACATCCGTACCGGCTTTTAACTGCTCAAAAACCGCTTCCGAAGACGTACCGTATGAATGATCAAACACCGTTGCAGATTCTAAGAAATCACCCTCGCCCTGCATGGCAGTAAACTGTTGCTGTGTGACAAAAAAATAGTCTTTACCACCGACCTCACCGGCCCGCGCAGCCCGTGTCGTATGTGACGTTGATAAAACAATATCCGCTTGTTGTGCTACTAAAGCATTAACAAGGCTCGTTTTTCCCGCACCTGATGGCGCTGCAACAATGAAAAGGCTGCCACTCATAAATGTATTATCCCACTCACTTTCAAACTAATCTGATGACTATCTTAAAGCAGTTAAAGATTTAATAAAATCCAATTTTAACTCAACTATTTTATTGAAGATGACAACTACTCAATATTCTGAATCTGCTCACGCATCTGTTCAATCAACACTTTCAGTTCAATCGAGTGATTTGTCGTCTCGCTGTTAATTGATTTTGATCCTAATGTATTCGCTTCACGATTCAACTCTTGCATCAAAAAATCTAAACGCCGCCCAACGGGCTCATCACGTTGCAACACACTTTGTACTTCGACAACATGGCTTTCTAATCGGTCTAGCTCTTCCGCCACATCACTCTTTTGTGCCAATAACACCATTTCTTGTTCTAAACGTTCCGGATCAAGGTTCACCTGCAACTCAGCAACACGGTCTGCCATCCGCTGTTGATGATGCGCCAATATGTCAGGCATGCGCTGACGCGTCGCCTTCGCAATAGCATCGATATCAGTACAGCGCTGTTCAATCATTTTTTGCAAGGCTGTACCTTCGGTTTCTCTGGTGGTAATTAAGTCATTAATGGATAGCAGTAATGAACTAATCACCGACGCGTTCAACGCCACTTGATCTAAACTTTCTGCTTTCAACACACCAGGCCACTGCAACACCCTAATAGGGTCGATAGGTGCCGCTTCAGCTGCCAAACCAGCTATCAGCTCGCTTTGCAAGACGACAGATTGCGCTAATTTTTGATCTATATCGAGATTAGATGACTGTGCTTCCGGCACTTTATAGCGTAAGACAGCATCCACTTTACCCCGCGCCAACTTCTCTGAAAACAACTTCCGAATAGGCATTTCCAAAGAACGAAAACGTTCATCGAGGCGAAGTGATAGCTCTAAATAACGATGATTAACAGAGCGTATCTCCCATATCAATTCGCCTTGTTCTGTTTGCTGCTCTTGGCGAGCAAATGCCGTCATACTTCGAGTCACAATCACATCCAAATTAATTTAAATAAAACATCTTAACGAAAACCACCCTAGCTAGGGTACTAGCCACGTATAATACCTGCATTTTACTCTTTCCCTAAGGAACACCCTCATGCGCCCAAGCGGTCGTCAACCAAATGATTTAAGAAACGTCACTATTACACGTAATTACACCAAACATGCAGAAGGATCTGTCCTCGTAGAATTTGGTGATACTAAAGTGTTATGTACAGCCTCAGTAGAAGAAAAAATCCCCGGCTTCCTAAGAGGTAAAAACGAAGGCTGGATCACAGCTGAATACGGTATGTTACCGCGTTCAACCGGCAGTAGAATGGGCCGTGAAGCCGCACGTGGTAAACAAGGTGGCCGTACCATGGAAATCCAACGCCTTATTGGTCGTTCTTTACGTGCCGCTGTGGACTTAAAAGCATTAGGTGAACGTAGCATCACCATTGATTGCGATGTCATCCAAGCTGATGGTGGTACCAGAACAGCTTCTATCACTGGTGCTTATGTCGCTTTACAAGATGCCATTACCTACCTATTAGAAAAAAAGAAAATCAAGAAAAGTCCACTTCATGGCCAAATTGCTTCAGTGTCCGTGGGTATCTACAAAGGAACGCCCGTTCTTGATCTTGACTACGATGAAGACTCTAGCGCTGAAACAGATATGAATGTCGTCATGAACGATGCCGGCGCTTATATTGAACTGCAAGGCACTGCAGAAGGCCACGCCTTCCGAGCAGATGAGCTACAAGCCATGCTTGACCTTGCAAGTTCAGGTATCAAAACATTAATGGAAAAACAACGCGAAGCATTAGCAAAATAATCATGTCCAAAATTGTTTTAGCCAGCGGTAATAAAGGAAAACTCAAAGAGTTCTCCGAGTTATTTGCTGAATTCGATACCGAAGTGATTCCTCAATCCACATTCAACCTTGTTGAAGCGGAAGAAACCGGACTCACTTTTGTCGAAAATGCCATTATCAAAGCCCGTCATGCCTGTGAGTTGACGGGCTTACCTGCCATTTCAGATGATTCAGGAATAGAAGTCGATGCCTTAAATGGTCAGCCCGGTATCTACTCCGCTCGCTACTCTGGACCGAATGCAACAGCGCAAAAAAATTTACAAGCACTGCTCGATGCATTAATTAATACCCCGGAAGCAAAAAGAACGGCACGCTACCAGTGTGTCATCGCTTTTATGCGTCATGCCAAAGATCCCACACCCTTGATTTGCCAAGCCAGTTGGGAAGGAACCCTGTTAACAGCGCCAAAAGGTGACGGTGGCTTTGGCTACGATCCCATATTTTGGGTAGCAGCATATCAATGCACGGCCGCAGAACTGACAGCAGAGCAAAAGCATGCCATCAGCCATCGCGGCAAAGCGATTCGCCAATTCATCAGCCAATTTCAACGACTTAATCAAACTTAAAACACATGTTTAACTTCACGGCTTTACCGCCTTTAAGCCTTTATATCCATGTGCCTTGGTGCATTAAGAAATGTCCTTATTGCGACTTTAATTCCCATAAATCCCCTGATGAATTACCAGAACAAGATTACATTGATGCTTTAATCCGTGATCTCGAACAAGAATTACCCACTATTTGGGGTAGAACAATCCAAACCATTTTTATCGGCGGCGGCACACCCAGCTTATTCTCAGCTGAAGCTTACGAAAGATTATTCTCATCATTACGTGCACTACTCCCCATTAGCCACAATGCTGAAATCACATTAGAAGCTAACCCTGGCACATTCGAACAACACCGTTTTGCAGATTATTTATCTTTGGGCATTAACCGTTTATCTATCGGTATCCAAAGTTTTAATAATCAATCTCTGACCGCACTCGGCAGAATCCACGACGGACAACAAGCCATCAAGGCCGTCGAAACCGCCCACAAAGTTGGTTTTGAAAACTTCAACTTAGATTTAATGTATGGCTTACCTCATCAAACAGCAAAAACAGCCAGAGAAGATATTGAAACTGCCATAGCCTTAGCGCCCAGCCACTTATCTTATTATCAACTCACCATCGAACCCAATACCCTTTTTCATCAGCAACCACCGACACTGCCAGGTGACGATCCCATCATCGACTGGCAACTCGATAGTCAACAACGAATGGCAAAAGCGGGCTACCAACAATATGAAGTCTCGGCTTATGCCAAAAACAAACAACAATGTCGCCATAATATTAATTATTGGCAGTTCGGTGACTATCTAGGTATTGGTGCCGGCGCCCACGGCAAGATTAGTGATGCAGCCCAACAATCCATCACGCGACGTTCAAAGCAAAAACAACCACAAGCTTATATTGAATCAGCAGGCACAGACAAAGTCGTTTTAACGAATGAAATCATTACCACCAAAGACATCGGTTTCGAGTTTATGCTAAATGCCTTGAGACTCACGGATGGGTTTCCGACACCCTTGTTTTATCAACATGCTGGGTTACCCATTTCACACATCGACAAGACCTTACAACTTGCAGAGCAACAAGGCCTTATCACATGGGATATTCACCGTATTTGTCCGACAGACAAAGGACAGCGTTACCTGAACAGTTTGGTTGAGCTTTTTTTACCTGAATAATTGAGCACAGAATAGGTCTATTACGATTTTAATTTAGTCAATTCTTCAGCCAATTTTACATTCAAATTATCATCCGTAATACGATCTTGCGCCATATCAAAGTGATCATAGAAATTAGGTACGGCCAAGCTTCCCCTCACTTCACCATCAAAAAATGACGCTGACTTAACAGCCTGCTCTAAAACACTGGCACCACCACGTGCACCCGGTGACGTTGATAACAACACCATCGGCTTATTTTGATAAAGCTTTTTAATACGTGAACACCAATCGAATAAATTTTTATAGGCGGCGGAATAAGTGCCATTATGTTCAGCAAAAGAAATAATCAACGCATCGGCTCCGGCTATTTTGGCTAAAAAGTCATGTGCCAATTGAGGTTGCCCTAATTCCTTTTCCTTATCTTCGCTAAATAATGGCAATTCATAATCATTTAAGTCCAAGAGATCGACATCTGCATCGTCAACTAGCCCTGCGGCATAACCTACCAGCTTTTTATTAATTGACTGGCCGCTACTACTGGCGGCAAAAGCAACAATTTTCACAATATACTCCTCTGCATCATCTTAATTTATCGTTCCAGACCAAAAGGCAGGTTTCACTTCCCCTTCAACATAATGCTTTTCTTGACTCAATAATTGAATGGCCTTAACCCTCGCCTCAGCCTCTGGGTGCGTCTTAAAATAATGCGTAAAAGGCAAATCATCTTCAGGATCGCTGATCTTGCTAAAAAACTCCGTTGCACCACCGACATGACCATAATGACATTGAATAATATCCAAAGCCCTCTCATCCGCATCACTTTCTCGGCCTTGTGAAAACTGCGCATTTTGAAAGGCATTAACAGGCACTAATACTTTCGAAAGGTGCATATTACCCGTCGCTAAAAAAGATAATGCCATCAACACTACCCCACGACCCAAACCACGTAAATGATCGCGGTTTTTAAAGTGGCCTAATTCATGTGCAACCACAAAAGCCAACCCATTTTCAGATTTAACATGCTTAAGTAAACCCGACAACACCACCATTTTCCCACCCGGCGCAGCAAAAGCATTGGCTTTATCCGATTGCTGAAAAATCAGCTCTATCGGATACCCCACGTCCATACAAGCAGTCAAATCATCAAGCAAAACACGCATATGTTGTTCTGTTTTATTAATTTTGTCAGAACGTTCACCACCCTGGCTCGCAATAATTTCTTCACCTAAGGATTCAAAAATAGCGATTTCCATCTCAGGCGAGATAAACTCAACAGCCTCATCGATAAAAAAGCCTAGAATCCAATAAACAAACAACACTATCGCCAACAAACCCGCCAATAAGGACAAAAACTCCTTTACCGGGTTCTGGTGAGACACATTCGGCGTGTCATCTGGCAACTTAGCGTGATATTGCATAAAACTTAAGTATAAAGCGCTGTCGCATAAGCTAACACTTCAACCGAACCAATCTGGTTACCTCTACCCTTGTATATCGACGACGTTTCTAATCTCAAATTAATAATTTGTGTGGCATCAGGACAAGATTCTTTTAATCGCAAAATCGCTTCTCGCCGAGCCCGATCAACTAACGTCTCATAACCCCGAATATTGCCACCGAAGAAATTACGTAAACTGGTCACAATCCGTTTAAAGTAATCAACAGAAATCACCACGCCACCTTGAACAAGCTTAGCTTCCATAATCGGGCCCAACTCGCCTAATGGTCGCTTACTACTTGTCATCACCATTTTCATCATCTCCAGCTCACGCTTCTTGAGTGATGCATAATGCCGGCGCTCATGTATCTGGCCGAATATATAGCCTGTTACAATCAAAGAAATAAGAAAATATAAATCCCACATAAAGCTTACTCGACCGTCACCGCAGTACCATAGATATAAATCTCAGAAGCCCCTGCTGTGACCGAAGAAGTCGAAAAGCGCACATTCACAATCGCATTCGCACCTAAAGATTCAGCTTGCTGCTGCATGCGTAACATTGCCTGTTCTCTCGCCTCGGACAACAGCTCCGTATAAGCCTCAAGCTCACCACCAAAAATATTTTTCAACCCCGCCATAATATCTCGGCCGACATGTTTTGCCCGTACCGTACTACCCGATACCACGCCATAGCAGGCGATAATGCGCTTACCCGGCACTTCTTCTATATTTGTTAAAAACACCTTGCTTCCTTATTCCAATGAAAACAACACAGCGATTAGTGTAACGGTTATTTTTTCACAATAACAAGAGTACACAGTATATTTCATACATATCAACGACCCTGCAACTTTAATCCACCATCACCACTCTAAATAAAGTGTAGATTATCCAAGCTAAAATAGCGTAGGATGGCTATGCACTTCAATAATGCTAATAATAACTATTACTATTTAGAAATATAAGGAATGAATAATGAACACGACGCTTAAAAATATCGCCTTAAGCAGTTTACTCACTGTCTCAGCCCTTCTCCCAGTTGCAGGACAAGCTGAACATCATGGCGCCGCGGCGACTGAGACTGTAACTGCGACTGCTTTTACTTACGCAATGAATGACGAACGAATTACATGGCATGATTGCCCCGCTTTTTTTGCCAAAGGTTGCAAATTAGGTGTCTTACAGGGCGATCCTGCAAAACCTAACTCAGATGTCGTTTTCAAAACACCAGGAAATTATGATTTACCTGAACATTGGCATACATCTGCTGAACGCATGGTACTCATCTCAGGTGAAATGGATCTAACCTACAAAGGCCAAGAAACCATTCAAATGACACCTGGCATGTATATTTATGGCCCACCAAAAGTATCTCACACCGGCCGTTGTGTCAGTGCCGAGCCGTGTGAGTTGTTTATCGCCTTTGAAGGTCCTATTGATGCCCATGAAGGACATTAAACACGATTAAGTAGTGTCAAAAGGTTGGGGCCTGCGCACTGCCTCAACCGCTTTGATAACTTTAAGATAGTCTTCTAAATCATCATCGGTTAGCACTATGAAACATATCATCCACGCCACACTCTTCTTACTGTTATGTCCGCTAAATATCAGCTTTGCCAACACCATTGTCGAAGCTGATATCTTAGGTATTTGGGTTAATCAAGCTGGAGATGGACTGATAGAAATCAGTCAAAAACAAGGTCTTTATACTGGCACCATCATTGGCAGCACAGATGGTAATGACCGCTTAGATGCTAATAATCCAGACCCTGCACTACAAACACGCTCCCTACAAGATGTTGTTGTACTCGGCGAGTTTAGCTATCAAGCACACAATCAGTGGCAGAATGGCTGGGTCTATGATCCCAATAATGGCAAAACCTATCGTTGCAATATGACATTGATCGACAACGCGACATTAAAGATAAGAGGCTATATCGGCATCCCGTTATTTGGTCGGACAGAAACATGGACAAAACAACAGAATAATCCTTAAATCATTTAAGTTGATAGCAGCACCACGAACATCGAGTATCAGTAAAGAAATTGCCCATAGCGTTTATATCTTAAATCCTAGACATAATGATTTATCTTCGGTTGCTTCACTTTCCGATAATAAGGCTTAACCGTTTTCCAACCTTCAGGGAAAACGCTTTTAGCGGTAACATTACTAATGGTAGGGGCAATAACAACATCCTCCCCTTCATGCCAATTCACAGGCGTCTCCACAAGGTATTGCGATTCCTGAGCCAGCTGCATCGCATCAATCACGCGAAGAATTTCATCAAAATTACGCCCGATTTCCATAGGATAAGTCATCATCAATCTTATCCGCTTATCCGGACCAATAATAAAGACGGAACGCATCGTCACATTAATCCCACCATTGCGACCGCCTGCAGGGCTCATTTGATAAGCCGGTAACATATTGTAAAGAACCGACACCCTCAGATCGGTATCAGCAATAACCGGGTATCGAATATCCGCACCGCCAATCTCTTCAACATCTTCTAACCATTCCTCATGGTTCCCAACGGAATCAACACTGAGCCCAATCACCTTAGTATGTCGTTTTTCGAATTCTGATTGAATATCGGCGAGGTAGCATAATTCTGTCGTACAAACCGGTGTAAAATCTTTCGGGTGTGAAAATAATACAGTCCAGCTATGGCCAATCCACTCATGAAAATCAATCTTACCTTGCGTTGTTTCTGCTTGAAAATTGGGCGCGTGATCATTGATACGAAGTAACATAATAATCTCCTCTAAAGTAACTCACTAAGCTAACCTTCCTTATCTAAGCATTTAGCAATAGGAGTCCACATAGAACGTTTCCTTACATTCTGCTAATCAACAAAAAACAACAGTTAAGGACAGAACAACGAATAATAAAGCCTTAGCCTCAATTCAGAATATCAATACACCTTTGACAGCAAAATAAACTCATTTACTCTACTTTTTAAAAAGTATTTTGAAATCAATAACAACATCGGCCGCAAACACTCACTTCATCACCCATGCCTTAATGAATTATTCAATAAAACAACGCCTTGAAATCAACAACCCATTCTTTGTTATACTCAACTACTTTTTGACTATCATTAAACATACTCAAGGATTTTACATGTCACGCATTTACAACTTTAGTGCCGGCCCAGCCATGATCTCTGCTGCGGTTTTACAACAAGCTGAGCAAGAGTTTTTAAACTGGAACGGCTCGGGTATGAATGTGATGGAAATGAGTCACCGTGGCAAAGAATTCATGTCAATTGCCACTCAAGCAGAAGCTGATCTGCGTAGCGTGATGAACATTCCTGATAACTACAAAGTCCTTTTTTTACAAGGTGGTGCAACAGCCCAATTCACTGCTATTCCAATGAATTTACTACGCGGTAAAACCACAGCAGATTATTTCAACACAGGCCAATGGTCTAAAAAAGCCATCGCCGAAGCCAAACGCTACTGCGATGTCAATATTGTCGCTAGCTCTGAAGCTGATAATTTTGCCACCGTCCCTGACAAATCAACATGGAACTTAAACCCTGATGCAGCCTACGTGCATTACACTGCTAATGAAACTATTGGGGGGGTAGAGTTCGACCATATTCCTGACACAGGTGATGTCCCATTGGTCGTTGATCTATCATCAACTATCCTATCCCGGCCCATTGATGTCAGTCGCTTCACCTTAATTTATGCAGGCGCACAAAAAAATATTGGCCCTGCCGGCTTAACCTTAGTCATCGTCCGTGATGATTTCATCGGTGACACCCTGCCCGGCACTCCCGTGACATTTGATTATAAAGTCCAAGCGGACAATGACTCAATGTACAACACCCCGCCAACCTATGCCTTATACATGGCAGGACTTGGCTTCCAATGGTTAAAAGAATTAGGCGGCCTTCCTGCCATGGGTAACATCAACCAACGCAAAGCAGAAAAACTCTACGCCGCGATTGATAACTCTGATTTCTACCAAAACCCGGTCGAGAAACAATACCGCTCGTGGATGAATATTCCCTTCACACTGAACAATGCTGAACTGGATACCGATTTCTTAGCCGGCGCTAAAGCCGCAGGTCTCGTTACCCTCAAAGGCCACCGCAGCGTCGGCGGCATGCGTGCCAGTATCTACAATGCCATGCCAGAAGAAGGCGTCGATGCGCTCATCGCCTACATGCAGGAATTCGCCCAACAACAGAGTTAACACCTTCAATTCGTTTGTTGAAGTGCCTATTTTTTAATCGAAAATAACCGCAGGTCACCACATGTTTAAAGTGCTTACATTGAATAATATTTCTGTCACCGGCTTAGATCGTCTACCACGTGACCAATATGAAGTTGCTTCTGAGATACCCCATCCTGACGCGGTATTAGTTCGCTCTTTTAAAATGCATGATTGGCCTATACCTGACACCTTACAAGCCATTGGGCGAGCTGGCGCCGGCGTCAACAATATCCCCGTCGAGGCAATGACCGAAAAAGGCATCCCCGTGTTTAATGCACCGGGGGCCAATTCTAATGCCGTTCAAGAATTGGTCTTAACTGGCATGTTACTCAGCGCAAGAAATATTTGCTCAGCATGGGACTTTGCCCGCCAGTTAAAAGGCTCTGACAACGACATCACCAAACTCGTTGAATCGGGTAAAAAAGACTTCGTCGGCTTCGAGCTCCCAGGCAAAACTTTGGGCGTCGTTGGCTTAGGAGCCATTGGGATTAAAATCGCCAACACCGCCAATTCACTCGGCATGCGCGTCATCGGCTATGACCCAAAAATCACTGTACAAGGTGCATGGCAACTTTCTCACCAAATCGAGCAAGCCACCAGTATTGATGACTTACTGACACAATGCGACTTTGTCACTTTCCACGTACCATTGGTCGATGCCACGCGTAATATGATCAATGCAGAACGCCTAGAAAATATGCGCGACGATGTCACGATTCTCAACTTTTCACGATCAGGCATTGTCAATGATGAAGCCGTAGTCGCCGCCATTGAGAGTGGTAAAGTCCACGCTTATATCTGCGACTTCCCTAGTAACTTACTTAAACAACACCCCAAGGTCGTCACCTTACCGCATCTCGGCGCGTCAACAGCTGAGGCGGAAGACAACTGCGCCATTATGGTTGCCGATCAAGTCAAAGACTATCTAGAGAATGGCAATATCCATAACGCTGTCAACTTCCCCACCGTTAAAATGGCCAAAATAAATGGCCAACACCGGCTCACCATCGCCCACGAAAACATCCCCAACATCATCGGCCCAATCACCAATGCCATCGCTAAAGTCGACATTAATATTCTCGATATGTTGAATAAATCTTTAAATGACTCAGCCTACACTCTCATCGACACAGACAGCGAATTACCTTCTAGTGTCATTGAAGAAGTAAAGACGATTACAGGTGTACTCAATGTACGCTGCCTTAATTAAAAAAACTTAAATTCATGGTTCATGCGCTAAGTCACTTTTTTCAACGTTTATCGATTGAGCAATAGCCTACACAGTAGTATGCTTTAGCCAAACCATCTCTGGAGCACACACATGTCTAAAATCAGTCATCTTATTCTTGGGATTTTCTTAGTATCCGCGCTGCCTGTCAGTGCTGAAGTCATCTCTATTACCGACCCACGTTACACAGTCGCCAATGATGCCTCAGGCGTTGTTCGCCCAACACGCGGCATGTCAATGAAGGTTGTCGCACAACATTACGGCCAACCTGCTTCAAAGTCAGCAACCGTGGGTGAGCCACCGATTACAAAATGGACTTATCCTGAATTCGTTGTCTTTTTCGAATACAGCACCGTTATTCATTCGGTAGTACCGCGTTAACGAATCTAGTATGAAATGATGCTCTATCAACTTATCCAAGTTGATAGAGCATTGAGTTAAGTGTGTTAAACCCAGCCCAATATGACGAGGCCTGGCAACAACAAAATACAGTTAACAGTCAGATCGCTGAGAAAATAGTTTGCTCAGGCTCAGTCAACCCTTTGAAAACGCTACTTTGCCATATTGTTTAAGATCGCCTCACGTACCGCGCCTAAAGTCGCATCAACAGTGACCATCGGAGCCGTACTTTGCTGGATTGCGACATCTGGATCCTTCAAACCATGTCCGGTTAAAGTACACACAACTGTACTGCCTTCAGGAATCTTACCCGTCGCAATATCATTCAACGCACCTGCCAGCGAAGCAGCAGAAGCAGGCTCACAGAAAATACCTTCTTTCTCAGCCAATAATTTTTGAGCTGCAAGTATCGCATCGTCAGTGCACTCATCAAACCAGCCACCTGACTCTTCTTTCACAATCCAGGCTTTCTCCCAACTTTGAGGGTGACCAATACGAATTGCTGTTGCGACTGTTTCTGGATCATCGACCATCCCACCACGCATAAACGGCGCTGAACCAGCAGCTTGATAACCAACCATCTTAGGACGTTTAGAGCCGACAACGCCTTTGGCAAACTTGCAATCACCGTCACAATAAGCACAAGACTCAGTGACTTTATCACCCGCCTTACAAGCATATTCTGAATAGCCAATCCAATGCGCGGTGATATTACCGGCATTACCCACAGGCAAACAATGATAGTCAGGTGCTTCGCCCAGTTCTTCAACAATTTCAAACGCAGCCGTTTTCTGACCTTGTAGACGATAAGGGTTAATCGAATTCACAATGGTCACAGGCGCTTCTTTCGCCACATCTTTAACCAACTGCATTCCCTCATCAAAGTTACCTTTGATTTGAATCACAGTCGCGCCATGCATCATAGCTTGCGCTAATTTACCCAAGGCAATTTTGCCATCAGGAATCAACACAAAAGCGGTGATACCTGCACGTGCCGCATAAGCCGCAGCTGCAGCCGACGTATTACCGGTAGACGCACAGATAATCGCTTTACTGCCTGCTTCAACGGCCTTGGTCACTGCCATCGTCATACCGCGATCTTTAAATGATCCTGTCGGATTTAAACCTTCATATTTAATATAAAGATCGACATTTTTACCGATTAAACCTGGAATATTTTCCAACTTTAATAACGGCGTATTGCCCTCACCCAGACTAATTAAACGGGTATCATCACTGACCGGCAGGCGGTCGCGATAGTTTTCAATTAAACCCGTATAACGTGGTCGAAATGGCATAATGTTGTCCTCTTAAATAATGTCTAATGTTGGCTAGCTAACAACTAACCCAAAGATTCCATGCGAATCCGCATTACTGAATCTTTCACTGTTTTTAATGCTTCGATATGCTTAATCGCCATATCCATGTTTTTCTCAACAACGGCTTGCGTCAACATAATCACCGGCACCATACCATTGTGATCTTCAGGCTCTTTTTGCAAAATAGCTTCGATACTGATCTGCTGCTCGGCCAAAATACGCGTAATATCCGCCAACACGCCCGGCTCATCATCAGTATGAATTCGTAAATAATAAGACGTCACAACCTCTGACATTGGCAAAATAGGCGTATCAACCAACGCATCAGGTTGGAATGCCAAATGTGGCACACGGTTTTCTGGGTCACTCGTTAACACACGTACAACATCAACAATATCAGCAACCACAGCAGAAGCAGTGGCTTCAGACCCCGCACCGGCGCCGTAATACAAAGTGGCACCAACTGCATCACCTTTGACCAACACCGCATTCATCACACCATCAACATTGGCAATCAGACGACGATGTGGAATCAAAGTAGGATGAACGCGCAGCTCAACCCCTTGCTCTGTTTGTTTACTAATACCTAAATGCTTGATGATATAACCTAGCTCAGCCGCATATTGCACATCTTCTTGTGACACCTGACTAATACCTTCGGTATAAGCCTTATCAAACTGCAACGGAATACCAAAAGCAATCGACGCCATAATCGTTAATTTATGTGCGGCATCAATCCCTTCAACATCAAAAGTCGGATCGGCTTCGGCATAACCTAACGCTTGTGCTTCCGCCAACACTTCTGGGAAGTCACGGCCTTTATCACGCATTTCAGTCAGAATAAAATTACCGGTACCATTGATAATACCCGCCAACCATTCAATACGATTAGCAGATAAACCTTCGCGCATCGCCTTAATAATTGGAATACCACCAGCAACGCCAGCTTCAAACCCAATCGTCACACCCTTCTCTTGGGCTTTGGCAAATAGCTCATTACCATGCAAAGCAATTAACGCTTTATTAGCAGTGACAACATGCTTGCCATTCTCAATCGCTTTGAGTACCAAATCACGTGCGATACCAGTCCCACCAATCAATTCAACCACAACATGAATATTGGGATCATTTACAATATCAAATGCATCCGTTGTAATATCGATACCACTGACATCGTAATCACGCTCTTTTTCTAAGGTACGATCCGCTGCACGCGTAATCTCAATATCTCGTCCAGCTCGACGGGTAATTTCCTTAATATTTCGACGTAACACACTGACTGTGCCACTACCGACTGTACCTAACCCTAATACCCCAATTTTTACTGATTGCACGCGCTGGCCCCCTAGCCTTTTCTAAACATGTCGCGAATCCCACGGATCGCTTGACGTGTTCGATGTTCATTTTCAATCAAACCAAAACGGACATGGTCATCACCATACTCACCAAAACCAATCCCAGGTGATACCGCCACTCTCGCTTCTTTTAATAATTTTTTCGTGAACTCTAATGAGCCCATATCACGATACTGTTCTGGAATTTTTGCCCAAACAAACATCGTCGCCTTAGGTTTTTCAACTTGCCAACCAAGTCCATTTAAGCCATCACACAACACATCTCGACGACTCTTATAAGTAGCAACAATCTCTTCCACACAATCTTGAGGGCCATCTAATGCCGCAATCGCCGCCACTTGAATCGGCGTAAACATGCCATAGTCTAAATAAGACTTCATCCGTGCCAAAGCCGCGACCAATGTCGGATTCCCTGACATAAAGCCTACCCGCCAGCCCGGCATATTGTAGGTTTTAGATAAGGTATAGAACTCCACAGCCACATCTTTGGCACCAGGCACTTCTAGAATAGACGGTGCTTTATAGCCATCAAAAGTAATTTCGCCATAGGCTAAATCATGGACGACCCAAATTTCATGTTCTTTCGCAAACGCCACAACCCGCTCAAAGAACTCTAGCTCGACACATTGCGTCGTTGGGTTACCCGGAAAGTTCAACACCAACATCTTCGGTTTAGGCCAAGTATCTTTAACTGATTTTTCTAATTCAGCAAAAAAGTCGCCACCTTCCACTAAAGGCACATGGCGAATGTCAGCCCCTGAAATCACAAACCCATAGGGATGGATAGGATAAGCCGGATTCGGTACTAAAATCGCATCACCCGGTCCAACAGTGGCCAAAGCCAAATGCGCCAAACCTTCTTTAGATCCGATCGTCACAATCGTTTCCGTTTCCGGATCTAAAGTGACATCAAACTGACGCTGGTACCAATCACAAATCGCTTTACGCAAACGCGGAATACCACGAGAAACTGAATAACGATGCGTATCAGGTCTTTGTGCTGCTTCCGTTAATTTTTCGATGACATGCGCAGGCGCAGGTTGGTCTGGATTACCCATCCCAAAATCAATAATATCGACACCCTGCGCACGTGCTTCTGCCTTCAAATCATTAACGATATTGAATACATAAGGTGGCAGGCGTTTAATCCTAGGGAAATCGTCGTTCAACACAGCACCTGAAATAATAAAAAACAGTTGGCAAACCCAGCAAAATAACTGAAAATGGCTAACACTTCAAATCGCATTTAATCAATATGGATAGTTATGAGCCAACAAGACCTATTTTACAACGAAATCTTGCAAGAACTCGAGAATGGAAGCTTAGTCCTACCTACCCTACCAGAAGTCGCGTTACGTGTCCGCGACGTCGTTGATGAACCAGACGTCACAGCCAAACAATTAGCCGAAATCATCGTCACCGACGCCGCCCTCTCAACGCGCTTAATTAAAGTCGCCAATAGTCCATTATACCGTGGGCGAATTTTATCAGAAAGTATCCAAATGGCCGTTTCAAGACTCGGCTTATCAATGGTCCGTAACCTCGTCATCAGCCTGGTCATGGAACAAATGTTCCAAGCCACCTCAAACCGACTCGATAAACGCCTCCATGCACTCTGGGAACACAGTACCGACGTCGCCGCCCGTTGCCAAATCCTCTCTAATAAACATCCCAGTATTAAATCAGACGAAGCCATGCTCGCCGGCCTCATTCATAATATCGGCATCCTACCCATCTTAATGAAAGCAGAAGATACGCCAGAACTGATTCAAGACACCCAAATGCTAGATAACCTAATCGATCTCTTACACAACAAAGTTGGCGCCGCGATCCTAAAAAACTGGAGCTTCTCTGACAGCTTAACCGCCGTACCCCTTGAATATAGTAATTTGGCCTGGGATAGCGAAAATGGCCCAGACCTCGTTGATATCGTCCAAGTCGCGAATATCCAAAGCCTAGAAAATACCGAAAATGCCATCAGCCCCGATAAACTAGATACCGTTAAATCCTTCAAAAAACTCGGCCTAGACACCGGCATCTTAGTCAGTGAAATTGATGAAGACAGTGAAGAATATGCTGAGGCATTGGCTTTGTTTGGGTTTGATGCTTAAAAAAGCAACAGTTCAAATACACCACCACAACAATATGAAAGTATTACTTCTAACCTGGCTACTATTAATGACCTCTACCGTTCAGGCATCGTGCGTTATTCTCCTACATGGACTTGCTAGAACGAATAGTTCGATGACAGCATTAGAAAAAAAGCTTGTCGACCAAGGTTATCACGTCATTAATGACGGTTACCCCTCTAGAGATGCACCCATTGAAGAGTTAGCTGAAATAGCGATTGCTCCTGCACTCGAAAAATGTAATGACTACAATGAAATCAATTTTGTAACCCACTCTCTTGGCGGTATTTTAGTAAGACAATATTTATCACAAAACGATATCCCCAAGTTAAAACATGTCGTGATGTTAGGGCCACCTAACCAAGGCAGTGAAGTTGTTGATAAACTGAATAAAGTCCCAGGCTTTCACTTCGTAAACGGAGATGCGGGGCTTCAACTTGGGACAGGAGAACTAAGTGTTCCCAATAAATTAGGTCCTGCTAATTTTGATGTCGGCATTATCGCTGGAACGCAAAGTATTAACTTAATACTGTCGACATTTATCCCTGGCACCGATGACGGCAAAATCTCCATCGAAAGTACCAAACTTAAAGGTATGAATGATCATATTGAAATGGCAACATCGCATCCATTTATGATGAAAAATGAAGAAGTGCTTAAACAAGTAACCTACTATTTATCCAATGGGAAATTTGCTCAACAGCATAGTCCTTATTAGTCTTAATATCCGAAATGAAAAACTTTGAAAAAGAAATTATTCTTGAGCTTCTTGAAAATTCCCAAAGCAAAGAACTAATCTCATTCCTGGATAAAGCACTAAACGAAACAATTAAGTATAGTGGAGCAGGCTATTTCCTTACAATTAGCCACCCTCGTTTCCCAATTCAGCGCTCAGTCTTAAACGAGCCAAATATCCAAGGCAATCTTGGTGATACTCCCGTAGGTTATCTTATTATTCTTTCGGGCTCCGAACTAATGCTAGAGTGCTATTCATACGACAGTGAAATTTTTCCGAAACACCAAGATTTATACTTTTCACGTAAATAACTTTAATTAACCTCAAACCGCCCTTTATGCGAAGCCAATAGCTTAAAATCAATAACCCAAATACACATTAATAAGCGCCGCAAGCTTTTCTTCTAATTCCGTTTCAATAGAAGCAATATCTTGATCAAATAATGTTAAGTATTTTGTCGCTTTCGCACTATCTAATTTCTTATTATCGATGTAATAACTCATCTCTGGCAATGCGACATCATGTCTAGGAACAATCTGCCAATGAATAAAGTTCGCATAAAACGACTCAAATTCTTTTTGAGCTAAACGACAAAAATCATCAATAACATCAACCCCATTCGGACCAAGACAACCTGATTCTACTCTAACGGTAAGCGTTAACTTTTTACCTTGCAATGACGTCATATCGTTTAACCTCCTTATTCCATGTACTTCTCTTGCGCTAAAGATACAGAAGAGAGCTAACAGATATCCCTTAAACCTCTGGCCGCATATGAGGAAACAGCAGCACATCGCGAATCGTCGGTGAATCAGTCAACAACATCACCAAACGATCAATCCCAATCCCTTCACCTGCTGTAGGCGGCATGCCATATTCCAAGGCACGAATATAATCAGCATCAAAATGCATCGCTTCATCATCACCGGCATCTTTATCAGCCACTTGCGCTAAGAAGCGTTCTGCCTGATCTTCGGCATCATTCAACTCAGAGAAACCGTTGGCAATCTCACGGCCACCAACAAAGAATTCAAATCGATCTGTCACGAATGGATCTGCATCACTACGACGTGCCAATGGTGACACTTCAGTAGGGTAAGCCGTAATAAACGTCGGCTCCATTAAACGTTCTTCAACGGTTTTTTCGAAGATCTCGATCTGGACTTTACCCAAACCATAGCTATCTTTGAGTGGAATACCTAAGTCTTTGGCAACAGCTGTTGCAGCCTCTAATGTCGCCAATTGTTCAGCCGTCATCGTTGGATTAAAATGCAAAATAGATTCTACAACGGTCATCCGATGGAATGGTTTTGAAAAGTCTAAATCTGTGCCTTGATAATGCACTTGTGATGTCCCTAAAACATCTTGTGTCACGGTCCGGAGCATTTCTTCCGTCAGATCCATCAACTCTTGATAATCCGAATAGGCTTGATAGAACTCAACCATCGTAAATTCTGGATTGTGGCGTGTTGATAACCCTTCATTACGGAAGTTACGGTTAATTTCAAATACCCGTTCAAAACCACCAACAACAAGACGTTTCAAATATAATTCTGGTGCGATACGTAAGAATAAATCCATGTCTAACGCATTATGGAAAGTGGTGAACGGTCTCGCCGTTGCCCCGCCCGGAATCGCCTGCATCATTGGCGTTTCAACTTCTAGATAATCTTTCGCCATTAAAAAGCGACGAATACCATCAATGACTTTGGTACGAATGATAAAAGTCTCACGGCTCGCTTGATTCATAATCAAATCAACATAGCGTTGACGATAACGTGTTTCTTGATCAGACAAACCATGAAATTTTTCAGGTAAAGGTCTTAATGACTTCGTCAATAATCGAATATCCTCGACCATGACAGATAACTCGCCTTTTTGAGTACGGAATAAGGTGCCTTCCGCCGCAATAATATCGCCCAAATCCCAACGTTTAAACGCAGGATAAACGCCCTCGGCCAGATCATCGCGCTTCACATACAGCTGCATATCACCCGACATATCACGAATGGTGGCAAAACTCGCTTTACCCATCACCCGCTTGGTCATCAAGCGCCCTGCAATTTTCACCCGACGCGTATCCGCTTTTAATGTGTCCGAATCGGTCTCAGCGTATTCAGCAGCCAATTCAGCATTCATCACATTACGACGAAAATCATTGGGGAAAGCATTGCCTTCAGCACGTAGCTCAGTCAATTTTTCACGGCGCTGTGCAATCAATCGGTTTTCGTCTTGTTCTATTTCGTTTGTCATAATGCTCTCAATTACAACCCAGATTTCAGGGAAGCTTCAATAAATTGGTCCAAATCGCCATCTAATACGGCTTGGGTATTACCGGTTTCTACATTGGTGCGTAAGTCTTTAATTCGCGATTGATCTAAAACATAAGATCGAATTTGGCTGCCCCAGCCAATATCAGATTTGGCTTCTTCAGCCGCTTTCTTTTCCTCATTTTGCTTCATCAATTCAAGCTCATACAATTTCGCCCGTAATTGATTCATCGCATTATCGCGGTTTTGATGTTGTGAACGTTGGTTTTGGCATTGCACCACAGTATTGGTCGGTAAATGGGTAATCCGAACTGCTGAGTCCGTCTTATTAATATGCTGACCGCCCGCACCACTGGCACGATAGGTATCCACCCGTAAATCAGAAGGATTAATCTCGATATCAATATTGTCATCGACTTCTGGATACACAAACACCGAGGCAAATGAAGTATGTCGACGTGCACCTGAATCAAACGGCGATTTACGCACTAAGCGATGAACCCCAGTTTCAGTTCGTAACATACCAAAAGCATATTCGCCTTCAAAATGAATCGTGGCACTTTTAATCCCAGCGACTTCACCACCAGAGACTTCAATCAAATTGACTTTATAATCATGCGACTCACCCCAACGTAAATACATACGCAGAATCATATCCGCCCAATCCTGAGCCTCAGTACCACCAGAACCAGATTGAATATCTAAATAAGCACTATTCATATCCAATTTGCCCGAAAACATCCGTTGGAATTCTAATTTTTCTAGGGCTGCTTCTAACTCGGCTAAATCAGCTTGCACTGCATCGAAGGTTTCTTGATCTTGTTCTTCAACGGCTAATTCTAATAAATCTTTGGCATCGGACAGCGTCTCACGATGAGAGGATAACGTCGTCACAATACGCTCTAAACTAACGCGCTCTTGACCTAGCTTTTGTGCCCGCTCAGGATCATCCCAGACGGCGGGTGATTCAAGCTCTCGCGACACCTCAACAAGTTGCTCTGCCTTGCTATCATAGTCAAAGATACCCCCTAAGATCGACACTGCGACCCGTGAGCTCTTTAATCTTTTGCATTGTTGCGCCTAATTCCAAACTAACCTCTTGATAAATTGACTTGTTCGAGCGAACCGAAAAACCGCTTATTGTAGCGTATTTAGCGCTTTGGCAAAAAGCGCATCGGATCCACCGGCTCACCATTACGACGAATTTCAAAATGCAATTGATCACGCTGGGCACCCGTTCGGCCTAATAGCGCAATTTTCTGGCCAACTTTGACCGTTTGGCCGTCTTTCACAATCAAATACTTATTGTGAGCATAAGCACTTAAATACGTATCGTTATGCTTAATAATAATCAGATTGCCATAACGCGGTAAGCCGTTACCGCTGTACACCACTTTTCCCGCTGCCGCCGCTGAGACTTGTTGGCCAGACTTACCCGCAATATTAATACCTTTACGGCTTGCAGCACTTTTCGAATAGGTTGAAATAACCCTGCCATTAACAGGCCAACGCCAACTCAAACGCTGATTTGATGGCACCCAAGTCGATTTGGCCGCAGTCTTAGTCTTCGTCGTTTTCTTAGTTGTGGCTGTCTTTTTAGCTGTTGTGGTCTTATTCGTACTTTTTTTAGCCACTTGCCTATAAGATTTAAACTTTAATTTTTGGCCAACATAAATCGTATAAGGGGAACCAATACCATTGATCCGCGCTACCGTCTTAAAGTCCATGCCAAAACGCCAACTCACTGAATACAGTGTATCGCCTCGTCTCACCTTATAAACCGTAGGAGGTGCTTGTTGACTTTGTGCCCGGTAAACGCCAACAGGCGCAACGGCCTGACTGCCACCGCAACCGACCAAAGCTAACATCAACAAAATTAAAATGAATCTCATCAACAATTTTGCGCTATACCCATCAAATTTATCGTGAAAACAAGTGTTAGTGTGACACGATACAACAGCAGAAGTTTTACAAACTGTTTTCTCGAGCCCCTAATGGAACCAAATAAAATAAGCACCGATAATAGCAACCACCATCGCCCAACCTAAACGGTCCACCCACAACGATAATTGCTTTTCTAAATCGGCACCGCCCCAACGCATTAATCCCGCCACTAGGAAAAAACGGCACCCTCTTCCCACCAGCGAACCTAAAACGAACGGCACCAGTGCCATCGCAGCAGCCCCGGCAGCAATGGTAAAAACCTTATAAGGAATAGGCGTGAACCCCGCCATGAAAATAGCCCAAAAGCCCCACTCATTAAACCAAGCTTGTGCTGTCAAATAAGCTTCAAAGTAACCTAGATCATGCAACCAAGGTTCAACCATATCAAAAGCAAACACACCAATCACATAACCCAACAAACCACCTAATACCGAAGCAATCGTGGTCAAACCAGCATAAAACCAAGCCTTTCCAGGTTTAGCCAACGACATCGGGGCCAGCATCACATCAGGCGGAATAATAAAAAATGAAGATTCGGTAAAACTAACCAAGGCTAACCAATAACTGGCTAAACGATGCTTAGACCAATCCATGACCTTTTGATAAATGCTCGAAAATAATTTCATTAAATCTCTACACCGTTTTATTTTACCGAGACATCGTTAAAAACATAACGCATCAACCCCATTAAAAAAGCAGTGCTAACACCAAATAACAACCACCCACCTATAGCTTCAAAACTACTCAATAGACGCCACTGCTCTGACATGACAACATCGCCATAACCCACTGTTGTCGCAGTTGAGATGGAAAAATAAAGAGCGTCATTAATCGTATTAAACTCGCCTAATAAAAGATAAATATAGGCCCAAGACCAAGCTTCAACGGTATGAATGCCTATAATGAAAAAAACGGATACGCCTAGTCCAACTATCGCCCCTAATACACGATCAAAAAGAGCATAAATATCATGCCAGCGTTTTAACAATCTCGCCAAGAAAACCAAGCTCACAACATGGAAAATTACCACTACCGTGATGATAATCGTGCCGTAAACTAATTGTGTATAAAGCATTGCCCATTTTCCCTTTCTAACGCGCCTAATTCTAGCCCGCTATTCTTGGCCCGACAATAAAGGCACAAAGCTCACATCATCTAATACCGTTTCTTCAAAAGAAGAACCATTTCGATCAATGACTCGCAACGATTGTTTGCCACTACCACCAACAGGGATGACCAAACGGCCACCTGGGGCTAATTGTTTCAACAAGGCTTCCGGCACCTCTTCGGGCGCACAGGTCACAATAATCCCATCATAGGGTGCATTCTCTTCCCAGCCCCATGTGCCATCGCTATATTTCAAGCGAATATTATTGTGCTTCAATTGATAAAAGCGCTCACGCGCCTGATTTTGCAAAGGCTCAATGCGTTCAACACTATAAACTCGCTCAACCAACCGCGATAACACTGCCGTCTGATAACCCGAACCTGTGCCAATTTCTAGCACTTTTTTCTTTGGGATCCCATCTAACAAAATTTCGGTCATTTTCGCCACACTATGTGGCTGTGAGATGGTTTGACCATGTCCAATCGGTAGTGCTGTGTCTTCATAAGCACGGCTCGCTAATGCTTCGTCAACAAACAAATGACGCGGTAATTCTCGCATCACGCTTAATAATTCAACATGACTGATACCTCGATCTTTCAACCGGTTAATCAGCCGATCTCTCGTTCGTTGAGAGGTCATACCGATACCACGGCGGTCAGGCATCAAACCGCAGCACCTTTTAACCAAGTCGCAACACCATCAATCGCCTTGTAAGCGGTTAAATCAATTTGCAGTGGTGTCACTGACACCGCACCGCGTCGAATCGCATTAAAGTCAGTTCCTGGACCAGCATCTTGCTCTTCTCCAGCAGGACCAACCCAATACATATCACGGCCACGTGGGTCCAATTCTTTAATCACGGGATCCGCTTTATGTCGATGGCCCAAACGCGTCGTTTCAAACCCGATAATCTCATCAATCGGCAAATCAGGGACATTCACATTTAAAATGGTATCGGCCGGCAAAGACGTTGTTTGCAAATGACGCACTAATTTTTTGGCCACCCAAGCAGCCGTTTCAAAGTGGGTTGCAGTATGACCATTTAAAGAAATGGCAATCGCTGGAAGACCTAAAAATCGACCTTCCATCGCCGCTGCAACAGTACCCGAATACAACACATCGTCACCTAAGTTAGCCCCAGCATTAATACCCGATACAACCATATCAGGCTCTTCCTCGAGCAGGCCAGTAATCGCCAGATGAACACAATCTGTCGGCGTACCATCCACACGATAAACACCGTCATCCATCTTATTCAAACGCAATGGGTTTTCTAATGTTAGGGAATTACTGGCCCCACTCCGGTTACGATCCGGTGCAACAACGGTAATATCGCCCAAGTCTTTCATGGCCGCGGCCAAAGCACGAATCCCTTCTGCCATATACCCATCATCATTACTGACTAAAATCTTCATTACGTTGCTAATTCACCTTACATTGCGTCAAACGACGACATCTTATAGAGATGTCAAACTAGTACAACAAAGCCAAGCACTATCATTGAGTACTTGGCTTTTTAAGTTTGTTGTTCTAGCGTGAAACTTACTTCAATTTATTATCTGATTGTCCGCCGCCATAACTATGGAACATCATTGGCTCACCACCGGGCGTCACCTTAACCGCACAGTATTTGAATTCTGGAATCTTCGCCGACGGATCGAGCGCCGCATTCGACAACTTATTAACCGCCGCTTCGTAATAACAGAACGCCATAAAGACCGCACCCGTAGGTACTGCTTCATCAGCACGTGCAATCATAGAAATCTCACCACGACGGGTGGATAACGTAATGGTATCACCCGGCATCACACCCATTTCATCCAAACTAATCGGATTAATAGTCGCAACCGCTTCTGGCTCTATCGCATCCAATACATTAGAACGGCGTGTCATCGAACCGGTATGCCAATGCTCCAACATTCGGCCTGTAATCAATACAAACGGATATTCTGCATCAGGCCGTTCATCCGGCGGCACAATATCGGCAGGGACAAATTTACCTAAGCCATTGGCACTTTCAAACGTATCAGTGAAGATAATTTCCTGACCCGGATCGCCCTCTTCTAAACAAGGGTAAACAATCGCGCCCTCATCTTCTAAGCGAGCCCAAGTCATTCCACCCATCGTCGGTACAGCTTTACGAATTTCCGCGAACACCTCAGATGAATCAGCATAATTCCAATCCAAACCAAGCCCACGCGCCATCTCTTGAACAATCCATAAATCTTGACGTGCATCACCCGGTGGATCAATCGCCTGACGTCCCAGCTGTACTAATCTATCAGTGTTGGTGAATGTCCCTGTTTTCTCAGAGAAAGCTGAGGCAGGTAACACCACATCAGCCAAATAAGCTGTCTCCGTTAGGAAGATATCCTGCACGACCATATGCTCAAGTTCAGCCATTGATTGGCGAGCATGATTAGCATCAGGATCTGACATCGCCGGGTTCTCACCCATGACATACAGCCCTTTTAAATCGCCCGCATGTATCGCCTGCATGATCTCTACAACCGTCAGACCAGGATTATTATCTAACTCACAATCCCATAACTTTTCAAAATACGCATGGGCTTTTTCATCAGTCACAGGTTGGTAATCTGGGAACACCATTGGGATAAGCCCCATATCTGATGCACCCTGCACATTATTCTGACCTCGTAAGGGATGTAATCCTGTACCCGGACGACCAATTTGGCCCGTCATCAAGGACAGAGAAATCAAACAACGCGCATTATCAGTACCATGAACGTGCTGTGACACCCCCATTCCCCATAGAATCATCGAGCCTTTTGATGTCGCATATAACCGTGCAGCTTGCTTAATTTTCTCAGCTGGAATACCACAAATGGGCTCCATCGTTTCTGGAGAATAAGCCTCTAAATGCGCTTTCATCGCTTCAAAGCCTTCCGTCCGCTCAGCTATGAATTTCGGATCCGTTAAGCCCTCTTTAATGATCGTATGCATCATCGCGTTTAACATCGGTACATCACTGCCCGGCTTAAAGGCCAAATGATGTGTCGCTTGGCGTGACAACTCGGTACTACGCGGGTCCATCAAGACCAACTTAGTGCCTTTACGCATGGCATTTTTCATCCAAGTCGCGCCAACCGGGTGATTCACTGTCGGATTGGCACCAATAATCACAATCACTTCTGCTTTATCAACATCCGATACCGGATTCGACACCGCGCCCGACCCTAAACACTCTAATAACGCCACCACCGATGACGCATGACAAAGTCGCGTACAGTGATCAACATTATTGGTTTTAAAGCCCGTTCTAATTAATTTTTGGAACAAGTACGCTTCTTCATTACTGCCCTTGGCACTACCAAAGCCAGCCAATGCATTCGGCCCTTGTGTATCACGGATTTTATTAAAGCCGCCTGTTGCAAGCGCTAACGCCTCTTCCCATGTCGCTTCACGGAAAATTTTATCGACATCATTCGGATCCATTGAAAAATCAGCAGATTTCGGCGCATCATCACGGCGAATCAATGGTTTTGTTAAACGATGTGGGTGATGAATATAATCAAAACCATAACGACCTTTAACACATAAACGGCCTTTATTTGCAGGTCCATCACGGCCTTCCACATACAAAATTTTATCGTCTTTAATATTGTAAGTTAGCTGACAACCGACGCCACAATAAGGACACAATGAATCAACTTTACGATCCGGTTCTTCCATGCCGACCTCATTCGCAGGCATTAACGCGCCGGTTGGGCAAGCTTCAACACACTCACCACATGCCACACAAGTGCTTTCACCCATCGGATCATCAAGATCAAACACTATCTGGGTATGACTGCCACGCATTGCTAAGCCAATCACATCATTGTTTTGTTCGTCACGACACGCCCGCACACAGCGCGTACATTGAATACAGGCATCCATATTAACCGCGATACCCGGATGGGACACATCGCAAGGTGGTTGCTCTCTTGCTTCAAAACGCGGCAAACCCACGTCTAATTTACCAGCCCAATAATCCAACTCAGAATTCAAAGTATGAGGTTGTTCAGAGACATCAGATTTTAAGAGTTCCAATACCATCTGCTGCGCTTTAACAGCTCGATCACTATTCGTTTGCACGACCATATTGTCAGTAGGACTACGGCAACATGACGGCGCTAATACACGTTCTCCGTCCACTTCCACCATACAAGCACGACAGTTACCCGCCTCGCCTTCACGCTCGGAGTAACATAAATGGGGCACTTCCAAACCCTGACGTTTTGCAACATCGAGTAAAGTCTCATCTTCAGAGGCAGAAACCGCCTGACCATTTAAAGTAAAACTAACCGTATTCAATAGTTCTTCAGGATTAACAGCCATTATCTTAGCTCCCCTGTTGTTAACTCTTCGGGAAAGTACTTAATCACACTGCGCAATGGATTAGGCGCTGCTTGCCCTAAACCACAAATTGACGCATCAATCATCACCGCTGATAACTCTTCTAATAAGTCTTGGTCCCATTCTGGGTTAGCCATTAAGCCCACGGCTTTGGCAGTTCCAACACGACAAGGCGTACATTGGCCGCAAGACTCATCTTCAAAGAACTTCATCGCATTAACTGCTAAATCACGCGCCCGATCTTGGTCTGAAAACACGACAATCGCCGCTGAACCGATGAAACAACCATATTCTTGCAAGGTATCAAAATCTAAAGGCACATGACCTAATGATGCCGGCAAAATACCGCCTGATGCACCACCTGGAAAATAACCATAAAAAGTATGACCTATCTCCATGCCACCACAATATTCATCAATCAGTTCCTGCATCGAAATACCCGCTGGTGCAAAGTGCACACCCGGCTTATTGACGCGGCCACTAACAGAAAATGAACGTAAACCCACACGACCATTACGACCATGGTCGGTCATAAAACTAGCGCCTTTTTCAATAATATCGCGAACCCAATAAACCGATTCCATATTGTGCTCAAGTGTTGGTCTGCCAAACAAACCCACTTGTGCCACAAATGGCGGACGCAGTCGAGGCATACCCCGTTTACCTTCAATCGACTCAATCATCGCCGACTCTTCGCCACAAATATAAGCGCCCGCACCACGACGTAGGTGGATGATCGGCATATTCTCAACCGGTGGGTTAGCAATTAATTTTGCGACTTCTACTTCAAGTGATTCTCTAATGGCCGCATATTCATCACGCAAATAAATATAAATTTCGTGAATGTCCGTCGCCCAAGCGGCAATCAGCATGCCTTCAAGGAACCGATGTGGATCACGTTCTAAATAGTACTTATCTTTAAAGGTACCCGGTTCACCTTCATCAATGTTCACTGCCATCAACTTAGGCTCGGGTTGATCCCGGACGATGCGCCATTTACGACCCGTTGGAAAACCGGCGCCACCTAGACCACGCAAGCCAGAGTCATCCATTGTTGTCAGCACATCTTCAACTTTATGTGCGCCATTCATACACGCTTGATAAGTCTCGTAACCTTGATCTTTTTTGTATTCGTCAAAAGCAATGGGGTTAATCGCTTCAGGTTTAATATTGCCGGCGTTCACTTCAGCCACCACAGACCGAACATCAGCTTGTTCAACCGGGTTCATGCCAACGACAGCAACAGGGGCAACATCACATCGGCCAATACAAGGTACTTTTTGCACTCGCACCCGATCGCCAAGTCCTTCATCTAAAGACTCGATCAGCCCATGTGCACCCTTCATTTCACAGGTTAAAGATTCACAAACACGCACCGTTAAAGCAGGTGGCGGCGTATCGCCTTCTTTAATCACATCAAAATGGTGATAAAAAGTCGCAACTTCATACACTTCAGCCTTCGACAGTTTCATTTCTCGTGCCAAAGCAACCAAATGGGCAGCAGAAATCGCATGATAGGTATCTTGAATCTTGTGTAGATGTTCGATCAATAAATCTTTTTGCCGAGATTCATCACCCAACAAGGCCTGTACTTCTGACAGTGCCTTAGGGTCAACTTGTCGACCTTTACCAACCGCTCTCGGTAATTTTAAATTCTTACCTTTTTTTCGAGCGCTAATTGCCTGCTCACTCATGAATCTACCACCCCTGATATGACATTACGGACTTAACTATTCTGAATTAACATTGGAAAAATACCATGAGGCCATGACCTTGTGAAGTCAGTAAAAATACACAGAAGCATGTAATATCTAAAAAAAGGGTTAATCCCATATCCAAATAAACACATCCATTGTTTTCTCTTTCGGCCATATCAGCCAAGAAAACTAATGTCATGCTATTGATATTATTCCAATTTAGATAAAATTAGGGTTTTTATCATTAATAATATCAATTACTTATGACACCCAGCGAATAGCAGCATTAAAAACCACTAATCTACGATATAAATCACTAATTCTGTTACAAAATTTAAAGCATTCTGACTCCTTTTTGCGCATAATGATAAAGTCCAAGTTCAAGCCTAAATCAGCTCAATTCAATACTTCATCCTCATTGAATAAAGCAATTCGAATTGCTACTGTAATCACAAAAACGGATAACAAGGTGAATCATGAAAATCAAAGTAGGAATCAGTAGCTGTTTACTCGGCCAAGAAGTGCGGTTTGACGGTGGCCACAAACATTCTCGGCTCTGCACTGACATACTCACCCCTTATTTTGACTTTGTCTCTGAGTGCCCCGAGGTCGGTATCGGACTTGGCATTCCAAGAAAACCTATCAGACTAATCGGGACCGCAGATGCCCCAAAAGCTGTTGCAACGCATGATAATGCGCTCGACTATACTGAGCAACTCATTGAATTTGGACAGGAGAAAGCAAAACAACACGATGACATCTGTGGCTATATCTTCATGAAAAGCTCACCCAGCTGCGGTTTATTTCGCGTTAAAGTCTATGGGGAAAATGGTTACCCAGAAAAGGGAGGTGGTCGCGGTATTTACGCAAATGAAATCACCAAAGCCCATCCATTGTTACCCGTTGAAGAATCTGGCAGATTAACTGATCCGCCTTTACGCGAAAATTTCATCACCCGCGTCTTCGCTTATTACAACTGGCAGCAAATTGTCTCTGAGGGCCTTAGCCATAAAGCCATTATAGACTTCCATGTACGCTATAAATACTGCCTGATGGCACACTCGCCAAAAGACTATGCCACACTCGGACAAATGCTAGCTGACGCAGGAAAATCAGAACCGAATGAACTAGGCGAACGTTATTTTGCGGCGTTAATGTCAACTTTAAGCCAACTAGCCACCCGAAAAACGCATACCAATGTCCTAATGCATCTACAAGGTTATCTAAAAAAAGCTTTATCCCCAGACGAAAAGCAGGAACTGGCTAAAATAATCGATCAATATCGAATTAACCAAGTTCCTTTAATTGTCCCAATCACCATCCTGAAACACCACTTCGCTAATCACCCCGATCCCTACATCAGCAAACAAGCTTACCTACAACCTTATCCGGAAGATTTAAGCCTCAGAAATGCAATTTAATCGTTTAATTTAAGGGGGGTTCCAAGATGGGCACCGACGACCAGGAGATTTAAACAAGGGTCGGCACCCATTTCAGAAAGAGAGGTCGTTAAATGTAACCATTACAGTTTTAAGGTCCTGCGCCCACATTCTCTTAAAACCGATTACTTAAAACTTTTTACCAAATGTCTAGTTAAAGTAGCCGAAAGCTTAATCATTCTTAAACTGAACAGGTAAAAGAAATAAACAAGCCACTATTCGCCTATTAATATTCTCGACCCACAAAAGCCAGACAATGAATAATCTACACACATTAATATTTAATTGCAAATACGAATCGTTATTATTTGCAACAGATATGGAAAGCCAATAAAAAAGCCATCTTCACGATGGCCTTTTATAATAAATCAGGTCAAATTAAAAATAGTTTGCGCTATTTCTGGCCCACATTTGCCCAAGTATCTCGCAACGTAATTGTCCGATTAAAGACTAACTTGTCAGCAGTACTCAATTCACTATCGGCACAGAAATAACCTTCGCGTTCAAATTGATAAACTTTGCTGCCTTCAGCGTTTAATACGCTCGGTTCAACAATGCTATTAGTCAAAGTCACCAAAGAGTCAGGATTCAAATGGTCCGTAAAATCTTCAATGTCTTTATCGGTGTCAGGATGGGGGTGATTAAATAACCGGTCAAACAACCGGACTTCCGCAGGGATGCCATGTTCAGCTGACACCCAATGGATAACGCCTTTGACTTTACGACCCTCAGGATTCGCACCTAACGTAGCAGGATCATAACTACAATGTAGCGCTACAATCTCGCCTTGTTCGTCCTTAATCACTTCATCGCAACGAATGACATAGGCGTTTCTTAAACGGACTTCTTTGTCTTTCACCAAACGTTTGAATTTATTATTGGCTTCTTCCTTAAAGTCAGCCTTATCAATATAGAGCGTTTGGGTAAACGGAACCGAACGTGTCCCCATCGCGTCATTTTGAGGGTGGTTTGGTGCAGTCAATTGCTCAGTTTGGCCTGCTGGATAATTGGTCAGCACGACTTTTAACGGATCCAATACCGCCATCACACGAGGGGCATTGTCATTCAAGTTCTCACGGATACAACTTTCTAAAATATCCATCTCAACTGAATTAGCTGATTTCGTCACACCAATACGCGAACAAAACTCACGTAATGCAGCAGCCGGATAACCCCGACGGCGCATGCCAGAAATCGTCGGCATCCGTGGATCAGTCCAACCATCGACCAATTGCGCATCAACCAATTTAGTTAACTTACGTTTACTGGTAATCGCATACTGTAAATTAAGCCGTGAAAACTCGATTTGTTGCGGATGATGTTCTGTTTTTAAGGTGTCCAAAAACCAATCATACAAAGGCCGATGATCTTCAAACTCTAAAGTACACACAGAGTGCGTCACACCTTCAATCGCATCCGAGACACAATGTGCATAGTCGTACATGGGATAAATCGACCACGCATCGCCTGTTTGATGATGCACCACATCACGACGAATCCGATAAATCGCCGGATCACGTAAATTAATATTCGGCGAAGCCATATCAATCTTGGCACGTAATACCCGTGAGCCATCTTCAAACTCACCCTCACGCATCCGCTTGAGCAAATCTAAATTCTCAGCAACCGACCGATTCCGGTGCGGGCTGTTTTTACCCGGTGCAGTCAACGTGCCACGGTATTCACGCGTTTCATCAGCTGACAAATCACAGACATAAGCATCACCTTGCTCAATAAGTTGCACAGCATAATCGTACAACTGCTCAAAATAGCTAGAGGCATAATGCAAATGGCCTTCAAACTCAAAGCCTAACCAACGGACATCTTCCTTAATTGCTTCGACAAACTCGGCTTCCTCTTTTTGAGGGTTGGTGTCATCAAAACGTAAAGTACAAATGCCGTCGTAATCCAGCGCCAAGCCGAAATTCAGACAAATCGATTTAGCATGACCAATATGCAAGTAGCCATTGGGTTCAGGCGGGAAACGAGTCTGCACACGCCCACCATGCTTATTCGATGCCTTATCAGCATCAATAATATGTTGGATAAAGTGTCTCGGTTTCGTGTCAGCTGCTTCGCTCATTTTGCTCTCAATATGTCATCAGAAAAGGCGTCAAAGTCGCCCTATTTATTATCAAACCTCATAGGATAAGGGCTTTACCTAAGCGGCGCAACTGACAAGCCAAGGAAACTCAAATAGAATCAAACACAAACGAGTCTGACAACCCCGATAAAGTTAGATACTATTGACCCAAATTGCCTTAACCGCAAAGCCCTCTCACTACCTTAATAATAAAAACACCTTATGACTGATTTACACAGCAAACAACGTTTTATTCCATTCAAAAAAAACGACCTCATTACCCTCTGCACCCAAGAAGGATCGCTCAGCGAGTCTGACATTGGCGACTTCAAATCAGTCTGCGATCTCATCAATGGCCTGTTTCACTTCCAATTTCACCAACATCTTGAAACCTTAAAACACTGTTACTCCCCCGTTGATCCCGACGCTGACACCCAAATCATTTTTCCGGTATCAGAAACAGAAAAGCAAGATCGCGAAACCAAACTCATCACCGAACTCAAAGCCTTACTCAATGCCGCCAACTTCGAAGAAATCACCCGTGCTGACTTAGACCGCGCCATGCACGAAGAGTCGCTATTTAAAATTCGGCTTCAGGTCGACTTTAATGATTTTGAACATATCCTATTCTTCCGCCGTGGCGAATCAACCAAACAAGAAACACTCGTCAGCTGGTTCGGCTTATCGAAAAAAGACATCACCTTCAAAAACTACGAACGCGTGGTGATCTACGTCAAATATAAAAACCAAGCCTATTTCGATCAGCAAGGCCGAAAAGATCTATTCTTCACCCCAGAATCCACCTTAATCAAACTATTCCAAAACATCCCCAGCGCCGACTTAGAAATGCTGTTCCCCAACACCGAAGTCCGCATGAAAACCATCGACAAAGTGATGATCGGCGTGCCCGCAGCCGTGGGTGGCGTCATTATGCTTGTCACCAAACTCGGCGCCACTTTTCTACTCACCGGTGCATTACTCGCTTTCTGGCTTGGCCTAAGTGATGATCCCGTAGTCTTAGACCAAAAAGCCCTACTTGGCCTCGCAGCCGGCTTTGGCACACTCGGTGGTTTTTTATGGAAGCAGTTCAATAACTTCAAAAACCGCAAAATCAAGTTTTTGAAAACACTTGCTGACAATCTCTATTTTAAAAACTTAGATAACAATACCGGTGTATTTCACAGGCTCATTGATGCTGCCGAACAAGAAGAGGGCAAAGAAATCATTCTCGCTTATTACTTCTTACTCAAAGCCAACAAAGCCTTAACCGCAGAAGAGCTCGATAACGACATCGAACACTGGTTCCAGCAAAACCACAATACACCGATCGATTTCGACGTACCCGATGCGATCAGAAAGCTAATTGAACTAGACATGGTGGAATCAAGCGGCGACAAAATCAAAGCCAAATCACTTCAACAAGTGAAACAAAAACTAAACCAGATCTGGGACGACCACTTTTAACAACGTCATAAATCTATTTCACAATTCCGGTAAATAATGCTGCCAAGCCAATAATCAGCCCCAAATGGTGTACTGGCTCGCACTTTACCCCCCTTAAAAAGAGGATTATTTTCCTTACTGTCCGATATAGTGACTAACAAAAAGTTTCTTTCTGATAACAACTTGCAGCGACACGCAATAGCTAAAGGGGAATTTATCTTGAAAACAACAAACAAGATCCAACAACAAGAATGGACTGAAACCAAAGTTCAAACACCGACACTAGGACAAAAAGTACTCGTTTTTGTCTGGCGCGACGAAAGCGTATGCCAAGCTTGGTGGAATGGCGAACACTACCTTCTCGTCGCAGCGGATGAACAAGGTATCGTTAACGTCTACCAAGTCCCGCCGATTTCAATCAGCCACTGGCGAGAGATGCCAGAGATGCCTTCCATGTCCAATAATGTTCATAACATGGCCGACCATAAGCTCACCGGGACAAGGCATTAAAAAATATTTGCTACGAGAGAGCTAGATGCCTGCAATCTGAGGATAAGCTGAGAACTCAATCGCAATATTAAGTGCGTGTAATTCACCTAATAGTTGCGCGGGCAAGCTTAATGACTCTGGCATATCATTGTTGGGATCAACCGTGGCATCAAGATCGAGTACAACATTCACCCCATTGGCTTTTAAAAAGGCAAAAGCCGGTTGCTGCGTGGCAATGAGATCTTGAACCTTTTCAATACAAACTGGCCCAGCCTGACTTTCAGCCACAATCAAATCAAAACCAGAAAATTCATTTGGGTTACCGAGCATATCCGGCTCGCCCTTATTGAATAAATCTGACTTAGCTAAGCCATCAAACTGCTTAAGAAACAAAGCAACATCAAATTCTTCACCATAAACGCGTAAAACGATATCCAATATATTTTCCTAACTTTCGTGTTCAATCAATGGAACAGAATAATGTATTAATAACCAGGAATAAACCTGCCCCCTTTTTTACCAAAGGTAACTTATGCGTTCTTCCCACAACATTTCTTATATTTACGCCCATTACCGCAGATGCAAGGATCGTTACGCCCAATTTTTGGCATAGCTCTTACACTAGGTATTTTAGGTGGACAACAACTGGTATTACTACAACTAGACTCATTATTATCAGACAAATCATCGGATATTGCTTTACTGTTTTCACTCATATCTACTTAAACTCTCTTTCAAAATTTTTACATGATTTTATTCAATTCTCAATTAAATAAATCTGTCCCTTTTTTCCGTATCCAATATATTTTCCTAACTTTCAGACTTAATCAATCGAATAGGATAATGTATTAATAACCTAAAATAAATCTGTCCTCTTTTACACTATCTCTTGAAGAAATGCTTGAGCTAGTGCTTGCACCGATTTTCTGTGGCTATCATGGGTATCTCCCCATTGCCTACAATACCAACATATTCTCTCAGCAATACAACCTGCTGAAGGTTCACCCAACTTCTCCCTTAGGGCCAATATTTGCCTTCCTAGCTGAATCAATTCGTCAGTTTCCTTATCCGTTTTAGACTTTAACTCTGGGAATGGATTAAAGTCCGTCGTGCAGAATATGAGATCATTCCGACCATTAACTGCATTCTCGAGATGAGGCACTATTCGATCCCTCAGTTCATCTTCCAGACTGTCTAATTGTGTATATAGTTTAGCTTTCGATACCATTATCAACACTCAAAGCAAAAAAGAGGACAGGTTTATTGTTCATACACTGATAAAGAAAAATGGGCGGCCTACATCGTCTGGGAATTAAAGGTCGGCATTCATGAAAGGCCTTAATTCAATCGAAATCAGGCTGGTTGAGATTGAAGCTTTTTAATCAATGGAACAGGATAATGCATTAATCATCTAAAACAAATCTGTCTCTTTTTATTTTCTTCCGAGATTGGCCTCGACGTTGGGGCTTAGGGTCTGGCTCAAAATGTCCATATTCCTCATCATCTGATGAGCCTGCTTTTGCCTTTTTACTGGGCGCAAAGCCTGGGATGATATCACCTGCAAACTGCCGGCCAATGACACGTTCAATAGCCTGTAACTGCTTAGATTCATCTTCACTGAACAATGAAACCGCTAAACCAACATTGCCAGCACGGCCGGTACGACCAATGCGATGGACATAGTCTTCTGCTACGTAAGGAAGATTAAAGTTAACCACGCAAGGCAGTTGATTTACATCAATGCCCCGAGCAGCAATATCAGTGGCGACCAGTACCACAACATTGCCGTTTCTAAAACCGGCTAAGGCACGGGTGCGTGCGTGCTGGGTTCTGTTCGCATGGATAGAATCGGCACTAATACCGGCATTCCCCAGCTCACCCACCAAGCTATCTGCACCTTTCTTAGTGCGACTAAAAACCAAAACCTGAGGCCACTTGTTCTTTCGAATCAGGTGAATCAACACTTCACTTTTACGCGCTTTATCAACAGGATGCATTATCTGCTTAACGGTATCAACAGTGCTGTTCGTGGCAGCCATTTCAATCAAAAGTGGATTATTTAGCATACCTCCAGCAAGAGACTGTATCTCTGTAGAAAATGTCGCTGAAAACATCAAGGTTTGACGTTGGCTAGGCAGCAGCATTTGGATGCGACGGATATCATCGACAAACCCCAAATCCAACATGCGATCAGCCTCATCCAACACCAATATCTCAAGCTGTTCAAAGTTAATCGCCTGTTGATTATAAAGATCAATCAAACGACCCGGCGTAGCAATAAGCACATCCAAACCACCTTGCAGCTGGGCTATCTGCGGCTCAATCCTCACACCACCAAACAAGGCCGCAGAGCGAATATTCATATGACGGCTGTAGTTTTGAACGCTCTCGGCAACCTGAGCAGCAAGCTCACGGGTCGGCGTAATAACCAAGGCACGCACATATTGAGCCTGCGGACTAGGACCACCAGACAAGAGTTGTATCATCGGTAGTGTAAAGCCAGCCGTTTTTCCCGTGCCAGTGTGTGCCACCGCCATAACATCACGTTGACTCAGTACCACCGGAATAGCTTCAGTCTGTATCGGTGACGGCGTTGTGTAACCTTGTTCTGAAACGGATTTCAACAGCGCATCACACAAGCCTAAAGAGCCAAATGACATAGATAAACATTCCTTGGATTGATTAAGGTTTTCTACATGATGCCTGAAAAAGGAAACACACCCCTTTTAGATAAACAAATCAAGCTCGAATCTATATCGTTGCCGCACGTAACCACCACCATCGAGTTACACGTTTGGTTTGCACCTTCATACATGAACTTCCCTGATTAAAACGGACAGGGACACTGTCCATGTAATTGCTCTCCGCTAGTGGGATGCTCAAAATACAAATCGCTGGCATGTAAGCGCAAACGCTCTGCCATCCCTTCACTACGATCGCTGTGATACAGGTCACACCCAAGAATGGGGTGGCCAATCGTCTGGCTGTGAATCCGCAATTGGTGTGTACGCCCGGTATGTGGCGTAAATTGCACTAAGCTGCGACGCGGGTGATCTAGTCTCTCTAATACAGTGTATTCACTTATGGCCGCTTTGCCAGTGGCATGGCAGATTATGACGCGAGGAAAATGGGCTTTATCCTTCGCTATGGCCGCAGTAATCTGCCCTTGATCATCAGCAACCCAGCCTTCTAACAGGGCGACATAACGTTTTTTAATGGTGCGCGCTTGAAACTGTTTATTAAGATGTTGTACCGACGCTGCATTTAACCCCACGACCATAATGCCCGATGTCCCAAAATCTATTCGATGCGGTAATTTTGCCTCTGGGAATGCAGGGCTCACGCCCTCTTGGCCACGTACCAATCGGAAGTGTACCGAATCCCAATTGAGCGGGTTTTTACCCGACAAACTAAGCAGGCCGCTAGGTTTGTTGATCAACAAGATATCGTCATCTTGATACAAAATTTCTAATAGATCTTCACATACCGGTGCCACAAAATCATCAAAGAGGGTGTGAGTCGGCGGGCCGGTATCAGGCATTCAACATTCCTTGGATTGATTAAGATTTTCTATATGATGCCTGATAAAGAAGGTGCTCTGCCCCCTTTAATTCTTCTATTGTATCGTTGAGTAGTAGCTTAGGTTGTGTGATAACGAACCCAATAAACTAATCAAATTGTTTCGGGGAGTAAAGCCTTGAACTCATTTGAGACAAGTGCATTTGATAGGTCAATTATTTTATTCGGATCATCTTGCAATGATGATTGAGCGTAATTTTTAATTTTCCCTAACAATTCTTTACCTAGCGTTAACTCATCACCATATTCTTCGTACCAATCGTCAACTTTTTTACTTACAATCTCAATATCTGTGTTTCCATCCTTGTTCATAGCCAAATCTATACGTTCTCTATAAATGAAATTTGTCAGCTTTCTTTTTGTCTCTTCTTCAAGTTCCAGGATAAACTCTTTATATTTTTCGGTTGCTATCTCAATTGAAACATCATATATATTCTTAATATGGGAAGGCTGGCAGAAATAAGATTCAATTTCTTGGTATTTTGTAATAAAAAATATGATATCTCTCTTTTCGCAATCATCTCTTAATTTTATTACATGCCTATCTGTATCAACTTTCTGATCTCTATCTATATGAAGAATTACTTTGGCTGTTGGGATTTGCTTTTGAACAAATCCTTGAAGTATTTTTGCAAAATCTACTTTTGAACATCCTTCATATGAATGAAGAACGAATTCCGACTCTCTTAATCCATTTGCCAACAAAAACTTTTTTAGAAATTCTTTTTTTTCCTTTACATCGTCTACTTTATCTTCGGTAACTATCACATATTTCAATTCCTTTTTAGAAAATAAGTAGTCAGCATCAGCAGCACCTATATCTAGCAATATATTAGAGCCTTTTACACCCTTCAGTGCATAGCCATTTTGAAAATGAACTACCTGCGCCTTTTCATCTAATGATTCTAAGATATAACGGGAGTGTGTTGAAAAAACTATTTTTAAATCGGGATTGTCATTAGTTCTTTTTATTAGCTCTTCGGAAAGTAACTTTTGTTTAGTAGGATGAATATGGGAATCAGGCTCATCTAATAAAATTACAGTTGGATCAAAATATTCGATATATGCAAAAATTTGTATAACTTGCAATAGACCAGTACCTACAGAGTCAAGAGGCAGTATTAAATTATCGGTTTTTATATTTACAGAGATATATTCTGAATTATGTTCATCAAACTTCACAATAAAATCTATAGTGCTATATATCGAATTTACAGAACCTTTGAAAGAACTCCATTTTTCCTGATCTTGGCTAATCGTATATAAGATATTACGAAGATAATTGTTGCTATCTCCACGGGTAGCAGATTTTTTAACAGCAATTGGAACCTCATACTTTTCTAAAACAGGTATTCCTGCAATTCCAGGAACATAAACGCAAAAAGGTTTCTCTATACCGCTTAAAATATCTCCTTGCTCCTTACCGGTAAGTTCCGTAGTAAAACCACCATTTTTCCCTCTAGATATCTTTAACGATGCGCTATTTTCGTCAGAAATTGAAAATTCAATCCATTTGCGGTCTTCCCTTCTCCTTGCACCAGATAATCTCCCGCCGTGAAATAAATAAGATATATCGCTGGTAGGCGCGTAGAGGTATTCACTTGAATCTAGCGATAATGTCTTCGTTTTATTTTTTACCCAGTTTGCCCCTTTTAACTTTAAGGTTTGACAGCTTGAAACTGCAAACTGTATACCTTGTATAAAGCTACTTTTGCCAGAGTTGTTTGTTCCTATAAATATGTTGAGAGGTTCTAATGTGACGCTTACATCATCAATTTTTTTGAACTTCTTGATTCTAATTTCCATAATTTCTCATTTTTGATAATTTTGAAAAAAGAGGACAGATTTATTTTCATATATCTATCAAGCAAAATAAGCCATCTGCATAGTCGCTAAGCCATTCACCAAAGCATGCAACCCTATCGGTAAAATCAACGAGCCACTCCGCACTCTTGCTAAACCAAGTACTACACCCATCACAAAAATAGTGGCCATATAATACAAATCATATTGGGTATGAATCACGGCCCAAAGCAATGATGTCACAACAATCGCACCCGTCGTACCGAGGAACGTTCGCTGAAAACCTGTTAATAGAAAACCTCTAAAAAACAGCTCTTCAAAGACGGGGGCTGCAACCACCATGGCAATCCACAGTAGCCATAACGGTTCGGCCGTTGCATAAGCGGACACCATGAACTCGTGTGCTTCGTATTTATCTAAGAAATAACTTAACAACTCTGAAAAGAGCAGCAATGATATGAATATAGTTAGCCAGTATCGAGTTTGTTCCCTATTCGGTAACTTCAATCCTAGATAAGAACTTATTTGGCTGTGCTTCTTGAGCTTAATAATGCCAATAATAGCTAAGCTACCAATGATGAATGTGGCAATTGTCGCTAAAGAAATCACCGTGCCATTCAACAGCAGTTGTTCCGTTAAAGAAGCAATTTCTCTTTCTGATGCCTCGCCATAATTTGCAGCGATATAGCCACCTAGCACAGACACCTGTGTCACCATGAAAATGGCTGCAATCAAGATTCCCCAAGCTAGGGTAGCCCAGCCTCCCCAGACCGCGGTTGAGTCTATTGGGTTATGCTCAGCATCCATATACCTTCCTTGTATCGGTGTTTTTTATTGTGCAACTTCCACCTTGGTCACTTTTTGTAAACCACGCGGTAATTTATGACCTCGCTTACCTTTCTCACCACTGTAGTGGACTAAGTCAGCGGGTTTAAGCGTCAAATGCCGTTTCCCTGCATGCAAGGTCAGGCTTTCTCCTTCTGGCACAACAGTGACAGAATGGAGCCATTCACGTTTATTGCCAAAAGCGGCTTGTGGAATATTGATCAGACGCACGCCTTTACCTTTCGTCATCATTGGCATTTCGCTGGCAGCAAAGACCAGTAGACGACCATCACCAGCAGCGACGGCGAGTTGATCCGACTCGATATTACCCAGCCAGATTGGTTCTAATACTTCAGCGCCTGCGGGTAGATTAAATAAGGCTTTACCGGCTTTATTTTTGGCTAATAGATTATCGAGTGTGGTGACAAAACCATAACCTGCTGTATTAGATAGCAATAATGGTTGCGCTAACTCACCGGCTAACACTGCCACAAAACGGGCATCGGTTGGCATTTGCAAACGGCCACTGAGCGGTTCGCCTTGCCCACGGGCTGATGGCAGAGTATGGGCCATTAATGAATAACTTCGACCGGTGGAATCTAAAAAGACAATCTGTTGATTACTACGCGCTTTGACGGAGGTCGCATAGCGATCGCCAGTACGGAAATTCAACGTTGTTGGATCAACATCATGGCCTTTGGCAGCCCGAACCCAGCCACTTTCCGATAATACAATCGTAATGGGCTCTGTCGGCAATAATTCAGATTCACTTAAGGCTTTGGCTGCATCACGACTGACCAACATCGAACGACGATCATCACCAAATTTCTCAGCATCTGCTGTCAGTTCTTTACGAATTAATGTTTTCAGGCGAGTCTCTGAGCTGAGCAATAATTCTAATTGTTTGCGTTCTTTCGCCAATTCATCCAATTCACCTTGGAGCTTCATCTCCTCTAACTTGGCTAAATGGCGTAATTTTAATTCTAGAATGGCTTCGGCTTGACGATCGGTAATATTGAACCGGCTCATCAACACAGGCTTCGGTTCATCCTCTGTCCGAATAATCGCAATCACTTCGTCAATATTCAGGTAAGCAACTAATAAACCTTCTAGCACATGCATGCGATCGATTATTTTATCGAGGCGATATTGCAAACGACGACGAACGGTTTCAGTCCGATAAGTCAGCCATTCCAACAACATGTCACGCAGGTTTTTAACTTGTGGCCGGCCATCTAAGCCAATCATATTCATATTGACGCGGTAGCTACGTTCTAAGTCAGTAGTTGCAAACAGATGCGACATAAGCCCATCAATATCAACACGATTTGAACGTGGTACGACGACTAATCTTACCGGATGTTCATGATCTGATTCATCACGTAAATCAACCACCATCGGTAATTTTTTATTGTTCATTTGATTGGCAATTTGCTCAATCAATTTGGCGCCGGATACTTGATACGGCAAGGCATTAATAATGACCTCGCCATCTTCAATAACAAACTGTCCTCGCTGCCGCACAGAACCATGGCCTGTTGCATAGATTTTATGTAAATCAGCTTGGCTAGAAATAATCTCACCACCCGTTGGGAAATCGGGTGCTTTAATAACCTCTAGTAATTCTTCGAGTTTGGTCGAGGGTTTCTTCAGCAACAACAAACACGCTTCAACCACTTCACGTAAGTTATGAGGCGGCACATCTGTTGCCATACCGACTGCAATACCACTGCCGCCGTTGAGTAAGACATTAGGTAGCCGGGCAGGTAATAACTCCGGCTCATTCATCGTGCCATCGAAATTAGGCACCCAATCAACCGTACCTTGGCCTAATTCACTTAATAACGTTTGTGCATAAGACGCTAAGCGCGATTCGGTATAACGCATGGCAGCAAAGGACTTAGGATCATCCATCGATCCCCAGTTACCTTGACCATCAACCAGTGGATAACGATAAGAAAAGGGTTGTGCCATCAATACCATGGCTTCATAACAAGCAGAATCACCGTGAGGGTGATATTTACCGAGAACATCACCAACCGTACGGGCTGATTTTTTATGCTTTGATAAGGCACTCAGGCCCAGTTCTGACATCGCATAAATAATACGACGCTGAACGGGTTTCAAACCATCACCTACGTGCGGCAAGGCCCGATCTAAAATGACATACATGGAATAATCCAAATAAGCCTTTTCAGTAAAATCTCGTACCGGTAATTGTTCTAAATCATCAACTAGTGAACTCATACTTTTTAAAGGGGACGCTACCCTTTTCCTTCTTCAATAAAAAAATGCTTGAAAAGGGTAGCGTCCCCTTTAAAAATCACACTGTCGCCAAATCGCCTTGCTCTTCTAACCAAGCCTTACGATCAGAAGCCCGTTTTTTAGCTAGCAACTTATCCATCATCATCATGGTGTCATCACCATCTTGAATCGTTAACCGAATCAATCGCCGTGTATTCGGCGCCATTGTCGTTTCACGCAATTGCAATGGGTTCATTTCACCCAAACCTTTAAAACGCTGGGTACTCACTTTGCCTTTAATTTTTTCTCTTTCTATACGCTCTAGAATAATCTCACGCTCTTCATCATCCAAGGCATAAAACACCTGCTTACCCACATCGACACGGTATAACGGCGGCATCGCAACACAAATATGCCCCGCTTCAACTAACGGTCTAAAATGACGGACAAATAATGCACACAATAGCGTCGCAATATGCGCCCCATCAGAATCGGCATCCGCTAAAATGCACACCTTGCCATAGCGTAGGCCTGACAAATCATCCGAGCCCGGGTCGACACCCACCGCGACCGCAATATCATGCACCTCTTGTGAAGCCAACACTTGCGTTGATTCCACTTCCCACGTATTTAGAATTTTACCGCGCAACGGCATAATGGCTTGGAACTCACGATCACGACCTTGCTTGGCGCTACCGCCAGCAGAATCCCCTTCCACCAAAAATACTTCAGTACGTGTGACATCTTGCGAACTACAATCCGATAATTTACCCGGCAATGCTGGGCCAGACTGCACGCGTTTGCGTATCACTTTTTTAGCTTGTTTTAAGCGTGACTGCGCATTGCTAATAGCAAGCTCAGCTATTTTTTCGCCATCTTCGACATGATGATTAAGCCAAAGGCTAAAGGCATCTTTCACGGCACTTGCTACAAAACCAGCACATTGTCGTGAAGATAGGCGCTCTTTGGTTTGACCGGAAAACTGGGGATCTTGCAACTTAACTGACAGAACGTAACAACAGCGTTCCCATATATCTTCCGGGGATAACTTCACGCCCCGTGGCAATAAACTTCGAAACTCACAAAACTCACGTAGTGCATCTAATAAGCCAGAACGAAGACCATTAACATGTGTTCCGCCTTGTGCAGTGGGAATCAAATTAACATAGCTTTCGGCTAATTCATCACCCGGCTCAATCTGCCACATTAAAGCCCAATCGACTTCTTCATTTTCACCGACAATATGGCCATGAAATGCCTTAGCTGGCACACAAGGTTGATCAGTCATCATCGAGGCAATATAGCTATTTAAGCCTTCGTCATAACACCAGCGATCTTCGACTTTTTCTTTACCTGATAAGTCGGTGAATGTGACGACCAAACCAGGACATAAAACGGCTTTGGCACGCAACACATGTTGCAGTTTAGATACTAAGAATTTAGGGGTGTCGAAATACGACCCTTGCGGCCAGAAACGCACTTTTGTACCGGTATTACGTTTACCTACCGTGCCTATTTCATGCAGCTCTTCGACTCTTTCCCCTTTTTCAAAGGCAATGGCATATTCAACCGCATCGCGGCGAATAGTCACTTCTAGTCTCGATGACAAAGCATTTACAACCGACACGCCGACACCATGCAAACCGCCGGAAAACTGATAATTTTTATTGGAAAATTTACCGCCGGCATGTAAGCGCGTTAAAATCACTTCAACCCCGGGCACACCTTCTTCAGGATGAATATCGACCGGCATACCCCGACCATCATCAATGACTTCTAAAGAACCATCCTGATGCAAGGTAACGTCAATTTGGCTCGCATGATTCGCCACCGCCTCATCGACACTATTATCAATGACTTCTTGTGCTAAATGATTAGGTCGAGTTGTGTCGGTATACATGCCGGGACGCTTTTGTACCGGCTCGAGTCCCGTTAAAACTTCGATTGCTGAAGCGTTATATGCGTTAGTCATAACTCTGCTTTATTAAATTCTGTGCCAAGAGAGTAGCAGGATAAAAGGGGTCGACACAATACCGGCCATCACTTCCCTTGTCTTACACCAACACAATAATCACATCGATTTAGGTTTATCTAACGTGATTTAAAACCAACCTAATCTAGATCTTAATTTAGGCTGATGACTTCTGTTCTGCCTTTAGACGTAATCGTGATTTTATCTTCTTTCGCTAACCAACCTATTGCGCGTTGCAACTGTTTCATCTCAATATCACTCTGTTTCGCAATTTTTGCGACAGTCTGAGCACCATTTTTATTAAGATATTGCCAAACTTGACCCGCTACATTTCCAATTGATTCAGACATCGCACTTCTCCTAGACAAATAATATGACAGCATGAAATGACGTAAACGCAATCATTATGCCAAACAAAAGTCACACTTGCCTAGATCAAAGGATGTCTACTACTGAGGAAGAATCAAACGAGAAAACCATCACACGCTAACAACATCTTTAGTGCAAGATTATTGTGCTTGCACTAAAAAGCCGCACATCATAACAAACTATGAGGGTAATGCTGAACGTATTGTTTTTAACACCGTTAATATAAGTGCTCTTGGCGCCGCAATATTCAGGCGCATAAAACCAGAACCCACATCACCAAACAAAGTACCAGGACTCATTGCCACTTTACCTTCCTCAATAAAAAAGCGATGTAAATCTGCATCTGTCATATTCATAGCGCGACAATCAAGCCATAGTAAATACGTGCCCTCAGATTCAATTAAGGTAATCTCTGGCAACGATGCTTCTAAATAGCGTTTAACCGCCAAACGGGTGTCATTCAAATACACCATTAAATCATCCAACCATGCTTCGCCATGCATGTAAGCCGCTTCAAAACCACAAATACTAAATGGGTTCATATTGCTGACATGCCAATCATTAAAGACTTGTTTTATACCATCACGCTGGGCCTTATCATTCACCACCAATGCTGATAAGCCGAGACCCGGAATATTAAATGTCTTACTAGGTGAAACCGCCGTAATAATCGATACATCATCGGCCAATGTTGCAATAGCTATATGTGTTTGATCAGGAAAAATAAGGTCGGCATGGATCTCATCCGAAATAATGATCAAATTATAACGACGTGCTACTGCTAATAACGCCTCAAGTTCTGATGGTTGCCAAACACGGCCCACAGGGTTATGCGGTGAACACAACACCAACACTTTAGCCCCCGCTTCTGCACATTGAGCCAAATGGTCCAAATCCATTCGATATTGATTACCGGCTAATATAAGCGGGTTTTCAACTAACGTTCGCTGGGTATCCTTCACTGCAGTAAAAAAAGGATGATAAACCGGCGGTTGAATAATCACCTGATCACCGACGTCGGTTAATGCCGTGATCACAGCATAAATTGAAGGCACAACACCCGGGCATAAGACAATACTTTCCCGTTCTATCGCCCAATGGTGCCGACGGTTAAACCACTGCTGCATCGACGTATAAAGGCTTTCAGGATAGTCGGTATAACCATAAATCGTATGTTGTGCACGTGCTATTAATGCAGTCGTCACGGCTTCCGGGGCAGAAAAATCCATATCCGCCACCCACAATGGCACCACATCATTGGTGCCAAAGTAAGTCGTTCTTGCGTCGTACTTTAAGCTCGCCGTGCCATCACGACTGACCGGCGTGTCAAAATCAGTGGTCAACCGCGGTAACGCCACAATGTTGCTTCAGACAAAGTATGTTGGAATTTTCGGCTGGTTTCACGAATGACAAACGGTACGGAAATCGGACCTTGAACCAAATCAAAGTGCGGCGCCAACATCGCTTTTAAACCTTCAAAAGTACTGACGTTTTCGCCATCCACTTTACGACCGCCAACCCAGTTGCCTTTATCGGTATGTTCTTCAAGCCAAGTATAAGGCGAGGTAATCATCAAGATACCACCGGCATTCATCCGTTCCTGAATCGTTTCCAAAAACAAAGACGGTTGATATAAACGGTCAATCAAATTCGCGGCCAATACCAAATCGTAACCTTTGTAGTGTTCTTTAAGATTACAAGCATCACCCTGCATAAACTCAATCTTCTCGGCCGCAGCTTGATCAGAAAAATCCGTTAAGCGGCGTTCTTTATAAAGCGCTAACTCGCCTTCATCAACAATGCTATAACGAATGACGCCCTGACGTTGTAATTGCACGCCCAAGTTAATTAACCGTGCCGAAAAATCAATCCCCGTCACATGGTCAAATCGTTTCGCTAAATCAAAGCTAGAACGGCCAACAGCACAGCCAATATCTAAAGCGCGGCCCATCGGTTGATCACCCATCGCGGCAATCGCAATCTCTGCCAATGCTTTCGGAAAATTAGGCACATCAAGATAGCTGTCACCATAATGAAATTCCGCATATTCTGATAGCAACTTATCTGTTTCGTAATTTGAACCCACTTGCTCTTCTAGCTCCTCTGCAATCACATAACGGAAACCCGCATGCTGGAAAAAATGTTTTCTAAACGCATACCGTGCACTGCGGCGACTTTCGTTACCACAAGAAATCCACGAACCACCTTTAAAAATATTATGACGGCCATCAAATGTCGGCATCGTAAAATCATCATAAAACGGGTGGACTTTAAATTTATCAAAAGGATAAATAGCAGTTTCAGTCCATTGCCAAACATTACCGACAACATCATATAAATCGCCGTGGGCATATCGGTTAACCGGACAAGATGACGCCGCATGATCTAAATGCAAATTCGCTTGGCTAACCTCACCTTGCTCAAGCTCTTTCACACCAGCATGATCATAGATGCGATACCACTCATCTTCAGTCGGCAAGCGTACTTGCTCACCCGTTTCTTTAGCGAGCCAATTACAATACGCCTTCGCTTCATGATAATTGACTTCAGCCGGCCAATCCCAAGGCATCGCTACAACTTCAGTCATTAATCGTAATGTGAAGCCTTCATCAGCTTGAATCCAAAAGCTAGGGTGTTCAGCCTTGGCATATTTCAACCATTCAAGGCCTTCTTCCGGCCATAAGCTGTGATCTTGATAACCACCTGCTTTAACAAACTCTAAAAATGCTTGATTAGTGACCAAATAACGACTGGCTTTAAAGCCTTTGACATCGCTTTGGTGAGCACCATATTCATTATCCCAGCCATAATGATCGGTACTATCATCTAGGCCGACTTCTACTTTTCCGCCTGGAATATCAACCATCTCATTAAGCGGCGCTTCACCTGACTCTTGGCATGGTGTCCAATCAGCATGCGGTTGCACCCAATCTAGATTTTGCTGGCGAATCAGTACCGATGAGGTTTCAAGATGAATATGCTCATGCTCAATCCCCATCATAATGGTCCACCAAGGGCTTTCCCACGTGATAGGCAAAGTGAGCGGCGTTGTTTGAATCAGATGATTAATCAGTGCATTGACTTGCGAACGATACGCTTTCACCTCATTGACAGTCGGCCAATCATAATGCGCCTCATCCAAATCATCCCAGCTCATCTCATCGACGCCAATTGCAAACATCGATTCAAACTGTGGATTAACACGCTGGTCAACCAGACCCGCCAACACCAATTTATTCACAAAGAAGGTTGCGGTATGACCAAAGTAGAACATCAACGGATGACGAAGTGGAATCGCCTTTTCATAATAAGCGCGGTCATCACTTAATGTTTCAAACAAGGCGTCATAACGGTGCCAAGTCGTATTAAAGTAAGCCGCAATTTCTTGTCGTTTTGCCTCAACATCATGACCAGATAGCAATGGCGTTCTAAGGTATTGCGCACTTTCTTGTTGCGTCACATCATTCTCTACGGACGGTGACGTTTTTAAAGACTGCGTTGATGACATTAAACTATCCTTATCAAGTTCTCATAACAACAATGACGCACCATTGCGTCATTCGTTACAAAAACTAAAAATTGAATAAAACTAAAGCTTCGACAAGCCAAACGGCCCATCATATCCATCGCTATTCGAACTTAAAAGCGTATTCACCATCATAAAGGAATCATCCACAATGGCACAAGTCAGCTACCATATTAATGCCTTGATGCCGCAAAGTCTTAGCTAACCCCTTCCTCTTCTTGTTCGTCAGATGCATCAACAACTTGGTCAATATAATCTAACCAATAACGTGCCTGCCGCCCTTCCTTTTTATAGCCAGCGGCCTGACTCAACCAACCTTGTGCTTGTTCATAATTGCCCATATGAAACTGAGCCAGACCAGCCATTAAGGCTGCAGTGCCTCTATTTCGACCTTTCAAATCCTTCAAGCTCGCTTTAAAAGCCGTACTTGCTTCAGGCCATTGTTCAAGCTCAAACAACACACGGCCCAACTTCAAACGCGCTTCGCCACTGTTATCACGGCCTGCTAACCGCTTTAACACCACCACAGCCTTCGTTCGTTCGCGCGCGGCTAACCAACTATCCGCCAGCCGATTTAAATTCTTGGTATTGTCAGCAACCGCCCCTTGCTTCATTCCTTTTTGTAACAACAAGGCAGACTTATAGGGAATGCCTAAATAGCGATATAGGTCTGACAATCGTTCAACAACAGCGCCATCACTTAACTTTAAATGACCCGCAAGCACTTCAACTGCCAACGCAGAAACCTGTTTATTCTGACGCCCATACAAGGCTGAAAGTTGCGCCCAATAGTTAGCATTATCAGGAAAACGAACAATCAGTTTCTCTAATACCTTGATACCCGCGGGATACTGCTTCAATTCCATATGTCCGGCCAATAACAACTGATACCAGTTTTCCGGTGGTGTTTTATTATTGCTTACCGCCTGCTTCATATGTGTCACCGACTGACGAAACTGGCCTATTTGATAATAAGCACTGGCAATCAACACATGGGCATTATTGGGTGGATTCGGTTCTGCTTTAAACCATTGTTCAAGCACCTTAATCCCAGCCTTAAATTGATCTTCTGCCAACAATAATTGACCAAGGTTATAACGCAGACCATGACTAACTTGCTCAGGTAATGCCTGACTGTCTAATGCTTGTTGAAACTGCTCTCGCGCCTTTTTATACTGTGATTTAGCAGAATAAGCATAGCCTAAAGTCTGTTGCACAACGGCACGATCATAAGATCCTGCTTTGGTTTTACCCAAAGTCGCCAATAATTGACTTTGCGCTTTCGAATATTGTTCAGCCGTCATCAACTCTTGCGCCGCATTGACGGCCTTATAGGTTTGCTCAGTCAACAGATATTGTTTTTCTTTTGCCAGCGTAGCTTGGCCAAAAGACATCAAGGCCACCAACAAAAAGAATTTGAAGAATATCTGCATCATTTAGATAACCTAAACGTAATTTCCTGAGCTGCTGTTTGTTCTACAGCCTGTCCATCGACCATTTTAGGATTAAATTTCCACTTCTTAATTGCCCTTAACGCTGCTTTATCAAACACACCAACAGGGTTTGAACTTAGCACGCGTGGATTTGCAACACGGCCTTCCTTGGTGATCGTAAAGGCCACTTTCACCACGCCTTCAATCCCACGACGAGAAGCCGAACGGGGATAACGCGGCGGAATCCTAACCAAAGGCGCGACTTGGGCATACTCATCTATCGCATCCGGAGAAACAGGGGCGGTAGGGGTGGCCGAAAACTCACCTAAATAAGGCCCACCCGCAATATTCAATGGGACTTTAATATTCGGTACGTTCATCTTAGGTGTCGGCGCTTTAACTTGTTGCGTGGGTGGCATCATTTTAGGCGGCGGCGGTGTTTTCTCTGGTGGCTTAGGCTTTTCAGGTAATTGTCGTTCCTTGGTTTCCGTCACAGATTCCTTTTTAACGCGAACAAAATCCAGTAACTGGATATCCTCAATCGCATTGCGTTCGACACGATCTGATGACGTCATCAAATGCATCAAGGTAAATAAACCCAAATTAATTAAAAGTGCAAAAAAAAGCCCTGCCGCTAACCGCATAATGAATTCAGACTCTACTGTCGCTCTGCAGCAATCGATACATTTGCCACACCGGCTAACCTAGCCTGATCCATCACTTCAATCAAAATACCGGTTTTAGCATCCTTATCTGCTTGGATAATCACTGCACCCTCCGGATTCTCAGCGTGCATCCGCTCAACGTTCGCACGAACGGCGCGTCGATCGATCACGCGGCCATCCATATGAATTTCGCCGCTGGCCGTAATCGCCACCATAATATTCGCCAATTCTTTTTTCACTGCTGTTTTAGCAGAAGGTCGACTCACATCAACACCGGTTTCTTTCACAAACGACGTCGTGACAATAAAAAAGATCAACAAAATAAACACCATATCAATCAAAGGCGTCATATTGATTTCAGCTACGCTGCCACTTTGGCGTCGTGAATGTCTATTTCTCATAATGATGTCTCTGTTTCATATCATTCATCTCGTTTTAACTGATCGGATACTTGATCAACAGCCTGTGTCACACGACCTTCTAACTCAGTACTAAAATATAAGCCTGATAAAGCCGTTAACAATCCAGCCATTGTCGTAATCAACGCCACAGAAATACCGCCAGCCATACCACGTGCATTACCAGTACCAAATACCGTCAACACATCAAACGTTTGGATCATGCCATCTACCGTGCCTAATAGACCCAGCATCGGCAATGCGGCCGTTAATGTCTTAATAAACATCAAATACCGTCTTAGCGAGGCACGTGATTGGGCAATCATACCGGTCCGAATTTGGCATGCTGACCAACTCCGTCGCTCAGATCGTTGTTGCCACTCTGACACCAGTTTTTTAACCGACTTTGGATGCACGCGATACACAAATAAATAACGCTCGGCAATCAAAGTCCACATTAAAATAGAGGCCAACAGAATCAGCCACAGCACAGCACCGCCGCTCTCCATTAAGACCTGAATATTAAAGAAGTTATTATTTAATGCTGTCATCGCGTTGTTCTGCATTACGTGCAATCAATGCCGCACTTTCTTCATCTAAAAGTTGTACCAAACGATTACTCTTGCCCGATAACAAACTATGTATCAACAATAGTGGAATCGCCACTGCCAAACCTAATTCGGTCGTCACCAAGGCCTGAGAAATACCACCTGACATCAGTTTCGGATCACCAGTACCAAATAAAGTAATCGATTGGAAAGTCTCAATCATGCCTGACACCGTACCGAGTAATCCCAACATTGGCGCAATGGCCGCTAAAATCGCAAGGGTAATCAAGCCCCGTTCAATTTTCGGCACTTCACGCAAAATCGCTTCATCTAATTTCAGCGTTAATGTCTCTATGTCATTAATTAAGACGTCGCTATAAACCGATAAAATACGGCCTAATGGGTTTTTAGTGTCAGCAGTTGTGTCTTTTTGTTGCTTCGCCACCCCTTGTCCCATCACCGTTAGCGACACAAAACGTTGTAGCGCAATCAATAAGCCAATGATGCCGATGAGTAAAATCAAATAACCAATCCAACCACCTTGTTGAATGCGTTCTTTTAAGTCCGGTGCCTGAACAAGCAAGGCCATAATCGCCCCACGTGTCGGATCGATCACAACAGCTTCAATGCTCCCTGCATCAGCTGATTCAAACTCAGCAGCTACTTTCTGCAAGCGATCAACAGGTTGGCGACCTAATGCGACCAAATTACCCGTTTCTGGCAGATATCTCAGAAATTGTCCGTCACTAAAAGCGGAAAAAGGACCAATACGCGTCACTTGTTGCTCTTCAACGATGCCTTGTGCCGTGATCACCGGCTGCATAAATTGCTTAACCTTGGCCGACTCCGTCATTTCCTGTTGCAAAGCTAACCAAACTTGGCGAATTTCTTCTATCGTTGGTTGCTGTTTCCGCTCAGCAATATCGCCTAAGAAAGCACCGCGATTGGGAAACTCCGCTGAAATCATTGAACTGTCTAAAACACTACGACTTTCATTCGCCACTTGTCTCACTGTGCCAAATAACTCGCCTAAGGTGCCAGACTTAAGTAATAAATCAGCATTCTCTTGCGCCAGTAATTTTTCTTGTTCTTGAAAAACCTGATTCAAATCTACCGTTTTTGCTTCTTGCTCAGCCAACCGTGCTTTCGCTTGTGCTAATAATGTTGCTTGTTGCGCGCGCTCCGCAATAAAAGTCACTTCTCGTTGCTGGTTTTGCGCTTGTTCCATGACCCGATCATGTTTTACACGCTCATAAAGCGCGTCCAAATCCTTAGGCTTTTCATCTGAATGAATCGCCATAACAGACGTGCTGAAAACACTGAGAAATAATACTAAATAACGATATTTCATTGTGTTTTCCCCTCTGCCTTAACGGGTAAAACCAATAAATCTGGCGGTAGTTGTTTCTTCGCCACTTTCAGTCCTTTTTCTATCGCCTGACGATAACTATCATCTAGCACTTGCCAATCACCATCGTTCCAAACACTGGCTTCCTGACCATCTAAAGAAAGGGTGTATAAACTCACACGGCCAATACGTAAAAAGTCGACCGTTCTTGTCTCGCCGTTTAAAACTAAATCACCTTGATAAGCTTCAATCGTCCGGCCATATTCTGTCTCAACTTGATACGCTTCTAAAATACGACGATATTTTTCTGCCAAACTCACATCCGCTCGCGCCATTAAAGCTTGTAATGCCGCGATCCGGTATTGCCGTTCTTCCGGTAAAAAAGGAATATCCAACGCAACAAACTCAGCAATGACATCTATCATTTTAAGCATCAACGGGACAATTTCACGCTGTGTCGTTTCAATATTAACCAGCTGGTCATTAATCGATGTCATCTCTTCCTGTTGAGATATCACCAGCTTCTCAAGCTGTTCGTTATAGATACGTAAGCTTTCTGTTTGCCTAATCACATTACGATATTCTGCCAACATCTGATCAGTCTGATCAGACAAGCCATCGATTTTTTCTTGTGATTTTTTTGCTGATAATTCAGCTTTAACTTGCGTGTCGATAGCCCCTTTCAAGGTGCCGACATTATCCGCATACGTCATCGGCGACATCAGCAATAACATTGCCAATCCGCTCATACGACAAAAACTTAGAGTTCGCATGAAGTGTTCATTCCTGTCTATTTAAGGTTGTCGGCACAAAGCATTAACCATCGTTGCTCAAGCCGCTAATAATAATCATTCATAATACCACTGTCGCCATTCCTAGCGTAGCAGTATGAACAAGACCTCATATGATACCTTGTATCCTAAAAATTAAAACAGGTGATATCACCTAAGAATAGGCTAAATCGCCCAGCATTGTCATCCGAGATAACATTAACTTAACCACTTCTTAAAACCTATAATAAAACTAAAGTCGGACATTCTGACAAGATCAGCTAAAATCTCCCTATTTAAATCATAATCGTCATCGACAACAGCCCAATTTCAAGGATCACCAATGCAAACAAATCATGACCTATTTACGCAAGCCCAACAGCATATTCCTGGTGGCGTGAACTCGCCAGTACGTGCCTTTAACGGTGTAGGCGGTGATCCTATCTTCTTCAAAGAAGGCAAAGGTGCATGGATAACAGATGTCGAAGGCAAACGTTATATCGATTACATCGGCTCATGGGGCCCGATGATTTTGGGACATGCACATCCCGATGTCATTAAAACAGTCCAAGAAGCCGTCACACACGGACTTGGTTTCGGCGCACCAACCGAAATTGAAATCGAAATGGCAGACTTATTGTGCGAATTAGTCCCCTCGATGGAATTGGTTCGTATGGTCAGTTCAGGCACCGAAGCCACAATGAGCGCCATTCGCCTCGCCCGTGGTTATACCGGTCGAGACAAAATTGTTAAGTTTGAAGGCTGTTACCACGGCCATGCTGATTCATTATTAGTTAAAGCAGGTTCAGGCGCTTTAACCCTAGGTGAACCTTCTTCAGGCGGTGTCCCTGCATCACTCGCTGAACATACGCTTACCCTGACCTACAACGACCTTGATTCAGTGAGCCAATGTTTCGAACAACTCGGCGATCAAATTGCCTGCATCATTGTTGAACCCGTTGCCGGTAATATGAATTGCATCCCACCTCAAGCCGGTTTCTTAGAAGGCTTACGTGCAATTTGTGATCAATACGGTGTCGTGTTGATTTTTGATGAAGTCATGACCGGGTTCCGCGTGGCCTTAGGCGGCGCACAACAACATTATGGCGTTAAGCCTGATCTAACGACATTAGGTAAAGTCGTCGGTGGCGGTCTTCCCGTCGGTGCTTTTGGCGGTAAAAAAGAAGTCATGGCATGTATCGCACCACTCGGCCCTGTCTATCAAGCCGGCACCTTATCAGGCAATCCTATCGCCATGGCTGCGGGCTTAAGCACACTGAAACAATTGCAAACACCAAACTTCCATAGTGACTTATCTGCTAAAGCAGCCAAATTAGTCGCTGGGCTACAAACACGTGCTGATGCGGCCAATATTCCCTTTACGGCCAACCAAGTCGGTGGCATGTTCGGCATGTTCTTCACAGATGAAAAACAAGTCAGCCAATTTGATCAAGTGGTTGCCTGTGATCAAGAACGCTTCAAACAGTTTTTCCACGGCATGTTAGAACAAGGTATTTACCTCGCACCGTCATCTTATGAAGCTGGGTTTATCTCTATCGCCCATGGCGATGCAGAAATCCAAGCAACACTCGATGCGGCAGAAAAAGTATTCGCAACACTCTAGCGTCTATGGGAGTAAACAAATGAACTCACTTTACTGGCATGACTATGAAACCTTCGGCTTAGATCCTAAATACGACCGACCTGCCCAGTTTGCCGGTATTCGTACCGACGAAGATCTCAATGTCATCGGCGAACCACTGATGATTTATTGTAAATTGGCTGAAGATAGTCTGCCATCACCTGAAGCGTGTTTAGTCACCGGCATCACACCTCAAGTCGCCAATGAACAAGGCTTGCCAGAAGCGGAATTCATCAAACTGATACATGATGAGTTTGCTCAGCCCAAGACTTGTGGCGTGGGCTATAACAGCTTACGGTTTGATGATGAGTTCACCCGCTTTATTTTTTACCGCAACTTCTACGATGCTTATGCCAGAGAATGGCAAAACGGCAATTCCCGTTGGGATATTATCGATATGGCGCGACTCACCCGCGCCTTAAGACCGGAAGGCATCAATTGGCCTGATCGTGAAAATGGCAAACCCAGCTTTCGCCTAGAACATCTCACCGCCGCCAATAACATCGAACACGCTGGTGCTCATGATGCCTTAGTCGATGTTTACGCGACGATAGCCTTAGCCAAACTGATTAAGACCGCACAACCGAAGCTCTATGACTACGTCTATCAGCGCAGACGTAAAAATGATGTCGCGCCACTCTTAAATCTGAATGACCGTACGCCAGTGATCCATGTGTCACGCATGTACCCCAGTGACTATTGCGGCACCGCCTTAGTCGTCCCTTTAGCCAAAGATCCCACCAACGCCAATGGCATCATCGTTTATGATTTACGTTATGCCCCCGATGATTTGATTAATGAAGATGCCGCAACATTAAGAGAAAGATTATTTACCTCCTACAAAGACTTACCGGAAGGGATTAATAGACCTGCACTCAAAACCATTCATATCAATAAATGCCCCGTCATCGTCCCTGAAAACACACTCAATGATGAAGCCGCCGCTCGACTCGATATTGATCGGGAACAACATTACCAACATCTAGCCCAATTGAATGCGGCAGGTGATTTAACAAGCAAACTGAATGAAATATTCACAAAACCAGACTATGAAGCGATTGACGACCCCGATGCTGGCCTCTATTCAGGTGGTTTTTTCAGCGCCAATGACAAACGAAAAATGGAAATGATTCGCGAATCCAAACCAGAAAACCTAAGCGTACTGTCTATCCCTTTTGAAGATAATCGTCTTGAAGAAATGTTATTTCGTTACCGCGCTCGTAACTGGCCTGAAACATTAAATGAAGAAGAACAAGAAGAGTGGCAACATTACTGCCAGCAACGGTTGGGTTCCGATACTAACGATAAAATCTTAAACCTCACCCGTTTTGCTGAAACGATTGAAGCCTGTCGAGAACGTGAACTAACGGATGAGCAAAAAACAGTTTTAAGCCAGTTAGAAAAATATACCAATAAACTCAATGATAGTTAGCTGAAACCAAGCTGGCTAACCCTTGAACCCCTGCCTCATAATTCCCTTGTGATTTTATAAGCCAGTTATTTATTTGCTATCCTCACTAACAACTCTATTCCTACCATCACTCTTAGCATTATAAAGGCGTTGGTCTGCAATCTTGATGATGGTATCAAGGTCTTTTAAATTCTTGTTTGGTTCTAACTCATTTAAACTTACTAGCCCTATTGAAACAGTTACCTTTAATTTCATACTCTCTCCCTCAGCACAAAAGTTATGTAACTCAACGGATTTTCTAAAACCTTCTGCAATTTCTCTAGCTTCAAACCCACTGACTTTAGGCAACCAACACACAAACTCTTCGCCACCATACCTACAAATACTTCCAAGCTCTGATAGTTTTTCTGTGGAAATTTCTGCTAATTCTTTGATAACTAGATCGCCCACATCATGCCCATAGGTATCGTTTATGAGCTTAAACTTATCTATATCAATTAACATTAAAGAAAATGAAAGACTACCAAAGCATTTTTCTAAATCCTCATTTGCCTTTTTATCAAAAAAACGTCTATTCCATAACCCCGTTAAAGCGTCTGTGACTGAAATACTCTTAACTCTGGATAGTAATAATGCATTATCAAGACATACGGTCAAAATAGAGGCAAAATCTTCTAAAAAAACCGTACCCATCCACTCTTGAAACCTGATATCCGATTGGCTTCCTAGACTTAACGTTCCAAATATTTTACCTCTTCTAACAAGAGGAAGAATAGCAATAGATTTCACATTTTCATCACCTTTTGCTAAAAGTTCGCCATGTAATTTCGCATCATATTTTCCAATATATGACTTGTCCTCAAATGAAAATAAACTGTCATAGAATATAGAACTATGAAATTTACATGCAGTTTTAAAACTTTCTATAGTTCTATCTTCAAGCTCAAGCGCATCTGATATTGCTGCCCGAGTACTCTCCTCCAAGCCTAGTGTAACGAGATCTAAATCAAAATCTTTCTGATACTTTAAAGTCACCTCTTCTATCAAAGAAGATAGACTTTCTAGTTTGATCAATTTCAACTCTTTTCTGCGATAAGCCTCTCCTTTCCTTTCATTATTCTTTGCAACTCTAACTAGAGCATCAAGCTTCGAAGACAAGACGTCAATTTCCTTTTCAACCATCATTTTTACCTACGTGAATTAAAGCGATCAAAGCTCATCAATTTTCTAAAATTTTTAATAAAAATTAAAAGATGGCCAAATTTATTTTTGAAACAAGCGTTAGAAACGTCGGGGGAATCTAGTTAAGGCAACACCACCCTTTTATTTAATCATACCTAACCTAGTCAGCTCTCTAAAAAAAAGGGGACAGATTTATTTTATTCCCCTGATTTTTCATACTTTATCTCTCCTCAATAGCTCGTGACACTATAACGTTATAATGCTACAGTGTCATTAGTCGATTTAATAGAGACATTATCATGAGTAACCTATCAAAACGTTCCACCGTATATTTTGAACCGGATATACATCAGGCCTTGAAAATGCGTGCGGCCTCTGCTCATCTATCGATATCAGAGTTAATTGATGAAGCGGTACGTTTATTAATGCGTGAGGATCAAGAAGATTTAGCCGCAGTATCAGCAAGAGCGAATGAACCAGAGATATCATACGAAGATTTGCTAAATGACTTGAAGTCACATGGCAAAATATAGAATAACGTTCAAAAAGTCAGTCGCTAAAGATTTACGGGGTATACCTAAGAACGATATAAAAATGATTTTAGGTAAAATTGACACTTTAATTGAAAATCCTAGGGCTGAAGGTTGTATAAAGCTGTCAGGCAAAGAAAATTATAGGGTTCGCCAAGGGTTGTATCGAATAGTGTATGAAATAAAAGATGATGTACTTGTCGTTAACGTAATAAAAGTCGCCCATCGATCTCATGTCTATAAGAGCAACTAACAAGGCACTCAAAAGGACAAATATCGCTAGTTTTTGCCTTCACCACTAAACAGTGTGGATTGATTTATAGCGCCTGCTCAATATCTTTTTCCAAATCCTGCGGCTTAGTCGTCGGTGCAAACCGTTCAACAGGCTGACCCTTTTTATCCACTAAAAACTTAGTGAAATTCCATTTAATTTTATTACCCAACATCCCTGACTGTTCATCTCGCAAGAATTGAAACAAAGGATGACTATTCTCCCCATTAACCTCAACTTTTTCAGTGACTAAAAAATCAACCCCGTAATTCACTAGGCATTCATTTTTAATCGCGGCGGCATCACCGGGTTCTTGTTTGCCAAATTGATTACAGGGGCATGCCATCACCACTAGGCCTTGGTCTTGGTATTTTTCGTGCAATGCTTGCAGGCCTTCATATTGTGGCGTGAAACCACATTGGCTCGCCGTGTTCACAATCAATACCACTTTGCCTTTAAATTCGGCAAAGTCGATTGGCTGGCCTTGCAAGTTATTCATCGAAAAATCATAAAATTCAGACATGTTTATTCCTAATAGCAGTTGATTCAGAGTATGTCTCAGCCGTTTTAAATTAACAAGCCGTACTTCCATTAGTCATAATCGATATCAGTGATTACGGTAAACTATGTTGATGTCGAGCTCGCCCAACATCCTACTCACCACTTTAAATGCCCGTTATATGCACGCGGCATTTGGCTTGCGTTATCTCTATGCCAATATGGGCACGCTACAAGACCAAACACAGATCATTGAATTTACCATTCAAGAATTGCCGATCAATATTGTTGAGCAGCTATTAAACCATCAGCCAAAAGTGATTGGCTTTAGTGTTTATATCTGGAATGTCGCTGAAATATCGAAAATCGTTGCGATGCTGAAACAGATCGCCCCTGACGTCAAAATCATTCTAGGCGGCCCTGAAGTGAGCCATCACCCTGATCTGCCTGCGATGGCTGATCTAGTGGATTATGTCGTGTCTGGTCCCGGCGAAAAGACATTTCCTGAACTGTGCCAGCAGATCTTAGACGATGAAGAAGTTCAAACCCAATTTATTGAAGGCCAAGCCGTCGCGCTCAATGACTTAGCCTTACCGTATCGCTATTACTCTGATGAAGATATTAGCAACAGACTGATTTATGTTGAGGCTTCTCGTGGCTGCCCATTCAAGTGTGAGTTTTGTTTATCATCGCTGGATAAAACAGCCAAGCCGTTTTCACTTGATCCTTTCCTCGTGGAAATGGATTTATTGCTAAAACGCGGCGTCCGCAACTTTAAATTTATTGATCGCACCTTTAATTTAAAAATTGCCACCAGCCTTCAAATATTAGAATTCTTCCTAGAACGTATGACTGATGATCTCTATCTGCACTTTGAAGTGGTGCCCGATCATTTACCCGATAAACTCAAAGACATGCTGACCCATTTCCCGGCCAATAGCTTGCAATTTGAAATTGGCATTCAAACCTTCGATCCTGATATTCAAAACCTGATCAGTCGCAAACAAAATAATGACAAAACCAAAGAGAACTTACGCTGGTTAAAAGAAAATACCGGCGCCCATTTACATACCGATTTAATTTTCGGTTTGCCCAGCGATTCATTAGATAATTTTGCCGATAGTTTTGATCAACTTATCGCATTAGAACCCCATGAGATCCAACTTGGTATTCTCAAGCGACTACGCGGTGCACCGCTTAACCGACACAGCGAGCCTTACCAACTCCGTTATAACCCCGAACCACCCTACAATATCCTCAGCACTTCGGAAATCACTTTTTCAGAAATGCAAATCGTCAACCGCTTTGCCCGCTTTTGGGACATGATTGGTAACTCTGGCCGCTTTGCCAACACCTTACCAATGATTCTGAAGGACCAACCCTTCCAACGTTTTTCACAGCTCTCAGAACAGCTTTATCAGTTGGCTGGTAGCAGTTGGAAAATCGCATTAAAAAGACAGTTTGAACTGATATTTATCATTTTAACTGAGCAGTTAAATGAAGATGTCACAACGGTGAAACAAGTGCTTTCATTAGACTACGAGCGTAGTAAGCTAAAAGGCATTCCGGCTTACCAATTAACCAACCCCGTCACCAAACAAAAACGAACCGGCACAGCGAATAAACGTCAGCAGTTACACCAAGTGCACTAAGCGCTAAAGAATCAGCGGCGCTAACTTTTTAAAGTTTTCTTGGCTGGCATCTTCAAGCCATTCAAAAATCACAGACTCCACATTACTGACAATCACACCTGCACCACGCAAACGCTGTAAGGCATTATATTGATTGGCTTTAGAACGAGAGCTCACTGCATCTTCTACTACAAAAACCTGAAAACCTTGGGCTTGCAATGCTAATGCTGTTTGTAGCACACAAATATGCGTTTCCATCCCGACTAAGACAACTTGTTTCCGGCCCGTTTGTTCAAGTTTCTGTACAAACTCAGGGACACCTGTCGCTGAAAAGGTTGTTTTCTCAACAACTAACGTATCCTCGGAAAACGCCTTTACTAGCTCGGACTCTGTCGGCCCTAAGCCTTGTGGGTACTGCTCTGTCACTACAACAGGAACAGACAAAGCCTTGGCGCCAGTCAATAAAATAGTCACGCGTTCAATAACACGTTCTTTAACACCTTTAGGCATGACAGATACTAACTTTTCTTGCACATCCACAACAACCAACACGCAATCATCTACATTACTCAAATATGGACTATCCTTTATCATTCTTTTTATTCCTCTAACCACGCATTAATTTGAGTTAGGTCAAGCGGGCTTAAAATACCTGCCGCTTGCTTTAAACGCAAGCTAGACAAAATATAGTCATAACGCGAGCTGGCATAATCACGTTTTGCCCTAAACAAATCACGACGCACATTGAGTACATCCACTGTCGTCCGCGTACCCACTTCATAACCTGCTTCAGTGGACTCCAATGCTTTTTTGCCAGAAACCAAAGCCTGATTTAACGCCTTAACTCGACTAATGCCTGATATCACACCGTTAAAGGCCTCTCGGCTTTGACGTACCACTGCACGACGCTGCACTTCTTCATTCTGCATCGCTTCATCGAGACGATGTGACGCTTGTCTTACCCGTGATGACACACCGCCACCTTCATAAATCGGCAAATTAAATCGTATGCTAACGGTTTCCTGATGCACCTTACTGCTGCCACCAAAACTACTATCACTTTGAGAGGTGTAGTTCTTTTCACCGACTAAATCTAAGCTTGGAAGATGACCACTTTTTTCTAATGCAATCACTTGTTGCGCATCTTCTTTCGACTTCTGAACGACCCGTAAATTAGGGTTTTGCTTTAACGCTACCTCAACCCATTGTTGACTCACTTCAGGTTCAGGCTTAACCAAAGGTGTGTCTGACTTTAATACCGCTAAGCCTTCCAAGTACAAACCTGAGGTTTCTAATAATCGCTCACGACTATTCGCTAATTCATTGTCTGCTGTAATCACATCCGCATTGGACAAATCAAAACCGGCTTGTGATTCACTTAAATCCGTAATCGTCGCTAAGCCCAAATCAAACCGCTGCTGAACTTGTTCTAACTGTTTGGCATTCGCGGTTTTTTCAGCCGTTGAAAATTGCACTTCATCTTGTCGCGCTAAAAAGTCAAAATACCGCTCGGCAACCCGCAATATCAGAGCTTGTTCTGCAATCTGATAACTCGCTTGTGCTCGCGCTATTGCAATATCAGCTTGCTCACTTTGTACATAGTTTTGTTGCCGATAAAGCGGCTGTGTCAGGCTTAAAGTATAACCATGATTGTTATATTCCCGATCGCCACCAAACGTCTGAGCAGACGATTGACGTTTTACTTTGCCATCATTCGCCGATAACGACAATTGTGGTAAAAAACGCGCCGTCGCTTGTGCATCTAATTCACCCACAGCACGCTGTGCCGCAGCCTCTGCTAACAATTGTGGGTCATTGACCAATGCACTATTGAAAACATCCATCAAATTTTCGGCATAACTCATTGAAGACGACAATGCCGCCATCAAGCCTAAACTTACTATTATTCGCTTCACATTCATCCTCAATAGACTGACATCGATTGATCAACATCGGTGGCCCAGCTATTCATACCGCCCACCAAATTAATGACATCGCTATATCCCAATCCTTCCAAATACTGAGCAACATGCATGCTGCGCATACCAGCATGACACACTAAAACGACTGTCTGACCCGTATCTGCGCCTAGTTGATGTAACGCATTGGGAATGGTCTGCATCGGAATATGCAAGGCACTCGCTATCTTGCCATAGGCTAATTCATCCAACTCCCGGACATCGACCACCGTCAAAGCTGGATCCTCTGATAATAAGTCAGACACTTCGCGTGCACTTAATTGCTTCATATTTAAAATTCAAATTCAGGTTGAGGTTCGGCATTAATAACCGGCGGAATCACGGTTTCTAATACCGTTTTTGTTTGCCATTCTCTTTCAGCAACACGGTTCACTAGCTGCATTTCCATTGTCTTACCTTCGCCAACCACTGCCAACATTCGGCCACCGACTTCTAGCTGGAGCAAATAGGCCTCTGGTATCGTCACAAAAGCAGCCGTCGACACAATCACATCAACACGCTCATTCAAAGGCCACTGTGTCGCAGCATCGCCAACATGACACACGACATTGTCGAAGCCTCCAGCCTGTAGATTCTGTACAGCCATTGCCGATAATTCCGGTACGATTTCAACCGTCTCAACCGACTTCGCTAACACCGCTAGCAATGCCGTCAAGTAACCGGTGCCAGTCCCAATTTCAAAGACAGATTCATTCTCCTGAACCGCCAATGCTTGCAACATTTTGCTTTGTGTAATGGGGGGCAACATCGTTTGGCCAAAGCCCATAGGCAACGCCGTATCCGCATAAGCCAATCCGGCTAAGTCAGCGCCAATAAAGTCAACGCGCTTCACTTGACGTAAAGCCGCCAACAAACGCACATCCGACACATCCGTCGGCCGCACTTGTTGCTCCAACATATTGAAATGGGCAGTATCTCGGTTTAACACCATCAACATCCTACTTTGAGTTAAGATAAATTAAACAATCCTTTAAGGATAGAAGCTTTCATATAGTGGCGCAACCACATCATCACGATAAGGAACAAACAATGGACATCGCAACTTTTGCAGCAGGCTGTTTCTGGGGTGTTGAAGCCAAATTTCGACAACTCACAGGCATTATCTCGACCCGCGTCGGTTACACCGCTGGCCAGACTGAATCACCCGACTATAAAGCGGTCTGCACCGGGGCGACCGGCCACGCTGAAGCCATAGAAGTCACCTTTGACTCAGCCCTGATCAGCTACGAACAACTACTCGACTTTTTCTGGCAAATTCATGACCCGACAACATTAAACCAACAAGGCCCAGACAGAGGGACACAATACCGATCCGCTATTTTTTACCACACGCCTGAACAACAAGCATTAGCGACCAGCAAAAAACAAAACCTTAATCAAACGCGCTTTAGCAAACACCCTATTGTCACTGAAATTACACCGGCTGACACCTTTTATGCCGCCGAAGAATACCATCAATGCTATATAGCAAAACAAGGTGGGCACTAAAGCCTAATAGCTTATTTTACTAAGGCTTGAACAGCCCCTTTCTCGCCAAGATTATCAACCCAGCGGACTTTAATCTTGTCACCAAGCTCACCACCGACAAGCCGAAAAGAAAAGTAGGGATTTTCAGCTGTCGCAGGCCCACACTTTACCGTCAACATCGTCTCATCATTTCGCCAACAATGAATATCTTGAATAAAATGAAGCGGTGACGCATCCAACACCTTATTAACGCTGCGCCCAGATGTCATTGGATGTATCAACAATACGCGTACTTCAGTATGCTCAGCATGTAACGTTGCCCTTAGTCGATCTTGGTGTAACATCGACATTAAGGGTTACCGCCCGCATAGACACGTAAATTACGTGTCGTTTTATAAAGTTTTCCATCCGCCCGAATCACGGCAATAACCTGAGATTCACCCTCGACAATTTTAATTCTCGATTTCAACGGCATCATGACTGAACCCGTCAAATCAAAACTCATGACCAAAGGGTTGGGGTTATTATCAACTAACACGGCAACCCGTTCGATATTAGCTAAGCGACTTGCAACTTCAACCGTCACAGACTGACCATTCGTCACCAACTTCGCCGGCTTACCAACAGAAAATGTCACATCACTATTTTTAATTTCATCGGCTTGGCCCATCAAAGCCAACAGAACATCTTCCACCGTGTCAGCGCCGAAAGCATCATTCGGCCAATGCGCTAAAACACGTTGCGGCAATAACAAACCACTGGCCGCCACCATCGCTAATGTTGATGCTGAGATAAACTGCTTTAATACCGTTCTTCGGCCAGATTGAATCGTCGATGTCATAGCGCTTCCATCAATACTTGAGTCGCCTCAACTTCACGTAACCGAGAGTTCAACTTAGCCAATTGATATTGATCACCTCGTGCTGACTTTACAGCTAACTTAAACTGCTCTTCTGATTGTTCAAAGCGACCAGCACTATAGTAATACTCACCTAACCAACCATGCGCATCGCTCGTCTTGCCCAAATCACCTTGTGCTTGTGCCAACAATTTATACAACTGACCAGAACCCCGACCAGCCTCCAGTTGCACTAATAATAATGCCGATGCCTGTGCAGGATCACGCACTTGTAGCAGCGCTATCGCTTGCTCTACTGACAAAGCGTAATCATTCGGATACAACTTTTGATTCACCTTATAAATCGTTAATGCTTCGGATAATCGACCATTGGCTTTTTCAATATCAGCTAAAGCCAATTGATAAGTTAATCGCTCTTTATCCTCAGAAATTAACGCTTTTATTGCCTTACGCGCCTTGCTGTATTCCCCCATCTCAGATAAAACCAAGCCATAACCATAACGTGTTGCAACTGTATTCCGGTTATTGCCTTTCTTAATCGTATTAACATAATGTTGCTTTAACGCAATCAAGTTAGACGTTGTCATCACCCGTAACTTTTCACGTATTAAATAGAACGACAAGTCATCACGTCTCTGGCTTCTTTCCTGATAAGTCACTGCACGACCACGCGCCTCAGCTATTCGGGATGTCGTCACCGGATGAGTCCGTAAAAACTCTGGCACCTTATTACCGGTATAAAACCGACTTGTTTGCTGAAGACGTTCAAAAAACGTCGGCATTGCCTGCGCATCAAACCCGGAACGTACCAAATTCAACATGCCCAAATTATCAGCCTCAGCCTCATGCGCACGCGTATGATCAATCTGAGCTTGAACTGCACTCGCTTGCACGACCGTTAATGCAGCTACCCCAGCCTGTGGGTCAACAGCTGCTAGTAAAGCAGCCCCTAACAACGCTGCCGCACGAGGTATGCTCGATTGATTATGTTTTTCAACACTTCGTAATAGATGCCGTTGTGTGACATGCGCGATTTCATGCGCTAATACCGATGCTAACTCATCTTCTTGTTGGCTCGTCAATAACAGTCCTGCATTGACGCCAATAAACCCACCTGGTGCCGCAAAAGCATTCACCGTTGGGTCAGGCACCATAAAAAATTTAAAAGGCAAAGCAGGCGCATCACTGTGAGACACTAAACGCTGGCCTAAGCTCTTAATATAATGATTCACTTCTGGATCTTCAACCAAATCAACAGACTGCTGTAATCGCCAGAAAAAAGCCTGCCCGATACGATATTCCTGTTGCGGAGAAATCAACGCGCCAGCACTGTCGCCAATATCTGGCAAAGCAATGTCAGCCGCGTTGCCATAAGAAAATGGCCAAGCTAACAAAGCCATTAAGGTAATGACAAATCGTATTCTCATAGTCAGTCTAGACATTCCGTGCATCGGGAGGGTTCCAAGAGACAACTGCTTCAGTTAAGTTTATCATTGCATTAAAAGCTAAAACGATGACTTTGGAAAGGACTTATGTCAGATTTTAATCTAGAACTCGACACTTCAGAACTAAACTGTCCTCTGCCTGTTTTAAAAGCACGCCAAGCCTTATCCGGCATGTCTGCGGGTGAATGCTTACACCTCATCGCCACAGATATCAGGGCCAAACAAGATATTCCTGCTTTCTGCAAAATGACCGTCGACTTGTTTGATTTCAAAGATGAAGACTTTATCCAAAATATCAGCCGAGGTGGTGCAGCCACCTTCTTAGAATTCGCCAGCGAAGCGGACATTACGCTTTATATCTAAACACCTTTTGGTGCCCCCGGCGCGATTCGAACGCACGACCTTCCCCTTAGGAGGGGGACGCTCTATCCAGCTGAGCTACGGGGGCAACGGCAGGCATTATAGCAGGGTAAGTTTAGCTGTTCGACGTAAAGCTTGTTAAAACGGCTGATGAGCGGCATGCGAGCGGCGTTGTATTTTAACAAACGGTGCAATTTCAATGGAACTCGTTCTTAAAGGTTATTGTTGTCTAATCAACGGTATAAATTTTATGCATTGTCAACAGGAATCAAGCTAACAATACCAGTCTCATCTAGTCTCTCAACCAAAACCCTATTCAACTCTTTTGAGATCGTTTCACACCTTTCAATAATATCATCAACAGCTTCTACCATATCATCAGTCGATGTTTTCATAGTTATGGTAAGTCTCGGGCCAACCACCTTTTCCACCTCTTCAAGATTGTAACCGTCACCTACTAAGCCAGCTGATTCTAATTTAGGTTGAAGTTGCTCTCTATGAAAAGCTGAACGATGATTTATCAATTCGATCGTCGACGTAACTTGATTATGTAACGTGTTTATCTCACCTAGTATGTTTGGAACGGTACTGTTAAATAGGAAAGCTAACTCTGCATAATTAAAATCGAAGTTCTTTTCGAACTCATATGAAGCCTGTATCTCAAAATGCCTTCCAAGCGAATCTCTAGATGGATCTATGAACTGATTCCTAACACAAAGAAACATATTATAAATTCTTGAGATATTAAAAATAGCCAGATTGCCTTGTGTCTTCCTTTGTTGAAGTTGTTCAAGCTTAGCTTTCTTAGACTGTAATGAGAATGCATAGTAGGCACCCAAAAATGTAGCTGATAGAGTTAGAGCAGCAGTTACGAGTTCCGCTTTAGATACAGTTGCCACAAGACCCAAAACCAGACCTGATACAAAAGCAAGTATAGCTATGGTAAGAAGCCTTTCATTAAGGGAAGGGAATAATTTCATTTTCATTCTCGTTCTGTGCAAATTAGATACTGTCTACTTTTATCATACATAGTTATTACCCAACAAATCATACTACCCTTGGCTTCCTACCTAGGCTTGCTAAACTGGCCTTAAAACCAGTCAGGAAGCCATTCTATGGACTATAAACACAAGCTTACACCTGCCCATGCTACAAAGATGAGTAAGCAACAGACCGACAAGCATTTTGAAGTCACCGACACCGTCATGGCTGGCTTTAAGCTCAAGCGTTATATATCTGGCACGATGACCTTCAGCTTGATGTATACGGCTCCTGATGGCCGTCGTCTTCGTTATACAATCGGTAACTACCCAGCCCTTTCCATTCCTGCCGCTCGTAAGGTCGCAGAGAAGCTCTATGCAGAAGTAAAACTCGGTGGTGACCCACAACGTGAGAAACAAACTGCACGAAACATTAAGCCAGTGGCTAAACTTGGCAACTTCATCACCGACACTTACCTGCCTTGGTTTACCACACACAATAAGACGCCTAAAAATAGAATGCCCTTCAATCAGTTTAAACATCTGTTTGATAAGCGTCTTGATAGAGTCACAGCATGGGATATTGAAAAGTGGCGTTCTAAACGTCATAAAGACGGATTGAGTGCTTCAACGTCCAACCGCTACATTGGTACGTTAAAAGCCATGTTCAATCGTGCTGTTGAGTGGGAAGTAATTGATGCCAATCCCATCGCGAAGGTCAAGAAACAGAAGTCTGATAGTCGGGCAATTGTTCGTTACTTAACACCTGATGAAGAAGAGCGTCTGAGAGCCACGCTACGATCCCGTGATCGTCGTTTAGCCAAATCAAATCCCTTCTATGATGGTAAGCAATTTGTACGCTTAGAAGCCATCCTAGGCGGTTATCAAGATCACGTTCACCCTATGATTCTGTTGCTGATAAACACCGGCATGCGTCGAGGTGAAATGTTCAATCTACGCTGGCAAGATGTCGACTTTACCAATAAACGTATTACCGTTGTAGGTAACACGTCAAAGACAGGTCAGACACGGTATATACCGCTTAACGTTGGAGCCTTTGACGTGTTACAAACATGGCAGCGCCAAACAAAACGAAACGCTGGTTCTGTGTTCGTGGGTAAACATGGCAAACGTTTTACCAACATCGATAAAGCGTGGAAGGTCTTACTACGTGATGCAAAGATTAGTGACTTCCGACTCCATGATTTGCGTCATCACTTTGCTAGTCGTCTTGTCAGTGCTGGTGTTGACCTTAATAGCGTACGTGAATTGCTTGGACATTCAGACATCAAGATGACGCTACGCTATGCTCACCTTGCACCTGCTCATTTGTCTGATGCTGTTGCTGTGTTGAATCGTTAGCTTTATTAATTTAATAAATTTCTGTACATTTACTATAACTTTTAAGGGACTAAAATGATGCGAAAGCTAAAACTTCTTACTATCTCACTTATCTCATCTCTACTATTCTCTGGCTGTATTGTCTCCCCTAAAACAGTCAGAATGGATGTAGATGAAGGTGCCGTTGCCAATGAAGCAAGAAAACAACGTGAGCTTGCTGTAAAAAACTACTTCTCTCAGTATGAGCGCCTACAAAACACTGCCTGGCCTATATTAAAAAACAACTCAGACTTATGTGTTGATAACACAATACCTTCAGCAGGCTTTATTGCTCAAAACATATATACCTACAAAGATGCAGAACAACAACAAGCAGCTAGAGATGCACTCAATATGGATAGTAATGTTCGTGTACTAGTTGTAACACCACAAAGCCCAGCAGAACAGGCTGGTATCCGTAAAGGCGACATCATCAAAAAGGTCAATGGGAAAATCATTCCGGCCACTAAAGAAGCCCCAAAAATACTGGCAGCCCTAAACGAGGAAGAGCCAGAAAGAACAACTTGGAGTCTAGAAGTTGAAGACTCAAGCGGGCTTACAAAGACACATACAATAAATACTGTTGATATATGTAAATACGGTGTACAGCTACAAGAAATAGATACGGTTAATGCCTTTGCCGATGGCGATAATATTATTTTTACTCAAGGCATGATGCGGTTCACGCAAAGTGACAAGGAGCTCAGCCTAGTTGTTGGACACGAAATTGCCCACAACATAATGGAACATATCTCAGCAAAAACTACTAACTATGTAATAGGGACCATCTTTGACGTCGTTGCCGCTGCATACGGCATTGATACCCAAAATGCGTTTGGTAAGATGTCTGCAAATGCCTACTCACAAGACTTTGAAGCTGAAGCCGATTATGTAGGCATGTATTTGATAGCAAAATCTGGCTATGAACTCGAAGGCTCAGCCGACTTTTGGCGTCGAATGGCAGCAATACACCCGGGTAGTATCGCTACTAACCATGCATCATCACATCCTGCAACACCAGAACGTTTCGTTGCTATAGAGAAGTCGATAAAAGAAATTCAACAGAAAATAGCTAGAAACGAGCCACTCAACTTTGAACTAAAACAATAAATAACAAAGATAGGTTTGTGTAGAAAACGTACTGACATAAGGCGGTTTTAGATTGATCTGTAAGCCGTCCTAACCTGTTTGAACTACCCAAGTTACTATTGACGATAGAACACATCAAGATCGATCATACAGAGTGTCTGATGTGTGCTGTGAGTTCAACCGGTCGACGCAACACTATAAGATTTACGTAAGTAAAAGGAGTGTTGCAAATGAAACAAAGACCTCGGATTTATTACACGGAAACTCAGAAAGCCCTGATGTGGGATCGATGGCAGAAAGGTGACT
>CAJQOM010000012.1 GCA_905479985.1 uncultured Gammaproteobacteria bacterium | reverse complement strand
CTCGAAACTAAAGCGGTAAACATCGTATGTTAGGGTCGGATTATTCGTAGTCTGCGGTGCATGTCCTGCTCTCACTGACAGCTACCTGTCAGCTGTGAATAGTATCGCTGAAAGTAGGACGGAATAACTATATTGGGTCGGGAGCTGCCGTTTGAGCAAGGCAGAGAAAAACATTCTTGTTAAACCCCGTTTAACAAAATAACGGTATCGGACTATTAATCAACAACAGGCTCTCGCATTGTCACAAACTCTTCCGCTGCTGTTGGGTGGATTCCGACCGTTAAGTCAAAGTCCGCTTTAGTTGCACCCATTCGCATGGCCACTGCAAACCCTTGCATAATCTCACCGGCATCACCACCGACCATATGCATTCCCACCATTTTATCGGTATCGCCATCGACCAATAGCTTCATCATCGAGCGCTCATCGCTGCCGCCCAAGTTATGACGCATAGCACGGTAATGACTGCGATATTTCACTACATTGGGATACCGCGCTTTAGCCTGTTCTTCTGTCACCCCGATTGTGCCGATATTCGGCTGACAAAAAACGGTGGTCGCAATATTATTGTAGTTCAGCTCGCACGGCTCGTTGTTATATAAATGTTTTGCTAACGCCATGCCCTCTTCTAATGCCACTGGCGTTAAGGCCATACCGCCAATCACATCACCTAAAGCATAAATACTCGGCTCACTGGTTTGATACTGGTCATTCACATCAACAAAGCCTTTATCCGTCAAAGCGACATTGACATTGTCTAGACCTAAATCAGTTAATTTTGGTTTGCGACCCGTGGCATACAACACAGCATCCACTATCAAGGCCTCGCCAGTCGATAAGTGCACTATTAATGAGCCATTAGACAATTTTTCTATTGAGATAACATCGGTTTCAAATCGTAAATCGACGCCCTTCTTTGCAATCTCTGTTGCTGCGACATCACGGACTTCATTATCAAAACCACGTAAGAACAGCTCACCACGATAAAGTTGGGTGACCTCGGCGCCTAAGCCATTAAAGATACCGGCAAACTCAACTGCAATATAACCACCACCGACCACGGCTAATCGTTTGGGGAACTGGTCTAAATCAAAAACCTCATTAGAACTCACCGCATACTCACTACCAGGAAAATCAGGAATAAACGGCCAACCACCGACGGCAATGATGATTCGTTCAGCACTATAGTGATGGCCATTGACATCAACCGTATGGGCATCGACAAAACGACCCCGGCCCTTGATGATTTCAACATTAGCAGCACCTAAGATCTCATCATAAATGCCATTCAAGCGACTAATTTCAGCCTTTTTATTATCACGCAATGTTGGCCAATCAAACTCAGGTTCAGGCGCTTGCCAGCCAAAGCCCCTCGCGTCGCGAAAGTACCCGGCATATTCGGAAGCATAGACATAGAGTTTCTTGGGAACACACCCGACATTAACGCAGGTACCACCCATATATAAATCTTCACAAATGGCCACTTTAGCACCCAATGAACCCGAAATACGGCTGGCTCTAACACCACCAGAACCCGCACCAATGACAAACAGATCATAATCGTAATTCATATTCTTCCTTACAAAGTCCCGACCGAAAAACTTACAACGTTTTCAATAAATTATCCGCTAATAACGCGACCAACCGACGCATCTTAACCACAGCATGACCGTAGCCATCTTGAGTCAAACTGTCTGTGAACAAGAAATCGCGCGCCACTGTTTCGCCACTCTCAGCGGTCGTCAACCAATAGCGACCAGATAACACCACTTGCTGCTGTGCATCCGGATAAAACTGATCGATTTGAATTTTCAAACGATAGCGTTCTTTACCAAACCACTCCGTCGACCCACGCTCAAAATTCAGATCGTTACTGCGTTGGCGTAAATCTTTCAACAATGCCTTGGGTATCGCCTCTTCCAATGGCTCCGCCCAGACATGTTGCAAGGCATAATGCATTTGGTGATCTTCCAGCTGAACTAATAAACTCGATTGTCGCAAAAACTCGCTCAATGTGACATCGCCTAACAACAGCAACGGTCTTTTCTCACTCACGCGTTCAGGCCCGGTAAGTGCACTGCCACCTGAATCCAACAGATAATAATTTAAGCGCGATGACGACGAAGACGCACACCCAGCCAGCACCAAAACACACCATACTACTAACAATCGTTTCATTATTGCCCTTTCTTCGGTTCTATTGTCTCACCCGCTTGACCACTAAAAATCAAGCTATTCGGTTTATTTCTCATGTGTAACACTAATGGCTTTAAATCCAATAACACGGCATTGACTGACTGAAGTGTTTTTGCCATTTCACCCGGTAATTGCGTCTGCTCAACATCAACCATAATCCCCTCTAATGCGTTGACGGATTGTTGTAAACCATCCAGCATCTTACTCGTCTTTTCTAATGTTTCATTCGCATTATCTGCCATCGATGCCAAAGGCAGTTTTTGTAATTTCATCAACGTTTGCTTCACTTCAACTAATACCCCTTGGGTACTCGTTGCCACTGACTCTAACGGTAAATTATTTAATTTATTCACCAACTCGCCGACTTCAATGCTAATTCGTGAAAATTGGTTAGGCACGACGGGAATGACAGCATAGCCATGAAATTGAGCAGCAGTATTGCTCTCAGCCTTTGCAACATCAAAATACTGTAATTCGACCAATTGACTACCCGTGAGTAAATTGCCCGTGACTAAGGATGCCTTTAAACCGGTGCCAAGCCATTTGGCTATATCCGCTTTCGCTTGTTCAACACCGGCATCATCATCGCTTAGTCCCAGTCTACCGGGCTCAAGACGAATCAATACTGGAATCTTTGAAGACGCCTCCAGTAAATTAGCCATTTGACTATAGATCACATCCGTCCGTACTACACGACCGATTTTGACGCCACGAAATTCGACTGGTGCCCCCACATTCAGGCCTCGAATCGAATCCTCAACCAATAGAATATAGTCAATTGAATGCTTATAACGTTCATCGATAATGGCTTGTTCATCGGCATAAATATCAAAATAAGCGCGTCCTTCAACCTGCTCACCCATCACTTCATCAGCAGGTAAGTCAAACGTCACCCCACCACGGGCAATCGTCTCCAACGTCCCCGCTTGGACATTCAGCCCATCCGCAGATAACTCAACCTCAAAGCCACTGACTTTCCAAAACCGAGTATTACGACGAATTAGCGTGTGGTATGGCGCTTCAATAAACGCGTTGTAATACATTTTGTTTTCATCACTATTGAAGTAAATATCTTCAATCTTCCCGACATTGAAACCTTTATAAACAATAGGGTCGCCCGCCGCAAAGCTAAAGTCAGATTCACTGCTCAATGTCACACTCAAACCTGGCGTCCCCGTTGCCGTCAATGGTGGCGTTTCAAGCCCCTTAAAATGCGTTACTTCCTCACCTTTTGTCCCCGGGTAAAGTTCAATATACGGACCAGACAGTAAAGTATGTAAACCCGAAATACCCGCGCGTGTCACTTGAGGTGACACCACCCAAAAAGCAGTGTCTTCATGTAATAAGGCAGAATAATCAGGTGAAGCCAATCGAGCCGTGACAACCACACCATCTAACCCAGGCTTAATCACCACTTTTGTAACCTGACCAATATCCACATCCAACGACTTAATCTTGGTCGTTCCGACTTCAATGCCTGATGCCGTTTTAAACTCAACCGTAATCAACGTGCCTTGGTTTTTCCAATCTTGATAGACCATCCAGCCACCGATCAACACCGCCAGAAATGGAATTAACCAAATACGTGATGGCTTTGCCACCTTAATGTTCGCTTTCGCTGCCGGTTTATTATTCACCGTCATAGTTATCCCATATTAATCGTGGATCAAAACTGGTCGCCGCTAGCATGGTCGCTATCACCATCCCAGCAAAAGACAACGCAGCCGGTCCCGGGTAAATCGTCATCAAATTACCCAAATGTACCAAACTCACTAAAATCGCCACCACAAAGACATCGATCATTGACCAACGGCCAATAAACTCCGTAATACGATACAGTAATGTACGTTCACGCATTAACAGCGGACTTCGGTGTTGCACCATAAAACATAACCAAGACAACACAAATAACTTACCAATCGGAATCAACACACTGGCAATAAAAATCACCATCGCAATTGGATAAGAACCATGCTCCCACAAAGTCACAACGCCACTTAAAATAGTGTTCGAGGATGTCTTTCCTAAGAACGTCGTACTCATGATCGGCAACATATTTGCCGGTATATACAACACCATCGCCGTGATTAAATACGCCCAAGCACGTTGAATACTGTTCGCATTACGGACATGCACCGGCGTGCCACAACGCACACAAGCCACTTCTGATATCGACTGCGTCTTTCCACAATGATGGCACAGTAACAAACCACTTCGTGCGGCAGAACCGTGACTATATGATTGTCTAATACTCACTGTTTTCAACCCAAGACCAAACTTGCACTTTATCCAAATGCAATAACACCAAGGTCATCAAAACCGTAAAAGCAATATAAGACCAAAAAGACATGCCCAAACTAATCGTGGCCAAAGAGGCAATTTTAACCAAGCTCACCATCGTGCCGATTAAAAATATTTCCACCATGCTCCAGGGTGCTAAAGCCAAAATAAACCGCAAAACCCGTCGACCATAAGGCGGTAAAACAGCCCCGTATTTCAATCCACCAATCACATAGACAACACCCATTAAAAAGGCAGCCGGAATAATTAAAATCACCACCATAATTAGCAGCGCCAACAGAACCTGTTGCTCATCGGCTAACACGTCAAGACTCTGCAACAATGTCACCACCCGCTCTTGCCCATTGGCACTGAAACTTAAAAAAGGATATAAAGCCGACATTAATAAAAAAACCAAGCCCGAAACAGAAAAGGCCAACAGCCGTTCCATCGCATTTTGATGCCGTTTTGTCAGGACATAATCACAGCGTGGGCACACCGCAGCACTGCCTGGCTCAAGCTCAGGAAAGCTGACCAACAAATCACACTCGTGACAAGCCATTTCCTGTTCTGCCAACTGATTTTCAAACGGTTTAGGTTGCATAACTATGGGCATAACGCCTAACAAACATAAAGTAAACAAAGCCTATCATATTCTCACCTCGCCTTAATAAAATCAGCCCATCAAACACAATGAATATCCTATAAAATAATGCGCAGACAAAATAGTGACTTAACGGTGCGAAACCTAAACGACATGGACAACTCGATAATGAAACGTAACAAAAGCCTCTCCTTGGCAATATTGACAACCTTGCTCACGGCGACAGCAATAACCGTACAGGCTGACACCAATCTAACAAGCCCAAAAAATGCAGATGACTGGTATCAACAAGGCAAGCAAGCCATCGAAGACAATCTCAACATCACACGCAAAGCCCATGACAATGCCAGACAGCGTGCCAAAAATGTCATCGTCTTCGTCGCTGATGGCATGGGTATTTCAACCCAAACAGCTGCCCGTATTTATGAAGGACAACAACTGGGTTTAGCGGGCGAAGAGCACGCACTCTTCTTCGAAACATTCCCTCACCTTGCCTTATCTAAAACCTATAACACCAATCAGCAAACACCTGACTCTGCTGGCACCATGACCGCCATCACAACGGGCGTCAAAACCAAAGCCGGCCTCATTAGCGTTAACCAAAACACCACCCGTGGTGACTGCGACTCCCAAAAAGGCAACGAACTCACCACATCACTCGAACTGGCAGAAATCATCGGCATGTCGACTGGCGTTGTTACAACAGCTCGACTCACACATGCCACACCCGCCGCAACCTATGCCCATAGCATGGACAGAAACTTCGAAGATGACCGTGATGCCAGCAAGTTCTCAAACCCAGGGGATTGCCCCGACATCGCACGTCAATTGATTGAATTTCCTGACCGGTTCCAAGACGATTACCCTTGGGTGAATGGCTTAGAGGTTGCCTTAGGTGGTGGCCGTCGTAACTTCATCGAACGTATCGAAGGTATTGACCCAGAAGATGGTGGTCGTGGCGAACGAACAGATGGCCGTGATTTAACAGCAGAGTGGACATCACAATATCAAAATGCACAATACGTCTGGAACAAAAGCCAATTCGATGCCATTTCGCCTAACCAAGTTGACCATCTATTAGGTCTCTTCGACATGTCCCATATGGCATATGAACTTGACCGTGAAACGGACGCAGGAAAAGAGCCCTCTTTAAGCGACATGACAAAGACAGCAATAGATATATTAGATAACAATCCGAAAGGATTCTTATTACATGTGGAAGCAGGCCGTATTGACCACGCCCACCATGCCACTAACCCTAAGCGTGCGCTACAAGATACTGTTGAGTTCGCTAACGCCATTAAAACGGCATACGACAACACAAACCCGCGTGACACCTTAATCATCGTCACAGCTGACCACAGCCACGTATTCACAATCGGTGGCTATCCAACACGCGGTAACCCAATTTTAGGCAAAGTCATTAGCAACGACAGTGCAGGTAACCCAGAACAAAGTGAAACAATGGCAGCCGATGGCCTACCCTACAGCACATTGAGTTATACCAATGGCCGTGGTTTCCATGTCTTACCAAAAGGTGGTGACACTATTTACGATGAAGACATCAACCATGGTGGCCGATCTGATTTAACCACCGTTGATACAACAGACCAAGGCTTTCATCCTGAAGTGGTCGTCCCGCTTTCTTCAGAGACCCATGCTGCTGAAGACGTTGCCATCTATGCAACTGGACCAGGTTCAGCCTTAGTCAGTGGTTTATTAGAACAAAATGCGATTTACCACATCGTCAACAAAGTAGCCCGCCTAGAAAAACGGGCTAAACGTAAAGGCTGGACTCGCGATTAATGCTGGATTTACCCACCATTATTAACAGAAATCAAATCAATCAACCTAACTTTTGCATGGATATCATACTGCCCTGAAACAGCTAACGACTTAAAGCAGATAGCCAAAAACCAGAACGTCACTTTCAGAGTAGAATGGCTATAATCTACCTAAAAATAAACTGGCTGACCCTTTGATATTTTCAAAAAAGCCGTAATGAACTGAATCACTACGGCTTGATGTTTTATTTTGCTGTGCTGTTACTTAAGTCGCTAAGTTTTTAGCGCTACGACTGCAGCCCATAAAGCCGAAGAGTGCTGAAGCAAACATAAGTAGTACGGCCGGTACCGGGACGGCTGATGGGGCAAGAAAACATCAATATAGGTATTATCAAATTGGTGGAAATCTGAATCCATCTGAAATTTTAAAGCGTATTTATCACATGCAAAAAATACTAACTATACTCTTCTTTATGGCCTTTCTTGTTGCCTGCACACCTCTGCAGTTTGCAGTCGTCAATGCGCCTACGCTGACCTACGACGGCCAGATTTCAAAAGATGTCCTTTATGGCCAACTTCCGCGCCAAAATTTAGATATTTATGTACCCAATATTGAACAAGAAACGTTTCCTGTTGTGGTATTTTTTCATGGCGGTCGCTGGATAGATGGCTCTAAAGATCAGTACAAATTTGTAGGTACGACACCATCAAATATTAGTGTCAAAAACCTCGACTGTAACCTCGGGTTATCACCACATTAAATCATCGGGAATATCATAGTCGGCATAGGGATCATCGCTTACTGTTTCTGGCGTTGTATTCAGTTTGTCTTGATGTAATACGACGTACACCGGGTTAATCGACTTGATTTTATTCACCGTTGCGTTTGGCACAATAAAGATGATGTTATCGACCTGACAGAGTCCAATACTGCCTGCCACTAAGGCATCGTAGTTTTCTTTATTGAGATACAGCGTTTTAATTTTGTTATTGAATTGAAAATTAAAAGCGGTATCGCCGTCATAGTCTTTGATTTTCACTTGGTCAATAATTTGCTTGATACGTGCTTTTTCTTCGTTTTGTTTTATTTGCTGTTGTTGCTGCTGATTTCGTTTTTGGTCATCTTGCTTTTTTTGTAATTTAGCTTGTTGTACTTTTTCTGCAATCTCATTATTACTCTTTAGGCCTTTATTTTTAGCCTTTATTTTTTTACGTTTTTCAACATCTAATTGTTGCGACTTTTTCTTACTGACGAGACCAGATTTTTTGAGTTGATCTTGTAATGAGCCTGCCATGATTTTTCCTTGCTAAAACGATGCTATAGATAAACTCGTTTAATGAGTTAGCGTGTTGATGTGTTCAATTAATTTTTAATTGTCTCGTTAATGTAGCTGTTTTGCAAAGCTTGTTTTAAAAAATAGAAATCAAAATAGTGAGAAAAAGAGTAGTGAGGTCCGTCTTAAATTACCCCTGAATTAGCTGATGTGATGGGGATAATTTAGCGAGAAGCCCGAAACAGGCCCAAAGCAGTTGGTCTCTCAAGGTATCGTGGCCTCTAGATTCTTTTACCCCCTGTATTAACCTGCAAAAAATAGGGTTATAGTTAACTAAGATGGCGTAATAAACAGAATAAACGTCTTGTTTATCGCTAACTTTTATCATAAAAATGTGTCTTATAAACGGAGGAGATTGCTAAACATGCTATTAGGAATAATCTTGATTTAATTTTTAGGGATAAAGTTATGGGTTCCATAAAGAAAGTTGCCGACAATATTTATTACCTCAGACTGGATAAGGTTGGAAGCTGTTCACTGTGCGGCCAGGAACTACTAACCTATATAGAGCAGCTAAAAATCCCCACTGGCAGTCGGTTAATACTTAACACTAGCGCCAATAATTGTTTTACATTCTGTGATGATACTTTCTTGGCTGGCATGATTAATTTCAAATCTATTGCCTATGTCGTAAAAGAAGAAACAGCGACACATGATCCTTGGGCTCACGCCATGTTAGTTCACCATAAAAATAAGAATACCCATTATTGCGACAGCTATGATGAGGCCTATAACTGGAGTATTTCTCAACAGCAAAATGACGCTTAACCAGCCATTAGCGAGGGATTGCTCAAATGTTAGTGTTAGGCCCAAAGGAGTAAGTCGATAGTTTCTTAGGTTATTACCCCGAAGAAATTATCAATCATAATTGATAAAAAACGTAAATGCTGAGACTTTTATATTAAGAAGACAAACAAGGAGAAAGTCATGAAAAAATCGTTATTGGTTGTTGGTTTATTGCTTTTAGGGTTAATTTCTTTCCCATCCTATTCTTACAAAGTTTATAACCAGGCAGGTGAAATATCTTGTGATACATGGCTTAAAGGGACGATAGCAGAAGAGTCCCTTAGCTATCATCAGCTCACTTCTTGGGTACTTGGTTTTGTGTCTGGTGTGGGCGCTGCTGGCATTAATCTCACTGAGACTGACTATGATAGCCTTCGGGCGTTTGTAACTCAGCATTGTCAGCGCTACCCAACAGACCGTGTAGCAGATGCAGCAGAGCAGCTTGTCGCTACGCTTGAGAAGATAAAGTCGAAAGGGGATTGTCAGCTTCCCTTTCAAATAAAAGACTGATCGCGAAGGGTTCACAATGGCACGTCAGCAATGGGTTGCTCAAATATTCGTATTCGTCCCGAAGCGGATCTCTAACACCTTGGTTCTGAGTTAAAAGAGCCCATTAATAAACCCGTTAATTTGAATTAAAACAAAGGCCAGACTAATAAAGAAACCAAGGATGGGTATCCATATTGGAAATACCTTCACACCACTTGGAGTCGGATCCCGTCGTTTAATGCGCCATAAGGCAAGGTTTACTAGCGAAAAGATAGTTAACATAATTAATGAGGTCGTTTCAGCCAGTGAGCCGAGGCGGCCTATGAGTGCAAGGACGAGTGCGATTACCGTGACCACGACTGTTGCAATCAGCGGTGTGCGTGTACGGTGATATACCTGACTTAATATCTTGGGTAGCTGTCCGCGTGAACTTAAGCCATATATAACCCTAGATGCCATGATCATTTGAATTAAAGCACCGTTGATAATCGCGAACATGCCGATAATACCGATAACGATAGCTTTCTCTCCGGTATGGTGTTCATAGAGTAGTGCAAGGGGGGCTTTACTGTCAGCAAGCTGTGTCGGTGTTAGCGACAATAGCGCTGTCACCATCAGCAGCATATAGAGAAGGGTCGTAATACCGAGTGTCAGCAAAATCGCAAGGGGAAGGTTACGTTTTACATCCTTCACTTCTTCGGCGACATCGACCATATCCTCAAAACCGATAAAGGCATAGAAAGCCAGAATTGCCCCAAAGTAAATACCACTCCAACTGGTGATATCAGCAGGCGGAATAAATTCAGTCCAGTTAGCTGAGAAAGTGGCTAAGCCTTTGCCACTGACAGCAATGACGAGCAGTATGCCGCCGATTTCAATGAGGGTAATGAGACTGGCAACGGCGACAGATTCGGCAATACCCCATATGGCAATGCCGCCAAGCACTATCGTCACTAGCACGATAGCAAGCGTACGTTCTACGCCGATGAATTGATGTAAGTAACCTACAAAGCCATTGATCAACGCTGCGGCCGACACCAGACCGGCTAAGATGACTAGCAGGCCAACAAGGGTAGATATGCGTTCAGAGCCAAAACCTTGTTTGACATATAAAGCCGCACCGGCCGCGCGAGGGAAACGACTGCACAATTCGGCAAAGGAGATTGCAGTGAAACCCGCTGTGAAGGATGCGAGAAGGAAAGACATTGGGGCGAAATAACCCGCTACATTAGCTATTTCACCAACTAAAGCATAAATACCCGCACCGATGGTTGTGCCGAGGCCATAAAGTAGGATCATTGGCAGTGAAAGTGTTCGACTTAAGGTAACTTGCTTAGTCATAGACGAAAGGCCTTACAGAAAAAGATGAGCCAGAAGAATGATCCAGTGGCAATAATACCCGAGATACTTAAAGAATAGCCTTTATTCTTGATGCTATCTTAAATGGTTAATTTATTTGTCAAACAATCGGACAAAACAGACCAAAAGCGGAGTAGATTGAACCTGCCACATTTTAACCACGCAACCTATTATAGACTGTCGGTTATTCGCCGTGTTTCCCTAGATTATTTTATCCTGCGTATTAACATGTAGAAATTGGGGTTATAGTGAAATAGGTTGAATTAATAAATAGAAAAGCCCGTCGATTATTGCTTACCGCCATTACATAAGGTATTTAACAAACGCAAGGGCACAAGCATATCGTTAGATTTCACAGGAGCACTTTATGAGAATTGAACTATCAGTAATAAAACCAGGACTGGCATTAGTCCTCCTTGGGCTTGCTTTCGGCATTGCGTTAGGCGTTGCGTTTGGTGTGAATGAAGATGTCTTTAAGGATTTTGTGGCTCAAGGGATTGCTGCACATCCTGATATTCACGATGCCAAAAGCCAAGATAAGATTTGGCGCTATGCACAACGGGCACATTTTCACTCTACGGGTATAGCCGCGTTCTCAATTGGCTTGTTGCTACTGGTTTCACTCTCAACGATAAGCCACAAACTTAAAAAAACGACTTCCGTGCTTATAGGCCTAGGGGCTCTTTATCCCTTTGCATGGTTGACTATGTTTTTGCTCGCCCCTTCGATGGGTCGCAGCGCAGCGCATTCGCACATTGTTACAGAGCTACTAACTTATGTCGGCGTCGGGGGGTTAGTCATAGGCTTTCTTATTTTGGTTGGCAATATATTTTTCAGTTTTCTGGCAGAAGCAAGTGAAGCCTGACAAGGAAATTCGTTCAGATGTCCAAAGCCACTGCGGAGAGATAAAATCATGAGCGATTGTGAAAAATGGACTTGTGCTGCTAACGCTGAAGCGTGTTTAACGGATAACAGAACTATAATTCAATGAAACCACTAATGAAAACGACCGTCACAACAAAGAGTGCGGCGCCAAAGAAGCAGTTGCTCTACAAGTTCCTTTTGCTATGCGCATTACTAATAGCTTACTTTTCTTACCTTAGTATTCAATACGATATTATGACGGGAGGGATAACCTCCATTCTAACGTGGAGCTTTTTTGTTCTGTGTACGCCAATTGCAGATGCTGGGTTTCTATTGGACTTCCCTCTCCGATTAATATTGGGTGTTCGTATGTTAGTGTCAGAAATTGCTGTTTGGGCAATAGCTATTACGATTAACATTATTTCACTACTCTATTTCGCTGAATATTATGAGACAACGACACTAACAAGGTTCCTGTATCAAATTCTAACAATGCCATATCCGTATTGGAGCGTGATTTTACTCTCCGGAGTTGGGACGTTTCTGTCTATTCGGTTTGCTGACGAGCTCATGGATGTCGTTCATCATCGAGATAGAGACTTCTTCCATCGTCACGGTTATAAACATGAGTTGATCATTATTACGTTTTTTATAGCAGTATTTATTGGATACTATGAACTTATCACTTTGCTTGGCATTGAAGTGAACTTCTGACACGTAGGTGTAGTTGATTAAACCAAGAATAAAGGGATCAGCCAGTTTGATTTGTATATGAAAATGGCATTAACAACGCCTAATCTCACTATGCCAGTCAATGGCGACCAATGTAGTAAAAGCTTAAACGCACTATTTTATGAAAGGAAAAATAATGAAAACGATGACATGTAAAGAAATGGGCGGTGCTTGTGATGCAACATTTCAGGCCGAAACCTTCGAAGATATGGCGATACTCAGCAAAGAACATGGCATGGCGATGTTTCAGGCACAGGATCAAGCACATTTAAAAGTGATGGGAGAGGTAATGACCTTAATGCAAGCGCCTCAAGCATTTAGTGACTGGATGAATTCGAAGCGGAAGTTATTTGATTCTATAGCTGAAGATTAGATTTTTGAAATTATAGGGCCGGCCAGCTTGATTTTGCAATTGTGTAAATCCTATTTTGAATTATTATCACAGCCCTGCAAACCGACTGCCAGAGGCAAAACCGTGACCCCACTGGAAGCACCACAATATAGGGGGTAAGCTTGGCTAAAGCATAAAAACATTCTTATCCATTTGAAATTTTAAAGCGTATTTATTACATGCAAAAAACACTAACTATACTCTTCCTTATGGCGTTTCTTGTTGCCTGCACACCTCTGCAGTTTGCAGTCGTCAATGCGCCTACGCTGACCTACGACGGCCAAATTTCAAAAGATGTCCCTTATGGTCAACTCCCCCGTCAAGAGTTAGATATTTATGTACCCAATATTGAACAAGAAACGTTTCCCGTTGTGGTGTTTTTTCATGGCGGTCGCTGGATAGATGGCTCTAAAGATCAGTACAAATTTGTAGGTACGACACTATCAAGTATGGGTTATGTTGTGGTGTTGCCCAATACTCGCCTATATCCGGATGTAAAATTCCCGACGTTTGCAGAAGATGCAGCAAAGTCAGTTGCTTGGGTTCACAAAAACATAGCCAACTATAAAGGCAATCAGAATTTGTTTATATCGGGTCATTCATCGGGTGCACATATAGGGGCATTGATTATTGCCGATAATGCTTATTTGGCAACGCACAAGCTCAAGCCTAATGTTGTAAATGCTTTTGCTGGTCTGGCTGGTCCTTATGATTTTGTGCCAAAAGCCGCTGACATAAAAGAAATCTTCGGCCCGCCTGACAACTTTCCAAATATGGTGGTAACTAACTTTATCGATGGCGATGAGCCACCGATGCTATTGATATACACTGGCGAAGATGACACCGTCTATCCTAGAAACTTAGCGGCACTTAAGGCTGGTATAGAAAAGGCGAATGGCGATGTAGAGACGATCATCTATGAAACAGGTGGACATGTTGCAACCGTTGCCGCTTTTAGTTGGGCAAACCCGTCCGATTTGCCAGTACCTAAAGATATGGATGATTTCTTTAAGAAATTCCTCCAATGAAACTCGCTGAATTCTTAATACAGCGCTAGGACGTTAAGCTAGTCGGACAATTGAAAAGGCTAACATCTAGACTTGATGCCAGTGCTTCTAACGGTCCGATTTATTTTTCCAATTCGCCCATGGATCGCTGTCACTCTGATCAGAGGTACTTGCTGATTCCTCTAACGCCTGGCCGTCCTGCTTACTGTGCTTATTGTCTCTTATGCTCTCACTCTCACTGGAAGGCTTTTTTCGCTGGGTGCTAAAGCGCTTGCCAGAACGTTGTTCTGCTTCCCGTTCCCAGGCAGCTGATTTTTCTTCTCGCTTCTCACGTAATTGCTCAGCATCCTCAAGGGTCAGTTCGGCAGGTGTACCTGGCTTATGATCATCTGGAATAATGCGACTTCTGGGAGGCAGTGAAAACTGCTCTGACGATGCTTTAGGTAAGTTTTTAAATTCGTACAAATAGAAAGCCTCGACCTTTTCACGTGCCCAATCTGTTTTCTTAAGAAACTTCGCACTAGATTCAATGCTCGGGTTAGTCTTAAAACAATTGATGTTTAAATAGGCAAAGAGAATCTCAAAACCATAGTGATCCACTATTTCGATCAACAAGCTTTTTAAACCAACCCCATTTAATGGGTTATTCTCATAATTGATCTCAGTGCGCATACTCATGTCCAGTTGAAAGTGCAAAATGCATCATTATACCTGTCACGAGACGAATTAGAGGGGGATACTATCGGGATAATCGGGGTAGTTCAGTGTAAAATCTATTGGTTTCAAAATCGACATATTTAGGTTCCTTGACCGGTTTAGGCCACTCTACACAAAGCAGACATGCCATTTCAATTTATTCAACCAAGTGACATAAACCGAGTGATTAATCATCTCATTTTGAGTTATTATCACCCCCCTCCAAACCGACTGCCAAAGGCAAAACTGTGACCCCACTGGGCCTACCTGTTGAAGATATTTTAGACAGTCTTAAGCAGCAATTGTCTGAGCGGCATGAGGTTGTACTGGAAGCCCCACCGGGTGCGGGTAAAACCACTTTAGTCCCGCTGGCGCTGATGGATGAACCTTGGCTAAAGCACAGAAAAATTCTAATGTTAGAGCCACGCAGAATCGCCACCCGATCAGCAGCGCATCGCATGGCAAGCCTGTTGAATGAAAGTGCTGGCCAAACGATTGGTTATCGTATGCGGTTAGAGTCTAAGGTTGGCAAAAATACAAAAGTGGAAGTAATCACTGAGGGTATTCTTACCCGAATGTTACAGAATGACCCCTCGTTAGATGACCTGGGTTTGGTGATCTTTGACGAATTTCACGAACGCAGTTTAGATTCTGATCTGGCGCTCAGTTTGTGCCTTAAAGGTCGCGCTTTGTTTAGAAATGACCCTGATCAAAACCAGACCCCGTTAAAAATACTGGTGATGTCGGCGACACTCGATAGCAAGGCCACAGCGGAATTGTTAGGCGACGCACCGATCGTGAAAAGTGAAGGTCGAGCTTACCCTGTCGATATTATTTACGGGAAGGCCAGACAAGTCAAAGAACGCATTACTGATCGTATGGTTAGCACCATTAAACAGGCAGTTACTGACAATCCAACTAGCAGCGTGCTGGCTTTTTTGCCGGGGCAGGGAGAAATTCACCGCGTTGCAGATGATCTTTCGGACTGGATTTTTGATAGAAAATTAAAGGGCATTCATCTGCATCCGCTCTATGGCAATCTATCGATTGAAGCGCAACAACAAGCCATCGCGCCACTCAGTGGCCAACAAGTCAACGATCAGAAAATTGTATTGGCCACCAATATTGCCGAAACCAGCCTGACCATTGATGGTGTTGATGTCGTGGTTGATTGTGGCCTTGCGAGGGAAGCAAAATTCAATCCGTCGATTGGCATGACAGGATTGCATACCGTCAAAATTTCGAAAGCATCCAGTGACCAAAGAGCCGGGCGTGCCGGGCGGCTAAGACCTGGGAAGTGTTACCGGCTCTGGTCGGCCGATCAGCAGGGTCAACTGGCAGCACACAGCACCGCCGAAATTCTAAATGCTGACCTGGCACCATTGGCACTGCAATTATTACAATGGGGCGTAGACGATCCAAAGCAATTAAGCTGGATCGACCCACCGCCAAAAGGGTTATGGCAACAGGCCATAGATTTACTCAGATCGCTCGGTGCGATTAAACGTGAAACCAATGGCTGGGTTCTGACAAAACATGGTCAGGCCATGACATCTTTACCGGTACACCCACGGCTCGCACATCTATTACTGTGCGGTAGCGCGATCGGTTGTATTAAACCCGCGGCCTTATTAGCGAGTCTGCTATCTGACCGTGACCCTTTTAGTCGTGATAATGCAGATATTAGCGACCGCCTTGAACTATTGAACGGCAAGTCGCATTGTCCACCAATGCATAAAGGCTGGTTACATCGCACGCGTCAGTTAGCACAACAATTCGAACAACAGACCTTGAAGGTAAAACGGCCCGGTAAAATAAGCCATTTGATAACCGCTGAACAATTGCCCGGTTATCTGCTTGCCTGCGCCTATCCAGATCGCATTGCGCGGCGTAGACATTCGGGTGGTTATCAGCTCGCCAATGGTCGCAGCGCCAATCTGATGGGGCATCATCATCTTGCTAATAATAGCTGGCTCGCGATCGCCGAAGTGTCAAGCCAGCTAGGCGGTAAAGGAGATGTTATTCGCTCGGCGGTGAAATTTGATGAAGGCTTGTTCGATTCAGCCCTCAGTAACGCGATTCAGTTAGAGACCGTTGCCGAATGGGATAAAAAAACTAACCGGTTTGTCGCCGAAGAACAGAAAAAAATAGGTACTCTGATTCTACAACGCACTCGCTTAGACACCGTATCTACGCAAGCCAAAAGTGCGGCGTTAATTCAGCATATCCGAAAACAGGGGCTCAGTCTTCTACCCTGGACCTCCGAACTTCAACAATGGTGTGCCAGAGTGTCACTGGTTCGCACCATTGAAAGGGACAATAACTGGCCAGATGTGAGTCAGGAAGGGTTACTTGCCACGCTTGAGAATTGGTTAGCGCCTTATCTGAATGATGTGAATTTATTAAACGACTTTAAAAAGGTTAGGTTAACTAACATCCTGCACGCACGCCTGCCTTGGGAGCAGCAACAGACACTCAACAAACTAGCACCAACCCATTTGAAAGTACCATCTGGATCTAGTATCCGCATCGACTACACAGAATCCCCGCCCGTGCTGGCGGTGAAATTACAGGAAATGTTTGGCTGCGAGCAAAGCCCCGCTGTTATTGCAGGCAAAGTACCTGTGCTGATTCACCTCTTGTCACCCGCAGGCAAACCGCTGCAAATCACGCAAGACCTAGCCAGTTTCTGGCACACCTCATATCACGAGGTGAAAAAAGAAATGAGGGGTCGCTATCCCAAGCACCCCTGGCCCGATGATCCGCTGGTTGAAATGGCGACATGGAAGACTAAAAAGCGACTTTGATTGGGTGTGGGTTTGAAATAAAGAGAATGTGCTTTAAACCGCCCTGCTTGGAAACAGGTCTTTGGTTGTCGTTATGCTAGCCATAATAATTGCCGCCTTAGGGCACGTTAGCAAAGCATTATCCAAAGATCACTCTCAACTCAAAGCTGACTTTATCAAAATGGCTTGTAGATACTCATTCTTCATTAGCTCAAGGCTTATTTGAATGCCGTTCTATTACAGCTTCTTATAATGACTCTTCACCAACCCACCCTCAAACACCTCTGTTGAACAGTGTTCAAACTTAAGTGGTTGGTCTTGCGGTGAAAATAAGGGAATCCCCTCACCCAAAATAAGTGGGATTTTAGAAATGATCAGTTCATCAATCAGGTTCTTTCTGAGAAATGCCTGAATGGTCTGGCCACCATCAATATAAAGATTGTGATAACCCCGCGTATTCAGTTTTTTAACCACCGTACTGATATCACCATTTACAATCTCAACTTGGTCGACTAATACCGCTGGCACTTCCTTCAAACTGCCGCTCAGCACAAAGACTTTTTTTGTATAAGGCCACGGGGTTAAAGCCGCCACAATGTCGAACGTCTTACGTCCCATCACCAGCGCATCAATCCTATCCATAAACTCATGGTAGCCATAATCACTTTCAGAAGGGTTAGGGAAACCATTAAGCCACTCCAAGCCACCATTGATAGTCGCTATATAGCCATCCAAGCTCGTCGCAATATAAACACTATTAGTCATCAACCTATCTCAATTTAGACAAACAACGTTGAACTAATAAGCAGTATAGACATGTGTTTGGCCAGCTTTATCAAACGCTAAAACATCATACCCTTGCGGTGCATCACCTTCTGGCTGCATACCCGGTGATTTTTGAGGCATACCCGGTGCTGTTAAACCCAATACTGGCGGTTTCTCGGTGAGCAGACGTTTAATATCATCTGCGGGCACATGACCTTCAATCACATAACCATCAACAAAGGCAGTATGACAAGACGCTAGTTCAGGCTGTAGGCCCGCTTCTATCTTAATCGATGTCATATCATCTTTATTATGCGAAACGACCTTAAACCCTTCATTTTCCATATGGGTAATCCACTTACTGCAACAGCCACACGTCGCTGATTTATACACCGTCACTTCGGGTAAAACAGCCACAGGAACCGTTGATGACATATCCATTTCATAGGCCGCTTTAGGGGGCGACTTGATCTTAAAAAACAACACGCCTGCTGATGCCGACAAAATAATAATCGCCAACACCACATAAATAATGGTTGAGCCCCGTTGTTTTAAACCTGTTGCGTAATGTGATTTCATTGCGATCCCTAATATTGATAGTAATGTCTGCAAGGAGACTGATAATGCCGCTTATTATAGCTAATTAATGGACAATAACGTGAGGTCAATAATTCGTTCAACCACGTAAACTATCACAATCGCAAGTTATCAAACACCCGAAGGTGACGCCTCACCTCATCCTCCAAGGCATCAGCCACACCCGCTTGTGCTGCATAAGTTGGCCACGCATTAACCACCTCTAACACCTGCTCAACGATCTGTTTTGACTCACGGCCAAAGTTACCAATCAACGACGCCACTTGTTGTAAATCACTGGCTACAAAATCCTCGCGCTTGCCATTCAATGACATCTGATGTGAGTTCACCCAAGGTGAGTCTTTTTTATAACTATAAGCAACATCAAACGCGGGCGATAAACGCCAATCGCTGTCTGTATCGTCCAACATAAAACTCATATTCTTCGTATGATCATCGTGATTACGCGCCACCACGTTAAACACCATACGTCGAAAAATTTCGATGGCATCCGACCGAGGTAATTTTAATTGCCTTGCCACAGTGAGTAACTGCTCATAACTATACTGGCCGGGCTGCTTATAATCTGCATGGTCCATCGCACATAATGACGCTATATGGCGCTTGCGATTCCCCACCCGGTCAAAACGTTGCGTCATAAAATGTGCTCGGCCACCTTCCAGTAATAGTTCACAAGGAGACATATCAATACCGGCTTCTTTCGCCATTAAATAATAGGCATATTCCATCCTGCCAAACCCCTTAGGATCACCAAAGGTTTCATTGTTCGTCTTATGTTCTTCGACGCCATCCAGCTTTAATAAATAATGCTCAAAGCCCTCTGGCACATCGACCTGGCCCGAGCGAATTTGTGTTCGATCTGCATTCACAGCCACCACAGCCTTAGCCCTAGCACCCCCAGCCGACGTCCCAACCTGCAAAATCGCTTTCATCGCGGTTTGCTGGTTTGCATTATCAAATAATTCAGCCTGCATAGCTTGACGCATCTGAACCCGCTCATCCAATACCTGTTGGGCCATCATCACCAAAGAATCGATGGCTACTTCACCATTCACCGCGTCATCTCGCTCAACCGCAGGCAAAAATGCTAATGCCCCCATGCCACGCGTTCCGGTATACAACAAGCGTTCTACAGCTGTGAATGAGTCCGCACTCCGTCCATTACGTGCCAACCACGCATTAATCACCGCATTACCAAAATCATCAGGTAACATATCGGCAAACACCGCCGGCAAGCCACGAAAAGTATCCGGGTTTAATCCTTGAAACTGATATTTCGTCTCAGCCAAGGGCATATGGATTGGAGCAATCTCAATGCCTTTTTTCAACCAACTCGGTGCGTATTCAAACGTACTAAACTGGCTAGCATCATCATAAGCTAATGCCCCAACTTGCTCGCCCCAAAGTCTAACTTCGGCTAAATTATCCATTACCAGTCAGCCTCTTCATCATCTTGCTCGGTTTTAACCTCACGCGATCCAGACGCACGCTGACGTTGCTTGCCCTTTAATTTGAGCTGTTCCATCGGGCTAAAGGTCGTTTCAGGCACAAACTGCTCAACCAAGGCTAATTGATCCAGTGTCCGTAACACTGCAATGAAATTGATGAATTTACCCTGACCCGCAACCAAGCTACGGTAACTAACGCGAGATAATCCAACACGATCAGCCAGCTGCTGTTGTGTCAAATTACGCTCTAAACGCATCTGCTCAATACGGCCACCTATCTCAGCCGCTATGGCCTTATCTGTCATCGAATTAAATTTCATAATGTAGTCTTATTTTATCTTTAAATGATAATCAACCCTATATTGGTTAATTTATTAATCATTAAACTACACCTGTTCAATCAGCCTGTCAAACAAGTTAATGATAAAAGTAATATACATAATCAACCTTTAACTAGGTAATGATCAAATAATTAACCATTAAAGTTATTAATTAGCCTGAAGTCCCTATTCGATAGGACCTAACCAAAGCACACCCCCTAAACTCGCTTGTTGCTCAAGATTCCATCGCGCCCTGTCACTGAGGTGCTGTGCTGGTCTGGCAGGATCATATTTCAATGGACTCGGCAAAGCAGAAGCCAACAACGCGATTTGCATCGAGTTCAAACGTTTGGCCGATTTGCCAAAGTGATGAAGACTCGCCGCCTCGACACCAAAAACACCATGTCCCCACTCAGCCACATTCAAATACACTTCTAATATACGTTGCTTACCCCAGGTTAATTCAATCAACAAAGTAAACCAGACCTCTAAGCCTTTACGAAACCAGCTTCGCCCGGTCCATAAGTAAACATTACGAGCCACCTGCTGACTAATCGTACTTGCCCCACGTAACTGACCGCCACCATCCCCAACTGATTTCAACACACCAAATATGGCCTTAAAATCAAAACCTGAATGAAGTGGAAACAATTGATCTTCAGAGGTCACTACCGCCAGCGCCGCTTGTTTTGGCAGCTTATCCCATCGTAGCCAACGCTGTTTCAGTTCAAAATTATCATCTGATCCCAACCAACGGTCGGCCATCACCATGGTAATCGGCGGGTTTAGCCAACGAAATGGCAACACGATCAACAAACTCAATACAACAAAAGCAAAAATGGCACGTAACCCCATTTTAATCAAAATCTGACGGTATTTTTTCATGACCTGATTCTACCAGAAGACATCAACCCACTATAGAACCTAGACCTTTTACCTTGTGGCTGAGCTTTTCACTGACTTTATTCATCAGTATCCATTTGGCGGGTTTTTAACAAAACTCTTATATTGACTAAGTCATTAATTAAAAATATAATAAATATCATATTCAGTTAGTAGGACTAACTTGGAATATATAAAAATAAAAAAGCCAACCTTGGTGTGAGCCAAATACGGAAAGCTACGGGTCTTTAACCTTCTAAAGATGGCTGAGCTGCATTTTCTAACTTAGAGGAAATGTTATGAAAAAATATCTTACTGCACTCGCAATCGCGACAACCTTCTTAATGAGCCCCATCGCTAATGCGGCTTTTCTTCCAATCGACAACGCACCCACCAGTCCATTCTCATTTACAGCTCCCGACAGCGGTCAGACCTTAACTTTTAGTTATTCTGGCCCAACCGTTAGCCAAATTGCTGCCGGTGATGACAACCCAAGCGCACCCATTTCCAACCAAAGCTACGACGTTATTGGTGATGCAATCGAAAGCGTTTTCATGCTTCCTGCTAACACCTTTGCTGATGAAGGAACATTATCGGGCACATTTAAAGATAATATTAGCGGTGCTTCTAACACAATAATCAGCACTATTCCCTATGACTACCTAGCGGTTCATTTTGGGGGATTTGAAGTGTTTTTCCATTTTGCATCACTCGTGACACCAGGAACGGGATTTACAATCTCCGATATCAGTGCAACTCGAGGCGGTGGCATAAGTAACTGGAGAGCTTATAACTCTGGTGTCTCTGAAGTCCCAGTGCCAGCGGCATTGTTTTTATTCGCACCTGCTTTATTAGGCTTCTTAGGGCTCAGACGTAAAACCAAGAGCTAACCCCTAAATCAAGTCTACACAAACCAAAAGCCGTAATGATTCACTTCATTACGGCTTTTTTTATAACTGCCATTACAAACCGATTAATCACTTACCCTACGTGCATCAAGAGACGCTTTTACTTATTGATCCAATTGAAAACTATCTACCCCAATCTCACTAGCCGCCGCCTTATCCAATAAATAAGCTAGGCGCACCGAAGCTTTCATAAACTGCTGAACAATCACCGGACTTGCCCGCTGATAATAAGCTTCGGTTAACCGTGTTTTATTCACTACAGGTGAACCATCTGGCATCACATACGCAACGTCTTTTGCCATCTCATGTGATGCCCGTGCCCAAGCAATCACATCAAAGCCTTGCCATGAACTGCGATCGTACTTTCTAATCTTTTCAAGCAAAACCCGTTGCGAAGATGACCGCCCTAAGCCTGCTTTATACGGCACATCTCTATCCCATAAAGCATGTAAATTAATATCTGGCTTTTTGTGTTTAGCCGAGCGAAATACCTTAATCGTATTTCCGCCCCGATCTTCCCCAAATCCAACATGCAATGGTTGATGTAAATCTGCTACAAAATGCCCAAGGAAAAACAACGCTTCTTTCCGGTTACGTCTACTCACACCCGAATCAGCCAAATTTAACGCATAACGCTGAATCGCTTGGGTCACACAATCATAAGCCGCACAATCACGCTGGTGATTAAAAGCCAGCCCTTTGGGCACATTCATATAATGGTATTCATCGGTCTCGCGATGCGTGGTCTTACGCACCACATCGGGCCAAGTACAGCCTTTAACAAAGTCATAGCCCTTGGCTACACCCTTCGTCTTAACTAACTTATCGATAAACACTTTGGTTTTCGGTGCAGTCAATTCATACGCCGTGGCACAAATTAATTGATGGCCAAAGTGTGAAAATGCAAAGCTCGCTTGGGGGCTTAACAATAACAACATCAAAATCCATTTTGATAATAGCTGTTTCAACATCTTTGCCTAGTCTTTAATCTCTATTAACTCAATATCAAAGATCAACGTCGAACCTGGGGGTATATTACCGACCCAACGGTTGCCATAAGCCAACTTAGCAGGAATAAAAAAACGCCGCTTCTCACCAACCACCATCAACTGTAGCCCTTCCCGCCAGCCTTTTATCACCCTATTCAAACCGAACTGAGCGGGCCGACCCCGTTTAATTGAACTATCAAAAACCCGACCGTCAGAAAACGTGCCTTCATAATGCACCTTAACCTGATCGCTCACGCCCGGATGTGCTGTTCCTGTTCCCGCCACCAAGACGGTATGTTGCAGCCCAGACTCCGTCACTGCCACACCGTCTTTAAAACGATTGAGCGCCAAAAAGTCCTGACCGTCCTGCTTACTCTCACCATTGAGTTTCGACACGCCAGAAGAAATATAAGCGCGGTAAAAGCTGACGGAAACCAAAATAACGCCAATCGTAATAAAGAGAAGCACATCTTCCATACACAATTCCTAAAAACAAATTAAAACATGACACACTAGGGCATCAAACAAAGTTGACGCAGCAAACACACTCTCGCAGTATCCAAACACCGAGACTAAAGTCTATAATCAACATAATACCCAAAATAACTAGAAACGAGGAAACATTCATGACCACATTAGGCCTACTAGACAAAGATGCTATCCCAGCAGAAAGTCAACCACTGTTAGACCAAATGCAAAAAAGCATCGGTATGGTACCCAACTTTCATACGATGCTCTCTGTGTCACCACAAGCGCTAAAAGGCTATATGACCTTGCATCAACTCGTCACAGAAAGTGCTTTTACCGCAGAAGAAATGACCGTCGCATGGCAAACCATCAACCACGAGCATGACTGCCATTACTGCTTTCCAGCACATGTCGCTGTCGCTGTAGGCATGGGTGTCGACAAAAGTATTTGTGATGCCATTAAAAATGAAACCGCATTACCTACCGCTAAATTAGAAGCACTACGCACCTTTATACTACAAGTCGTCCGTAACCGCGGTAATGTCGATTCTGCCGGTGTTGAAACATTCAAACAAGCCGGTTTCACTGATCGTTCTATCGCCGAAGTGTTATTAGTGCTCGCCCAAAAAACCATGAGTAACTACCTCAACCACATCGCCAACACCCCGCTTGATGATGCCTTCGCGCCATTTGCTTAATCTGAGAAATAGACTTAAATATTATGCTTAAAATATTACTCGCAGAATGGGCTCGCGCCGGAATAACAGCAAAACATGTTCGCCATGCCGTTTTCATTAACGAACAAAATATAGCCGAAGAAGATGAGTGGGACGAGTATGATGAAAACGCCCTACACCTTATCGCTTCACTAGATGGCAACCCCATTGGCACAGCCCGATTAACTTCTGATGGTATTGTTGGTCGCATGGCGGTTTTAGATAGCTTCAGAAACCAAGGGACGGGGTCTGCCATGATGGCTCAAATAATTAAAACGGCTAAAAAAAGTCGAATGAAATCCTTAAAACTGCATGCCCAACGTCCTGCAGAAGCCTTTTATACCAAACACGGTTTTATCGCCGAAGGGGAAGAGTTTATGGAAGCCGGCATTCCCCATATAACAATGCAACTGACCTTAAGCTAAATCCACCAACAAAAAAGCCACCTTTGAGGTGACTTTTTTACATTCAAATCTAGTATCAAACGTTTAATTAATATCTAACAACTCAACATCAAAGATCAACGCCGAATTAGGTGGAATATCACCGGCCCATTGTTCGCCATAAGCCAGCGAAGGCGGAATAAAGAAACGGGTTTTATCCCCCACCACCATCAACTGTAAACCTTCTTTCCAACCCACGATGACGCGCTCTAAACCAAATGTAATCGGCTCGCCACGCTGAATAGAACTATCAAACACAGTCCCATCCGCCAGCATGCCTTCATAATGCACTTTCACCATATCAGCCACTTTAGGATGCACAGTCCCAGTCCCTGCCTGCAATTGCTTATATTGCAAGCCAGACTCAGTAACCATAATGCCTTCCATTACTTTATTTGCTTCGAGATACGCCAAACTTGCCTGCTTATTGGCTGCTAATTCTTCATCGTTTAACGACGGCGTATAGGTTTGAAAAATATAAAAGCCCACCAAAACCGCTGCTATAAAAAAATAGATATTCTTTGACACGATCTTTTCCTGAAATATTAATAAGGGTTTTAAAAAGAAAACTTAATGCTTTTTTTGCCATTGTACAACGAGCTGCTTCGCTTCTCGAATTTGTGCTGCCGACATCTTGCTCACTAAGTCCGTTATATTATGCTCAACATCATTAGCACCATTTTGTTCTGCCAATGTCCACCACAGATACGCCATTGCATAATCTTGCATCACGCCCAAACCCTGATAATACAAATTACCCAAATTAGACTGTGCTTCCACATAGCTTTGGTTCGCAGAGGCCTGCATCCACTTAATCGATTCAGGGTGACTTTGCTCAACCCCTTGACCTAGCTTATACATCACAGCCAAATTGTATTGTGCGGCCGCATAGCCATCATGGGCAGCACGTCGAAACCACGTTACAGCCTCTTCATCATTCTGCTCAATCCCTTGACCATTCAAATACAAAAACCCCAGCGTATTCTGGGCAACCACATTGCCATCATCCGCAGCAGCTTGGCAGCGTTTTAGATATTCTTCTTGGGACAATTGTTCCGTTTTACTCACCGTGTTCTTCCACTTAGCTTCAATAGATCGCTATTCTACATTTTTGTACTCAAAATATCCGCTCAGCCTTATCTAATAAACAAAAAAAACCACTCGAAAGTGGTTTATGTATTGTGGCAATCAATTCGAGCCTAGGAGCCTAACGCCTCTATATGTCGCTCAAATATTAAACTCTAAGCCTGTTTTTACGTATCGTTCTGAGATGCATGGCATTCACAGCTGTCTTCATGCTGGCATAAACGATAGTTCCTATAATGACCAAAAGCCATAATCCCAGCACCGATACACGTCAGTACCTTTTCCCATACCCCACCTACAACAACAGCTGAAACTAAGAAAAGCAAGCCCACTAAACCCATGGCAAGTAAGCGATAATGTTTATGTTGTTGACAGCCCATCGTTAAGGCGTAGAGACTGGTGGGTATCACCGCCATCAACATCCATAGATGAAAAGCCTCGTCGTTGAGCTGCAATGCTGCAACGGTCGGTAATAGCAAAATCACTAGCGGAAAAGCCAAGCAGTGAATAGCGCATAATAAAGAGAGGCTAATCGCCATTTTATCGGTGAAGTTTTGTATCGTTCTCATTGTTCTCTCATATGGGTAATTCTAAACTGCATTGACCATGCAGGCTTCGCAAACACAGTTCATCTCTAATTGTGGGCTAACAAGGTGAAAACCTGCATGTTCCACGCTTTTCTCAAGGACATCTATCGTCGATTTGCTAATACTTATCTCTTCTACCTTTTTACATTGACCACAAATTAAGAATTGCGGGACAGCATGGGAATGGGCACAGGTAATGTGGGCACAAGCAACATACTTGTTGGCTAAATTCAGCTTGTGAACCAAGTATTCGCCCTGAAGAAAATCCAAAATCCGATACACCGACATCGCAGGTATCGACACACCAAATTTGGTTTTACAAAAATCCACTAGCTCGTAGGCAGACAAGGCTTTTTCAGACTGTAACAAACCTGATAGAACTTGCTTTCTCTTACTTGTTAAGCGCGCCCCATGCGCTTTACAATACTGTTCGGCATGTTCAAGTATCGTCTCTACTTTTTCCATATCCTCACCTGATAAGGTGCACTTTCCTTTCACACTCAATATCTCCGCTCCTTTACTTTTGTCCATCATCACCTCAGCGGATTAAACGCATATTTAAAACATCGAGGGCCGTCTCAGGAAAAGACATGTTATAACATGTCACTCATTGTCACAATGAAAATCATCACTGTGACTGACCACCAACGCTAAAATAGGATTTAACACCCTTTATCTTCAATTACAGTAAGCCAATGTTTGCTATGATCAATGGCATAAATTCTTATTCTGTTGAGCCTCCATGTTAAAAGCCCTCTTCCTTGATCTTGATGAAACCCTGTGTGATACAACAGGCGCCAATGAACAGGCCAAGCAGTTAATGGCACACAGCATTGAATCGCAATTTGGCCCCAACATGAACGGCGACACTTTTGCCAATGACTATGTCACCGGTATTTACCGTGACTGGACTGACCAACAACGCACGCGTTACATGCCCATTATTGAACAACAAAGCGAAAGCGCCTTTCGACTGCAATTGATTCAAGACTTATTAGCCGAACGTAACATTAATAATGTTAGCGACGAAACGGCCCAAGCCATTCAAGACAAATTTGATAATGACCGTATTGAAGCATTCGACTTCTACCCTGGTATCCTCACCTTCTTAGCGGAAGCACGTGCCCTTTTCACCCTCGTCGTCATCACCAATGGCCCCGTCTTTTCCCAGATTCCAAAAATAGAATCAACAAACCTCGCTAAACATGTCGACCATATTATTATCGGTGGCCAAGAACCAGAAGAAAAACCCGCTGCATCCATCTTCCACAAAGCGCTTAAATTAGCCAACTGCGAAGCCCATGAAGTCATTCATATCGGCGACAGTCTTAAAACAGATATTGCCGGCGCACTCAATATTGGTATAACATCACTGTGGGTACAACATCAACAACCCTTAGATGCAGAACTGGGTATCAACCCACATCATACCGTCATACATCCATCTGAAATACCTGAACTAATTCGACGGTTACACCCAACCCAAACCAACCAGAATAAGTGTAAAAACATTAATTCGGGATAAAATCACAACCGCCGTTGTCTAGTTTCATTAGCGCCAATAATTTATACCCTCAAAATAAACTTTATTAGGAGTATCAAAATGAAAAAAATTATATCTGGGTTAGCAACAGTAATGATTGCAGGAATCGCTTTTAACACCACTGCCTATGCAGGACAAGCCATGAGTGAAGCTCATGCTCATATCGGGCATGTCATGACAAGTTGGGCTGACACACCATCCCAACACGGCCTCCTACCAGTGGCAATGAAAGAGGGTGAAATTGCAGCCGCTCACGCTGCGCTTTCTGCTAAAACGCCAGACAACCTAGCAGCAATGAAATTGCATGCAAGACATGTGCGTCATGCCATCGACACCTCATATGAAGGATCAGGACCAGGTACGGGATACGGACTCATTAGGGCCGCCAGTGGCGGAATTGGACACGCCACACTCGCCAGTAAAAGCGAAGGTGCATCCGACGCAGTCAAAGTCCACACAGAACACGCAGTAACATCGTTAAACAATGCAATCGCACGTAGTAGAATGGCCTTATATGCAGCCCAAGCCGTGCTTATTTCAACCAGTGCAAGCCAAGCCGCGCCACATGCTGTCAAAATGGCAGAACTGACGCAAGCAGTAGTTGACGGTGTTGACCATAATGGCGACAGTAGTATCAGCTGGCATGCACATGAAGGTGGTCTTAAAGTTGCAAACCAACACATGGGTATCATGATGGATGCCGAAGGTATGAAACGCTAAAGGTTCTCAAACACCCGAGTTCATAACTTTAATATCAGACAAACCCGCTTCGGCGGGTTTTGTTTTTTATGGAATACGCTTTCCCATTCATAATGACGGTTTCGAAGAAAGTCTAAAACACTTTGCTTTAGCCATCTGAAATCGATTAGCTAAATAGGATTATCGTAGGTAAAATCAGACCTTTCGATTGACTTGAGTTAAACATGGCCCAGTACGTATATAGCATGAACCGCGTTGGCAAAATTGTGCCGCCAAAACGTGAAATCCTTAAAGACATCTCGCTGTCATTCTTCCCCGGTGCAAAAATCGGCATGTTGGGCTTAAATGGCTCGGGTAAATCGACGCTACTCAGAATCATGGCCGGGTTAGATAATGACTATATCGGTGAAGCCATCCCGATGCCGAATATTAAAGTAGGCTATCTTCCCCAAGAACCTGAACTTGATGACAGTAAAACGGTACGAGAAATTGTTGAAGAATCCGTGTCTGATGTTAAACAAGCCATGGATGACTTAGAAGCTATCTATACCGCTTATTCTGAACCCGATGCGGATTTCGACGCCTTAGCCACCAAACAAGCCGAATTAGAAAACCTTATTCAAGCCAAAGATGGTCATAACTTAGACAATGCCCTTGAACGGGCAGCCGATGCCTTACGCCTACCTGCATGGGATGCCAGCGTTGCCGTCTTATCCGGTGGTGAACGTCGTCGTGTCGCACTGTGTCGCTTATTACTCGATAACCCAGACATGTTATTGCTCGACGAGCCCACTAACCATCTTGATGCCGAATCCATTGCTTGGATAGAACGTTTCTTACAAGACTTCCCCGGTACGGTTGTCGCCATTACCCATGATCGTTACTTCTTAGATAACGCTGCCGGTTGGATTTTAGAACTCGATCGCGGTCGCGGTATTCCTTATGAAGGTAATTATTCGAGTTGGTTAGAACAAAAAGACGCCCGCCTACAACAAGAAGCCAAAGCAGAAGCCTCACATAATAAAGCCATCAAAGCCGAATTAGAATGGGTAAAACAAGGCGCTAAAGGCCGCCAAGCCAAATCAAAATCACGCTTAAAATCATTTGAAGAAATGAACTCGCGTGAATTCCAAAAACGCAATGAAACCTCAGAAATCTACATCCCACCTGGCCCACGCCTAGGTGACAAAGTCATCGAGTTAAACAATGTCACCAAATCCTATGGCGACAAACTGTTAATCGAAAACCTCAACCTCACCATTCCTGCCGGTGCCATTGTTGGCATTATCGGTCCTAATGGCGCCGGTAAATCGACCCTATTCCGTATGATCGCAGGCCAAGAGCAACCTGATTCAGGTTCAATAGAACTCGGCAGCACCGTGCAACTGTCCTATGTCGACCAATCACGAGATCTCAACGGCACAAACACCGTGTTTCAAGAGATTTCAGAAGGCAATGACATGATCACCGTCGGCACCTACACCACCCCGGCTCGTGCCTATTGTGGTCGTTTTAACTTTAAAGGCTCTGACCAACAAAAATTTGTTAAAGACCTATCAGGTGGCGAACGCAATCGCCTCCATATGGCCAAGCTACTAAAAGAAGGTGGCAATGTCTTGCTACTCGATGAGCCCACCAATGATCTTGATATTGAAACCCTACGTGCCCTCGAAGAAGCGATTTTAGCCTTCCCCGGTTCCGCCGTGGTTATCTCGCATGATCGCTGGTTCCTAGATCGTGTCTGTACCCATATGATTGCCTATGAAGGTGAATCCAACGTCGTGTTCTTTGAAGGCAACTACACAGAATATGCCGAAGACTACAAACAACGCTTTGGTAAAGACCACCAGCCAGAACGGATTAAATATCGCAAAATGAACTAACAAACCAGCACAATCATCAAAACACAAAACGGGATAAGCCATCACTGGCTTATCCCGTTTTATTTTTAAAGCTGCCAACGTACACTTCAGCTTATAATAACCTTCACTCTCTAACCCTTTAGACTCACCACCGTGACCACACGCCAACGACAAAGCAATATGCAAACACCCAAACGTCGTAAAGGCTTACACCCCAGAAATAGCCATCAAGCGGGTTATGACTTCCCAGCCCTCACCAGCAGCTATCCAACACTTTCAAACTATGTCAAAACCAATGATCACGGTAACCTCTCCATCGACTTTGCCAACCCACTGGCTGTCAATGCCCTCAACACCGCACTGTTAAAACACCACTACAACATTGTTAACTGGCACATTCCACAAGGCGCACTGTGCCCACCCATTCCCGGCAGAGCAGATTACATCCACCACATCGCCGAATTACTCGGCATAGATCAAACGACGACTAACAAAGCCCCAACCAAATCAAACATCACCCTGCTCGATATAGGCACAGGTGCCAATGGCATCTACCCACTATTAGCCCACCAACTATACGGTTGGCAATGTGTTGGCAGCGATATTAATCAACAATCACTGGATAACGTAGCAGCCATCATCACCAGTAATCCATCACTTAAAAGTGAGTTTGAACTGCGTTTGCAAGCCGATAAAAACCAGATGTTTAAAGGCATCATTCAAGCAGATGATTATTTTGATGTCACCGTCTGTAACCCACCCTTCCATGCCTCACAAGAAGAAGCACTCAAAGGCAACCAACAAAAGGTCAACAACCTCACACGCAATCGTGGTGAACAAATCGATAAAACACCAGGCCCTAAAAAACCAAACTCACCCACCCTTAACTTTGGTGGCCAACAAGCCGAACTATGGTGTAATGGCGGCGAACGACTATTCCTTAAAAAAATGATAAAAGAAAGTAAGGACTTTGCCACGCAATGTCACTGGTTCACAAGCCTAGTGTCAAAAAGTGACAACCTAAAGCCATCAACAAAATTGCTTCGTAAGCTGGGTGCCACTGATATACGGCAAATAGAAATGGCACAAGGCAATAAAATTACACGGATATTAGCTTGGACATATAGCTAATGAATTAAACATATAGAAAATTGCTTTATTATTAATTACAATCAGGTTTTATTACAATTTTTTAGGATCTTTGATTAATGGTTTTCTGAAATAAAAACAGTGTTGCACAACATTTAACTTAAGATAGACTCTTTAATTGACAGCAAAAGTTTCAAAATTAAATCTTCATCAACATCATCATATTTTAGCTGTCGTAATAAATAACCATATGCACCTGCATTAACCGCTAGATCATCGCCAGCTATGCTATAACTCCAATTTCTACATTCCTTTATAAAATTAGAATATGGGCAATCATGTAAATATGTCTCTAAATTCTGCCAAGACGAAATTTCCAGATCAGGTTGCCATGTGAGCTTTTCTCTTACACTTGGATGAGTAAATAACGATAATTCTAACGTTATAGGATCTAGTACCGAATGACCCTCACCGACATCTCCAAAATCAATAATTACAGGTTCATTATTATCACTTACAAAAATATTCTCCCCATGTAAATCACCATGTATACATGATTTTCTCGCATTAACCTCAATACGCTCAATCTCTTGGATCCAGTCTAAGTTGTACTTTTCGCTCAAGCCACTTACCTCTTGGTTAGAAAGGAATTTCTCTCGAATACTACCTATGCTAATTATTTCTATTGGACTATTCGAGTACCAAGAATCTAACAACTCTCTTAATTTAATTACAACCTGCGTCGCTCGATCATCATCCATTGTAGCTACCTTGAACAACGGGACATCACTTGGCTTTAGTAATCTATAAAATACACCAGCTGAATTAGATGTCTCACCTTTGACCGTCCCAACTTGAGGTGCATATGCTCGAACTGGCAATCTCGATATATCTTGATAATAATTATTCACCTCAATATCTATATTTTTTATGTCATCTAACTTTGCAATAGCATGTACTCTAGAGGCATCATTCATATCCTTTATTTCAAGCTGAAGTACCCTAGATCCAGATAGACCGGCATCTAGAGATTTCACATAACAGCGCTTTCCTTTAAACTTCCTTGCAAATATCCTTAAAATTCGTTTTTGTACAGGAGATAAAGAAAGCATTGTTCCTCCTGAATTTATCGTGATTCCTTCTAGCTGTATAAGTGAGGTTGATATTTGAATAAGTTCTTGTAATAAATAATCTAGATCATCCTTTGACAGAACCTTAATTGTTGGTGAGGAAGCTCTATCACCCCATACATCTACATGATGTGATGATGACAATAATTGATTAGTAATTTGAATATTTAATTCTGAGCTGCCGATGAAATATACCGGAGTATGTGGGGCTATATTTATGATCTCTTGAAGATACCCCATAGCTTCTATAATTAAGGCATTACCCCCATCCTCATTTGAAAAGCCATCAAGACTTATAATGAAGACATCTATTAGATTATTTCTACAAAATTCAATTGCCGTTTCTTTAGACTGAAAATCACTAATCTTTACATTTGGAATAGCTGCTTGAGTAACATTAATTAAGTTCTCTTTCAGAGCAGTCGTATTAAATTCCACATATAAAATATCCATTTTTTATACTCAGTATTTTTCTATTCTTCGGATTTCTCAACCAGCAATGCCTTCAGCTCACTTAACGTATAAGGAGGGTCCCTTCGATGAATAACTGAGTGACAGTTAGGGCAAAGAGGTAATAGATCTTCAACAGGATTGATAAGGTAGTCTTTTCCAAGTTGTGAAATTGGCTTGGTATGATGAACTTCAATAAAACCATCGACAATATCACCATAAATATTGGACATCAACACCCCACATGCCATGCATGCATACCCATGAATAGCAAGAGCTGCCGCTCTATTTCTCGGATCGCGCTCATATCGGTTAACTTCTATAGAGACGCTTGCTCCTTCAGGATACTGTTCATTTTCTGTTTCTTCACTAGTATTTTTTTCTATAGGCATAAGAGATATAACTGTCGCAGCCATACTACTAATCAAATTTTGAACTATTTTATGTGCATCGTTTTCTCCATAGGCACTTAGGTCTATCTGCCCAACTCGAAAACCCAATGCTATTTTTACCCACTTATTATCCCAAAGAGATTTCTCATTAAAATCAAAATTCCTGTCATTAATACTTAACGAAACCGCTGTTCCTTTTTCTCGGGTATCTTCTAGCAAGCTTATAAATAAATTCCGCGAATCATAGTCAGAATTACGCATGATGGTTAAAAGCTCACCAGCATATGCGCCTGGCTTAAAGAGTACTTCAATATGCCGCCACCCAATAATGGCTTTAATTGTGAAAGTACTAGACTTCGCATGTCCATCTAAGTGCAGCTCTATCCACTGATTGCCACTATCAACACCATGTCTTCCATTAAATTTTAGACCCGTGTTAATTGTAACTATTCGAGCTATATCTCTAGATTCAATATGCACCGAGTATCTATTCCTCAGCCTCAGGCAATGTTTCAACAAGTTTATCTAAAATACGAGAAAGCTCGTACCTTAGGTCTTTAAAGCTATCAGCGGTAGTATCACTTATTGTTGTCAACTCTGCCACACAGAGTGCCCATAGAAGCGCATCCATACCTTGTATCGTCACGCTTTCTTTAAGATTTGGAAGATAAATTTTATGATAATACGGATGGGCCGTATTAATTTTTACAGCTCTACTTTTATTAATTAAGGCCGGTTCATAAAGTAAGCCATTATTTATACTTTCTACTGGTTGCACGTATACTTCGTTTGGATTAGTAGCAGATTCAACGGGTATTTTCAGTATAAACTTACCTTTCTTATTTTCTACAAGAACTTCACCCTTATCCTTATCTGAAATTGACACCTTTGCACCACCAGCGGCTAATTCTCGGGTTCGTATATTACTGTTTGAATTATCATGTGCCCCATGGCTTTGTTCGCTAATAACTTTCTGCTGACCTTTTCTTGATCTATTGTTCGCTTCTCGACGTGGTGCCGGCAAGAACTCATCTTTTAGCCACTTTAACAAATCATCATTCAGAATGATTTGCGACTTCATAATGTCAAGATGAAATGCCTCATCTAACGCATGATCAAATGAAAACTCAACTCGTATCAACTGATAGTGAGTTTCAAGTTTATATAAATTTAACCAGGTTGCATCAACTATCAAGCGGTTTTCACGATATACGTAAATACCTTGTCTATTAGGTGCAGTTTTAGCCTCTTTTACAGCACTATCAGATGGAAACTCCTCTACTCGAGGCAAAATATATGCTTTAACAGTAAATTCTGCCTCGGCACCACTTGGGGTCAAAACTTCAATTGATTGTTCAGCAACTAATTCTGAATACTTTATCGCGAATGGATCCCAAGCAGTGATGGTTTCGTCATTTACTTTAATTATTATATTTCTTGCTCTCTCGTCTTTTGGATCCAAAAAACGTTGGTATACCATCGCAATATGTTCTTTCAGACTTTGAATTTTCTTCCCGAGTGCCTTTTGTGCATGAACACCTGTTGGATTGTCATACTCCTTCATTAAACGATCAACTTTTGTCCAGACAACTATCGTTCCAGAACCATTAAGTGAAATAGAATTTAGATGCTCTCCCGCCTCTTCATCTGGGTTTTGACTTATAAGTAATTCCCATGCATTTTTATCTCCAACATGGTCAAGGTCCCATGTAGCCATGGCTAGTGGTGAATCACCTGAATTACGTGAAATAAGAGACAGTCTTCGACAAAAAGCGGTGGAAGCAGTTTTTAACCCTAATCCATATTTTCCAAGGCTAGCTGGGTTCGGTCTTTCTTTAGCACCATATTGCATTGCATCAACAAGGCCAGCCTCGTTCATACCATACCCATTATCTGCGATCGATACCCTAACTGCTCCTCTATAATCTAAGGTAATCTTCAGATCAATTAATTCAGCCTCAGCAGCTATAGAATTATCTAAAATATCTGCTACAGAAGTATGGAACTCATAACCAGTATCCCGTAAACCTTCTATCATTCGTCTAGGATCAGGTAAAACTACTTGTATTGAATCAGAATGTGTCACTTTTTCCTCCTGCTAGATTTGGATTACTTTCCAGTTTGATCCTAACTTCAGTACTCCAGCCTTATTTACAACACTATTTTTACGCTCATAATTGACTTGATATTTTTCGTTCACTTTAGTGAAGATCACGTCATCACCAGAACTAAGTTGTGATGTGCGAATATATTTTGTCATTCTTGTTAATCTATATTCGTTCCTAGTACCGCCAAAAAATTTATTATTGTAATAGATAAAGGCAAATTCCCACTTAGAACCATCTTGATCTTCAAAAATGATATGAGAACGAGGATTCTTATCCTCTTTGCTAAGTTGTGGGAAAAAGCTAAGAATACTGGGGTCTTTAGGTACTAATATTCCTGCTTGGTGGGCGTTTGTTTCAGATGTATCGTTTGCACTTAATGTTTTTGCAACTGTATGCATAATCCTTTGCCTCAGAGTGGTGAACGCTGTAAAGCAGCTACAATATCATTATAGTCTTCATCTTTTCCAGTTATACCGACAACTGCGGCCTCAGATACTCCGCGTTTCCTCTGTAGTCTTTCATTAATTACCTCTTCCACTGAATCAGCAATAAAAAGTCTATGGACTGTAACTGGCTTAATTTGGCCTTTCCTATACGCTCTTGCAGATGCTTGATCTTCAAGTGCAGGATTCCATTCCAAATTGTAATGAATCACATGATTTGCAGCTGTAATATTTAATCCTGCACCACCAGCACGTGGATTAAGTACTAAGACAGCAGAACCTGAAATATTAGAAAAATCATCTATAAGAGTTTGTCTCTCATCAATTGGTAATCTACCATCAAGGCAACCGACAAAAATTTTATATTTTTTCTTAATATGATTTGCAATTAAATCTGACATCTTTGTAAATGAAGTAAAAACAATTACTTTATCCTTACATTCAATAATCTCTTGAATTATTTCATCGAATCTCTGAAATTTAGAGAATGAAACAACGTTTGAATCTAAATCACTAAGCCAACGCTCCTCATTATCATAAAGCATAGGATGAGAACAAAACATCCTGAGAGATGACAATGCAACAAGTGAGGCTCCTGCTTCATATTGTTGAAATATGTCAGCTCTAATAGTTTCGTAATATCTGGCCTCATCAGGCTCTAACTTAATTGCCTGAGGAATATCAATTCTCTCCGGAAGGTCACTCGCAACTAATGAAATTGTCCTTCTCAAAATTATTGGTGAAATGAATGGTTCTAGAAGCACCCCCCCATCAAAATCGTTACAAAACCTCCTTTCAAAATCAGGTTGGCTGCCCAAATATCCTGGAATAATAAAATCTAAAATGGACCATATATCAGTTAGTCGATTCTCTACAGGTGTACCTGTAACTGCTATTGCAACTTTTCGATTCAGCCTTTTCAGTGCATGGGTTCTTTTTGCATTAGGATTCTTTATGTTTTGCGCTTCATCGATAACTACTATTCCCCAATCGACCATAAGCATAAGGGAATTGTCTCTGACAATGGACTCATATGTTGTAATAACAATGTCAGACTTTTTGAGTTGTTTAGGATCACCAGTCCTACTCGGACCATGATGTTTAAGTATAGATAGTTTTGGAGAAAACCGCTTTATTTCTCTTGTCCAATTTTCAAGTAAACTTCCAGGCGCCACTATCAGTGCTGGGAATAAAGGTTCGCCACCTGAGTCAGTCAAAACACTAATAATTTGTAGCGTTTTTCCTAGCCCCATTTCATCAGCAAGTAATCCACCTACATTTTCAGATACAATAAAGCGAAGCCAATTCCAACCATCTAATTGATATGGATATAATTCTGCACAGATACCATTCGGAGCACCTTTCTTATCAGGAATGAATGTGAAAGGTGTGAAAATTTCCGATGCCGTCCGATCCTCGAAATAATAGTTTCCCGATGCTACTTGCTTTAATTTTAAAAAGATTTTTAATGACTTGATTATCCCAACCTTGACTCCTGTCTCGGTTAATAGCCTATCCACCTCAGCGACTGATGTAACATCAATTGGATACCACACCCCTTCATAAATGAGGTGATCAACATCACTTATCAATGGTTGAAACAATTTCAATTCATTAGAATTATGGAAGTATGTAATACGTATACTAGGATTGGAATTCTCAATATCACGTTCCAGCACCATTTTTGCATTAACAGAATATCTTGAAAATACCACCCCTTCAGGTATGTCACTTTTACCTGGTGCTAAGTCAGACCATACCTGTTCCCCTTCAATAACCGAACGATATATCTCATCAGCAGTAGGTGATATTATTTCCCCTTTACTTTCTAACACTAGCTGAGAATTCTGAATAATGAATTTTGTCATCTTATCCTTAAGTACCTAATAACTTGAATGATGTGTTTTCAGACTCACTACTTACCATCTTTTATTTCGTATGACCTGCGTTGAGCTCAAAACACATCAACTAAGCAGCTCTACATGCATTCTTCTCATCCAACACCTTTTGTGCTTTTAAAATCCTTGGTTTCATTAATTCAGCTACAGCAGTAAATACTGGTACTACGACAGAATTCCCAAACTGTCTATATGCCTGAGTATCTGAAACGGGGATAACAAAACTTGAACTCTTAGGTGCATCAAACCCCATCAATCTCGCACATTCACGAGGTGTTAAGCGTCGAGGCCTTTTTTTCATATTATTAATATCTCTAAAATTTCTTTCTCCAGTGCGCATACTCCATCCCCTATCAATTAAAATTTCAGAGCCATCCTTATGATATCGTGCAGATAAAGTTCTTGTTACGCTACTCTTATTCCGAGGCTTAATAAGTCCAAAGCCAAAACCATTACCTTTTAACTTATGTTTTTTTGCATAGTTATAAAGATATTCCCATAAACCTTCAGTCAAAATATATTTTTTGTCTATTCGTTTTTCTAATAAATCTTTAAATGAAGGAATTTGGGAAGGGTATTTTTTTTGTATATCTTGCAAGGTGAATTCTTTATGAATATCCAAATCTCTTCTAAAACCAACTAAGACTAATCTTTCACGATGTTGTGGCAGGAAATTCTGGCCATCAATTATTTTAGGATCTCGCTTGCCTTCAAAAGTTGTATCAGAAACGTGGTAGCCCAGCTCATCTAGAGTTTCAAGAATAATCCTGAATGTATTTCCCTTGTCATGGCTTTTGAGATTCTTAACGTTTTCCAACATGAATACAGCAGGTTTTTTTGCTGCCAAAATTCTCGCGACATCAAAAAATAAGGTCCCTTGAGTTATACATTCAAAACCATGTTCTTTTCCAAGAGAATTTTTTTTTGATACACCTGCAAGAGAAAAAGGTTGGCAAGGAAACCCTGCTAACAACACGTCGTGATCAGGTATTACACTTTTTATATGATTGTATGACTGTTTTTCTGAAACATCCTCGTTATTACTCAAAGTAACATTTCTTATATCTTCAGCAAATGTATGTGTTTTTGGATCATTATAATAATTTGCCTTATAAGTCTTTAACGCAAATTTATCATTCTCACTTGTGAAAACACATTTTCCACCCGTCAATTCAAATCCTTTCCTTATTCCACCAATACCAGCAAAAAGATCTATGAAGGTGAATTCGTGCTGCTTGTTAAAAGGTGGACTGGGCAGCAATTTTCTTAAATGTACTGTTTCCCTATATGATAATTTAGCCTGTAGCTTTCCTTTTAACCATCGATTAATCAATTCACGATTCCAGCTATCTTCGCCCAGCTCATTGAGATAGCCTGCTATAAATTTCTGATCGTATATTTCAAGTATTTTTTTTATTAGCGTTAGATCTTGATTATTATTTTTCATTATAAAACTCTGGGTGAATGTTGTGACGTATTATCACTCTATTGACCCAGAGACTCAAGAGAAAAATCTATAAGTAATTAAGGTGTAACAATCTGAAAAAATCAATAGGCTCAGACTCGATTGGTGTTTTAATAAACACAGATCCTACCCAAGTTAATATCCTGTAGCGGGAATTATTCCACACATCGTGTGCCTCACCCCTTCGGAGGCATTATCTGAACGTTCGAAATTGTTCGCGAAATCACGATCACCCCCGCCTTACCAAGCAACTCCCTCTTTCTATTACCCCTCTTTTAGTGCATTGCGTTAAAATTTGATTAAAACTATTTTAAGAAATGATAATTTATGGAATATGAGTTTCAACGTAATACCTTAACGGGTGCCTTAGTGGCTGATTTTAGTGTGGGTCAGGAAGTATTAGGATTTTGGTTTGTTGAGGAATTAGGGGAATGTTCGGAAAAATATGACGCGATCTGCCAAAGCATTGAGCAATTGCAGTTAAATCAGCTGAAAAACTGGCAGTTGGTCGGTAAAGCGCTATCCATTGAACTCGATGGTGAGGAAGTGAGGGTGTTTGCCAATGATCTTGAAAATGGTGAAGAAGTTGAGCTTGAAGAGGCATTGTCTCTCTACGATGGTGAATCGGAAACGTTTTGTGGCTTGGAAGATTTTCGCGTTGCGCTTGAAAGTTGGCGTGTGTTTTTGACTGACTAAAGTTCTATCGTATAAAAATCGCTGGGGTCAACGTCATTGATTGTCCGCTAATCGTGTTTACTCTGTTCGCCTTGGGCCCTTAGCTGTCATTTTTGCCACCATTCGCAGTGAGTCTCGCTATCAGCACCAGTGTGATAACAATCCAGCCGTAAGGATACGGAAAATAGCCACTGAAAAAGGCTAAAAATGTGGCTATCAGTAGTGTCACTAGTAGCGTTGTAAGCCAATCGAATTTGATCATTATCTCCTAACACCACGCTTCATTTTTAGTATTACGTTTTTAACATTACCTTTTAAACGACGGCTGAATCGTGTTTAACATTTTTAATAAGGCATCTAGACGCTGTTGTGGGTGTCTCATTTCAAGTATGTCTTGTTTTATGTTGCCTGGCATAGCGAATAAGCCGTTGACCATAAAACTAAATTCGGTGGCGGATAGGTTTTGCCATTGTTCACTTGCCATCATTTTTTGAAATTCATCTTTGCCATGGGCAAGCACCAATAAACGCTGCATCACTTTTTCATGGGTTTGTCTTAAGTTGACTAAGTCGTCATCCTCAATAGGGTCATCGTCATACGACTCGCACGCCCATATATTAAAAGGTAATATCTGTCGCACTTGTTTTAGTTCTAATCGTGTTTCAAAATGCACCATGATGCCCAGTCGGCCATCATCCAGTTCTTTAAGCAGCTCTACTTTACCGGCAGAAAAAACATCACAGGGCTTATAGGTCGATTGATTGCTGCTAAGCGCTTCTTCTGGGTTCTGCTCATGTTTAATGGCACGAACAACCCCCTGAGTATGACAAACACCCATCATCACATCGTTATCGATACAATATTTCACCATGTCTCGAAAACGGGGCTCGAACACATGCAACGGCGTCGGCACACCGGGAAAGTTAACTGAGTTGGGTATTGGGAAAAGGGCAACTTCTATCATAGGGTCAACAGCTTATAATTATTTTAGTAATGGTGCCAGAATAGTTGACTTCATTTCAACTCAGAGTGAGGGTGTTTGCCAATGATCTTGAAAACGGTGAAGAAGTTGAACTTGAAGAGGCATTGTCGCTCTACGATGTTGAATCGGAAGCGTTTTGTGGCTTAGAGGATTTCCGCCTTGCGCTGCCAAGTTGGCGTGTTTTTTTGACTGAATAAATTCGTCGTTTACTAAATTATAATGGTTTTTCATTATCGTCGGAAAAAACAAGCTGTGCATCGCCCAAATTCTTTTTCACTAACTGCCTGATGGATTGAGCCAGCTGTTGGTAAAAAACGCGGTTAGGTGATTTTTTTCTCCAAGCTAACACGTGGGTTCGATGGAGGTTTAGCTTTTCTACTTTTGTGACGACTAACGCTTCCGGCTCATGTATTTCTGAGTGGACATAAAGCGAGGGTAAAAAAGCGAGGCCCATGCTCATCACTACCATTTGCCGTAAGGCATCTAAGCTCGTTCCTTCGTAGTCACGTAAAACATGCGCACCTAGTTCATCACAGGCTTTTTGGACTTGGTGATAATGGCTATATTGCGCTTCTAATGTCAGTACATCTTGATTGCGTAGGTCACTAGGCTTAATGGTGTTAAGTTTTGCCAGTTTATGATCTGCCGGCACAATGAGTTGCAGGGGCTCATGAAATAAAACTTCAGTCGTCACTGTTGACCCACTAAATGGCAATGGAATTAAGAGCAGATCAAGCCGACCCTCTAATAAATCGAGTTCTAATATATGAGGCATATTCTCTCGAACATACAGCTTTAGCGTTGAATATTCCTGATGCAGTTCGGACATGATATGCGGTAATAAATACGGCCCCACGGTGGGCGACACACCGATTCGGAAAGTCCCCCCTGGGCCGTGCCTAATCATCCCTGCCTGATCAACCAGCCCTTTCATTTCTTCTAATACTTGTCGTGCATTATTCAGAAGATCACGCCCGACAGGGGTTAGCACTGCGCCTGTCCGAGATCGCTCAAACAGTGAGACTTGTAGGCTTTTTTCTAATATATACATCTGAGAGGTGAGCGTCGGTTGGCTAACCCCTATATGCTCGGCAGCTCTGCGAAACGTTTTTGATTCTGCAATAGCAACAAAGTACTCCAGCTGCTTTAGTGTCGGTGTGTTGTTCGCCATATTCTTCGTTCCACGGGTCAAATCGATAGTGATAGCTTTATACTATCAATAAAACTAGAAACCTTCTATTGCTTAATCATAGTTAGGTGGCCAAAATGTTAGATCGTAAACTGATAACCCGGGTCGAATCACATGGACAAAATTATTGATGGTGTTTTAAAATTTCAAAAAGATATTTTCCCTACGCATGAAGAATTATTTGATTCCTTAGCCAACCAGCAAGATCCAGATGTGCTTTTTATCACCTGTTCTGACTCAAGGGTTGATCCCAACCTAGTGACGCAAAGTAAACCGGGGGATCTGTTCATCTGTCGTAATGCCGGTAATATTGTGCCTCCTCACAGCACAGCGACTGGTGGTATGACCGCCTCAATCGAATTCGCAGTTGCGGTGTTGAATGTGCGCCACATTGTGATTTGTGGCCACACTGATTGTGGTGCAATGAAGGGCGCGCTAAATATTGAAGCACTTGATAATTTACCCCATGTCAAAGAATGGTTAAGCCATTGCCGCTCAGCCCATGAGATTGTTAAGGCGCAAGCTGGCGACTCAGAAGAAAACCAATTACAGAAAATAACTGAAGAAAATGTATTACAACAATTACTACATTTAAAGACTCACCCCACAGTTGCTGCAAAGCTTGCAACAGGTGATCTGAAATTACATGCTTGGGTGTATGAAATTGAGTCGGGTGAAGTCAGGTGTTGTGATGGTGAAGACCGTTCATTTTCTCCTATTAATGAACATTATGATTCTGCAAATTAACGATTGAAAAGCCTATTCAGTGTTTAGGCCCAGACACTGTTGAATATTAAAGTGTTAGACGTAATTTAAGAAGAATTTAAAGAGAAAAATATGCAACTAAGTATGAATGATTTTCGAAATGACCTTTTCGGAGGTCTAACCGCAGGAATCGTTGCCTTACCCTTAGCGCTAGCACTCGGCGTAGCGTCAGGCTTAGGCGCCATGGCAGGACTCTATGGCGCCATCGTGCTCGGTTTTCTGGCCGCTTTATTTGGCGGTACGCCATCACAAATATCTGGGCCAACAGGTCCGATGGTTGTGGTCATTGCAGGTTTGTTTGCCAGCTTATCTGGTAGTGTTGAACTGGTATTGACAGCAATAATGCTAGCGGGCGTCATACAAATCATTTTTGGTTTAACCGGCATTGGCCAGTTTATTCGCATAGTGCCCTACTCTGTTGTATCCGGCTTTATGACGGGTATTGGTGTCATCATTATTATTATACAAATTGGACGGTTAATCGGCCACGAACCTCCTGGCGGAACAATACCGGCATTAACGTTTATTCCTACCGTTATCAATGACATCGACTTCAATGCTTTAATTGTTGGTTTAACCACGCTGCTTATTGCGTTGAAGTGGCCTGTTAGCTGGGGTAAGTACGTCCCTGGCCCTCTGGCTGCACTGACGATTGGCACGCTAATGGGTGTAAGCTTTTTCTACTCTCCAGTCTTAGGAGCGCTACCTTCAGGTTTTCCTGATTTACATATGCCTGTTTTTGATCAAGCTTCCTTCTTATTGGTCATTCAAGCGGCCATTATTTTAGCCGCTTTAGGGTCACTTGATACCTTATTAACATCACTGGTCGCCGACAATATGACCCGTAGCCGGCACGATTCAAACAAAGAACTCATTGGTCAAGGTATTGGTAATGCTGTTGTTGGTATGGTTGGGGGTGTCGCTGGGGCCGGAGCAACAATGCGGACCGTTGTTAATATTCGTGCAGGGGGTAAAACACGCCTTTCAGGAATGATTCACGCCTTAGTATTGCTGGCTATTGTCATGGCTTTTGCACCCTATGCAGCACAAATCCCTCACGCCGCCTTGGCTGGGTTACTGGTTAAAGTAGGTATTGATATTATCGACTGGAGCTACCTGAAAAAAGCACACCGTGGCCCCCGATGGGATTTAGTCTTGATGGCAATCGTATTAGTTTTAACTGTTTTTGTTGATTTAATTACGGCTGTCGCTGTTGGCGTGATGCTGGCATCATTGGTCTTTTTACAAAATATGGCCAAAGCACAGATCTCTTCAATCAAGCAACTTCCTGACGATGTTGAGCGCCCTGAGGAAGCTAAGTTAATGAAACTAGCCAAAGGAAAGATCAACATCTTCGATTTTGGCGGTCCACTGAGTTTTGGCGCGGCAGCTGATCTGGGTCACCATGTTCGGCTACACGATAAAGAGGAGACAGAAGCTATTATTTTAGATTTTAGTAAAGTCCCCTTCATTGATATTTCTGCTATCAAAGCGGTAGAGACTATAGCCGTTGATGCAGAGCACAATGGTAATAACCTTTATTTAACTGGCATAAATGATGAGGTAAAAACCACGCTTGAAAACTTTGGTTTACTAGCTGAATTAACCAGACATGGTGTTTTTATTGACCGCTTAGAAGCAATGCAACAAGCTTTTGATGATCTTAAACAAGGTCACTAACTAAAACTCACCCCAGCCTCATAGAAGGTTTGTTTATCAAAAATATAATTGAACAAATCAAAAGATCAGCCAGCCTGATTTACTGAAAAGTAATTAAGGGGTCAGTAACTGACCCCTTAAGTTTTTCAAACAATACATTACGATCAACCCCGCCTTAGCAGACAACACCCTCTCTCTAGTCCATTGCGTTAAAATTTGATTAGCATCATTTTAAGGCATGACCATCGTGCATTAATTAGCCCATTTAAAAGATAAAGAGCAAAATTATGCAGATACAACCTGACTATCATCAGTTAGAATTTGAACTACGGCTTTATCTCACTTCTTTACATCGTGTTGGGATAGTGTATTAACCTTCACCCCACTCCTCATTGATTATCTGGGCAAGGAAAAAATGAAAAAACCTCAAGTCAGTCTCGGTTTAGTAAACCCTAAAAGCCCAGATAATGTGGGCTCTGTTTTACGTGCTGCCGCCAATTATGGTGTTGATAAGGTTTTTTACACCGGTGACCGTTATCCGCGTGCGATTGAGCGTAAAGCAAGAACGGTCGATATGAGACGTAAAGTGAGTAAAGACGTGCTGTTAACGCAACAGGATAGCCTGAGTGATGTTGTCACTAAGGACATGAAAATTGTTTGCGTTGAATTTGCTTTAAATGCCATTCCCTTACCTGACTATGTCCATCCAGAAAATGCCCTGTATATCTTTGGCCCTGAAGATGGCTCTATAGACCAAGCGATTATCGACAAGGCGGATGACGTTGTTTATGTGCCCACCGTGGGCTGTATGAACTTATCGGCTTCGGTCAATGTGCTGCTTTATGACCGGCTATGCAAAACAGGCAATTACGCCGCAGGCAATACACTCATTCGTGAAAACAGAGATACCAATAATCGTTTAGAAGTCCCAACAGCAACAACCAATAAGGTCAGAACAATTGATTAGTTTCATTGCGTTGGCCAATAGTCCGCTTCATCTAAGTAACGGTTGTAGATAGTGTCAGTACGATGGGGTGACCTTCTTTATTAAGGTGTACACCTTCTAGCTTAAAAACACGACAAACAAAGTAAATAATCAGTCTATTGTGGGCTTATCATCACTATAATAGAAACTAGTTCGCATTAGCTGGGTCAAACACGAAAATAGTTCAAGAGGTATAAAGAGGCAATGGCAGACCAACATAAAAAACTCGCTTGGATAACGGGGGGGGGTACCGGCATTGGTGAAGCATTAGCACTGGCTTTAGATAGGCAAGGCTGGCAAGTGGTGATTTCTGGTCGAACAGAGCAAAAGCTTCAGGCAGTTGTAGCAAAAAGCCAGCAGATAACCTATCTAACGCTTGATGTCACAGACCGAGAACAAAGTCAGCAGGTTTTTAATACTTTATGTGACACTTATGGCTTACCCGACTTAGTTGTTCTGAATGCAGGAGACTACACCCCGATGCCCTTAGAAGCGTTCAACCTTGACTTGATCTATAAGTTGAACCAGGTCAATTATTTGGGCGTGATGAATGGCCTAGCGCCTGTTTTACCCGCGATGCAAGCACGTGGGTCAGGACAAGTCTTACTCATGTCGAGTGTTGCAGGTTATCGCGGTTTACCAGACGCCGCGCCTTATGGCGCAAGCAAAGCTGCACTGATTAACTTTGCCGAAGCATTATATATGCCCTTAAAGCAACAAGGTGTTATGTTGAGAATAGTCAATCCTGGCTTTGTTACAACACAATTAACAGCACAAAACAGTTTCAAAATGCCAGCAGAAATAACGCCAATACAAGCGGCGGATAGAATAATGGATGCGCTGGATTCAACCAGTTTTGAAATCACATTTCCCAAACGGTTCACTTATATTCTGAAAATGCTACGCTGTTTACCATACCGACTTTATTTCTTTCTCATTAGCAAAATAACGGATAAATAGATGGCCTCACAACAAGACGCATTAGATGCTTACATCGTGTTTTATGAACAGATGACAAGGGAAGATTTAGCTAGGCTACCAGCGTTTTTTGCTAAACAAGCCCATTTTAAGGACCCCTTTAATGATGTTGTGGGTGTCGAACGGATTAACACCATTTTTCATCATATGTTTGACACATTGGCATCACCTAAATTTATCATTGAAGAAGCGATTCCCAGTGGAGATGTTGCTTATATAAAATGGCAATTCACGGCTGAACTAAAAGCAAAATCATTGAAATTAGTCGGTGTCAGTCGAGTGGTATTTGATAGCGATGGTTTAGTGACTGAACATATCGATTATTGGGATGCCAGCGAGCAGTTTTATATGAAATTACCTGTTATTGGCAGCTTATTACGTTTTATTCGCCGCCAAGCTGCCAGTTGATTACCAGTCCAACAATCCTCGTCTCACACGGTCTGACAACGGGTTCTCTGCTAGCCATAAGCCGACATAGTAACGCGCAAAATCAATGCTGGCATTTTGGTAAACTAATTCATCATTAAAAAACAGTGATAAGCCCTCAGTTGTGGCAATATCAAGGCGGAAGCGGTCACCTTCAGAGACATCTTGGTAAAAAGTATGCAAGGCATCGACATCGCTTTGATACAAGGCACGTTGTTGCTCGCTATGTTGCCGTCCGAGGGCAACATCTGCTCCTTCGATCAATTGAGACTTTGACAGTGAAACCTTATAAAGAATCTCAAGAGAAAAAGGCCCATTACCATTTAAAACTTGCTCTGCCTGTGCATCTTCCTGGGCATATAAAGCGGCATCATAAACGCTTATAAAAGCCAGCCACGTTGCTGTCGCAGTCGATTTTAATTCAATGTCATTGCGGGTCGGTTGAAAGTCAGGGTGAGAATGCGGTGCAGCCCAACTGACATTAAGTAATAAAGAGTAGCAGAGCAAAACAAAGACAATGGGCTTTATCATCATTTATGGCCTCTGAAAGACAAGCGTTACCTCGCCTAAAAAAACACCAAATTTGCTCATCTTAGCCCGGTTAATGAGCACGCCGTCTTCTTGTAAAAACATCCAGTCATCAAACTGCACTTTCGCCGTTCCGTCTTTATAAGGTAAGTCTAGAGTGTAGGCCCAGCTCAAGGCATTACCGTAGGCTTTCCCCGTCGCATGGCCAACCACGTCTGAGGCACGACCTTCATAGTTGTGTTCATCAATTTTAGTAATGGTCCAAACACGGCGATCTAACGTGCCATCGGCATAGATAAAATCTTCCTCGAGTACAAGGTTTCCATCGACCATTTTGCCCTGGATATCGACGGTAAATTGGCGTTCAACTTCGCCGCTACGGTTCTGAAATATACCCCAAGCGCGAGTTTGCCCAAGGAAGTAATCTTCCAACACTAAATGGGGAGTGCTGTTTTGGTATTGTTCAATAGACATTTTGTTACAGCCCGTCATCATGAAAATAAAGAGTGAGAGTGTGAGTAAAATTGAGCCACTTTTCTTCATCATAAGGTTCCTCAGTTGAGTCGTTGTTGTACGGTAAGAGTGGTAGTGAGAGTAAATTTGAGCCACTTTCCTTCATCAAAAGGTTCCTCAATTGAGTTGTTGTTGTACGGCTTGGTGTTGTTGACGACCTAGCGGAAAGCGCCATATTGTCCAAGCGGCCAATAACTTAAATGGAATAGGTAGCAAGCCATAAAGTACAGACAGAGCCAATAAATTATTATCAACAGGTGCAGTTTGTGTGTCGAAGCCTAGGGCGGCTAGTAAAGGAAAAGCGATACCAACAGCCAAAGCCAGTGATAATTTGGTCGCCATACCCCAAAGGCCAAAGAAGAAACCGCTTCTTTGGCCCCCGCCTTCAGCGCTGTCGAGATCAATAACATCAGCCTGAATTGATGCTGGTAAGGCCATGTCGATGCCCAGACTCAGGCCAGATAAAATACAAATAATGAGGAAAGGAACAAAGTCCCCAGCACCCAAACTTGGCACCCAAGCAAAAATAACCACAGCCCACAGCATCGAGATTCCCCAAACGCGGTGTTTATTAAAACGTTGTGCGAGTTTAATACCAATGGGTAAGCCGATTAAGCCACTGACAAAGTAAGCAGAGAGTAATAATCCAAACTGTTCTGGTAATACCAGAACATAACTAACAAAGAGTAAAAAGAGTGTGGCAGGCAACCCATTCGCAATGCCATTCATAAGATAGGCAAAGAGTAATCGAATAAATAAACGGTTTTGTTTCAACAAAGCCAAACCAGCTCGAAATCCGATAGGGTCGGAGCGGCGATTAGGTTCGGGGACTTTTAGTATACAAAGCAGAACAGTGACGGGAAGCAGAATGGCCAGAAATTGAGCAAGGACAGCCAAGGCTTCACCGGGTGCATCGCTGCCTATTCCCATCGCTAAAGGTAAGCCCGCGGCGACTAAAGTGCCAATTAAAACAAAGCTTTCACGGCTGGCTGTAATAGTACTTCGTTGGTCATAATCTCCTGACAGTTCAGCACCCCAAGCGGTATAGGGTAATGTCAGTAAGCTCCATGCCAAATAAACGAGCAAACTCCATGATAAAAGCCACCAGAAGCCAGCACCATCAGGCGGAATAAAAAGCGCCCAAATGGCAAGAATTAATAACGGGGTCGCAATGGCCATCAGCCATTTACGCCGCGACGGTATAGGTAACCAGTCTGACAACATGCCAATCAATGGGTCAGTCAAGACATCGCTGACACGTGCGATCAACAGAGCCGTACCGACAGCAGCAAGCCCAATTCCAAGCTGTTCAGCATAAAAAGTAGGCAAATAAATATATAGGGGTAGTCCCAGAGCTGCCAAGGGTAAACCTGGCAACCCATAAAACCAATAACGACTAGCGCGAGACATGATTAGTGTGGTTTAACCATGAGATATTGATAAACCCCGGTGTGCTTGTCTCGAAAACCGGCTTCACAATAAGATAAATAATAGCGCCACATACGTATAAATTGATCGTCGTAACCGAGCGCTTCAACTTGATGGACAACATCATTAAAGCGCTGGTGCCATACTAAAACGGTTCGCTCATAATCGGCGCCATAGTTAGTCGCTTGTTCGATAGTCAGCCCTGATTTCTCAGCATGTTGAGCGAAAATCTCTGGTGAAGGCAGCATGCCACCAGGAAAAATATAACGTTGAATAAAATCAACATTTTGTCGGTAGTGGTCAAAGTATTGATGATCAATCGTGATAGTTTGTAAGGCTATCTTGCCACCTGATTTAAGACGAGAAAACAGCGTATCAAAAAAACTGGGCCAGTACGATTCGCCAACAGCCTCAAACATTTCAATACTCACAATATGATCGAACTGTTCTTCTATATGGCGATAATCCTGTAAGCGTAAATCAACCAGGTCATCTAGGCCTGCATCCACGATTCGTTTTTGAGCCCAGGCTAATTGTTCGGTGGACAAGGTAACACCGGTAACCCGATAGCCCTGTCTCGCAGCATGCTCAGCAAAACCACCCCACCCACACCCCACTTCCAAAATATGTTGTCCGGGTGATGCACCGAGAGAAGCCAGTAATTGCTGATACTTTCGCGTTTGCGCCTGTTCAAGATCTTCTTCTGGATCCGCGAAGATAGCACTTGAATACGTCATAGTAGAGTCAAGCCATAACTCGTAGAAATCATTACCCAAATCATAATGGGCTGAAATGTTACGGCGGCTGCCCCGTTCACTATTGCGCCGTGTCAGGTGACGTAAGCGGTTAAAGACGCGGACAAAAAAGTGTGCTTTAAGGTGGTCAGATAAAGCCCCTAGGTTCAGCGTGGCCCAATAGAGAAAATCAGATAAGTTGTCAGTATCCCAATCGCCTTGCATATAGGCTTCTGCAAAGCCAATGTCGCCATCATTACTTAATTTTTTTATAATTTTTAAGGCCTTGTGAATCGTGATGTTGGCATCAGGCCCAGTCTGTTTTCCTTCGACAAGATAAGTCTCATCATCTACTGTGATATGAAGTCGTCCTCGGTCGCAGCGCGATAGCACGCGATAAAGCAATTTAATTGCAATAGGTGCATTGGCATCGGGCAGTAACCTTATTTGCGCGTTTTGACTATCCATTCGCTTTTGACCTCTTGCTGTTGTTTTTCGTCATAAGAATGAAATTTCCCACCCCGCACCCAAATTTTTATGGCGTGCCAGTGGATCAGAAACATAATTTTGAAAGTCATCAGTGGCATCATAAAAAATGCCTTAATTAAGCCTCGATTATTGAGCGCTTTAATATCCGAGTTTTGCGAGGCTATAAGATGAAGTTCCTCATTTTGATATTCGTTTATCAAAACACCGAAACTAGATTCTAGTTGGGTAAATTTAAAATGATATTGTTGGTCCATATTAATAAAGGGGGATACGTGAAAACGCTTGTCTGCAATACATTCGACTGGCCACTGCAAGCTTTCCCCTTCCATATGATGAACGTAGTGATAAACGCCCCCAAAGGTATTACTTACCTCACTAATAATTGCTACGGTTTCGCCATCTTTGTTATCACAGTACCAAACAGATATTGGGTTAAACCCATACCCTAAAACGCGTGGAAAACACGATAAACGAATACGGCCAACATCATATATTTTCGCTTCAGCAAGGGTCTTTTCAACCCAAGGTCTCCAGGCAGAGCCATCGCGTGGTCCGTGGTCTTGAGTACGGACACTGAGTAAATTGAATCTATTTAGACTAAGCCATTTTAGAGAGGCCGCTTCGTGTTCTATATGGTCTAGATCAATTAACAATCCAAAGACACGATAAGCAAAGCGATAGGACATTGGCATCATCCGTTGATGCATTACATTCCCAAAATAAAGTTTACTTGCCATTACTTAAGCTCCTCTCCCATGGAATAGGAACATTAAAATGTTTTGCAATAGAAACAGCTGAAGACAGAGCGTCTTCATGAAAACCATAGCCGAAATAGCTACCAGCAAACCAGGTTCTATTTTTACCCTGTAACTGGTGTAGCTTCTTTTGTGAAACCATCGCCTTCCTATCAAAAATAGGATGCATATATTGAATGCGTTTAATCACTTTTTCAGGATCTATATCCTGAATAGGATTAAGGCTAACAAAATAATCTTGTGACGGATCTAGACCCTGTAGTGCATTCATCCAATAGCTGACAGATACTGAGGAAGTGTCTTCACCGCTATTTTGTGCAAGGTAGTTCCAGCATGACCATACTTTGTGATGTCTTGGCATAAGGTTAGAATCGGTATGCAAGTAGGTATCATTTTCTTGATAACGGAATGACGACAACAAATGCTGTTCTTGCTCGGTTGCCTTTGTGAGTAAAGACAAAGCCTCATCTGCATGTGTAGCTATGACAACCTCATCGACCTCATGTTGCTGGCCATCTTCAAGTGTAATGGTCACCGAATCAGGGCCTCGATCTATTTTACTTACACCATTATTAACAATAGTCTCTCCCGAAAAGGAGGCTAATAGCTTATCTACGTAGCATTGACTACCACCGATAACCGTACGCCACTGCGGACGGTTAGTAACATTGAGTAAGCCATGATTATCAAAAAACTGACAAAAACTCTTAGCAGGAAAAGACTGCATCTGCTGCGGAGAACATGACCAAATAGCTGCAGCCATTGGAAGTAAATAATTATCTTGCATTACTTTACCAATACGGTGATCCGATAGAAAATCACCTAAAGTGAAGCCAGGATCAGCCCCGTTACCGTTGATAAGCCTTTTGGCATGTCTATTAAACTTAAGAATGTCATAGACTAATTTAAGAAAACGAGGTGAAAATAGGTTTCTTCGCTGTGCGAATAGCGTATCCAGATTGCTACCGGCATATTCTAATCCTGTGTTTAAAATTGAAGCCGAGAAAGTCATGTCCGTCGCTCTCGTTGTGACTCCGAGTGTCTCTAATAAACCGACTAAATTTGGATAGTTAGGTTCGTTGTACACGATAAAGCCTGTATCAACATCCGTTTTATGACCTGTTTTGTCATTGGTTACAGAAACTGTATTCGTATGGCCACCAACATAATTATTTTTGTCGATCAAAAGTATTTGATACCGCTGACTCAATAGCCACGCACTCGCCATACCAGCAATACCTGTACCTACGACCGCTATTTTTTTAGTCAAAATATAAGCCTCGAGTGCATATCGTGGTTATTTCTAATAAAGGCTTTACTACTCATCGTATTTCATTCGTTATCTAATATGTTTTTCAAAGCAGGCTTTAACTCTGGATAAGTAAAACTAAAACCGTTTTCAATGGCCCGCTGTGGCAAGGCGCGTTGGCCTGTAAGTAATAAGCGCGACATCTCGCCTAATACTATTTTCAAGGCCCTCGCTGGTACAGAAAACAAGCTGTAACGATGCAATTGTAGAGTCAGTTCGAGGGTAAACTCTTGATTTGTAACTGGGTTTGGGGAGCAGGCATTAAAAACACCATTTACGCGCTTATTGGTAGCCAAAAAATATAACAATCTGATCATATCTAAAATATGTATCCATGGCATATATTGCTCACCACTGCCTAGATTACCCCCTAAACCAAGCTTGAAGGGCAAGAGCATTTTCTGTAACACCCCACCCGATGAGGAAAGGACCAACCCCGTCCTAACAATACAAACTCTTACACCCATTTCTGCTGCCAGTAAGGCTTCCTTTTCCCAAGCATCACAAAGCCGGTGGGTGTATTCATAACTAGAGGTTGACTGTTCTGTTAGGACTTGATCACCACCATCACCATACCAGCCAACAGCAGAGCCGCTGATTAGGCACTCAGGTTTTTGTTTTCTAGAAGATATCCAGTCTACAATTTCTGCCGTTAACTCAATACGACTAGACTCGAGCAGTTTTTTACGTTTATCTGTCCATCTGGCGTTAGCAATCGGTTCACCTGCAAGATTAATCACTATATCAATTGTCGTGTCTGGCGTTATGTCAGTCAAAGACTGGACCGCTTTGATACCAACACCACATTTATCTTCCACGGTACTTGGCCTTCTACTCAGCACGGTGACCTCATGACCCGCAGCTATTAGCTGCTGACATAATGCTGCCCCAATTAAACCTGTTCCGCCTGAGATTAGATAATGCTTCATAAAATAGCCATCTTGCTTAGATTGGATTCAATCCCAACACCTAAGCCCAGACTAAAAGGTTTTATTTAAACCACTCAAATGGACGTTCACCGGCAATTTTAAAATATAACGCCATGTTAATCATATGAATAGTAAGCAATGCAACGCCTACACCCACAGCCCACATTGGGTTTCTAAAGTGCTCCTGAGCACCAATAGTGAACAAACCAAATCCTGCAATAGCAGTCCAAATAACCATAACAATTAATGCTTTGAAAGAAGCCATATTAATCTCCAGTTTTCATTTAAATTAATTAAGTAATGTCACATATAAAACGTCAATTTTTTCGACGTTATATGCAACCCATTACTACGCTTCGTTACTTGCTAGTAACTCGACTTCAACTTTAATATTCTTTTTCAATCGTGTCTGACAGGCTAGGATGTAACCATTTTGTAAGTCTTCCATTTCGAGTGTATAGGCGAAATCTGATGTCGGCGTTATTTTGCCTTCAATTAGCTTACATTTACATGTTCCACAGCTACCAACCCTGCAATCATGTGGCCATGCCAAACCCGCATCAAGTGCAGTTTTTAACAAGTTATCACCCACCTTGACAGTTAAAGTGTCAGCCCCATTGATTACAGCTGTGTGGTCTTGCTTCTTTTTAAAAAGGCCGAACATATTTATTTCCTTTGGCTTATTTGATAAAAAATAGTTTTAATTAGATGGCTTGTATTGCCATCCTTTTTTATCTGAATATATGTAAAAACATCGTGATAGCGTTATGAAAAATATGGGCCTGAAGTAATCCCCAGGCCCATACTCAATCCTCCTTAGATTCTAGCGTAAGAATCGTGATTCTCAGGCATTGTGTAACCAGCCTGTTCATTGATTCTTGCAGCGATTTCTAATTCACCTTCAGTCGCAAAATCTCTATCCCATGTTGCTAGTTTTTTCTTCATCATCATGTGATATAGAGGTGGGATTAACGCAACAGTAAACTCTGTAAAGTAACCCCAACGAGCATTAGGTGAACCAACTTCATCTAATTCCCAGAAGTGCGTTTCGCCACGGTCATGGTGATCACCTTG
>CAJQOM010000011.1 GCA_905479985.1 uncultured Gammaproteobacteria bacterium | reverse complement strand
TGGCGTGACCAATTTTGATGAGCTGCCAGCTAATGCAAAGGCGTATATTCAAAAAGTAGAAAGCTTAGCGGGTGTCCCCATTGATATTATCTCTACTGGCCCAGATCGTAACGAAACCATTGTTCAACGCGATTTATTTAGTCTCTAATGAATCGGATTTAACACCGGCATAAAGTGCAGAATAATCGGTATCGGCTAAGCCTTTAGCCAGCGTGTGTTCCAGTAAGGTAGAAATACCTTCTAAAGCACTCGTATCCAGGGTCAGTTGCTTGGCAACATCTAAGAATAATTTTGTATCCTTAGCAAGGTGTTTTGTTGGGAAGTTAGGGTTTGTAAAATCACCCGACAACATGCGATCTAGTTTCTTATCAAACGTTGGGGCATAGAGCGCACTATCACGTACCACCGACATGAACTGTTCAACATCAACACCTTCCTTTTCAACCAAAGCCAAACTTAATGCAAAACTTGAAGTTAACCCTGCAATCAATTGATTCATGGCAAGTTTAACGGTAGCTCCTTGGCCTATATCACCAAAGTGTTTGGGGGAGGTTCCGATAAGGCTAAGTAGGGGTAAAGCTGCGTCAAAAACAGCTTGTTCTCCAGCAGCCATTAAGATTAATGATCCGGCGCGTGCCTCAGGCAAGCTACCGAGAACCGGACATTCTAGATATTGCCCACCTGACGCGGCTAGACGATCAGCAATAGCACGTGATTCATTTGGGGCGATAGTCCCCATTTGAATAAGTGTTTTGCCATTGAAACAATCAGGTTCGATAGTATCTAAGACTGAATTAATTGCCATGGTATCGCTTAAAAATAACAAACATATCTCACTGTCAGATACCGCCTGTTGCGCAGAAGCAGCGATCAATGCTCCTTGTTGTGCCAGTTTCAACGTTTTATCTGGGTGTCGATTGTAAACAACAAGACGTTGTTGCTGATCTAATAACCGCTCTCCTAATGCTTGCCCCATCAGGCCAATCCCAATAATCGATACCGTCATCGCTTTTATTTTCCATTATTACGTTGATAAAACCGCTAGTGTGCCATAGATGAACGGCAAAGAGATAAGTTAGAATAGCGCATTATTTTACTGTAGAAGCAGGGGAAGTCTGTGTACAAGAAAAACATGACCATCGCTGGTTTCGATGATGAACTATTTGCTGCGATTGAGTCTGAAAATCAACGCCAAGAAGATCATATTGAGCTTATCGCATCAGAGAATTACACCAGCCCACGTGTAATGGCAGCACAAGGTTCACAATTAACCAATAAATATGCAGAAGGTTACCCCGGTAAACGCTACTACGGCGGCTGTGAATATATTGATACAGCAGAACAATTAGCCATTGATCGCGCTAAGACATTATTTGGCGCCGATTATGCCAATGTACAACCGCATTCTGGTTCACAAGCCAATGCGGCTGTTTACCTCGCTTTATTACAACCAGGCGATACGATTTTAGGCATGAGCTTAGCGCATGGTGGCCATTTGACACATGGCTCTAAAGTGAGTGCATCAGGCAAGATTTATAACTCTGTGTCTTATGGCATTAATACTGAAACTGGCGAAATTGATTACGATGAAGTTGCTGCCTTAGCGAAAGAACATCAACCTAAAATGGTTGTGGCTGGTTTTTCAGCCTATTCGCGTGTGATTGATTGGCAACGTTTCAGAGATATTGCTGATTCAGTCGGTGCTTTCTTGTTAGTTGACATGGCGCATGTGGCTGGTTTGGTAGCAGCAGGCCTGTATCCAAACCCAGTACAAATCGCCGATGTGACAACGACAACGACACATAAAACATTACGCGGCCCACGTGGTGGTCTGATCTTAGCCAAGGCCAATGCCGACGTTGAGAAAAAATTAAACTCAGCCGTTTTTCCAGGTTTCCAAGGCGGCCCTTTGATGCATGTCATTGCAGCAAAAGCAGTGTCTTTCAAAGAAGCGATGTTGCCAGAGTTTAAAACGTATCAGCAACAAGTGATCAAGAACGCCCAAGCCATGGCCGGTGTTTTTATGGCTCGAGGTTATGACGTTGTGTCAAAAGGCACCGATGATCATTTATTTTTAGTCAGCTTTATTGAGGCAGGCTTGACCGGTAAAGATGTCGATGCTTGGCTAGGCAATGCGTTTATTACAGTGAACAAAAACGCCGTGCCCAATGATCCGCAATCGCCATTTGTTACCTCTGGTATCCGTGTTGGTACGCCAGCTGTAACAACGCGTGGTTTCAATGAGCAAGACTGTAAAGAATTAGCAGGTTGGATGTGTGACATTATCGGCAGTGGTGGTGATGAAACAGTGATTGAAACAATCAGAGATAAAGTCAAAGCTATTTGCCAAACTTACCCTGTTTACTCATAATCAGAACTTCAACAATAAAGTCAGAGTCTATGGCTTACGAAAGGCGGCTTAATCATCTTTTCAGCCGTTAATTTAGCTAGATATGCTGTTTGTGCAATTGTGTACATTCGGAATCAAGGATTGTAGTGTATGCGTTGTCCCTTTTGTGGTGCTGATGACTCAAAGGTAATCGATTCTCGTTTGTCTGCGGAAGCAGATTCGATTCGCCGTCGTCGTGCGTGCACAGAGTGTAATGAACGCTTTACGACCTATGAAACAGCAGAGTTGACGTTACCGCGTTTAATTAAGCGTGATGCGTCTCGGGCCTTATTTGATGAAGATAAACTCAGGGCTGGCTTCCTAAGAGCATTAGAAAAGCGGCCGGTGAGCATTGATGCCGTTGATAGTGCTGTCAAAGGGATTATCCATCGATTAAGAGCGACCGGTGAAAGAGAAGTGGCCAGCCGTCTAGTCGGCGATTGGGTTATGGACGCACTACGTGAATTAGATGAAGTCGCTTATGTACGTTTTGCATCGGTGTATCGCAGCTTCCAAGACGTCAATGCCTTTCGTGAAGAAATTGAACGAATGGAAAGTACATCAGAACCGGCGGAAAAGGATTAAAACGACATGCTAAGAGTCATTGTTTTTTGTGATATTTGTAACCCGCAAGGGATCCGTTATATCGAACAACAACGCAATTCTGAACGCGGAGACGAAGGTGGTAGAAGAATCACCGATGGCCGATCTTGGTACGAAGGGTCATTGACAGAAATGGAACAAATTGGCTGGATAATGGATGGTGATAAACACCTTTGTCCAAAATGTGAAGCACGCCAAAACGAAAGCTAATGTCTCATGAAGCGATGATGGCCCATGCGCTGGTATTAGCAGAGCGCGGGCTTTATACCACAGCGCCTAATCCTCGTGTCGGCTGTGTCATTGTAAAAGATGGCCACATCATTGCCGAAGGGTGGCATCAGAAAGCAGGCCAGCCCCATGCCGAAATCAACGCGCTTAATCAGCTTGATGAGCGAGCAGCCCAAGGTGCAGATTGTTATATTACATTAGAACCTTGCAGCCATATTGGCCGAACATCGCCTTGTGCTGATGCGTTAATTAAAGCCGGTATCAGGCGAGTTTTTATCGCCATGGTTGACCCTAATCCCTTAGTGGCAGGTCAAGGCGTCAAAAAATTACAGCAAGCCGGAATCGAAGTTACAACCGGTGTATTAGAACAGCAAGCTGAGAATTTAAACCGTGGTTTTTGTCAGCGTATGCGACAAGGCAGACCTTATATCCGTAGTAAAATAGCAATGAGCCTTGATGGCCGAACAGCAATGGCATCAGGTGAAAGCCAATGGATTACCGGGCCGGGTGCACGACAAGATGTTCAAAAACTCAGGGCACAAAGTGGTGCGATTGTCACAGGCATTGGCACGGTATTGGCGGACGACCCGCAAATGACGGTACGACCAGAACAATGGTATCCAGCCGGACAAGCTATTCGCCAACCCTTAAAAGTCGTCGTCGATAGCCAATTTAAAATAGCCAGTAAGGCTAAAATTTTAAGTGCTGATGGTGATACGATAATTGCCACAACTAGCGACAAAAAACGAGAGAATATCAACACCATAAAATTGGCTACATCAGGTGAGCAGGTCGACTTAACGCAATTGATGGTAGCGCTAGCAAAACGCGATATCAATGATGTATTAATCGAAGCGGGCGCTATTTTAAATGGGGCAATGCTCACAGCAGGCCTAATTGATGAAGTCGTGATTTATATGGCACCAAAAATCATGGGCGACAGCGCCAAAGGGCTTTTTTATTTGCCTGCGTTACAGACGATGACTGACAATATTGATTTAGCGATAACTGACATACGGGCAGTGGGCAGTGATTGGCGCATTACTGCAAAACCGCAGTATTTAAAGCACTAAAAAGAATTAACGAGGACAACACCATGTTTACCGGCATTATCGCAGCATTGGGTAAAGTTAATAGCATTGACGCTAAAGGCGGCGATGTCAGGCTTGATGTTGCGATGCAACAATTAGATTTATCTGACGTGATACTCGGGGATAGCATCGCCATTAATGGTGTGTGTCTGACAGTTGTTGAGATTGCAGGACAGATATTAGGGTTTGACGTCTCAAGTGAAACCCTAGAGAGAAGTAGTCTCGGTGTATTAAAGAATGGCTCTGAAGTCAATTTAGAAAAAGCGCTGGCCGTCGGTGATCGCTTAGGCGGCCATTTTGTCAGTGGTCATGTTGATGGTTTAGGCGAATGCGTTCAACGTGAAGCATCAGCGCGTTCAATTAAATTCAGGTTCACAGTACCGGCAGGGCTAGAACGTTATATTGCTGAAAAAGGTGCGATTTGTATTGATGGCACCAGCTTAACCGTCAATAATGCTAGGGACGATTGGTTTGAAGTGAATATCATTCCACACACATTACAAGAAACGATTATCAAAACATATCAAGTTGGCACCAAAGTTAATTTGGAAGTCGACTTAATTGCCCGTTATTTAGAACGATTATTACCGCAGCAACAAACGGGCATCACACACGAAACATTGCTAAAACATGGGTTTGTAAAATAATGAAATTAAACACAACGGCCGAAATCATTGATGATTTTAAACAAGGCAAAATGGTCATCATTATTGATGATGAAGATCGAGAGAATGAGGGTGATCTCGTCATGGCCGCTGAATGTGTCACACCCGAAGCCATCAATTTTATGGCCCGTTTTGGCCGGGGTTTGATTTGTTTAACCCTAACAGAGCAACGTTGTAAGCAATTGAGACTGCCGTTAATGGTGTCTGATAATCAAGCAGCTTATTCAACCAACTTCACTGTATCGATAGAAGCAGCACAAGGCGTCACAACCGGTATTTCAGCCACAGATCGGGCGCTCACGGTCCAAGCGGCTGTCAGTGCTGATGCGAAGCCAGAAGATCTCGTACAACCGGGTCATATTTTTCCGCTAAAAGCGCAATTAGGCGGTGTGTTAACCCGTGCAGGTCATACCGAAGCAGGCTGTGATTTAGCCCAGCTTGCCGGTAAAACACCCGCATCAGTGATTGTCGAAATCTTAAATGAAGATGGCAGTATGGCGAGAAGGCCTGACCTAGAAAAATTTGCAGAACAACATCAACTGAAAATTGGCACCATTGCTGATTTGATTAGTTATCGTCTTGAAAATGAAATGACAGTGCAGCGGCTGTCACAGTGTCAAATGCCGACCGCACAGGGTGATTTTGAGCTTTATAGTTTCCAAGATACCGTTAATGGCCAAGTTCATCTCGCCCTTGTCGCAGGCGAGATTAAGCAAGATGAAGAAACATTAGTACGTGTTCATATGGCCGATCCACTCAATGACCTATTAGGGGCAACCCGTGATACGGTTCATTGGCCCTTGGATAAAGTGATGACCGAGATCCAGCAAGCGGGTAAAGGCATCTTAGTGGTGTTAAGACAGCCAGAGCAAAATAAACGTTTAGCCGAGAAAGTTGAATTGTATCAACAGCAAGATCGTGGTGATGCCCTGACACAAACCAAAATGGGCTGGGATATGCGAACGTTTGGCGTCGGCGCACAAATTTTATCGGATTTGGGTGTTAAGAAAATGCGTGTCATGGGCACGCCCACCAAATTAACGGGATTATCAGGCTTTGGCCTAGAGCTCGTGGGCTATGCTGAAGGACAATAAGTTTGAACGCTAATATTATGGTTGTTGTTGGTGAAGCTTCCGGCGATGCACATGCTGCAAGAGTGGTCACCGCACTTAAACAACGGGCACCAGCGTTAAACATAAGTGGCATTGGTGGCGACAAGTTACGTGCTGCGGGTATGGATGTCACCATCGACTTCTCAGAGCTGGCCGTCATGGGATTAGTCGAAGTTTTAAAAAAATATCGCCACCTCAAAGGCGTGTTTAATCAGATGGTTGAACTGTTGAAAGATCAACGACCTGATTTATTGATCTTAGTTGATTATCCGGGCTTTAATTTAAAGCTCGCCAAACAGGCCAAAAAACTGGGCATCCCCGTTGTCTACTATATCAGCCCAAAGGTCTGGGCATGGCGCAAAGGCCGAGTCAAAACGATTCAGCGTGTGGTAGACAAAATGCTAGTACTGTTTCCCTTTGAAGTACCTATTTATGAGCAAGCTGGTGTGCCAGTCAATTGTGTCGGTCACCCGCTGGTTGATGCGGTTAAAAGAACCTTAACAACGCAGCAAGCCAAAGAAAAACTGGGCTTACAACAAGATAATAAGGTAATTGGCCTTTTCCCCGGCAGCCGTCGCAGCGAAGTTGATATTTTATTACCGCTAATGATTCAAGCGGCAGAACGCATTCACCAGCAATATCCAGAAAGCCAGATTGTCGTGCCATTGGCGCCGGGCTTAAGCAGAGATACTTTAGGGCCGGTTTTGGCCGCATCGCCATTGCCTATTCAGCTGATAGACAGTGATTTCTATGAACTGACATCGGCTTGTGATGCGATTGTTGCGGCGTCAGGTACAGTCACATTAGAAATTGCCTTATTGGGTGTGCCGCATTTTATCTGCTACCGCGTGTCACCAGTGACCTACAAAATTATGCGACGGCTTGTCAGAATTCCTTATGTTGGTTTATGCAATATTGTCACGGGCAAAGCGCTGATTACTGAGGTTTTACAAGATGACGTGACAGTCGAACGCTTAGAAGAAGAGCTACGAGACCGTCTAACAAGACCTGATCAACAAGCGGTGGCCGAAGACATCCGGCAACAAGTGTTATCGGCCTTAGGGCCATCAGGTGGCGCCGATAACGCCGCCCATCAAATTATCGCGATGTTGGCAGAATAATGGCGGATTATATTGCAGGCGTTGATGAAGTCGGACGGGGCCCTTTAGCGGGTGCGGTTGTCACGGCCGCGGTGATATTAGACCCGAATAATCCCATTGAGGGATTAGCCGATTCAAAAAAATTGACCGAAAAGCAACGTGAAAGATTAGAACCATTAATTAAACAACATGCTTTAGCATGGGCATTGGGCCGGTCAGAGCCAGAAGAAATTGACCAAATCAATATTCTGCAAGCAACGTTAGTGGCGATGAAACGTGCGGTAGAAGGTCTGAGTATCATGCCAACACATGCTTTGGTTGATGGCAATCAAGCCCCAAATTTAAACTGTCCTGTCACAACAGTGGTTAAAGGTGATCAGTCTGAACCGGCGATTGCTGCCGCATCGATCATTGCAAAAGTAGCGCGCGATAGGGAAATGGCCGACATGGAATTGAAATATCCAGGTTATGGATTTGCAAAGCACAAAGGCTACCCAACGAAACAACATCAACAAGCATTGATTGAATTAGGTGTCACCGACATTCATCGCCGATCGTTTAAGCCTGTTCAAACAGCCTTAAAATAACGATGACCTTAAGTATTTCCATTGTTTTTGACGGTGTCTAAAACGGTGAAGACCCGCAAGCATGTTATGATAGCCGGCAATGTCATTTTTAAATAAAATTTTCGGGCGTGGTAAAAACGACGCAGTAGATAAAGCTAATAAATCCGCACCAGCAGAATCGCCTTTGATTGTGCCGCGAGATCAGCATACCTTGTCACGTTCACAAGTCAGTCCACAAGCATTAAAAGTATTATATGGCTTGAAAGATGCGGGTTTTGAAGCCTATCTTGTCGGCGGTTGTGTCAGAGATCTTTTATTAGGTTTTGAACCTAAAGACTTTGATGTCGCCACGGACGCCTCACCGGAACAAGTACATAAAATATTTAAGAAAAGTCGCCTTATTGGCCGTCGTTTCAAATTAGTCCATGTTGGCTTTGGCCGCGACGTCATTGAAGTAGCCACCTTCAGAGCGCCGCCAGAAGCAGAACAGCATATCGATCAACAAGGTCGAATTATGCGGGATAATGTTTTCGGCACATTAGAACAAGATGCTTGGCGCCGCGACTTTACGATCAATGCCTTGTATTACAACATCCGTGACTTTTCGATAGTCGATTACACCGGCGGTATAGCCGATTTGCAAGCCGGTAAAATTAAGCTCATTGGCGACGTCGAAACCCGGTACCGAGAAGATCCCGTTCGCATATTACGAGCCTTACGGTTTGTCGGTAAATTAAGTCTCACACTGGATGGTGAAACCGAAACACATATTGCTGCGCTGGCTAAGCTATTACTTGATATTCCTGCAGCGCGCTTATTTGATGAAGTCTTAAAACTGTATTTGAGCGGCAAAGCCGTAGAGACACATCAATTGCTGGTTAAATATGGCGTGTTTGCATATTTATTCCCTGAGAGTGCCCGATTAATTGCCGCCGCCCCGGATAGTATTGTTGCGAGATTATTAACGAGAGCACTAGAAAATACCGATAAACGTATCCAAGAAGGCAAGCCAGTTACGCCAGCATTTTTATTTGCAGCCATACTCTGGGGCCCAACATCAGAACGCTGGTTACGTTATCAGAACAATAAAATACCAACGATACCCGCGTTACAAAAAGCAGCAAATGAAGTTATTTCCGAGCAGGTGCAGCGCGTCGCCGTGCCAAAACGGTTTACATTAGTGACACGCGATATTTGGTTACTACAAATTCGTTTGACCATGCGCCAAGGCAAACGCGGCTTTCGATTATTGACGCACCCAAAGTTTCGAGCAGGTTATGATTTTCTATTATTACGTGCTGATGCCGGTGAACCTTTTGAGGAGTTGGCACAATGGTGGACAGACTTTCAGTTCGCAGAAGAGTCAGAACAACAAAAAATGGTCAACGGTTTAGCGCCTGAGCCCAAGAACAAGAAGAAGCGCCGACGCAGACGTAAACCTGCTGCAAAGAAAGTAGCCGACGCACCGGTTGTTGATAAGGCCTAATGAAGGTATATATCGGTTTAGGCAGCAATTTAGCTAACCCGGAAACGCAAGTGTTATCGGCACAGCAGGATCTGGCTAAATTACCGCTGACACAAGACATTGCCATGTCATCGCTCTATAAAAGCCCACCGATGGGGCCAAAAGATCAGCCTGATTACATTAATGCGGTTGTCGCATTGGAAACAAGCTTATCGCCGAATGACTTGCTGAGTCAGTTACAAGGGATAGAGCAGCAACATGGCCGAGTAAGACAACGACACTGGGGTGAACGAACCCTCGATCTTGATATATTATTGTATGGTGACGAGCAGATTAACGAGCCACATCTACATGTGCCACACAAAGGCATAGCGGAGCGGGCTTTTGTGCTTTATCCTTTAGCTGAAATAGCGCCTAATTTGCTTATTCCCAAGTTTGGTCACATTACAGAATTACTGGCATCGTGCCCTAAAGACGGTTTAGAGCGACTAGAAAAGAACGAGATATGAATACAAGCTTACCCCAACGATATATTGTAGTTGAAGGCCCAATCGGCGTCGGAAAGACCCATTTGGTGAATCGGCTCGCAGACAGTTTTTCTGGTACGGCATTATTCGAACAACCAGAACAAAACCCATTTCTGGAAAAGTTTTATACCCATCCACAACAGTCGGCGTTACCGACTCAGCTCAGTTTTCTGATGCAGCGGATAAAATTAAGTAAAAACCTGCAACAAGATGATTTATTTCAGGATCTGCAGATTTCTGACTTTATGATTGATAAAGATCGTTTATTCGCCCAAATCACCTTAGATGATGACGAATTGGCTTTGTATAATATGGTGTATGACAATCTCACCATGCACAGCCGAATACCGGATTTAGTGATTTATTTACAAGCGCCGATGTCCGTTCTTAAAAATAGGATTTCGCAACGCGGCATTGGCTATGAGCAGCGGATTGAAGATGCTTATTTACAACGTCTGACAGAAAGTTATGCTGATTTTTTCCATTACTATGAAGCATCTCCGCTGCTCATTGTGAACGCTGAGCAAATTAATCTGGTCGACAGTGAACAAGATTACGAGAACTTAATTGAGCAAATCGCACAATGCACCAGCGGGCGACATTATTACAACCCCTTGCCGGTTAAAGAGAAATAACATGAGCCGCTTAACATTAACGCAATGTCGACAAATGAAAAAAGACGGCAACAAGCTAGCGATGTTGACCGCCTATGATGCGAGCTTTAGCGCTGTAATAGAGCAAGCAGGTGTCGAAGTGATCTTAGTGGGCGATTCCTTAGGAATGGTCATTCAAGGGCAGGAAAGCACCTTACCCGTGACTGTCGACGATATTGTCTACCATACTCAGAACGTCATTCGCGGCAGTGAACAGGCTTTTGTTATCGCAGATCTGCCGTTTATGAGTTATGCCAATATAGAACAAGCCATTACCAATGCAGCCCGCTTAATGGCAGAAGGCGGTGCACAGATGGTTAAGCTAGAAGGCGGGCCAGTCGTGATAGATATCGTTAAACAGCTGGCGGAGCGCGGGATTCCTGTCTGTGGGCATTTGGGTTTATTACCGCAATCAGTCCATCGTCTTGGCGGTTATCGTGTACAAGGGCGTGAGCCAGAACAAGCACAAGCTTTAATCGAACAAGCACAACAATTGCAGCAAGCCGGTGCCGATATGTTGGTATTGGAATGCGTGCCAGCCAGTTTAGGCAAAGCCGTCACCGACGCACTGGATATTCCTGTCATCGGTATCGGTGCAGGGGCAGACTGTGATGGTCAAGTGCTTGTGCTGTATGACATGTTAGGTATTACGCCAGAGCCAACGCCTAAATTTAACCACAACTTCCTAAAGGGAACGGACAGTGTATTGAGCGCGGTGACAGACTATGTCAAAGCGGTTAAGTCAGGCCAGTTCCCCACTGCAGAACAGCAATATTGATGGAAACAGTGTCATCGCTTGCGCAGTTGCGTCAGCAAGTTAAACAATGGCGCAAGCAAGGCTTAACCATCGGGTTTGTACCAACAATGGGCAATCTCCATGCCGGGCATTTATCATTAATCGATAAAGCCAAACAACATGCTGATAAAGTCATTGCCAGTATCTTTGTTAATCCACTGCAATTTAATGATCAAATCGATCTCAACGCTTACCCAAGAACCATTGAAGCCGACATAGCACAATTAACCCAAACAGCCTGTGACATTGTCTTTGTACCCGATGTGGCAACGATCTACCCAGAAGGTATGACAAAGCAAAGTAAAATTACTGTGCCAGACATAGGCGATAGATTGTGTGGTGCACATCGTCCCGGTCATTTTGATGGTGTGGCAACTGTAGTCACTAAATTATTCAATATGGCCTTGCCTGATGTGGCGGTATTTGGCGAAAAAGATTATCAGCAATTGTTGCTGATTAAGAAGTTAGTCCATGATTTGAATATGCCGATAGAAATCATTGGCGCTGAAACCCACCGTGAACAGAACGGGCTGGCGATGAGCTCACGTAATCAGTACTTATCAGCAATAGAGCAAACAACCGCAGCTGAAATAGTGCAAACGTTATTAGAGATTAAGCAACGGTTAGAGCAGGGGCAGGGCGATTTCACAGCGATCTGCGAACAAGCCAAGCAAGCGATAGAACAAAAAGGCTTTGAAGTCGATTATATTGAAATCTGCCGCGAAGCCGATTTAATGCCTGCTAAATCAGAGGATAAAGCCTTAAGAATACTGATAGCAGCGCAATTAGGCCCGGCAAGATTAATCGATAATATGGCTTGTTATCTTGCTTGATAAGCCTGAAAAAGCGATAATACTAAGCTAACAGTCTAATAAAAAACGCTATTTATGCAATTAACGCTACTAAAAACAAAACTACATCGCGCTTGTGTCACACATTCTGAACTCGAGTATGAAGGCTCGTGCGCGATCGATAGCCAATTACTGGAAGCGGCCGGCATTCATGAATACGAACAAATTCAAATTTATAATGTGACGAATGGCGAACGTTTTACAACGTATGCGATTCGAGCAGAAGCCGGCTCACAGGTTATTTCCGTCAATGGCGCAGCTGCCCACAAAGCCTCACCGGGCGATCGCATCATCATCTGCGCCTATGCGACATTAGAGCAAAAAGAAGTGGCAAACTTCAAACCAACGCTAGTTTATCTAGACGAAAATAATCACATCACCAATACCCGCCACGCGATTCCAGTTCAAGCTGCTTAATCATCTTGAAACGACGTGAAGACTCGTCATCAAGCAATAAGTCACGCAGAGCTTGTTGGTTTTCCGACAATATTACATATTAGTCGTGAACAGCGTGATGTCGGGTAAATTATCCGCTACGGCTTGATAGGTTTTATTTTTGGAAAGCATTTCAATAATAATAGGCAAGGGTTCTGCCCAAATTTCAGGTAGATCTACTTCTCCTTGAGTGATGATAGGAAAAGCCAGTTTTTCGGTTGGTGGGCAGAATTCAGCCGTTACGCCTTGTTTATTACCCCTAGGATCGATGCGATACCAGCCGAAAGATTCAAGATATACCGCATTGAGCCCGTGAAGACAAAAAGGGGGGACGTCGGTAATGGTTAAACGCTGGTAACACAAGCCAGCAGGAATGCTATTTGCTCGTAACAATGCTGCTAATAAGTGACTTTTAGCATAGCAGTAACCCGTACGATATCTGAGCACGTCGGATGCTTTACACGTTATGGGATTCAACTTGTAGTCCCAGCTATGCTTAATCTCGTCGCGGACAAACTCAAAACATTTCCGGGTGACTTCTTCAGGACTCAAAGCACCTTCTGCCAATATCTTTGCCTGAGTTAAGAGTGCCGGGTTTTCAAAATCTATATATTCTGAAGGTTTTAAATATTTATTCATCAATAAACCAAAGATCGTTAGTTTGGTCGCTATCAAGTCTCATAGTTTGAGACCTCAATTAAATTGCCATCTGGATCTCTAAAATAGGCTGAAATAATTGATCCCATGGCGCCAGTACGAGCAACTGGCCCATCGATAATTGACACATCACTGGCTATCAAGTATTTAATAGCTTGCTCAATAGGTTGGTTTATAACGAGGCATAAATCTGCACTACCAGGTTGAACGTTAGTCGCTTTTGGTTCAACTTCATTATCTAATTGATGTAGGTTTATTTTTTGTGCTCCGAACGACAAAGCAATACGGCCATCGCCGAACATCACTTTATCCATACCCAAGATAGAGGTATAAAAATCAACGGTTGCATCAATATCTTTGACGGTAAGCACTAAATGATCGAGTCTATCAACTTGCACAATTGTGCCTAGTTTTGCGATATGTAATAGCTTATTATATGAAAATTATCCATATATCGTGATTGTCTACATAATAAACATTCCCTGTTAATCTGCTCTTTAAAATTATTTCACTCTTGATAAGCCAATGACTTAAGTTACATCGCCTCTAACTTACCCGGCAACGTCTCATGACATTTCTTATACTTCTTACCACTGCCACAAAAGCACGGTTCATTACGCTCTAGTTTAATCGGCGGTAATTGTTCGCCATCGAAGTAATACCATTTGTCATTAACAAAGGCGAACCTTGAACGTTCGTGTTGTTGGGCAATCAAACCTTGATCAATGTGAAAAGCAACAAAGTCGACATAAGAGACGACATCATCTTCTCGTTCCGAGCCAATAATTTTAAGGCCAACCCATTTGGTTCTTTTAATGCGTTTTGACAGTGCAAAGGAATCACCAAGACGGCGATTTTTAGGGTGTAATGTATCGACGAGATAGCCGATATTACCGTAACAAAATGCGGTGTAGCGGGCGCGAACAACTTGTTCAACATCGCGTGCTTCGATTTTTCCCTTATGGACTAATTCGCAACAGTCGGTATACAGTTTGCCACTGAAGCAGGGGCAGGGGTAGGTGTTTTCAGCCATGGTAATTAACCAATTTCGTTAAATGGAATTTTCATTACATCGGGGTAAATAAACTGATACCCCAAATTTTGTTTTATCTTAGCATTACTGACGATTTTAGTCTGATTTTGAGCGCCATCGGCAAACGTGGGGGCCGATTCACCTAGCAGGCTACGGGTATAACTATAAAAGTCTCGCTTTGTCGGGTGAGTGTCACTACAACCATTAAATACCTCTCCCCAAGCCGCTTGTTCAATAATCTGACTAATTAGGCCAATGCAATCATCACGATGAATTAAGTTAACCGGTGCATCTGGTTGGGCGACGACTTTACCATTAGCAAAAAAACGTCCGGGATGGCGGCGATAACCAATCAGGCCACTGAGCCGTAATACCGTTGTTTTGAAATCAGGACAGGCTTGAAATGCTTGTTCTATTTGATATAACACGCTATCAGGATCTTCTGCGCCGGCATCTTCAGCGACTAATGCATTGGTATTGCGGTAGACCGAGGACGAGCTGATAAATAAAACCTGCGCAATTGATGATTGTGCCAATTGGGTTATTAAAGCTGCATAGCCCGCCTGGTTTTTAGACGTGATATTGCAAATGAGAATATCTGAGTCAAAAAAATCAGGTGGAAGTATGGGTGTATCAATATCAACAAGATAAGGTTGAGCGCCAAGCTGTTTGATAGACTCACACTTTTCAGCTTGTCGTGTTGATAACTTGACCTGATGACCTTGCGCAATAAAGTGTTGGGCCAAGGGGGAACCCAACCAGCCGCTGCCAAGAATACTTAACCTTGGCATACTTGAATTATTTTTTATCATAAACTTGCTGAAAGCTTTTTTCGTTAAAACCGCTGATCTTATTCTTACCGACTAAGATAAGAGGCACGCCATTGCCACCTAACGATTTAAACCGTTTTTTTGCTTTGGGGCTGTCTTCAATATCAAATTCACGATACGGAATGTTATTCGCCTTAAAGTAACGGCGGGCTTTTTTACAATAGCCACACCACGACGTGCTATACATAACCACTTTCTTATCTATCGTTCTATCCTCATTATTAGCTTGTGTCTCTGTGAGCGGTTCAATCGTGACTGCTTGATAGCTATTGATTTTAATATCGATGGTTTCAATCGATGCGTTTTCAACGGGTTTATCACCAAAATGAACACGGCCATGATGATCTGTCCATTTGTAGACGTCTGCATGACTGATCGGAAGGCACATAAAACCAGTAACGAAAGCCAGTGCAGCGTGGCGCATCATCATAAAGTCCCTTTGTGTTGATAGAGGCTGTTTAGATAAAAATGCATTTTGCTTATTGCCATTTTAGGTGCTTTAGAGCGGTTCAGAGGGTGCTTGTTCATAGAGCCGCTTAAAAGATCTGACATCAAAGCCGGTCATTTGCTGATCATCGACTAAAATTAACGGCACACCACGGCCTTTAAGCGCATCATAAGCTTTTTTAGCATCCGCATTTTTCTCGATATCCAGTTCACGAAAGGGGATACCTTGCCGCGTAAATGTATCGCGTGCCTTACGACAATAACCACACCAGCTGGTGGAATACATCGTGACCTGTTTATTCGACGGCGTGATAGTGGGTTCCAACCATCTAAAAGGGTCAGCGAGGAAAAGAAGGAGGAGAGCACCGAGGGCAATTCTAAGGGGCATAATGCACTTTACCTGAGTTAAATTTTATAAGCTTGTCTAACACGAGACATAGCATACCATCGCGCCGCTCGCGCTTTTTTGTATTGAGTCTCACCTTGCGGCTGACCATTGAATTTTTTAAGCCAACCTCGTTTACTAAGGTATCGCGCATACATCATATCTTGATACTCACAGAGTGAGGGATAATCATCCATCAGTATTAAGGCAATCGATTCAGCATTAGCACCACTCGGATGCGGCGGACTGACGACCTGATCCTCAAAACGCGGTAAGCCATGGGTAATATGTCCTGCCAGCGTTAACTGCGTTAAGACATCAGCGACCATTCCACCTAATGGCACAATAGACGCATTAGGGTTGATAGATTGCATATCCTTAACGAATTGGTCAAAAAGTAAGGCCTGTAAGTTCGGCACATTAAATAGGTTTGGCTGGCCGCAATAGTCTTTGCCGTTAACAAAAATAGGATATTTCAATACAGAACAGAAATGAACGAGGTCATTATTTTCCGCCCAAAGCGAGCTGCAACAAGCAATGCCCAGTTTATCGGCATAGCCTAAACGGTTCAGCATCTCGACTAATCTCGGTCGCATAGTACCGCTCAAGCTGGCGGTTTGTTTGACTGATTTAAGCGCTTGCTCAAGATCTTCGCCATTGGAGAGGGCTTGATTTAAACTATTAATCGACCGGTTCATTTGCGTTCGACCAGGTGTAATACCGACAAGAATCAACTTCGCTTTAGTATTCACATGTTCAAAGGGCGCATAAAAACAAGTGAGTTTTTTATCAGGCAATTTCCAAAGACTAAGCGATGATTCGGGCGGGGAGGTATCCTGTCGAGGTGTTAGGGCTTGGACAGTAGCCAAATGGGGCAAGAGTTGCTTGGCGTAAACTGTCATGATTAAAGATCAAAAGAACTGAATTGAATGCTTAATAGGCAGCGGATTATTAATGCTTGAGTAAGGAACATAAGTCTAATTATAATGATTTGTCAGTTTTTAACCTAGAAACCGCCGATATCAATACATAAGTCATTTACCGTTATAACCTCAAGGGAAAACATGGACTATAAGACGCTGGGCCACACGGATATCGAAGTCAGCACAATCTGTCTTGGCACTATGACGTATGGTGAACAAAACACCGAAGTCGAAGGCCATCAGCAATTAGATTATGCATTGGAGCGCGGTGTCAATTTCATTGATACGGCAGAACTGTATGCGATTCCACCTAAAGCAGAAACCTATGGTGCAACAGAAAAAGTCATCGGAACTTGGCTGGAAAAACGTGGCAAACGTGATGATATTATCCTAGCAAGTAAAATTGCAGGGCCAGGTTTAGATTTTGTCAGCCATATCCGTAATGGTAAAACGCAATTTAATGCGGCTCATATTAGTCAGGCCATAGAGGCCAGTTTGGCGCGGCTGAAAACAGATTATATTGATGTATATCAACTGCATTGGCCAGAAAGGAATACCAATTTTTTCGGCCAATTAGGCTATAAAAATAGCAAGCTTGAGGCTAACTTAACGCCGATCGACGAAACTTTACGTGCACTCAAGAAACAAGTCGACGCGGGCAAGATACGTACTATCGGTTTATCGAATGAAACGCCTTGGGGCATCATGCAATTTATTACATTGGCAAAGCAGTATGATTTGCCATTAGTCGTCTCAGTGCAAAACCCCTATAGCTTATTGAACCGAACTTATGAAATAGGCAATGCCGAAGTGAATCACCGTGAAAAGGTCGGTTTATTAGCGTATTCACCAGTAGGCTTTGGGGTGTTGACGGGTAAATACTTGAATAATCAACAACCAGCAGGCGCGAGAATAACGCGCTGGCCGAATTATGCCCGTTATAGCAGTCCACAAGGTGTTGCTGCGACACAGGCTTATGTTGATCTGGCTAAGCAACACGATTGGGACCCAGCGCAACTGGCTTTGGCGTTTGTGAATGACCAACCCTTTGTCACCAGCAACATCATCGGTGCAACCAATATGGCCCAATTAAAAACCAATATTGATAGTGCGGAGCTAGTCTTAACGGAAGAACTACGTCAGGGTATTGAAGCAATTCATCAGCAGTACCCTAATCCAGCACCCTAATCGACTAAATCACTGAGTAAGGTCAACGTTTTACCATCCGCTAAGATTAAGCCATTGCCGTGTTCTTTGAGTTTAAGACTGAGTAAACACCATAAGCTATCTTGTTGCTGTACTGACGAAACAACATGACCAGCAACACCGTCTTGAGCGGTCATCACTTCATCACCATCGGCAGGCGTTAAATGGCTATCAGCTTCGGCAATAAATAACCGGCGGCTAGGCTTGCCAAGATAATGCAGACGGGCCACGACTTCTTGGCCGGGGTAACAGCCTTTCTTAAAATTCACCGCCTCAGTCAAATCGAGATTAAGTTGCTGCGGCGTAAACTTCTCTTGCGTGGTGAGGGAAATAGACGCCAAACCGGCTGTAATATCTAGCCACTGCCAATAATCAGCATGTTGGCATTGGTAATCTTGATTGTCTAAAGTATCAACTAAATCAGAAACAGCCTCTTTCTCACAGACAATTAGCCATCTTGCCAGCTGTGCAGGGAGTTTAGTATTGCGATAATCATCCTGTCCTGCACCTTGGTAGTCGACGTCGGCAAGATCAAGTTTGCTGTCTTGACCTTGTGTTAAGCCAAGACAAACCATCCGTTCCGAATCATCACTGATCGTGACCTTAGAGCGTAACTTATACATGCTTAAACGTTTAGCAATAGGCTCACACAATGCTTTCGGCATAATGAGTTGATATGATGCTTCACCAGTACGAATAATGACAAATAAAGCCAGTAAGCGGCCCTTTGGATTACATAAACCACTATATTGAGATTGATTCAGAGCGAGTAAGGCAATATCGTTGGTGAGTAAGTTTTGTAGAAAAGCTTGGCTATCCTCGCCAGAAACAGATAACAGCCCAAGCTGATCGAGTGGCATGTAGCAGGGGCTTGTCGCTAGACTACTGAATGCAGCATCTGAGTTTGCGTGTTGAATTAAAGTTTGCCAAGAGGAAGTCATAGTCTACTTATGGGTATTATTTAAGGACTGAGTATTGTAGCCTTAATAAACAAACCCACCAACTCGAATGGAGTCGAGCGCTATGGCAAAGGAAGCCTTAACAATTCAATTAAAACAGTCGGTATGGTTACGCTATTATTTACTACTGCTGCACGGGCTTATGTTCACTATCACACTAAGTTTGGCAATAGATTGGCTTTGGCGAACGGGACTTGGTTTGCTCGTATTATTCAGTTTCTGTTTTTATTATCGAACGCATTATCTAGCAACAGGCCGTTATAACGCGAGAATGTTGATGCGTTTAAGTGACGAAACGTGGACAGTTGATTATGGTGATGGGCGACAAGTTGCAGATTTAGTGGTGCAACAAAGCGTCGTGATACCGCAACTTGTCATACTCTATTTTGAAACAACCTCGTTTTGGCAAACGCATTCTCTCATCATCACAGCCGATCAGGTCGAGTCTGAATGTTTTCGCCAACTTAGGGTGTATTGTCGCGATCCCAAGACTTTCCAGCAATAACGGTATTTTGTGCGGGTTGTTCAGAGTTTAACGTTGGATAATCAAGCGTATAGTGCAAACCACGACTTTCTTTTCGTGTTAGAGCAGATTGAATAATAAGTTCGGCCACATCTGCTAAATTTCGCAGCTCTAATAAATCACTGGTGATGTGATGTTGTTGATAAAACGCATTAATTTCTTGCTGTAATAAAGTCAGACGGCGTTGGGCGCGATTTAAACGATCATTACTGCGAACAATGCCGACATAATCCCACATAAATCGCCGCAGCTCATCCCAGTTATGGCTAATGGCAATTGCTTCCTTTGCTGGTTTGGCTCGGCTGGCATCCCAATCTGGCACGACGGGTAAAGGCTGATTAAAAGGCAATTGTGCACGAATATGTTGTGCTGCTGAACGGGCATAAACCAAACATTCTAATAAGGAGTTACTGGCCATTCGATTAGCGCCATGTAATCCGGTATGGGCTGTTTCGCCAATGGCATATAAGCCACTCAGGTTTGTTTGCCCTTGCTGATCGGTAATCAAACCGCCACAAGTGTAATGCGCTGCTGGTACGACTGGAATGGGCCCTTTGGTCATATCGATACCCAGTTCAAGACAACGCTGGTGGATGGTTGGGAAATGCAATTCAATAAATTCCGGTGGCTGGTGGCTAATATCGAGATAGATACAGTCATCGCCAAGGCGCTTCATTTCATGGTCGATAGCCCTAGCGACGATATCACGCGGTGCTAATTCTGCCTGTTCATGAAAACGCGTCATAAACCGTTCGCCATTCCCTAAGAGTAATTTGGCACCTTCACCACGCAAAGCCTCGCTGATCAGGAAAGATTTGGCTTTTGGATGGTATAAGCAAGTAGGGTGGAATTGCACAAATTCCATATTGGCGACATCACAGCCCGCACGCCAGCCCATCGCAATGCCATCACCGGTTGAAACGTCAGGGTTACTGGTATACAAATAAACTTTACCCGCGCCGCCCGTTGCTAGCACTGTAATCGGCGCGAGAAACTGATGTGTTGTATCTGATTTAATATCAAGGGCATAACAGCCGAGACAGTGATTGTCTGATTCGCCAAGTTGTTTTTGGCTAGTAATTAAGTCAATCCCTATATGAAAAGGGAATAGGGCAATATTATGATGTGCAGTGGCTTTGGCTAATAAGGTCGTTTCAACCTCACGGCCCGTGGCGTCGGCTGAGTGGATAACCCGACGATGACTATGGCCGCCTTCTTGTGTGAGGTGATAGGTCTCTGATGTGACGCCGTCCTTGGTAAAAGACACGCCTTGCTCAATTAACCACTCAATACTCTCTCGGGCATGCTCGACGGTATAACGCACACTGTCTTCATCACATAAGCCTGCACCCGCGATCAAAGTGTCATTAATATGGGATTCAATGGAGTCGGCTTGATCAAGGACAACAGAAATACCCCCTTGAGCATAGAGCGAGGCGCTTTCTTTCAATTGATCTTTTGATAATACGGCGACGCGGGCATCATCAGCCAACTGTAAAGCCAGTGTTAATCCAGCGGTGCCACTGCCAATAATTAAAACATCGTACTCAGAATGTGTGGTCATAATTCAATATAATAAAAATCAATGTCGCCAGTATATAGCAGTGATTAAACGCTGTGGGAGGCAAAATAAGAAGGTGTTTGGCGTGGATAACCGAACAAAATAAAAAGGGCTGACTGCCAGGCAGATGAAAAAAATGTGAAATCCATTATGATTTTTAGCCTAAAGGCTTTATATTTAAACGCTTATTGGGAACAAAGCCATTGCCATGCGAGTCAATAACAGCGAAATCAAAAAACATCTCCGGCGATCCGGGGCGGGTCGGAACAAAGGATGAGTGTGGATCAAGAGCTAGTGCAACGTGTACAAGCAGGTGACAAGAGTGCATTTGACGTGCTGATCATGAAGTATCAGCAACGCATCATTAATGTGATCACCGGTTTTGTCCATGATCCGATAGAAGCTCAAGATGTCGCTCAAGAGGCCTTTATTAAAGCCTATCGAGCAATACCTAATTTTCGGGGAGACAGTGCGTTTTATACCTGGTTATATCGAATTGCAATTAATACATCGAAAAACCATTTAACCGCAAGAGCCAGAAGACCCCCAGCAATGGACGTCGATGCGACTGAGGCAACCAATATTTTCGATGCACCAGAATTAAAAGAATTTGAAACACCAGAAAGTAATCTTGTTAGTGATGAATTAGAACAAGCAATTCATCAAGCAATTGATGCATTACAAGAAGATACAGCGACAGCGATTAAGCTGCGTGAATTCGAAGGAATGAGTTACGAGGAAATTTCTGAGGCAATGGAGTGTCCTATAGGAACAGTGCGATCACGAATTTTTCGTGCACGTGAAGCAATAGAGCAAAAAATACAAACGATAATGGGTGAAGGGGAGCAACAATGACAGCCAATGACGAAGAATTATTGTCTGCCTTAGTTGATGGGGAACTGCAAGGCGAAGCGCTAGACAGAGCAATAGCACTATTAAGTACAGATCAGACAGCAAGAGAGCGGTTTCAACGCTACCAACTGGCGAGTAATGTACTTCATGGGCAAGCTATTGGACATCAACAAGGCGACATAACACAACAAATTAGTGCAGCAATTGCTGATGAACCGGTGCACAGCGTGACGCCTGTTCAGGCCAAGGCAGTACCGGAAACACCGACGGCCGATGTGCTGACATTCCCAGAACGATTCTGGAAACAAACAGTAGGTTTGGCGGTGGCAGCTTCATTTGGCGCATTAGCGGTTGTCGGCACAATGACACAACCTGACTATGCGGTGATGCCTGCTGCATCAATGGCAGCTGTCGAAGCGATTCCTGTTCCCAATGTCGTGGTAGCACAACAACAAGTTGCTCCAGTCCCTGTAGTAACCGTAGCAGTACAAGAGTCTGGTAATCGTTGGACGGTGACGGAACAAGCAATAGAAGACAGGCTTAATGTCTATCTCGTCGATCACAATGAATATGCCGGTGCCTCAGATATTTTTTCTAATGCCCGCGTGATTGCTTATGAATCAGGTCGTTAAGTAATGCAACGTCTAGCACAAATTTGTTTGGGATTCTGCCTGAGTTTATCTTCGGCGATGACAGTAGCAGAGCCGGAAGCCATTGCGTTATTAGAACGTATGGGGTCGGCAGCGAAGCAGTTAAATTACGATGGTGTTTTCACCTACCAAACTGGCCGTAAAGTACAAGCGATTCGCATCATTCATAGTGCCAATGAAAACGGCGAAGTTGAGCGGTTATTGTCACTTAATGGCGCCGCACGCGAATTAATCAGAACCAATGATCTCGTCACCTGCATTTTCCCCGAAGGTAAACGAATCAATATAGACAGAAGGCCGCTAGGGCGTGGCTTCCCGAGTGATTTATTGAGCCGGATGAGTTCTGCAATACCTTATTATGACATTACGATAGGCGAGAAAGGCCGCGTCGCGAATAGAAAAGCCAGACAACTGGTCGTGACCCCCGTCGATGATTATCGCTATGGCTACCATCTCTGGGTTGATGAAGAAACTGATCTTTTATTACAGTCAGACTTGTTAACAGAGAAAAGGCAAGTCTTAGAAAGGTTTACTTTTTCATCCATTAATATGAATGTCGACATTCCAGAGTTAGCACTTCAGCCGCAAATAGAAGGGCAAGAACTGACTTGGAATCGAAACCAAACCGAACCTGTCAGTAAAGCGAAAAGAAAAGACAAAGACGATGAAGCGGCGTCCTCGCTATGGCAAGTTGCTTGGTTGCCAGATGGCTTTGCCTTAGTGGCAGAACAAAGTCGCCGGAAGTCTAACGGTATGGTGGTCAAACAGCGTGTTTATAGTGATGGTTTGAGTTCTGTGTCGGTTTTCCTAGAGCAAAAAACACTGGCACATGGTCATTTAGAAGGGGGCACAAGGATGGGCGCAGTCAATGCGTTTGGTCTGATTGCCGACACCCATTTTATTACGGCCGTAGGACAAGTTCCTGGTCATACCGTTGAGAAAATTGGTCGGTCGATTAAGGTCGCAGATTAAGCCAGATGATTGAACAACAAGCGACCGTTATTGAGATAAAAGACGACACGATTTGGCTGCAAGCCGAGCGTCAATCAACCTGTGGTCAATGCCAGATTAAACAGGGTTGTGGCACAGGCTTATTGGCAAAACATGTCGGGCAACGTTTTTCAAAAATAGCGGTCAATAACACAACAGACGTTAGCATCGGCCAGCACGTGACGGTGGCGATCCCAGAACAAACCTTATTACAAGGTGCAGCATTAATGTATTTATTGCCTTTGGGCTTATTATTTATGTTTTCGATGGCTGCAAGGGCGTTAGTGTTGGGCGAATTAGCAGAGATAATACTGGGTCTAATTGGCCTAGTGCTTGGTTTTATATGGACTAAGCAACGCTTAAAGAACAATAAAGATGGCTTTCAGGCCAGTGTGATAGAGGAATAAAAGATGAAACAGCATAAAATTTGGGCATGGCTAACCGTAATGTCGACGTTATTGATGTTGAGCCTACCAACACAGGCGAGGAGCTTACCCGAATTCACGGAATTGGTCTCTGTCAACAGCCCAGCTGTGATTAATATCAGCACCACAAAAAAAAATAAGGCACGGAAAATGCCTAGTCTGCCTAAGGGAATGGAAATGCCAGAAGGCACGCCATTTGATGAAATGTTTAAACATTTCTTTGGTCCGGGGCAAAGAGGACAACGACCACAACCTTATGAGTCACATTCATTGGGGTCAGGTTTTGTGTTGTCTGAAGATGGTTACATCATGACCAATCATCATGTCATTAAAGATGCTGATGAGATCATTGTCCGTTTCAACGATAGAACAGAATTAGAAGCCAAAGTGCTAGGCAGTGATGAACGCAGTGATATTGCATTATTAAAAGTCGAAGCAACAGGGTTAACCGCAGTCAAGCAAGGTGATTCAACCGAATTGCAAGTCGGGGAGTGGGTATTAGCCATTGGCTCACCATTCGGTTTTGATTCGTCAGCAACAGCAGGTATTGTCAGTGCGTTAGGACGTAACTTACCCAGTGATAATTACGTCCCATTTATCCAAACAGATGTGGCCATTAATCCGGGTAACTCCGGCGGTCCATTATTTAATATGGATGGTGAAGTCGTCGGTATCAACTCCCAGATATATAGTCGGACTGGTGGCTTCATGGGTTTGTCGTTTGCCATTCCGATGGACGTGGCGATGGATGTGGTGGAACAGATTAAATCACAAGGCTATGTTAGCCGAGGTTGGTTAGGCGTCGTGATTCAGAACGTCACGAGAGAATTAGCCGAGTCATTCGGTTTAGATAAGCCGCAAGGTGCATTAGTGTCACGTGTTATGCCTGAGAGCCCAGCAGCAAAAGCGGGTATTGAAGCGGGCGATGTTATCTTGAAATTCAACGGCAACCAAATTACAACATCCTCAACATTACCGCCTTTTGTCGGCAGAACGAAAATTGGCGAGTCTGTGCCTGTCATCGTGATGCGTGATAAAAAGCAGAAGACGCTAAAGGTGAAAATCGAAAAACTGGAAGAAGATGCCGCGACAATGATCAAAACCGGCACTAAACCGGGCCGCTTAATGGATGAGCGCTTAGCGGTCGAAGTGGCCGAGCTGACTAAGCAGCAACGTGAACAATATGACGTTGAAAAAGGCGTTATTGTTGTGAGTGTGGAACGAGGCCCTGCGGGTAAAGCGGGTTTGCGTCGAGGTGATGTTGTAGTGAGTTTGAATAATTTGCAAATTACGGGTGCAAAGCAGTTCTTAGATATCGCCCGTGACTTACCCGAAGACAAAGCGATTCCGGTGCTAGTGCAACGACAACAAGGGGCTATTTTCTTAGCACTTAAAATTGAAAAAGAATAAAAGTTACGAAAAGAACTGAGCGGGCCAGTCTAAACAGGACAGGCAAGCCATTTTACCGTAAAATTAGTGAAATAAAGTCTTATCGGCCGGTACAGTGTATCGGCCGATTTTTTTACTCAATAGATTAAGGTAGTACATATTTTTATGGAGCACATCCGTAATTTTTCGATCATCGCGCATATCGACCATGGTAAATCCACCATTGCAGATCGCTTTATTCAAGTCTGTGGTGGTTTAACCGCGCGGGAAATGTCTTCTCAAGTGCTTGATTCAATGGATATTGAGCGTGAGCGTGGTATTACTATTAAGGCGCAATGTGTTTCATTAGACTATCAAGCTCGTAATGGCGAAATCTACCATTTAAACTTTATTGATACGCCGGGTCATGTTGACTTCTCTTATGAAGTATCTCGTTCATTGGCGGCATGCGAAGGCGCGCTATTAGTCGTCGACGCGGCACAAGGGGTCGAAGCACAAAGTGTTGCCAACTGTTATACCGCGATCGATTTAGATCTTGAAGTGTTACCGGTACTGAATAAAATTGATCTCCCGTCAGCTGAACCAGAACGGGTTGCACAAGAAATAGAAGACATTATTGGCGTCGATGCATTAGATGCCGTCCAATGTAGTGCAAAAACAGGCATAGGCATTGAAGATCTATTAGAAGCATTGGTTGAACGTATCCCTGCGCCGCAAGGCGATCCTGATGGGCCGTTACAAGCCTTGATTATCGATTCTTGGTTTGACAGTTATGTCGGTGTGATTTCTTTAGTCAGAATCATGCAAGGCAGCATCAAAGCCAAAGATAAAATCAAAGTTATGTCGACTGAACATGAATATCAAGTTGAGCAAGTGGGCGTGTTTACGCCGAAGCGGGCACAGCGTGATGGATTATTTTGTGGTGAAGTTGGTTACGTAATTTCTGGTGTTAAAGACATTGATGGTGCACCAGTGGGCGATACCTTAACGCATGCCAACAAGGGTGCGACAGACATGTTGCCGGGCTTTAAATCGGTCACACCACAAGTGTATGCCGGTATCTTCCCAGTCAGTTCAGATGATTTTGAAGCTTTTCGTGAAGCCTTGGGCAAATTGAGGCTCAATGATGCCTCCTTATTCTTCGAACCTGAAAACTCGCAAGCCTTGGGCTTTGGTTTTCGTTGTGGCTTCTTAGGGCTACTTCATATGGAGATCATTCAAGAGCGGCTGGAACGCGAATATGATCTAGATCTCATCACCACAGCACCAACGGTAGTGTTCCAAGTATTAAACCGCAAAGGCGAAGAGCTACAAATAGAAAACCCTGCATTACTGCCGGATATCGGCACTATTGACGAAATTCGTGAACCTATTGTGGTGGCTGATATATTAGTCCCACAAGATCATTTAGGTGCCGTGATCAGTCTATGTATTGAAAAGCGCGGTGTGCAAATATCCATGCAGTATATGGGCAAACAAGTGGCGCTTAGCTACGAAATCCCAATGAATGAAGTCGTGATTGATTTCTTTGATCGCGTCAAATCAGTCAGTCGTGGTTATGCCTCTCTGGATTATCACTTTGTGCGCTTCCAAACGGCTGATTTGGTCAAGCTCGACATCTTGATTAATGGCGAACGCGTCGATGCATTATCAATGATTGTCCATCGCGAACAAAGCATTGGGCGTGGGCGAGATCTTGTGGAAAAAATGAAAGAACTCATTCCTCGACAAATGTTTGATATTGCGATTCAAGCGGCGATCGGCGGCCATATTATTTCCCGCTCGACAGTCAAAGCAATGCGTAAAAATGTAATAGCGAAGTGTTATGGCGGTGATGTTTCCCGTAAACGTAAACTATTAGATAAGCAAAAAAAGGGTAAAAAACGGATGAAGTCGATCGGTAAAGTCGATGTGCCACAAGAGGCTTTTTTAGCCGTTTTACAATTATCTAAAAAATCTTAATGAGGAACGTAACGTGAGTTTTCCCGCTTTAATGGTGACCCTGGTAGCAGTGACAGGGCTAATTTGGTTATTAGATAAATGGTTTTGGGCATCGAACCGGGGGCCCCATGAAGATGACCCGATCATCGTCGAATATGCCAAATCATTTTTCCCTATTCTCTTAGCTGTCTTAATTGTGCGCTCGTTCTTCATCGAACCCTTTAGAATTCCATCAGCCTCGATGGTGCCTACCTTACGCATTGGCGATTTTATTTTGGTGAATAAATTTGATTATGGTATTCGGTTGCCAGTATTAAATAGTAAAGTGATAGAAATGGGTTCACCTGAACGCGGTGATGTTGTGGTGTTTCGTTACCCACCAAACCCGCAAATAGATTATATAAAACGGGTGGTTGGCCTACCGGGCGATCATGTTCAGTATAAAGATAAAATCGTTTATATTAATGGCAAGGAGATGACGCAGACGCTTCAAAATAAAGCCGTCGATTTACTCGGCATTGTCGCAGCACAAGATAAAGTGCTGACAGAACAATTAGACGATGTGAGCCATCAGATTGCAATGGCACCGGGTAAGCAGCGGGCGCAGGTTGATATGATTATTCCAGCTGGCGAATATTTCGTCATGGGAGATAACCGAGATAACAGCAGCGATAGTCGCTTTTGGGGAACGGTACCGGAAGAAAATTTAGTGGGCAAGGCATTTTATATTTGGATGAGTTGGGATTGTAATGCGAGCAAGCTATGTATTAACTTAGAACGTATTGGTAATTCAATTAACTAAACGGAGTATGTGATGAAACGACAACAAGCAGGTATGACACTGATAAGCTGGGTGATTGTATTAGGAATAATTGCTTTTTTAGCGACATTTGTAATGCGTTTGTTTCCAATGTATCAAGAGTATTTTAATGTGGTGACAGTGATGCAAGGGATGGAAAAAGAAATTACCGCAAACAAACTGACTAAACAACAAGTGATGACATTGTTATACAAGCGTTTTAATACAGGCTATATTTTTGCTGTTAAAAAAGACAATATCGATCTCTTACGCGGTAAAAACAATGTCCATGTCGACAAAATTATCATTGACTATGAGGTCAGAGAACCGTTTATTGCCCATATCAGTTTAGTTGGTAATTTCCACCTTGAAGCAGAGGCAAAAACAGCCCTTAGATGAGTATGACAACGCGCCAAAAAGCATTACTAAAACAATTACAATATGAGTTTAAGTCGGTTGAATTGTTTCAACAGGCATTAACGCATCGCAGTGCCGAAGCGAAGAATAATGAGCGATTAGAATACTTAGGCGATGCTATTCTCAGCTTTATCATTGCTGAGGCTTTATTTGAGCGATTTCCTCAAGTGAGAGAAGGCAAGCTGAGTCGGCTCAGATCATCACTGGTGAAAGGCGTGACCTTGGCCGAAATAGGACGAGAGTTACAACTTGGGGAAGTCCTCATCTTAGGGCCGGGTGAACTGAAAAGTGGCGGTTTCCGGCGCGAATCAATTTTAGCGGATACTGTTGAAGCGATATTGGGCGCGGTTTACTTAGACAGTGATATTAGCCAAGTCAAAGCCTTGATATTAAGGCTATATGACGAACGGCTAGCAGCCATTGATGCTGATGAAGTGATAAAAGACCCGAAAACACGGCTACAGGAACTATTACAGAGTCGCCAACAAGCACTACCGCTTTATAGCGTTAAAGAAATTAAACAAGCACCCAATAAACCGCCTCAGTTTGAGGCTTCATGCCAAATCGCGTTACTAGATAAATTGGTGATTGCACAAGGCGCGAGTCACCGCAAAGCCGAACAAAAGTCAGCTGAACGTGCACTTATATTATTAGCAGAGCAATCATGACAGAAAAAACCTTTAAATCAGGCTATGTCGCCATTATCGGCCGGCCTAACGTTGGTAAATCAACACTCATCAATCGTGTGTTGGGTCAGAAGCTGTGTATTACTTCTCGTCGGCCTCAAACTACAAGACATCGTATTCTAGGGATAAAAACTGAAAAAAATAGCCAGTTTATCTATGTCGATACGCCGGGGCTACATGTTGATGGCAAGCGAGCGATGAACCGCTATCTCAACCGTGCGGCGGCTTCTTCGATTGATGATGTTGATGTCATTTTATTTGTTGTTGATGGGCTGAACTGGACAGATGAAGATAAGCACGTATTAGAAAGACTGAAAAGCAATGCTACTTGCCCGGTCATATTGGTCGTTAATAAAGTGGATAAATTGTCAGATAAAGACACATTGTTACCGCATATTGAGGCGATAGCCAAAGAATATAACTTTGCTAAAGTATTACCAATCTCAGCCCGTAAAGGCCTCAATGTTGATGAATTGGAAGCAGAAATAGATCTGTTGATGCCAGAAGGCGAATTGATTTTTCCTGAAGATCAATTCACGGATAGAAGCTCACGTTTTTTAGCGGCTGAATTGGTTCGCGAGAAACTGTTTAGACATCTAGGGCAGGAATTACCTTATTCATTAACAGTTGAAATTGAGCAGTACAAGCAAGAAGGTAAGTTATTGAGAATCGGTGCCATCATTTACGTTGAGCGTGACGGGCAAAAATCGATTGTGATTGGTAAAAAAGGCGAGTTGTTGAAATCCATCGGACGAGAAGCGCGGATGGAAATGGAAAGCTTATTCGAAAGTAAGGTGTTTTTGGAATTGTGGGTTAAAGTGCGAGATGGTTGGTCTGATAATGAACGCATGCTTAAAAACCTTGGGTATAACGACGAGTTATAGATAATGGTGTGAATGTGGATTTCAACCCAGCCTTTATTTTGCATCAACGTCCTTATAGAGAAAGTAGTGTGCTACTTGATGTCTATAGCCAAGATCACGGCCGGGTTAGTTTGGTTGCCAAAGGTGTTAGGCAAAAAAAACGCAGCCAATCAGGCCTATTACAGCTCTATCAACCGTTATTATTATCCTGGTTTGGTCGCAGCGAACTACAAGTATTAAGCGCTGCAGAGGCCGATGGACCAGCCTATTTACTACAAGCAGAATCCGCATTATGCGGCCTGTACATCAACGAATTGATGGTCAAGCTCCTGCCCTTAGGCGAAACAGAGCCTGAATTGTTTATCGCCTATCAGCGCGCTTTAACCGGTTTGCAATTAGCTGAGAATAATGAAATCACCTTACGCTTATTTGAAAAGCAGTTACTTAGTCATCTAGGCTATGGGCTGGTCTTAGAACAAGAAGTCGAAACCGGTGATAATATAACAGCAGAACAAGACTATTATTATGTTGCTGATACCGGTTTACATCGTTGGCAAGCCGGCAATAAATATAATCGAATTTCTGGCAGAAGCTTGCAACACCTTATTGATGGGCAAGGCTTTGATCGGACAAGCTTAAAGGAAATTAAACAATTGATGCGAATGGTGATACATTTTTATTTAGCAGGTAAGCCATTGCATAGTCGAACATTATTTAACCAACTGCATAACACCACGACACAGCATTAACAGAGACAAGGTACAAGGGAACATGACAATTCAATTAGGCGTCAACATAGACCATATTGCGACACTGAGACAGGCTAGAGGCACGCTATACCCAGATCCGGTACAAGCGGCGATTGAATCAGAACAAGCCGGGGCAGATGGCATCACTATTCATTTACGTGAAGACCGACGTCATATTCAAGAGCGCGATGTCATGATGTTATCGGATATTTTGCAAACTAAAATGAATTTGGAAATGGCAGTGACCGATGAGATGTTAGCCATTGCTGAAAAATACAAACCCAATGATTGTTGCTTAGTCCCAGAGCGCCGCCAAGAGTTAACAACAGAAGGTGGCTTAGATGTCGTCGGCCAAATGAGCAAGATGAAGCCTGCTTGCGAACGTTTAGCTGGAGCTAATATCGCCGTATCGTTATTTATCGACCCTGATTTTGCTCAGATTGATGCTGCCGTTGCCTGTGGCGCACCCGTGATTGAGCTACATACGGGTGCTTATGCTGATGCACCGACGCACGAAGCGGCACAATATGAATTGCAAGTGATTGCAAAAGCCGTTGAATATGCCAAACAAGCCGGCTTAAAAATCAATGCGGGTCATGGCTTGAATTATCACAATACGACAGCGATTGCTAAAATCCCCGATATCGTTGAACTCAATATTGGTCATGCCATTATTGCCCGTTCAGTGTTCACAGGTTTAAAAACCGCAGTTCGGGAAATGAAAGAGTTAATGCGAGTTGCGCGCGGATGATTTTTGGTATCGGCACCGACATAGTTGAAATTCAGCGTATGCAGGCGCTGCTGGCAAAACATGGCGATAAAGCAGCACAAAAAATTCTGAGTGATGATGAGTTTACTGAGTTCGAACAAACGGTGAATCCCGCGGCTTTTTTGGCAAAACGCTTTGCGGCTAAAGAAGCGACGGCAAAAGCGTTTGGCACCGGTTTCCGTGATGGGTTAAATTTGCCTCATATTGCGGTTAAAAATAATGGCTTAGGCCGACCAGAACTGCAGTTCAGTCATCGTGCAACGGCATTATTAGCTGAGTTGAACATAGGTGCCTGCTTTCTAAGTTTAAGTGATGAACAGCATTATGCTGTTGCCCACGTCGTGATGGAGCAAAAGACATGACACACTATCTAACGATTGATGGCTGTATTGGCAATACGCCTTTAGTGAAATTACAGCGACTTCCCGGCGAAACAACAAATACGATCTTAGTAAAGTTAGAAGGGGATAATCCCGCGGGCTCAGTAAAAGATCGCCCGGTCATGAGCATGATTAAACGTGCCCAAGAAAGAGGTGATATTCAGCCTGGCGATACCTTGATCGAAGCAACGAGCGGCAATACCGGCATTGCACTAGCGATGATTGCGGCTATTTTGGGCTATAGAATGATCCTCATCATGCCTGAAAATATGAGCATTGAACGGCGAGCATCAATGAAAGCCTATGGGGCCGAGATTATTTTAACGGACTCAATGGAATCATCACGTGATCTTGCCTTAAAAATGGAAGCCGATGGACAGGGTAAAGTGCTCAACCAATTTGGCAACCTAGATAACCCCTTAGCGCATTATGAAACTACCGGCCCAGAAATCTGGCGAGATACCGAAGGCAGCGTGACCCATTTCGTCAGTGCGATGGGGACAACAGGCACGATCATGGGTGTATCACGTTATTTAAAAGAACAAAGCCAAGCCGTTAACATCCTGGGCGTCCAGCCGACTGAGGGCAGTGCTATTCCCGGTATTCGTCGTTGGCCGAAGGAATACTTGCCCACCATATTTGAGCCAGAACGTGTTGATCAGACAATGGACATGGAACAGGACGTTGCAGAAGAAACGATGCGACAGTTAGCGATTCAAGAAGGGATATTCTGTGGTGTCTCGTCCGGCGGTAATGTTGCCGCAGCGTTAAGGTTGTCCAAACAAGTGACTCACAGTGTCATTGTGGCGATTATCTGTGATCGCGGTGATCGTTATTTATCGACGGGTGTTTTCCCCGCTTAAACACATGTTAATACGGTGTGTCGTGTTCTTATGCTGCTTGATGAGCTCAACCGCATGGGCGATTGAACAACTACAGGTGACAATTGGCCATTGGCAACTCAATTCTGAGAAAGCTGATGGACTGAAACTCGAGAACGTTGATTTCGATGCTAGGTATACAGAACAGGGTTTAACATTCGATGTCACGGCTGACGAAATGCGCGTGCTAGGGCCATTGAATAAGCTATCTGGCATACGGTTGCATTGCGTTGAAGTGCAATATGTCGGACAACAAATCAGCTGCCAAAAAGGTCAGTTTACCTTCACGCAAAAAGATGTCGGCCGACAAAAAATTGATTTTACAGTCGAGGCGGAACCGGAGCGACAGCATTATCGTATTACGACCTCTGGCTTCATGCTGGCCTCAGCAAAAATAGCAGTGGTGATTGCACTCAATCAGAGACAATGGCAAATATATGCTGATGTCGACACAGTCGATATAGCAGCTTTAAGCACATTCCTAAGACCCTACCTTTCAAAGCAGCTGCAGCAAACATTATTAGCTTGGCAACATGCTGGGAAAGCCACTCTAAAGCTTGCGGCTAAAGGAGATAAAGAGCAGGTCAATCAAGCACAGGTGGACGCTCATATTACGCAGCTAGAAGTAAGTAATGACACGGGACAATTTGTGACGGAGGGACTGGAAACCAACTTAACATTCAAATTCAAACGACACGGTCATCGTTGGCATTGGCAAACAGCGCTAGATTTATCACAAGGGCAAGCTTACGCCGAACCCATTTTCTTAGATCTTCATGAAACGCCAATCGAATTAAAAGCTGAAGGAGTCTGGCAGCAGAAAACGAATCACTTTGAAGTCACAAAAAGCACCATAAAGCACCAGAATGTCGGCCAAGCAGAGATTGCGATGACAGTAATAGAACAAGATATTGAATCGTTGAAGATCGATATACCGAAAACAGCTTTAGCGCCTGTATACCAACATTGGTTACAACCTTTTACCGTTGGCACCGCGACGGATAATCTAACGATAAATGGCCAAACGAGTCTGCATTACCAACAAGGAAAAACAGGTTATGAATTGCAATTGGGTTTGGATAATGTGTCTGCGTCAGATGGCTTAAACCGGTTTGCTATTGAAGGCGCAACAGGTGAATTGGCATGGACAACACGAGATAAAACTATCCCCATCAATCTTGAATGGCAAAAAGCGACGCTATATTCGATCCCTATAGGGCTGTCGATATTGAAGGTTCAGACACAAAAAGCCGGTATGACGCTGTTACAGCCTTGGCATGTACCCATTTTGGATGGCGAATTAAAGATAAAAGAGTTTGCCTTAAATAATCACGAGACGTCAGGCACGACGTGGGAGTTTGAAGGACTACTAACCCCAGTATCGATGACAGAATTAAGTGAACACCTAGGTTGGCCGACACTTCATGGCAAACTATCAGGTGTTATTCCGAAAGTTGCTTACCAAGCACAAGAAATTAAAATTGACGGTGCTTTGATGATTAAACTATTCCATGGAACGACCATTATTCATGATTTACGATTAACCAATGCTTTTGGTGCGATACCGCAGCTTTATAGCAATATTGATCTAATAGGGTTTGATCTAGAAACCATGACCGAAACGTTCGATTTTGGAAAAATAACCGGTACATTAGAAGGTAAAATACAAAACTTACGTCTGGCCAATTGGCAGCCCGTCGCGTTTGATGCCTATTTGAGAACGCAAAAAAAAGACAAAGTGCGACATCGTATTAGCCAACAAGCGGTGAACAATTTATCAGAACTGGGTGGTGGTGCATCAGGAGCATTATCTCGTAGTGCATTAAGATTCTTCGAGGATTTTTCCTATCAACGTTTGGGTCTAAGTTGCAAACTGAGAAACGAAGTCTGTGAAATGGCCGGTGTCGAAGAAGCAGAACAAGGTTATTATATGGTCAAAGGCGGTGGTTTTCCGCCAAGAATTAATGTGATTGGCTATACGCGTCGCGTTGATTGGCCAGAACTTATTGATCGTTTGAAGACAGTCAGTAATAGTCCGGGGCCGGTGGTGGAATAAAATGATAATAATATTTTAAGGAAATAACATGAAAAGGTTTAGAAATAGTGTCACTAGCTTAATAACAGGTTTAATGTTGGTTTCCTGTGTGACGATTAATATTTATTTCCCTGCTGCAGCGGCAGAAAAAGCAGCTGATCGGATTATTGAGGATATTTGGGGGCCAGAAGGTCAACCTAAAGCAGTACCAGAGCCAGAGAAAAACGAACAGCAATCGAATGCGGCAACGATAGGTTTAGCCATCTTAGATTGGGTGATTCCGCCTGTTGCAGCAGCAGAACCCGATTTAAATATTAATTCTGCAGCGATTACCGGCATTCAAGCGAAAATGAAAGCACGGCATAATAGTTTAAAACCATATTTTGATAACGGGGCGATAGGACTGACCGATCAAGGCCTAGTGACCGTGCACAATATCAAAGCAGTCGCTTTAAAAGATAGAAATAAGCTTAAAGGCTTAATTGCAGATGAAAATAAAGATCGTCAGGCATTATATGGCGAAATCGCCAGAGCGAATGGTCATCCAGAATGGCAAGCAGAAATACAAGCCACCTTCGCGCGCCGTTGGGTCAGTAAAGCAGCGAAAGGCTGGTGGTATCAAAGCGGCGGTAGTTGGCAGCAAAAGTAATTTTTCTGAGTAGATAAACAAATTGACTATATTAACCAGTGATGGTGTACCATCGCTGGTTTTTTGCGTAAGTTTAACGCAAAATTTAACTTAATAGAGAAAGCACAATGGCAAGACGAAACCGTCGGAAAAGACTACCACAAGATCCAGTAGAGGCGGTCATAGAATCGCTATCACATGATGGTCGTGGTGTTGCCCGTATTGAAGGTAAAGCTATCTTCATTGATTTTGCTTTAGCAGGGGAAACCGTTCAGTTTCGTTATACTAAAACACACAGTAAATTTGATGAAGGTAGGGCAATTGAAATAACAAACCCTGCCGCTGATCGGGTCGAGGCAAAATGCCAACATTTTGGTGTTTGTGGCGGATGCAGCTTAATGCATATGTCACCCGAAGCACAATTGATTTTAAAACAAAATACATTGATGGAACAAATGCACCATTTCGGCCAAGTAGCGCCACAACAATGGCTTGAACCGTTGACAGGGCCATTATGGGGTTATCGTCGTAAAGCGCGCCTAGGGGTTAAGCATGTACCTAAAAAGGAGCGTGTTTTAGTGGGCTTTAGAGAAAAAGGCACGCCTTATTTGGCTTTATTAGAACAATGTGAAGTCCTTGATCCAAGAGTAGGTAGCCGCCTTGCCGATTTAGGCGAAATGATAGCGGGCTTAGCCGCTTATAATCGCATTGCTCAAATTGAAGTTGCAATGGATGATGAACATGTCGCTTTAGTGTTTAGAAACTTAGATGACCTATCTGATTCGGATCAACAAATACTCATCCAATTTGGCCAAGAGAATAATTTCTGGATTTATTTACAATCAGGTGGCCCAGACACGGTAACGCCGATTTGGCCTGCATCACCACAGTTAAGTTATGCACCAGAGTCCGGATTAACCATGAATTTTGAGCCCAATGATTTTACCCAAGTCAACGCCAGTATTAATCAAAAAATGATACAAAAAGCGATGGCATTACTTGAAGTGTCGGAGCAAGATCGTGTTTTGGATCTGTTTTGTGGCTTAGGGAATTTCAGTTTACCTTTAGCGAAACGCGTGAGTGAAGTGGTTGGCGTGGAAGGGGATGCCGCCCTAGTCCGACATGCACAAAACAATGCCACACTTAATAATTTAGATAATGCGGTATTCGAGCTGGCTGATTTAACAAAAACGACACTGAAAGAATACCCTTGGGCTAAAGCGGGGTTCAATAAAATTTTGTTGGATCCACCAAGAAGCGGCGCCTTCGAGGTATTACCGCAGCTAGCCGAGCTTGGTGCTGAACGAATTGTTTATGTGTCATGTAACCCGGCAACCTTAGCCAGAGACGCAGGAGAATTAGTCAATAACCTGGGTTATACGTTGGTATCTGCCGGCATCATGGATATGTTCCCGCATACAAGTCATGTGGAATCGATAGCTGTTTTCGAGAAAACATAAAGCTTGACTAGCCCAAAAGGGGGGATGGCTTAGCAATATTGAAATGTTAAACTAGCATTATTGAGAAAATAATTAGTACCAAAGTCCAATTGATTTTGATTATAACTAGCTGTATCTTCTCAAAGTACGGGCTAACTGTAATGACGACAGAGCCCTAATTAATAATAAACTAAGCCAAGTTTGGTGCGAGCCAAGTACGGAAAGCCACAGGTCTTGAAAATTTTAATTTAAAGATGGCTGGGTTGCATTTTTCGATAAAGGAAAATGACATGAAAAAAATAGTCTTATTCGCATCAGCACTGCTGATGTCATTCCAAGCCCAGGCTGCAATCATAAGTGGCCCAGATATTATCGTTGCAGTGAGTGTTCAAGAGGATAGCCCTACGAACCGTGCACAACAAGGTTTTGACGAGCAACAAGGCGTTGTATTAAGCCGTACTATCAACGTCGATGGCGGCACAATTGCTAAAGGCATGAAAGTAGATAGTCACCTTATATTTTTAAATACACAGGGCGGCACACGTGCTGACGATACGCAAAAATGGACTTTTGGTGGCGATATTCTCGGTGTAATGTCAAACAAAAGTGGTAGTCTAATGGATGACAGTAATGATTTATTGGCTGCATTTAACGATTACTTTACAACGGGTAGTTCACTACCATTTAATGCAGCAGGATTAGAACAAAACAATATCTTAACTGGTGATGGTTACACTGTTTTAGGTGCGATGCTTGACTTACGAATGGTGGTTACTGAACCAGGTGATTGGATTCGTGTTGTGACGGTTTCACAAGTACCTGTTCCAGCTGCATTGTTCCTATTTGCACCCGCGTTATTAGGTTTCTTAGGGTTACGTAGAAAAAATAAAGCAGCATAAAGTAAAACAAAGCTAGTCTAATTAGCTTAAAGGCCGGGGCGAATATTTTATTCACTCCGGCTTTTTTATGCGACAAAGAAAAGTCCATTGTTACTGTAGCATTGCTAATGAGCCGGAAGGGGGTGGTAGTGTTGCCATAGTATATCTACGCTGTGAAGCATTACTTTGTATGAGGGACAGCTAAGTAAGCTATGAGAAAGTATTGAGGTAAACTTAGAGAGGACGTGTATTAGGGCGAGCAGAGTACAGTTCGGGTGATCATTTTATCTCGGTGCCTATCAGTCATGAATGTTGTGAGGGTGTAAATCTAACTAATAAACGATGATAGAGTTTATGCCTTCCTCTATTTAAAGAAAGAAAAGATAGGGCAAAAAAAAGCCGTGAAATGAATCACGGCTTTTTTGTTTACAGCGGAAAGAGTATGACGTCTAAGTCAACTTACCCTCCATTTCGTCAATAACATGTGCCATTTCAACGACACTATCAGGATTAACAGAGACCGTACTAACACCTTGTTCAACTAAGAACTTTGTAATTTCTGGGAAATCAGATGGTGCTTGTCCACAAATACCAACATATTTGCCCGCTTTTTTACATGCAGCTATGGCCATTTCTATCATTTTAAGGACGGCTTCATTACGTTCATCATAATGCCCGAGTAAGCTAGAATCCCTATCTGCACCAAGCGTGAGTTGCGTTAGGTCATTAGAACCAATAGAGAAACCATCAACAAGCTCAAGGAATTGGTCAGCCAAGATGACGTTAGCGGGAAGTTCACACATGAGATAAATTTTAAGCCCTCTTTTGCCGCGAACTAAGCCATGTGACGCCATTAAATCAATAACTTGTTTTGTTTCAGCAACGGTACGAGCAAACGGTATCATTACCGTAATATTATCTAAGCCCATTGTCGTACGTGCGATACGTAGCGCATTACACTCCAGTGCGAATGCTTCACTGAATGATTCACTTAAATAACGCGTGGCGCCACGGAACCCCAACATTGGGTTTTCTTCTTCAGGTTCGTAGAGGGGACCACCAATTAAATTAGCATACTCATTTGATTTGAAATCGCTCAGACGTACAATAACCGGTTTAGGGTAAAACGCTGAAGCAATAGTGGCAATGCCTTCAGCCAATTTATGCACATAGAATGAAATCGGGTTAGGATAGCCAGCCATTCTTGGGGCAATTTTCTTTTGTAGCGTTTTAGTAAGGTCATCATAATCAATTAAAGCATTAGGGTGTACGCCGATACTATTATTGATAATGAATTCCATTCGAGCTAAACCAACACCAGAATTTGGCAGGTTACTTGTCTTAAATGCAATTTCGGGGTTAGCAAGGTTCAGCATTATGCCTGTGTTTTTCGGTACAGGAATGGTTGAAATATCAATGTTTTGGACGTGATGAGGTAGGGCGCCTTGGTAAACAGTACCTGTATCACCCTCAGCACAACTTACCGTGACAATATCACCCGTCTTAATGACTTTAGTTGCCGTATTGGTACTGACAATAGCCGCGATACCTAATTCACGGGCAATAATGGCAGCATGACAAGTTCGACCACCTCGGTTGGTAACAATAGCGCCTGCAATTTTCATAACGGGTTCCCAATCAGGATCCGTTATGTCAGTCACTAATATTTCGCCTGGCTTTAAGTCTGCCATTTGACTTGTTTTAAGTATGACGCGTGCTTTACCGCTGGCAACTTTACTGCCGACGCTTTTACCCTCGATGATGACTTTGCCTTTCTGCTCGAGAACATGATTTTCTAAGGCTTGTAAAGACTTACCAGACTCAACCGTTTCAGGGCGAGCTTGTACAACAAATAATTCACCACTGTCGCCATCTTTAGCCCACTCAATATCCATTGGCATTGGTTTGCCAGCTTTTTTCGAATAATGTTTCTCGATAATGACGGCTGTTTTAGCTAGCTCAAGGACTTCATCATCATTAATACAGAATTGTTCCTGCATCTCAACAGGAACTGGCGTATTAATGACTGCACCCGTATCACCTATCACCGAATCAGTTTCGGCGTAAATCATTCTTAAGGCTTTACTGCCCAGGTTGTGTTTAATGATTGGCTGATACTTTGTACCCAATGTCGGCTTGAAGACATAAAACTCATCAGGGTTAACGGCACCCTGAACAACATTTTCACCTAAACCATAGGCGCCTGTAATAAAGACAATGTCACGGAAGCCACTTTCAGTGTCAATTGAGAACATCACACCCGAAGATGCTTTATCAGAACGTACCATTTTCTGCACAGCGATAGCTAAGGCAACGCTCATATGGTCAAAGCCCTGATGGACGCGATAAGAAATAGCGCGATTGGTGAATAATGAAGCAAAAATTTGGCGACAGCTGTTAATTAATTGTGCTGTACCCGTGATATTAAGATGAGACTCTTGTTGACCTGCGAAAGAGGCATCAGGTAAATCTTCAGCAGTGGCCGAACTACGTACTGCAACATCAACATTACGGCCGTATTCAGTTTCTAATTGGCTATAAGCTTGTTCAATTTCACTAACAATAGCATCTGGCATCGCACCTTGATTGATTAAGGTACGGATATGTTCCCCTGTTTTTGCTAAAGCTTTGGTATCCTCAACGTCTAACGAATCCAATGCAGCCGTAATCGGACCGACCAAGTCATTATGCTGGAGGAATTCGCGATAAGCCTCGGCGGTTGTTGCAAAGCCATTAGGAACATTGACTCCTTCACGACTCAGTTCACTGTACATTTCACCCAAAGATGCGTTCTTACCACCGACAATATCAACATCTTCAATGCCAACATCAGCAAAAAAGCGAATATATTTATAGCTCATTTAAATACCCCTAGTTATATCTAATTGGATTAATAAAAGAAGTGGTTACACTTATCTGAACAATATTGATGACACAGTGCTGAGTTTTCGATAGACAACGAAAGCGGGAGAGAACAGTGAGGTTTTCAACATTAAGACACACAGATTAAACAGCTTCTCAGTATAAATTTTAAAGTTTAGTTTAGCGGATCAGCCAGACGATTTCGTTTGGTTTTTAAAATGCAGATCGCACCAAGACTTTTTAAGAGCTCAAAATGGCATAAATGATTAAGGGCAGCTAAAAAAATAGAGAAAGCCGTAATGCTCTGAAATAGCAGACCAATAATAAATTTTTCTATTTTTTCCATAAAAATACTGTCTTATACAAATATGACAAAGTGATGACTAAAAGATACCAGCTATAAAGCGATTTGGCGAGCCTTTTTGGTCGAAAAAAGCTGAATACAGAGCCTTGACGAAAAATAGCGGTATTAAATGATATTTTGACATACAGTCGCAGTGCGAAATAGTTCGGATGTGATATATGCCTTCATATGTAAGCCATGCTAAAAGTTGCTTAAAATAAGCTCAGGCACAAACAGGTACAGTGGCCGTTAGCATGACCGACGTGAATAAAGTGTTAACCGAAATTAATTTTGGCTTCTAAGTCATTACGTGAATCGGCATTACGTAACGCCTCTTCTAATGAGATGCGGTTATCTCTATATAAGGATAGTAATGCTTCATCGAATGTGACCATACCTTTCGTACCACTATTATTCATCGCTTCTTTAATTGTGCTTAATTCACCTTTTAAGATTAAGTTTGCAATATGAGGCGTACTCAATAGGACCTCAATTGCAGCACAGCGTTTACCTTTATTATCAGGAATTAGACGTTGAGAAATAACCGCGCCTAAGTTGGCTGACAAGTCCATGAATAACTGCTTATGCTGTGCTTGCGGGAACATATTGATAATACGTTCCATCGCTTGGTTTGCATTATTAGCATGTAATGTTGAAATACAAAGGTGCCCAGTATTAGACAGCTCTAGCGCTGCTTCCATTGTTTCACGATCACGAATCTCACCAATAAGGATAACATCAGGTGCTTCACGTAAACTGGCTCTTAAAGCGCGAGCATAAGAGGTGGTGTCGATACCAATCTCTCGCTGGTTCACAATCGATTTGATATTAGGATGTGAGAACTCAACGGGATCTTCAATTGTTAGGATATGGCCCGCAGCGTGATGATTACGATGATTGATCATCGCTGCCATAGTGGTTGATTTACCTGAACCGGTACCGCCAACCATCAATAATAAACCCCGTTTGGCCATCACTAAGTCTAATAGCACTTCTGGCAACTCGAGTGATTCTGCCGTTGGAATAGTAGTTGGAATTAAGCGAAGCACAATACCGATAGTATGGCGTTGATAGAATACATTAACCCGGAATCGAGCACTATTATCTGGCAAACTAATCGCAAAATCGATGTCTTTATTAGTCTCGAATTCAATAACTTGATCTTCAGACATAATGCCATAAGCAGCAGATTGACTGAGTTCTGGCGTGAGTAAATAGCTATCTAAGTCTACAGCGGTGCCATGGATTTTGGCCTTAACGGCAGAGCCCGAACTAATGAATAAGTCAGAGCCGTCTATTTCAACGAGTTTGCTGAGATAGGGCATAATATTAAGCGTTTCAGAAGGGGCAGCGCCTAAAACGTTAATGTCAGTAGGAATTTCCGTTCTCAGCGTGTTTTCACGCTGATCTTGGGTGATTAAAACGTGTAATTGTTGCTCCGGTGTTTCGGTAATTTCAGTAATAAGATTGGTGCCGCCTAATAAAGAAGCGATAAAGCGAATTTTCTTATTAATTGAGAATTGTAGTTTTTGCGTATCGGTTGTAATTTCATCAAAAATAACGGACAGCATCTCGCTGGTTATGTCTTGCTGACCGACAGCGCGCTCTTGGCCATCTAGCAAAACACGGGGCGCTTTCCCAGCATCGAAGATTAAATGTTCGGCCTTTTTTTCTAGCATAAGTCTTACGTAAGGGCTGATATCCATCATGTTCTCGCTTGTATTAAAGTCGGGTATCGTCTGAAACGATTGAAGTTCATTAAGTCAGGGTTAATCGTCAGTCGGCCAATAGTGCTAGACCCGCGCTGACGGAAGCAGCGCTTGAACGTTGTTGCTGAACGGTAGTTTGAGGATCAGCATCAACTTGTAAGCCCGGGCTGAAATCATCACTGACATCTTCGCCGTTATTTTCTTTTGCCAATTTGATCTTTAGTCGAACTTCATTGACTGAATCTGCGTTTCTTAACGCTTCGTCGTAACTGATTCTGCCTTGTTGGTAGAGATCAAAAACCGCTTGATCAAACGTTTGCATCCCCAGCTCGCGTGAGCGCGTCATGACTTCTTTAACGCCAAACACATCGCCTTTAGAAATCAAATCAGCAATAAGGGGCGTATTGATTAAAATCTCGATTGCAGCCACACGGCCACCATCTAAGGTTTTAATTAACCGCTGCGAGATAATGGCCCGTAGATTAAGTGATAAATCTTGCATCAACTTAATTTGTTTATCTGATGGAAAAAAGCCCAAGATACGATCAATGGCTTGGTTAGCATTATTGGCGTGGAGCGTTGCCAAGGCTAAATGACCGGTTTGAGCAAACTCAACACCAAAATCCATGATTTTCTTATCTCGAATCTCACCCAACACAATCACATCAGGTGCTTGTCGTAATGTATTGTGTAATGCCTCTTCCCAACCATCGGTATCAACACCCACTTCACGTTGCATAATGACGCAATTTTTATGGGGATGAACATACTCAATCGGATCTTCAACCGTAATGATATGACCAAAGCTATGTTCATTTCGGTGATCAAGCATTGCCGCCATTGAAGTCGATTTACCTGAGCCCGTACCACCGACCATCACTACCAGACCATTTTGAGTCATGATGATGTCTTTTAGAATAGGGGGTAAACCTAATTTATCAATCGTGGGAATTTCAGATGCAATAACCCGAATGACCAAGCCCAACATCCCTTGTTGAACATAGGCATTGACACGGAAGCGGCATAAACCCGCAGGGGCAATCGCAAAATTACATTCTTTGGTTTCTTCAAATTGCTTAAGCTGTTTGTCATTCATCACAGACTGCGTGATAGATTGGGCATCCTCTGCAGAGAGAGGATGTTGTGATAACGGCGTCATCACACCTTTTATTTTGATAGCAGGTGGGAAACCAGACGTGATAAACAAATCAGAACCATCTTGTTCTAACATCATACTGAGTAGCTTCACTACCAAGGACATTGCTTCATTTCTTTCCATCGTATTGCCTCAAAAGTTGGTTTAGCGGGTGCAGAATCTAGCTAAACTGGTTTTATTTGATTTATAGCAACGCATAATGTCACGAAATAGCTGATTTTTAAGTGAAGAAGGTCACTCTTTCCATAACCATGGTTAAAGATTGAAAATGAGAAGTAAACTTCAGTTCATTAAATCTGTCAGTAGGGTGATGATATGATCAGCCCACATCAAATGAAGGAATGAACCAAGTTAAGATGAATGCCAAGATGAAAGCATATCAATATAGTGTATTAATGCTAATGGCATTGAGCATGAACACCAGCCATGCCGAAACGGATTCAAGCTGGGATTGGGATATGGATTGGGTGTCAGGCACACTAGACAACGATCTCTTCTTAGGCAATGACAACGGCTATACCAACGGTGTTTTTATTTCCGCTTATGACACGGGTATCGCCGAACACCAACCGGCCCCCAGTCATTTTGTTTGGCCACTACTGTGGTCGTTGCCAGAAAAAAGCGTCAATGCAGCCGTTAATGCCTACAGTGTAGGGCAAGTGATGATGACGCCTGATGACATTACCGTCGAAGTCCCCGCAGAAAATCAACTGCCTTATTCTGGTTTACTTTTTTTTAGCACCACTTACTTGGCAATTGATGATGAACATGCCGATAAACTCGCCTCAACCTTTGGCATTATCGGTCCTGCCACTGGTGCTAAAGCAGCCCAAAAGACAGTACATAAATTGATTGGCTCAGATGATCCTAAAGGATGGGACACACAATTAAAGAATGAGTTTGTCTTTCAATTCAGCCGTGGACGATTATGGCGAACTTGGGTATCAGACAATCAGCATTATGATCTATTGCTAAGTAGCGAAGCAGGACTGGGGACCTTGTCCAGTTATGCTGAAACAGGCATGGTGGTACGCTACGGCAGAGGCTTAAACCGCTCTTATGCCAGTGCATTGCTCAATAATTCACGAACCACAAATCCCGTCGCAATCGATAATGGTTGGTATGTTTATGCAGGAGTGACCGCAGGTTATACCTTCAACCAAATTTATACCGATGGTAATACCTATCGAGACAGCCGGTCGATTGATTATGATCACGAACGGTTAGGCGTAACAGCGGGCCTAGCCTATTCCTGGCAGAGGTTTTCGATCACATTAGCATTGAGTGATGCCAATATTCTGGATACCCGATCAGAAGAAGAGCTGGAAGACTTAACCCAATACGGCTCATTGTCGATTGCTTGGAAGTTGAAATAAGCCTAGAAAGTAGCTTAAACACTGAATATGGTACCGAGGGTCGGAATCGAACCGACACTTCCGAAGAAACCGGATTTTGAATCCGGCGCGTCTACCAGTTCCGCCACCCCGGCAATATTCAGGCTAGGGATTATAGCGATTGAAAGTCCTTTAGGGAAGTCTTATTTTATGGGAAGCCTTAGCCTAGATGACTTTTAGACTTTATGCCTAAAATAAAAATAACCGTAAAGCAATGAAAAAACAGGCCAGTTTGTTATGATCAATGGATGAAATTAACTGATTTTAAATTTGATTGTCCTACTAACCTAATTGCTCAATTCCCTATGCCAGATAGAACGGCTAGCCGTTTATTGACATTGCATGGCGAAACGGGTGAGTTACAAGACCAACAATTTGCCGACTTAACGTCGTTATTAGAGCCAAATGATTTATTGGTGTTTAATAATACCAAGGTCATCCCAGCACGCTTATTAGGCCATAAAGACAGCGGCGGCAAAGTCGAGGTGCTGGTTGAGCGTGTGCTAGATGAGCATCGCGTATTGGCCCATATTCGCAGTAGTAAATCACCCGGTGCCGGTCGACATTTAAGGCTAGAAGAAAAGCTAGATGCCGAAGTCCTTGGCCGGCAAGACGCTTTGTTTGAATTGGTTTTTCATCATGAGGAATCGGTGACTAGCCTATTAGAGCAACACGGCCGTTTGCCATTGCCACCTTATATAGAAAGAGAGGTGGCACAAAGTGATGCCGATCGCTATCAGACTGTCTATGCCCAGCACACAGGTGCCGTTGCAGCACCCACAGCGGGTTTACATTTTGACCACGCGATGCTGGATACGCTGGCAGAGTTAGGCATTGAAACCGCTGAAGTCACACTGCACGTAGGCGCGGGTACATTTCAACCGGTACGGGTAGATGACATAAAAACCCATCAAATGCATTCAGAACGGATCGAAGTATCAGAACAAGTATGCCAACAACTTCGCGATACCAAAGCCAGAGGCGGCAGGGTGATTGCCGTCGGCACAACCAGCGTCAGAGCATTAGAAAGTGCATCGCAATCAGGCCAGATTGCACCTTTTGAAGGCGAAACGGATATTTTTATCTATCCTGGCTATGACTTTAAGCAAGTTGATGCGATGATAACCAACTTTCATTTATCAGAATCAACCCTATTAATGCTGGTGTCAGCATTTGCGGGAAGAGACAATATTTTGCACGCATACCAACATGCGGTTGAACAGCAATACCGTTTCTTTAGTTACGGTGATGCCATGTTTATCATTCGGAAAACACGATGAACTCATTAGATAATATTCGCTTTGTGCTGGTGGGCACAACGCATCCCGGAAATATCGGTGCTGCGGCACGCGCCATGAAAACAATGGGCTTAACAAAGCTACATTTGGTTGAACCATTACATTATCCGAATGCTGAAGCCACAGCGCGGGCGTCGGGGGCTGACGATGTACTTGCGAATGCCACGGTACATAGTGATTTAGTGTCAGCCATAGCGGGCTGCCACCAAGTTTTTGGTATGAGTGCAAGGTTGCGTCACCTCCCAGTGCCAGTCGTTGATCCGAGACAAGCCGTTGAGCAAATCCAGCAGCAGCCGGATGACACCCAAACAGCAATCTTATTTGGCCGTGAACATTCAGGTTTATCGAATGAAGAGTTAGATCGTTGCCATCATCTGATTAATATCCCGGCTAACCCAGATTATAGTTCATTAAATTTAGCGGCAGCAGTGCAAGTGTTCGCCTATGAACTCAAGATGAGCTTTGACCCGAGTATAGAGGTCGGGCGTATAGGTGAAGACAGAGAAGCGATAGACGCCAAGGATTTAGACCATCTGTATCAACATTTTGAACAAAGTCTGACAGAAATTGGCTTCCTAGATCCTGCTAACCCCAAAAACCTAATGCGTCGATTAAAACGGGTATTTAATCGTGCAGATTTAGACCGAAATGAACTACAAATTTTACATGGTATCCTGCGTGCGGCAGAAAATAATAAAGGTGAACGTTCATGAATGACAAAGTCAGCATCTGGCAACATATCAAAGAAGATATCAGCTGTGTTTTTGATCGTGATCCTGCTGCCAGAACAGTGTTTGAAATTATCACAACCTATCCCGGCGTACATGCCGTTCAATGGCACCGTTTAAGTCACTGGTTGTGGCAGCATAAGGTCAAGTGGTTTGCCCGTTTCTTATCGATGTTTAGCCGTTGGGTAACCGGGATTGAAATCCATCCAGGTGCCAAAATTGGCCGTCGATTCTTTATTGATCATGGCATGGGCGTCGTGATTGGGGAAACGGCCGAAATCGGTGATGATTGCACGCTTTATCATGGCGTGACGTTAGGTGGCACATCGTGGAAAGAGGGCAAACGTCATCCTACATTAGCGAATAATGTTGTCGTCGGTGCCGGAGCAAAAGTATTAGGGCCGATTACATTGCATGAGGGTGCGCGTATAGGCTCAAATGCCGTTGTGACAAAAGATGTCTTAGCTGAGCAAACCGTTATCGGCGTGCCAGGCCGGATTGTTAAAAATGCCTTAACAGAAGATCAAAAACAAAAACAAAAATTGGCACAAGAAGTAGGCTTTGACGCCTACGGTACATCAAGTGAAACATTGGATCCGGTGGCCACAGCGATCCATGGTTTAATTGAGCATATCCACGCAATGGATAAACGGGTTGATACCTTGTGTGAAACGATACATTTACTCGGTGGCGAAATCCCAAATATCAAAATGCCCGATCTAGCAGACTGCGATTTAGACAAAGAAATGGGTGAAAAGACTGATTCACCCAAATAAAATAGGTGAATTCACCCAAAAGTAGTTGACCAAAATAGTCGGGTATGTGAAAATTTCAGATATCAAATAATAATAAAAACATCTAGTAAATAGAGGGATATTTTGATGAGATTGACAACCAAAGGCCGCTATGCCGTCACCGCAATGCTAGATTTAAGTCTAAATTATGGCATTCGGCCTATTACATTAGCCGATATTTCTGATCGCCAAGGCATTTCTTTATCCTATTTAGAGCAACTATTTGCTAATTTACGTCGTCAAGGACTGGTGATTAGCTCACGTGGTCCGGGTGGCGGCTATCGTTTAAGCCGTTCAGCCGATGAAGTAACAGTATTAGATGTGGTTTCTGCTGTCGATGAAAAGGTCGATGCAACACGCTGCGAAGGTAAGGGTAATTGCGATAATGGAGAACAATGCCTAAGCCACGAAATATGGCAAAGTTTGAGTGATCAAATTCGACTATACTTGAGTAGCATCACACTAGGCCAAGTGGTTAAAGATCACAAAGCGAAAAATAATGGCGATGGCGAGAAAGTCATCAAATTTGAAGCAATGGGGTAACAAAGCGTGATCACAGTAACAGAATCAGCTGCAAACCGTATTCGAGACATGATAGCCAAACGTGGCTCAGGTGTCGGCTTACGTGTGGGCGTGACAGAAAGCGGTTGTTCTGGTTATAAATATGCCCTTGATTACGCAGAATCAGTCACAGATGATGACATCGTAATTGAGCGTGATGATGTCAAAGTCGTTGTTGATAAAAAAAGCATGGAAATCATTGACGACACCGAATTGGATTTTGTTAAAGAAGGCTTAAACCAAAGCTTTAAATTTAATAATCCTAACGCCGTATCAGAGTGCGGTTGTGGTGAAAGTTTTAGTCTGACTAAATAAACAAGCGTCAAACTTCCGATAGTAATGCCAACACTGCTATGATCTTGTTATGCAAGATCTAGATAACCTCAGTTTTGATGCCCAACACATATGGCATCCGTATAGCAGCGTAAAGCACCCCGGCCAGATCCACGAAGTGGTATCAGCGCAAGGCGTTCATCTTACACTCAGCGATGGCAGAAAAATCATTGATGGCATGTCATCTTGGTGGTCTGCCATTCATGGTTATAATCATCCCGAATTAAATCATGCAGCTAAAAACCAAATCGATGATATGGCACATGTCATGTTCGGTGGTTTAACCCACCCACCTGCAGTTGAGCTCGCCCGAAAACTCATTGATATCACGGCCGAACCTTTGCAATACGTCTTTTTTGCTGACTCAGGTTCCGTGGCGGTTGAAGTCGCGATTAAAATGGCGATTCAATATTGGTTTGCTCAAGGACAAACGCAAAAGCAAAAAATCCTAACGTTACGAAATGGTTATCACGGGGATACCTTTGGGGCAATGTCTGTCAGCGACCCTGAAAATGGCATGCACAATCTATTCGAACAAGTGCTAGCAAAACAGATTTTTGCACCAGCGCCGACTTGCCTGCGTGATGAAGATTGGCAAGACGATGATATTGCCGAATTCAAAACATTGATTGAAACGCATCAACACGAATTAGCAGCCGTCATTCTCGAACCCTTAGTACAAGGTGCTGGCGGTATGCGGGTTTATTGCCCAGAATACCTTCGCCAAGTCAGGCAGCTTTGCGATCAACACAATGTATTATTAATCCTAGATGAAATTGCCACAGGCTTTGGCCGAACCGGGACCTTATTTGCCTATGAACAAGCGGATATTTGCCCAGATATACTCTGCCTAGGAAAAGCATTAACCGGCGGTTACATGACCTTGGCCGCAACATTGTGTAATGACAAAGTCGCCAAAGGCATCAGTGCTGATAACGATGGTGTTTTGATGCATGGACCGACCTTTATGGCCAACCCCTTAGCCTGCAAAGTGGCATCAGCGAGTATTGATGTTTTACTGGCATCAGACTGGCAGAACAAGGTCAAACGGATAGAGCAGAAATTACTGACAGAACTAGCCGATTATCAAGCCGATCCATTGGTTAAAGAGGTCAGAGTGAAAGGCGCGATAGGCATAATCGAGCTACACGACATGATTTGGGAGCAAATGACGTGGTTGCCCAAATTTATTGTTGATCAAGGGGTTTGGATCAGACCTTTTAAAAATCTTATTTATATTATGCCGCCGTATATTATTCAGTCTGATGAACTTAGCCAACTGACATCAGCAATGGGCAAAATATTAGTAGAATTAAACAACAGAAATAGTTAAAGCTAAAAAAGTAACTATTTTAATTGCGTAAAATACCACTCAAACACCTCATCTTTTTCGAGGTCATAAATGGTGACCACATCATAGTTCTGCCCATCTCGGCGGGTAATACTCTGTTTTATAAGATCCAAAGCATGAAACTCAATAAAGGCATCTCTATCAGCGATATTGATAACTTGAAATGCGGTGTCAATGGATTCGCCATCACCCGTTGTCCAAATGGCTTCTAACAATTGGTTAAAGACAGACTCGTGATACTGACCTTGTATAGCATTGCCCGATTCGATATTACACACCATCGCGCCGAAATGGCTGTTTAAACTCGCGTAATTTGATGCTAAACCTTCGTTAGTTTTTTGAAGGCAGAGCGCCCAGTTCTCAGTCTCAATGGCTTCAAATAAGAACTGGTTTTGCACCTGCTCATTAGATGAGTTTTCTTTATAACCAGTTGTTAAAACAGTAACTTGCCTTAATTCTGTTATTGCCGGTAGGGTGGGTTGTGTTTTTATAGCATGAACAAGTGCGTCGTATCGAGCATTAGACTCAAGGTGCTCATCGTTAATATTCTCCTGTATCAGTGGCACTGAGCTACAGGCAGAAAGTAAACACGCTAAAAGAAGAGTTAAAAGTCGCATAGTTGGTTTCATTTATAAGTAAGCAGCTTATGTCTTAGTAGTAGGTTAGGTTGAGTGATAATGATACCCAACGAGTTGATATCATCATAACAAAAAGCATCAGGTTTCATTTTTCAATTCAACCTACGGCTGTCTTGTCTACTTAGCAATCAGAGATCAAGCTGGCTGACCTCATGATTCCTTACTCTTTCCACCCTTTTTCGGCATGAGAGTAGTCGCAAAAAGGTTTGTTTTTTGAGTGCCCGCATCGGCAAAGTGACATTTTGCTTGAGGAGGCGTTGGTCGGGGTCGGTTTATCCGAAACCTCAACGCCTTCTACATCATATGGGCCATTTTCTACGATACTAATTATCGCGATATCTCGACCATCAATTTCTAAGCGATCGGCAATGCTGTAGGAAAGGGCACCTGAGGGACATTTATTTATTGTGGTAACGATGTGCTCGGCACGATTTTCATTGGGACGGATCCAATCTTCACTATTATCACTTTTGAAGACCGAAGGCAGTCCCCGAACGCATTCGGAAGCGCCCGAGCAGATGGACCGGTTAAAATGAATCGTAATCTTCTCGCCGGGATATTCCTGAAGTAATTCCTCCTCTATTTCACTCGAGCTGTTAAAGTTGCTTTTAGCATGTTCCCCATCACAAAACGGTTTGTTTTTCGATAGCCCACATCGACAAAGATAGGCAGTTCCCTGTATATCAAGTTGTTTTCCATCTTTAAAAAGGATGGGGGAGTGAGATTCCAATTTCAGCGGTCCGTTGGGGATCATGGTTATTTTTGGGTTCATCAGATTCTCCATTGGTGATGAAGTGGTAACTTTAGAATACGTCGTGAATTGCTGGGGAGCAAGAGTTACGCACACTACTTTTCTCTATTCTAGGACAGGAATATTGTCGGATAAAACGGGAAAGTGTGATCCCTGAATTAGATTCATTAAGAGTGGAGAGGGCTGATGGGAAGAGATCAAGCTGGCTGACCTCTTGATTTCCACAATATGTATTCCATTACCTTATGGTAAAAAAATTATACGGATATTGGCCTTCTAGCCAATTCCACCAAAGCCTGCCTAGCTTCCAAAGTATTACTAATAGCCGAATCAAACTGAAGTCGTTCTAATCGTCCACCAATACGAAGCTCAAAACCTTCGCTATCAATACCGACTAGTTTTGGTAAGTTATCAGCATCATAAGCAAGTTCAAATAAATCACAGTAGTGATTCATCGCATCTTGATGATCAGCATTCATATGCTCAACGATGCCAGTTTCTTCTTCAAAACTAAACGGGTTAGCTTTAAGGAAATCATCTTTCTCAATCCAATAGATTTCACCAAAACCACCGATATAGCGAACGCGTACAAAGTCGAGCGTATAGAAATTGAAATTGTGCGTTTTATGGAAGTTACGAGACATGGGATAGAAGCGGTAATAACGTTCTGCGATGTCTTCATCGTCAATTTTTACGGCATTAGCGATGTAGGTAACGCGTCCCGCGGCTTGGGTATCATCAGTTTGGGGATCGTAGGCAATCAAAGATACTTTATTATCAGCGAGGATATTGCGGGTATGTTGTGCAATGGTGCTGATGAGAATAACGGGCTGGCCATCACGATTAATACAGTAGGGCGTAATAGAGCCAAAAGGATAGCCAGGGAGGTCGATTGAATGGGTACTTAACACGCCATCACAACGGGTGTTAAATAAGGTTCTGGCTTTTAATGCCGCTTGTTCTGTCTTGCTCATGTTGTGTCCTTAGCGAGCGTGGTGATGATGCCAGCCATATTAAGAAATATTAATTTTCACCACTTTCATTATTTCGAAGTCCATTCCTGCGACAGATTCGGTATCCGGATAGTAAATGATATCAACCCGTGCACCTTGTAGCGATTTGTAAGTTTTTTGGCGTTTGTATTTAAAAGGCACTTCTTGGCCATCAACTAAGACCGTGTTAAAGACCCATTCACCCTTACGTCGCTGGACATGGGAAGTGATTTTTTGCATGGTGGAGTGGATGAGTTTGTCATTCTCGGCCAGAAATTTCTTTATACTTTTCATTGTTTCATCATTAAAGAGCCGTTTGATAGCGTTGATGTAGTATACCAACACGCTCGACATAGACTTCGGTTTCTTTATACGGCGGCACGCCATTATATTTTCTCACAGCCGTCGGTCCGGCATTATAAGCAGCCGTGGCAAGTTGAATATTGCCATTAAATTGTTTTAGTAATTTAGCAAGGTACTTGGCGCCGCCTGCGATGTTTTGAGCTGGGTTTAGCGCATCTTCAACACCCAATTCTTTTGCAGTGGCGGGCATTAATTGCATTAAACCTTGTGCGCCTTTGTGAGAGGTGGCATTGGGGTTAAAGGCTGACTCAGCATGCATTAAGGCGCGTATTAATGCAGGATCGACCTGATGTTTTTTAGCTGCCTGAGTGACTGCATCGGAATAAGAGGTTAGATTCAACCTAACCTGGTACCAGTCAATTTTAGAGTCAGGGTTGCAGGCATAACAATCGTATTTTAAGACTTCGAACTCAGTGACATGTTGCGGCTTTTTATTGGTAAACACCATGACATCATCAGATTCGGAATATTTGTAAATAATGGTCGTTTTAACCGGCTTTTTCTTTTTAACCGTGGTGAGATTACTAAATTCGACTGTGCCACCTTCAGATTCAATACGCTCAATCATACCCTCTGCAACGCACAGATTAGGCAGCAGGAAGAGGCATAACAATAAGCGCATGAGCATCGTGTTCAACGTTTAGTAATACTGACCAGCACTGCCGACGACAGTGGTAATTAAGCCTAGCATCAGGTTAATTGAAATCAGTAAACGAATTTGGTTTAACGCTTTGGCGCCGGTTTCCCAGTCTTGGCTTTCAACGGCGCGACCTAGTTTTTTATGCGGTGCAAAAAACACATGCATAAACATCAGCATCATAATAAGGCCTAATAGCAACATAATATGAACATGTGGCCCAACTTCACCCATGCCACCATATTGCTTAATAATCCAAAAACCAGACGCGAGTAATGTAATCACAGATACCCAGACCCAAGGGAAGAAGCGTCTAAAAGTTTGTGACCATAACGGCAACCGAAGTGAGGGTTCTAAAAAACTCGCAGCAGGTCGCAAAGCCATATAGGCGAAGAACATACCCCCGACCCAGATAACGGCAGCTAATAAATGTAAGGTAATGGCAAGCATGATCTCTCCTGATTAAACAATGATTATTTTTTATAAATGGCGATATCGGCGATGTTTTGTCGCCATTCTTTGGGGCCAGATTCATGCACCGATTGGCCAAGACTATCAACAGCGACAGTCACCGGCATATTTTCTACAGTGAATTCTCGAATCGCTTCCATACCCAACTCTTCAAAGGCCACGATGCGAGCCGATTTGATTGCTTTAGAGACTAAGTAAGCTGATCCGCCAACCGCAATCAGTGACACCGAGCGATACTTCTTAATTGCCGCAATGGCTGATGGGCCACGCTCTGCTTTACCAATCATACCCAGTAAGCCTGTTTGGCCCAACATCATGTCTGTGAACTTATCCATGCGAGTTGCCGTGGTAGGGCCAGCAGGGCCAACGACTTCATTTTTAACAGGATCAACAGGGCCAACATAATAAATAAAGCGACCTTTGAAATCTAAGTTGTCGGGCAAAGTTTGGCCATTTGCAAACAAGTCGGCAATCTTTTTATGGGCAGCATCGCGACCAGTTAATAAACGGCCAGTGAGTAATAACGTATCACCCGGCAGCCAAGACTGAATATCATCGGCAGTCACGGTATCTAAATTAATGTGGCGCGTATTAGCGGCGATATGTCGTGTGATGTCAGGCCAGTCTGATAAGGCGGGTGGTGTAAATTCAGCGGGGCCAGAACCATCAAGCACAAAATGACAATGGCGAGTGGCAGCACAATTGGGAATAAGCGCGACAGGTAGTGATGCGGCATGCGTAGCATAGTCATTGACTTTGACATCTAATACCGTTGTCAGTCCGCCAAGGCCTTGGGCACCAATACCGAGTTGATTTATTTTCTCAAACAGTTCAAGCCGTAATTTCTCCGAGGCAGTGACAGGGCCACGTGCAATAAGATCATGGATATCAATTGGCGCCATTAACGATTCTTTGGCCATTAACATTGCTTTCTCAGCCGTGCCGCCGACGCCAATACCAATCATCCCAGGTGGACACCAGCCTGCACCCATTTTAGGAATGGTCTCTAAAATCCAGTCTACTAAATTATCACTGGGGTTAAGCACGGTAAATTTGGCTTTATTCTCAGAACCAGCGCCTTTGGCAGCAATATGAATCTCGACTTTATCGCCGAGTACCACTTCACTATGAACCACTGCTGGTGTGTTATCGCCGGTATTTTTGCGTGTGCCGATAGGATCATCAACAATAGAAGCCCGCAAGACATTATCAGGATGGGTATACGCACGTCGAACGCCTTCATTGACCATATCTTCAATGCTTTGGTCACTGTCCCATTGCACCGACATACCAACTTTAATAAAGACATTCACTATGCCGGTATCTTGGCAAATAGGGCGCTGATCTTCAGCACACATGCGTGAGTTAATCAGAATCTGAGCGATGGCATCTTTGGCAGCAGGCGATTGCTCTTTATCATAGGCCGCCGACATCGCTTGGATGAAGTCTTTGGGGTGATAACACGCAATAAATTGCAAGGCATCTGCAATGCTATCGATAAAGTCTTTTTTGCTGATAACCGTCATAGTTTAGGTTTAGGCTTCCATCCGTTGAGTGAGTTGCTCAATGACATCGCTAATAGCAAATTCAGCATCGCTGCCGTCAGCTCTACATTTATATTCTACCAATCCTTCATCTAAACCACGTTCACCCAGAATAAGGCGGTGTGGAATACCGATCAAATCCATATCAGCAAAAGCAACGCCGGGTCTTTGTTTACGGTCATCAAATAAGATATCGAAGCCGGCATCAAGTAATTGTTGATACATCGCTTCTGCAGCGTCACGCAGACGGACTGATTTATGGGCATTAATCGGGACTAAAACCACTTGGAATGGCGCGAGTGCCAATGGCCAGATAATGCCGCGGTCATCATGATGTTGCTCAATCGCCGCTGCAACGACACGTGACACACCAATACCATAACAACCCATAGTCAAGATTTGTGCTTTACCAGACTCAGCCAACACATTGGCATTGAGTTTTTGGCTGTAATTGTCACCCAATTGGAAGATATGACCGACTTCAATACCACGGGCAATCTCTAGATTACCTTCGCCATCAGGGCTGGCATCACCTGCGATAACATTACGTAGATCAACTGTTTCAGGTTCTGGCAAGTCACGCACCCAGTTGACGCCGGCGAGGTGTTGGCCGTTTTGATTAGCACCACAGATAAAATCAGCAAGATGCGCGGCAGCACGATCAACAATAACGGGAATCGTTAAGCCAACTGGTCCGATAGAACCAATATTGGCACCACAAGCAGCAGTCACTTGTTCAGGTGTTGCAAAGGTTAAGGGACTAGCTACAAGTGAGTGTTTTTCAGCCTTAACGTCATTTAACTCATGATCACCACGCAGCACAAGTGCTACAACACTATCTTCTGCGACACCTTCGACAAGTAATGTTTTGACACATTGATCTGCCGAGACTTTCATAAAGTCACAAACTTGTTCAATGGTATGTTGTTTAGGCGTATCGACAGCAGCCATGGTGGCTGTCGGGGCAGGGCGTTCACCACTAGGTGCGATTGCTTCAGCTAATTCAACGTTGGCGGCATATTGGCTTTGGTTACTAAAGGCGATGGCATCTTCACCAGAACTGGCTAAAACATGGAATTCATGGGACGCATTGCCGCCAATACTGCCGGTATCTGCCAGCACAGGACGGAAGTTTAAGCCCATCCGTTCAAAAATACGGGTGTAAGCCGCAAACATCGTGTCATAGGTTTGCTGCAGTGAATCTTGATCAAGATGAAAAGAGTAAGCATCTTTCATCAAAAACTCACGGGCACGCATTAAACCAAAACGGGGTCTGATTTCATCACGGAATTTGGTTTGAATTTGATAAAAAGTAATTGGTAATTGTTTATAACTACGAATTTCTTGCCCCACTAAGTCGGTAATGACTTCCTCATGGGTCGGGCCATAACAAAACTCACGACCATGGCGATCATTAATACGCAGTAATTCAGGCCCATATTTTTCCCAACGGCCAGTTTGTTGCCAAAGTTCTGCAGGTTGTATTGATGGCATTAACAATTCCTGAGCACCTGCTTTCGCCATTTCCTCACGAACAATGGCTTCTGCCTTGCGTAAGACCTTTAGCCCCATCGGTAACCAAGTATATAAGCCTGATGCTGAGCGACGAATTAATCCGGCACGAAGCATTAACTGATGACTGATGATTTCGGCATCAGCAGGGGTTTCTTTTAGAGTGGCAATAAGGACTTGAGAACTACGCATATCCGGGGTGAGATCCTGTTAAAAATAGTAAGTGAATTAAGACAATGAGTTAATGTCGTGAAACATCAAAAAGTCTGATGATTCCAACCCCAGTTTTGGCGCTCAGAATCAGTCATACTGATATAAATGCGTTCACCGGGAATAGAGAGCTGATCTGTAATGAGTTGGCATAAAGCATCAGAAAAAGCCGAACGTTCAGCCGGTAGACCTAAGGCGCGATAATCCAATAATGCCAAAGGTGCATCACTGCCACCCATGATCATATGCGGGTTATGGTCAGCACTGATCATCACATAGGTTTCTTGTTTGCCAGTGGCTTGACTGACAACACGACTGGCGGCTTTCAATAGGCTGGATTCATCATCAACGGCTTTATTGGTTACAATATTTAAATAGGGCATGATGTTTTCTCCTTACTGGCAATGTTTTTGAATATCTTGTTTGAGCTGCTTCATTCTGTTTTGGCGTTCAATTTCGTCAACGCGGATATACTCACCATCGGCATTTTTAGTTTTGCCATTAGGGTTGTTTTGATAGCTGGTTAAGTTATTTTTAGCAATATCGCAGTTTTTGGATTTGATTTTGGCTTGTTCAGCTTGTTGCTGCTGTTTTATTTTTGCTTGCTCTTTTGATTTAACATCAATTTTTTGTTTGTTAATTAAATCATCGACGACTTGTTGAGATTGTGCCGGCGCGACTTTAGGGCCGGGCCGGGTTTTGATAACGTCAGCTTCTCTATCCGTAGGGGCTTGCTGTGAAAAGTGGGTTTGACCATTTTCATCCACCCATTTATAGGCTTGTGCGTAAGACGTACTCTGAAATGATAAAATGACAATAATGGCGCAGCAGTATTTTAAATAATGATTAAACATTGACTAGCCTCCCAATCAAAAAACTTAATTTTACGTTAAAGTCACGGAACATAACATGTCTGAGTTAGCAAATCGGTTCGAAAAACACATTGAAGTGACTGAGCAGGGAAGGTTTGCCGTTGATGTGTTGGCGAGTGAAAGCGGTTTATCCAAGCAATTGATTAAACAATTAATGCAAAAGGGCGCAGTCTGGCAGACTGTGGGCAAGAAAACGCAACGGCTAAGGCGTGCAAAAAAAGTACTTAGCACAAACGCAACATTACATCTTTATTACGATAAATCAGTTATTGACCGTATACCACCAACGCCAATACTTATCAGTGATGAGAAGCATTACAGTATTTGGAATAAGCCCTACGGCATGTTATCGCAAGGATCTAAATGGGGTGATCACTGCACCATAACCCGCTGGGCAGAACAGCATCTTTTGCCACAAAGAAATAGTTTCACTGTCCACAGACTTGATAGGGCGGCAAATGGGTTAATTATTGTAGCGCATGAAAAAAAAGCAGCAGCGGCACTGTCGGCCTTATTCCAACAGCGTGACATTGATAAACGCTATCAAATATGGGTACATGGCCAATTTGACAAAGCAGCGACAATGCATCAGCCCCTAACGGTAGAACAAGAGATTGATGGCCGACAAGCAAAAAGTCACTTTATCTTTTTACAATTTGATCCAGACCAAAATCGCTCTTTGCTGGAAGTCAGAATTGAAACAGGCCGTAAGCATCAAATTAGGCGGCACAGTGCATTTATCGGGTTTCCTGTTGTAGGAGATCGTTTATATGGCGACATTGAGGTGAAAGAAGATTTACAATTAACAGCTTACTATTTGGCCTTTGAATGTCCGTTTAGTCATCAGAAAAAAAAGTATGAGTTAACGCTAAAGGATTGAAAAATACGGCTTAAAAGCGTATTGTGCACAGTATAAGGACAGTGAAAAAGGGGAAGACATGGCTGATTTCAAACAAAAGAAAATTAGGACGTATGCCGAGTGGTTAGCCGCGGGCAATAGAGATCGTCGCGCAAAGGAAAGACGCGATGGCGGTGACAGGCGTGAAATGATTCGCTTCGATTTAGAGCAAGGTGAGCGCCGAAACTATCAAGACCGCCGCAGCAATGCCAATGCATGGCAGAATGATCATACTTTTTAAACTTAGGTAAAAGGTGTGTTTAATGTGCTTTGCAAAACCAATTAGCCGAACTAACTATAAGCACTGCTACTTAGATAAAATGTTGGGTAAATAACAGGCTTGGCTAATGCCACGCGCAGCCAGAAAAATTAATAAAGCAAGCCATAACCCATGGTTCCCATAGGGTTGCAGAAAATACCAAGCCGGCAAGTAACAGCAAAAAGTCGAAAACAACATCGTATTTCGCATTGCCACACTGCGCATTGTCCCAATGAATAAGCCATCGAATAGATAACTCCAGACCGCAATCAAAGGCGCAACAAATAACCAAGGCAAATATTGCTCGGCGCTTAACACAACCTCTGGAATCGAGGTTAATAGTCGGATAATACTGGGGCCAAATGCGCTATAGCTAATGCTAAATAAGCCCGCAATGCCAACAGACCAAATGGCGGCGTAATATAATCCCTGCTTTAATAAAGTCTTGTTTCTAGCACCCGTTGCCTTGCCAGCAATAACTTCTACCGCATTGGCAAAACCATCTAAGAAAAAAGCCATAAAAGTAATAAAATGGAGCAGGACGGCATTGGCAGCTAATGTAATATCGTCTTGTTTAGCACCTTGGGCGGTGAAAAAACCAAAGCAAAAGACAAGACACAAAGTACGAATAAAAATATTACCATGTAGAGGTAACATCTTAGCCAAGCCCAGTTGGCTTTTATCGGTTGAATTTGTTTTGGAGAATCGAAAGTGACGTTGTCGTATTAAAAGACAAGCGTAAGCAAGGCCAAGATATTCTGCAATCACCGAGGCTATCGCAACACCGTCAACAGCCAGATCAAAGAGCGATACAAACAGTAAATCTAAAATGATATTGCTAAGATTAATGAGCAAAACTAATGACAAAGCCGCCCGCGTTGCAGCTTGCCCAATAAGCCACCCTAAAATGACATAATTAATGAGAATAGCGGGTGAACTCCAAATCCTAATCGCAAAGTAATTTTGTCCGAGCGTCCTCACTTGTTCACTACTGTCGATAATGGCAAAAGCCAATTGAGATAAGGGTTGTTGAAAAATAACTAAGAACAGTGAAATAACGAGGGCGAGCACAATTGATTTTTGTAGAATGAGGTGACTTTCCGAGATGTCTTCGCGGCCCATTGCTTGGGCTGTGAGGCCGGTAGTCGCCATTCTGAGGAAACCAAACCCCCAGAATAAAAAACTGAAAATTAAGGTGCCAACAGCCACAGCGCCGACATAAGACGGAGAGTCTAAATGCCCGACCACGGCGGTATCGACCATACCGAGTAACGGAATAGACATATTGGCCACAATCATTGGGCCAGCGATTTGCCAAATTTGACGGTGGTTAACAGCTTGGTCGTTGTTGGACACGGGTATTAAGATCCAAAGAAAAAGCCACGCGCAAGCACGTGGCTTTATAAAAAAAGTGTTTTAAGTGTCTAGACTAACAATGGTGCGATAACAAGGCTAACAATCGCCATGACATTGATTAAAATATTCATCGCTGGGCCAGACGTATCTTTCAGAGGATCACCAACAGTATCGCCGACGACGACGGCAGTATGGACATCAGAACCCTTACCGCCGAGGTTGCCTTTTTCGACATACTTTTTAGCATTGTCCCAAGCACCACCTGCATTAGCCATCATGAGCGCCATCATCACACCGGTAATCAGTGCACCGCCTAGCATACCGCCTAAAGCCTCAGGACCTAAGCCAAAGCCGATTAAAACAGGGGCAAAGACTGCAATAGCGCCGGGCAAGATCATTTTGTTTAAAGCAGCCTTGGTGGCAATATCAATGCAACGTGCGGTATCGGGTTTTGCTGTTCCTTCTAGTAACCCGGGGATATCACGAAATTGACGTCGAATTTCGTGAATCATTTCGAAAGCGGCATCACCGACAGCCGTCATGGTCAAAGCACTAATCAAAAAGGGAAAAATACCCCCTAAAAACATGCCGACGAGGACAATAGGATCATTAAGAAGTAATTGGAAATCAGGGTTACCATGGCTAATGGTCTCAATATAAGCACTAATCAATGCTAGAGCAGCCAAAGCAGCAGCACCAATGGCAAAGCCTTTACCAATAGCGGCAGTCGTATTGCCTAACTCATCAAGTGAATCAGTGATTTCCCGTGTTTGTTCTTCCATCTCTGCCATTTCAGCAATACCGCCTGCGTTATCGGCAATAGGGCCGTAAGCATCAATCGCCATCGTGATGCCGACGGTTGCTAACATCCCGACCGCAGCGATGCCAACACCATAGAGCCCCGCATAGTGGCTGGCAATAAAGATAATAGCGGCAATGGTCACAACGGGAAGCGCAACAGATTGCATCCCCAAGGCTAAACCGCTGATCATGACAGTAGCAGCACCCGTTTCACCATCTTTGGCAAGCTTTCTGACAGGCGCGCCGCCGGTATAATATTCTGTGACTAATCCAATGATGATGCCACCAACAGAACCGGCGAGTACGGCCATCCACAGATTGAATGTTCCGCCCATAGAAAAAATTAAAATAAGGGCGGTGATGATAAAGAGGGCTGAGGCACCTATCGTCCCAAATCTAAGTGCGACTTCTGGACTTTTATCTGCAAATTGTTTGACAGCATAAATGCCCGCAATAGAACACAATAAGCCAAGCGAGGCTAAAGCCAATGGCATAAACATCAGCGTTTGTTGGTTGTCAGCGAGCTGGTGTATAGCAGCTAAACCCATCGTCGAAGCAATCGCCAGACTTGCGATCATCGAACCACAATATGATTCAAAAATGTCAGAGCCCATACCGGCGACATCACCCACATTATCGCCCACATTATCAGCAATAACCCCGGGGTTACGTGGATCATCTTCTGGAATACCGGCCTCAAGTTTGCCAACTAAATCAGCACCGACATCGGCACTTTTAGTAAAGATACCGCCACCAACACGAGAGAACAGGGCAACGGTAGACGCGCCCATACCAAAGCCATGAATTACATGGACAGTGTGGGGATCTGAACCAAACAATAAATAGAGAATACCTAAGCCGAGTAAGCCCATTGAAGCGACGGTCAAACCCATAATCGATCCGCCAAAGAAGGCAACGGTTAAGGCTTGCGAAGCACCTTCATCTTGTGCGGCAGTAGCTGTACGTACATTCGCCTGCGTGGCGGTATACATGCCGATATAACCAGCAGCACCAGAGCATAAGGCGCCTAGTAAGAACGCAAAGGCGGTTGTACCACCCAAATCACTCATCCAAATAGCGAGTAAAACGACAGTCGCAAAAATAGCGAGACGACTGTATTCGGCTTTCATAAACACCATCGCACCAAGGTGTATTTCATTCCCTATCTCAACCACTTTCCCGGAGCCTGCTGGCGCAGCTTTGACGATACCGTAAACCAGGTATGCGCAATAAAGACCAATGATACCGAGTAAGACAGGCAGGTAACTCAACGCAGACATAAGCAAAACCTCACATAATGATTAATAATTTAAGGGCTGGATCGATATGAAAACTTAATAATATTTTTTAAACACGTCGTAGTCTTATACCCTGTATCGTATCGATGTGTAAAGTTGTAGCCGTAAACAACATAAACCTGTTAAATTAGCGGGTTATGATTGAGTTGATAAGCTTTGCCGTGATTGGCATATTTGCAGGTATAAGTGCTGGGTTGCTTGGTTTAGGCGGCGGGTTGGTGACGGTACCAGCGTTACTGTATGTGTTTAAGTTTTATGGCATGCCAGAAACGCATCTCATGCATATTGCCGTCAGCACGTCATTGATGGCGATCATTGTGACTTCAATGTCATCATTGATGGCACATCACCGAGGTCATAATGTTGACTGGCCATTGATGAAACGGCTATCAGGTGGGCTAATTTTTGGCGGGTTTTTAGGGGCTTATTCGGCCATATTATTCAGCAGCCAAGTATTGCAACAGGTGTTTGCAGTCTATGCTTTTTTAATGTCGATCAGGCTTTGGGTATCGATGCCAGTACTCACAGTATCAACGCGATTATTACAGCAGCCGTATTTATTTGTAGCAGGCAGCGTGTTTGGCAGCATCTCAGCCTTAGTGGGAATGGGCGGCGGGACAATGGTCGTCCCTTATTTGTTATTGGCTGGCAAAAATATCCAACGGGCCATCGGTACATCAGCAGCCTGTGCCTTTCCTATTGCGGTTGCGGGCGTCATTGGATTTATGGTTTTTGCAGAGCAACAAGGATCAGAAAACAGCTGGCAAACGGGCTTTGTGCATTGGCAGGCTTTTTTAGGTGTCATTAGCACCAGCATCATATTTGCGCCACTTGCAGCAAAATGGGCAAAAAAGTTGCCATTAATATTATTAGAACGCTTGTTCTCATTAGTCTTAATGGCAGTATCAGTATCATTATTTTTTGGGTAGTAGGAACAAATATGAATAAGTGGATTTGCACAGTATGTGGTTTTATCTATGATGAAGCCAAAGGGTTACCAGAGGAGGGTATTGCACCGGGTACCCGCTGGAATGATATTCCTGATGATTGGCGTTGTCCGGAATGTTCAGTTGGGAAAGAAGACTTCGAGATGGTATTGATGGAAGAGGGTTAGCCGAGAGGTACTGAGTTTAATCGCCTGCTAAATTCTTATATAATAGATTGTTTTGATTACTGGCTTATTTGGAGCACCATTTTATGAATCTTGACCGCGTCGGTTCAGGCAAAAATTTACCTGAAGATATTAACGTTATTATAGAAATCCCTTCTCACTCTGACCCGGTAAAATATGAGGTTGATAAGGAAACTGGTGCGTTATTTGTTGATCGCTTTATGAACACTGCCATGTTCTACCCTTGTAACTATGGCTATGTGCCTCATACCTTATCTGACGATGGTGATCCGGTTGATGTACTCGTTATGAGTCCTTATTCGTTAATCAGCGGTTCTGTTGTGCAATGTCGTCCTGTTGGCATGCTTAAAATGACGGATGAGTCAGGCGAAGATGCCAAAATCATCGCTGTGCCACACGATACAATGTATGACGATGTCCATGATATTTCTGATATTTCGCCGCGCTTGTTGGAGCAACTTTCCCACTTTTTTGGGCATTATAAAGATTTAGAGAAAAATAAATGGGTGAAAATTGAAGGCTGGGTTGGAATAGAAGAAGCAAAGGCTGAAATTATGGCCAGTGTGACACGCTTTAATGAAGCACCAGTTAAACCTAACTTCTAAGCTTAACCACATAAATCAATAACACTTTCGGCGAGCTGGTGGACAATCAGTCTCGCCGAAAACAGTTTTGGGACAGGGCAAACAATGGCAAGACTAGTATTACAAGGTGAGAAACTTAACCTTTCACTGGCAAATGAAATAGCCGAACAAGTGAGTGGTCAATTAACATCGCCGGATGGCCAAGCGATGGTGATAACCACGCAGCAGACGGTAGATAGTGCCGCCTTGAATAAACTACGTGCGGATCATGCCTTCGACATTAATGTGCTGCCAGAACAGTTTGATCCAAGCCAAACCGCCTTATTAGTCACCGATATGGATTCCACTTTAATCAGTATTGAATGCGTGGATGAAATAGCCGATTTTATTAATGCCAAGCCACAAGTGTCAGCGATTACTGAAGCGGCCATGCGGGGTGAGATAGATTTTGAAACCTCACTACGTCAGCGTGTAGGCTTGTTAAAAGGGTTAGATGTCACGGTTTTAGATCAAGTCTTTGAACAGCGTCTACGCCTTAACCCTGGTGCAGAAATCATGTTGGCAGGTTTAAAAAAGAAAGGGATTAAAACAGCATTAGTCTCAGGTGGCTTTACCTTCTTTACGGAACGTTTGAAACAGCAGCTCGGTCTAGATTATACCTTGGCAAATGTGCTGGCAGAACATGATGGCAAATTGACAGGTGAAATCGACGGCCCCATTTGTGGCGCAGAGGCTAAAGCTGACTTTTTGTTAAAGCAATGCGAAGCCTTAGCGATCTCACCGTCACAAGTTATCGCAATGGGGGATGGTGCTAATGATCTCTTAATGATGAAAGAAGCAGGATTAAGCATTGCCTACCACGCCAAACCCAAAGTCCAGTCACAAGCACAAACAGTACTGAACTATTGCGGGCTTGAAGGTGTACTCGGAATGTTGCAGTAGTTTTTTAACTAGCATAAGCTTGAAATTAGCCACAAGATCCCCACTTATGTGAACGAGGATCAAATATTTTAATAAATGAGGTAGTACGATGGATGTAATGGAACGGATTAAACAAGCTATTGAGTCAAATAGCATCATTTTGTTTATGAAAGGCACACCAGATTTTCCACAATGTGGATTTTCTAGTCGTTCGTCAGCAGCATTAACAGAATGTGGCGAGGAGTTTGCTTTCATTAATGTGTTGGCTGAGCCAGAAGTACGTGAAAATTTACATCGTTATGCTGATTGGCCAACATTCCCACAGCTCTATATTGGTGGCGAATTAGTAGGCGGTTGCGATATCGTGATGGAGCTTTACGAATCGGGCGAATTAAAAACAATGGTTGAACAAGCAGGCAAATAATAGAAATGAGCGATGAACGGGATCATGATTGGCAAGGGGAAAGCGGCTTAACCGTATCTCCTGTTAAGCCAGATTTAAAACAGCCACCGAAATATCGGGTGCTGATGCTAAATGACGACTATACGCCAATGGATTTTGTCATCGAAATACTGGAAGGTCTGTTCAGTATGGAACGTGAGAGCGCAACACGCACAATGATGCAGGTTCACACTGAAGGATTCGCTCAATGTGGCATTTATACTTTTGAAATAGCAGAAGCAAAAGTAGAGCAAGCGAATAGTTATGCTCAGCAGCACGGGCATCCCTTGCAGTGCACCATGGAAGAAGAATAAACCACTGAGTCAAAAAGAGGCCATACAATGCTAAGTAAAGAGCTAGAACAAACATTAAGCCAGGCATTTAGTCATGCGAGAAAGTCAGCGCATGAGTTTTTGACAGTGGAACATTTACTCTTAGCCTTATTAGAAAATGGTCAGGCATTAGCCGTTCTGAAAGTATGTGATGTCAATATCACGACATTAAGGCAGGAATTATCAGATTTTTTAGCTGACAATCTGCCGACATTAGCAGAAGAAAGCGAGCGTGAAACACAGCCTACGCTGGCTTTTCAGCGGGTATTGCAACGTGCAGTTATGCACGTTCAATCATCAGGAGGCACTGAAGTAACCGGTGCTAATGTGTTGGTGTCGATTTTCTCAGAGCAACAATCACAAGCAGTCTATTTCTTACAAAAGCAAGACGTGATGCGATTAGATGTCGTTAATGCTATTAGCCAAGGGACAGAGGAAGATCTTCTTGAATTACAGGCTGATGACGAAGAAGTAGTAAGTCAAGAGTCGGACGAAAAAGACAGTAAAAACCCACTGGTCTTGTATGCGAGTAATCTTAATACTTTGGCTTTAGCTGGGAAAATCGATCCCTTGATTGGCCGCGAGCATGAAATTGAGCGGACCTTACAGATCTTATGTCGCCGTCGTAAAAACAACCCTTTATTTGTCGGTGAAGCAGGTGTCGGTAAAACAGCGCTGGCTGAAGGTTTAGCGAAGCAAGTTGTTGAAGGGAAAGTACCAGAAGTGCTGGCAAATTCCGTTATCTATTCGCTTGATATGGGCGCCTTGGTCGCCGGTACCAAATATCGTGGTGATTTCGAAAAACGATTAAAAGCCTTATTGCGTGAAATCAAAAAACAGCCAGATGCGATTCTCTTTATAGATGAGATACATACCTTAATTGGAGCGGGTTCTGCCGGTAATTCAGCAATGGATGCGGCGAACTTATTGAAGCCACTACTAGCGAGCGGTGAGTTGAAATGCATGGGCTCAACGACCTATCAAGAATATCGCGGTATTTTTGAACACGATCACGCGCTAACGCGTCGTTTCCAAAAAATTGATGTGCCAGAGCCGTCAGTAGAAGAAACCAAACAAATTTTAAAAGGCCTCAAGGCCGGGCTAGAAGCGCATCACGATGTGCGATATACCGCAGCAGCATTGGAGCAAGCTGCAGAATTAGCAGATCGGCATATTAACGATCGTTACTTACCCGACAAAGCGATTGACGTGTTGGATGAGGTCGGTGCAGCACAACGTATTCTGCCTAAATCAAAACGCAAGAAAATGATTGGTGTTACCGATGTTCAAAATATTGTAGCCAAGATTGCCAGAATACCAGCCAAAACGGTTAATAATACCGATAAAGATAATCTCAAAAACCTTGAGAAAAATCTGAAACACGTTATTTTCGGTCAAAGTGAAGCGATTGCATCTTTATCATCAGCGATTAAGATGGCGAGATCAGGCTTAGGCCATCCTGAGCGTCCAACAGGGGCCTTTTTATTCACTGGCCCAACCGGTGTGGGTAAAACAGAAGTCACACGTCAATTAGCACACAACCTAGGTGTGGAACTGATTCGTTTTGATATGTCCGAATATATGGAAAGTCATACCGTTTCAAGACTGATCGGTGCGCCCCCGGGCTATGTTGGGTACGACCAAGGTGGTTTGTTAACGGAAGCGATTACTAAACAGCCTCATGCCGTTTTATTATTGGATGAAATTGAAAAAGCCCATCCGGATGTCTTTAATCTATTACTACAAGTGATGGATCATGGGACATTAACCGATAATAACGGTCGCAAGGCCGACTTCCGTCACGTTGTCTTGGTGATGACCAGTAATGCAGGTGCACACGAGATGGGACGGTCTTCAATGGGCTTTACCCAACAAGATCACCAAGCTGATGGCATGGAAGTGATCAAACGGGCCTTCACACCAGAGTTTCGTAACCGTTTGGACGGTATCATTCAATTTAAACCGTTGACCAAAGATGCTATCTTGCGTGTCGCAGATAAAGCCGTGCTCGAACTTGAAATGTTATTGCAAGATAAGCAGGTAACATTAGAGATTGAAAATGATGCCAGAGAATGGCTAGCTGATAATGGTTACGATATCAGTATGGGTGCAAGGCCAATGGCAAGGTTAGTACAAGAAAAGATCAAACGGCCATTGGCTGACGAATTACTCTTTGGCAAATTGAGCAAAGGTGGACATGTACGTGTCGTACTCAGTGATGGAGAACTGGCACTTGAATTTGAGAATGAAATAGAATCCGTCTAAAAAAGGTGTGTTTTTTAGATTGTGAGTAGCTACTACCACCTCAAATTGCCCAAAATTGTCAATATAAAAGCTTGACAAGTCAACAGTTATGCACCAGATAACAATGGGTCATGAACCCGTGATGACGAAGTCACGCTAAGCTGTTGATTAATAAAATAGTGTTCGTAACTTGTTGATTTTTAAGTAATTAAATAAGTTGGTTAAAAAGTGACCAATTTAAGCTGATCGCTTATATATGAATAGTTTATCGACCAAGAACAGACTTAACCACAGACTTATCCACAGGAATTGTGAGTAACTTTACAGTTTTGTGACAAAGTTCCCGAAAGTTGACATTTTTTTAAAGTTCGATGCCTTTTTGAGCCTGAATTCCTGCTCTAAAGGCATGCTTAACATCTTCAATACGACTGACAGTATCGCCAGCTTCAATGACAGCGTCAGGCGCACCTCGGCCCGTTATAATTACATGCTGCATAGCTGGCCGTTGTGCAATATCATTCAATACGGCTTCTGTATCTAAGTAACCCATCTTAAGCACGATATTAAGTTCATCAAGTAAGACAACTTTAACCACGGGATCTTGCAATAGCCTTTGACACACAGCCCAACCGGCTTTTGCAGAAGCAATGTCTTGTTCTAAATTTTGAGTATCCCAAGTAAAACCATCTCCCATGACATGGTATTCAGCTTCATCAGGAAATCGTCTAAAAAAGGCTTCCTCACCCGTACTGAAAGCCCCTTTAATAAACTGGACAATACCGACCTTCATATTATGGCCAAGCGCACGGGCAACCATACCGAAACCCGACGAGCTTTTACCTTTGCCATTACCGGTAATAACAAGTAGCAAACCTTTGTCCTTATCGGCTTTTTGTACTTGCTCATCAACCACAGATTTTTGTCGTTTCATTCTTTTTTGATGACGTTCTGACTGGTTATTTGACATAGTGAGCCTTTATATAATGCTAGCCAGAGAAGTGTTTTACTCTGACTAGCATTTTCTTAATTAACGGTGTTGGAGGGCGATACCAACATAAACGCTGGTGCCGAGGGCTTGAAAGCCAAAAGCAGGTTCATAAGTTTTATCACCAATATTATCAATACGTGTAAATAAGCTAACTTGAGAATTGAAGCGATAATTGGCCGCCAAATTTAGAGTGGTATAACTGCCCATATTTGTTCTTCCAGCATCACCACGATCTTTCCAACTGCCAATATGTAATAGCGTTGCATTTAAGTTTAATGCGGTTAAAGGGGAGTAATTCAGTTGGGCACTGGCCTTATGCTTGGGTCTACGCAATAAAAGCTGATCATTATCATCCTTGGCGCTGGTGAAAGTATGTGAAAAATCAAAATCTAGTTGTTCTGACATAAGAAATTTTAGGCTGCTTTCAACGCCTTGGATATTAGCTTCATCGCGATTAATGGTAGTGCTATCGAAACTAGGCAAAAAGACAGTAACAATGAGATCTTCAATATCTGATTCAAAATAACTTATTTTTGTAGATACTTTATCCTGCCATAGAATATTTGATAAGCTAATCTCCCAATCCTTACTGGTCTCTGGTTTTAAGTCTGGGTTACCAAAGAAAGCGCTGCCAAAATTATTGGGGGCTGAACCCACTAAGTTAAATAAGCTAGGGGCTTTGAAACCAGTACCATAAGATGCAGTTAAACGTGTGTCACTATTAATTTGGTAGCTTAAACTAGCACGATGAGTCACTTCAGAATTAAAATCATTAGGATTGTCATGGCGTAGACCTAACGTCAAATTAAGAGTAGGTGTTAAGTTGATTTGATCTTGTAAATAGACCGATTTTGTTTTGCGATCAGCACGAGTAAGTTGTTCGATAATAAAAGCACCAAAAGCGCTTGTTCCATCAGAATCAATTTCTTCTTTCTCAACTTCGACACCTAATGTAATTAGATTGTTAGGAATAAAATAGAAATCATTTTGCAGGCTAAACTTATTTTTCTCGCCCTCAAAATTTGTTCTAACGAGATTACGCGTGGCTATTATGCGATCATTTCTACTTTTTCTTTCGATATTGGTGTGACTTAATGACAAGCTAGGCTGCCATTGATTATTGAAGAAATTTCCTTGAAAGTTAGCATTGAGAAACAGTTGGTCACTTTCATTATTAGCATCGAGATCATCGTTGAGGAACTCATCAATTTCAACGTCTGCTTTACTATATTTGGCAGTGAAAGTAGCATTGATGAGCTCAGAAGGGGTTAAACCTAATTTGAATGAGAGTGTTTCATTTTCATAGCCATCATCATCGCGAGAACCATTGGTCGGAGATAAGCGTTTTCTAGTGGCAATGCTCTCACCCTCTGTTTCAAGTGCACTATATTGGGCAGAATAATGTATTAAATTTGTGGAGCCAGATACGCCGATAACTTCTCGATGAGTTTGATTGGAACCTAATTCAAATTTAGCTTTGGCAGTTAATTTGCCATCACCTTGTTTGGTCCTAATTTGAATCACGCCGCCAATAGCATCTGATCCATATAAAACACTTTGAGCCCCTTTGACAATTTCTATTTGTTCAACATCGTCTAATAATAAGTTGGCAAAATCGAAAGCAGCAGTGGGTGAACTTGGATCGTTAATTTCAATGCCATCGATTAACACTAATACGTGATCTGAGTTACTACCACGCATAAAGACAGATGTTTGAGAGCCGGTTACACCTGATTGAACAACGTGTAACCCCGGTATTGTTCGTAAGGCTTGGCTTAGAGTCTGAAACTGTTTTTGCTCAATATCTTTGGCAGTGATGATATCAACATTACTGGTAAGAGAGCCCAGAGGTTGTGGTGTTTGTCGCAGTCACTATAAGAGGTGAAAGAGAGGTGTTTTCTGCAAGTACAAGTGGTGATATGAGCGGCAGAGTAAGAAGTGGTAAAGCAATAAAGCGAAATGACATAGTGTGCCTATAAGGTAAGCTTGTTATGGGTGAAACAAGCAATTTCAATTAACCAAGACACGGCATATGGAAGGCATCAGAAGAACTGATTCCTTTATCCAGATATCGCCCGCCGCGAATTGGTCACAATCACGCTAGGCCGGTCTCCGGACTCATGAGGTTCAAAACAAATGGCCTTCCCATGTCAAAAAACACAGTGGCATGTTCACTTGTTTCACTCAATTACCGTTGCGGGGGCAGTGTTGGACTAGCTTGATATAAACGCGCACCAACTTCCCGATTATCCTGCTATCTTTTGATAGAAGGCACCTAATGTGCGAGAAAGAGTAGTATTTAAGATAAACATTGTCAATATTGTTGGTTTATTACAACAACCTGACAGAAGTTTTGAGGTGCTAATTTTACCCTTACGTCTCTTAAATTTGTGATGAATGAACGGATAACAGAATTCACGGCACAAAACCTGCTTAAGTCATTCTTATCTAGTGCTATTGCATCATGAAAAGATAAGGATAAAGACTGTTTTTTCAGATGAAGTGGTTAATAAAAACAATGGGTTATTGCCTTATGCTACGTACCAATAAAATTTTACTGCTATTCGTTTTTCTGACATTGGTATTGTCTAACCGGCAGGTTCTCGCCGCTGATGAACCGGTCAGAGATGTCAGAATCCTGATAGATGTGTCCGGTAGTATGAAAAAAAATGATCCTCAAAATTTAAGGACGCCAGCCTTAGAAATGATCGTTGGCTTATTGCCCGATCAATCAAAAGCGGGCGTTTGGACCTTTGCAAAATACGTCAACATGTTGGTGCCACACCGAGAGGTCACGAAAAAGTGGCGCACTGATGCCAAAAAACAGACTGGGAAAATTCATTCCAATGGTCTATTTACCGATATCGAACAGGTATTAAATAAGGCAACAGCCAATCAAACTAAGCCAAATAATAAGTTACGTCGAAGCGTCATTTTGTTGTCAGATGGACTGGTTGATATTTCAACCGATCCGAAAGCCAGCGAGACATCAAGAAAGCGAATTTTGAATGAAGTCGTACCAAAACTAAAACAAGCGAATATTGCGGTTCATACCATTGCTTTATCATCTGGTTCGGATCAGGAACTATTAAGAGAAATCGCATTGGAAACCGATGGCTGGTACGAACAAGTCGATGATGCCGAACAACTGCAACGTGTTTTCTTACACCTATTTGAGAAAGCGGCAAAAAGAGACACCGTACCTTTAAAAGAAAACACGTTTAAGATTGATGACAGCGTGACTGAAATGACAGTGTTAGTTTTCAGACAAGCCGACGCAAAGCCAACAGTGCTTATTCAACCAGACCAAAATAAGCTTACAAGCCTAAGTGATAATGACACGGTACGTTGGCAGAGTAGCGAGTCGGGTTATGACTTGATTACCATTGCTGAACCGCAAGTCGGAGAGTGGGCAATTGATGCTGCCTTAGACCCAGACAATCGCGTGATGGTGTTAACGGACTTAAAACTAAAAACAACAGATTTACCCAATAATATCTTGATTGGTGAGACATTTGATTTTGACGTCAATTTAACCAATAAAAACGAAATGATTGTGCGTGAAAGCTTTTTAAACTTAGTGAATGCAAAACTAGCACATGAAAATGAGATGACAGATCTGGTCGAAGAGGATCTTAATCCAAGCTTACGTAAAGGTAATTACCGCTCGCAAGTGGGTGAAACTTTCCAACCGGGCAGAAATGATGTGGTTACCACATTAACAAGTGGCACATTCGAACGCCAAAGACGTCAAAGCGTCAATGTGGTTGAAATGCCCTTTACCATTTCGACTGAACAGTTAATGGATGAAGTGACACGTACGCATCGTGTAACACTCAAACCAGACGCGAGCTTAGTTGATACTAAAAAAATCAGTATTGCAGCGATGCTAACAGCGGAAGATGGCAGCGAATGGTCTTATGATGTCCTCAAATCAGAAGAAGACAGTTGGCAGCTGACGTTAGCGGAATTAGAGGCTGCACAACAATATAAAATTAATCTACAAATTAAAGGTGAAACCTTAAAAGGCCGCGCGCTATTTTTGCAACCAAATCAAATTGTATTGCTTGATGAAACCAAACCTGAAACGCCTGAAATACCTGATTTATCAGAAGAAATATCCGATGAATTGGCGCTATTAGAAGAAGTCGCAGAGGCAGAAGAAGCAAAAGAGGAAAAGCCAGACGGTATGACCCCAGAAGAGAATTTGCTTGAAGAAGTTGAGGAACTCTCGCCATTAGATGAGGTAGACGAGTTAGATGAATTGAGTCCACTCGATGAAATTGAGCTAACAGATGAATTCAGCAGTGATATTGATGAACTATTACCCGTAGGTGATGATGACTTCGGCGAATTAGGCAATGATCTTACTGAAGAGGAAGAGGCTCCAACGGGAGAAATTTCGTCGTCGATGTTGATGGTCGGAAATGCTATCTTATTACTGATAGTAGGACTCGCCTTCTTCATGTGGCGGCGCAAATCAGCCGCCAGTAAAAATCCAGGAGAGCAATTATAAATGGACATGACAGATCCAACATTCCAAATGCTAGCCTATGAATTGGCGCTTATTTTTGGTCTTTTAAGTGCATGGTTGTTATTTAGGGCACATAAAAAAGACAAACAGGTACAAGCGGATGCGGCGACTGCCGTCAAGAAAATAAAGCGTCTCAAAGATCGCCGTATTGAGCAACTGACAACGATATTGTCTGAAAAATATGGTTTAACGGGACAAGCGCTAAAGCAGGCTGCAGAAGAGTTTCAAAGTCGCGAGCAGAAAATATACAAAGCCCAGTTGGCTTTATTTGTTGAACAAGATACTAAGGCGCTGAAAGCGGCCCCGACACAACTAGAAAATGCCATTGATGCTTGTTTGAGTTTATTGCCTGTTGGTAATGATGCGTCGGTGTCGAGCACAGCAGAAGCTAAAATAGAAACGTCGGCACTGACCGAAACAGTTACTGCCACAGCAGTGAAAGTCGATGAACTCGTCGAAGGTTTCCGTCGTTTAAGTAGTGGCGCATTGATAGCGCAAACATCGGCCGAACTGGTGCCGGAAGCTGAAAGTACAATAGCGGTAGAGGAAGCCCCAGAACCAGAAGAACTAGCGCCAATCGAACAAGCAACAGCAGTTGAAGACGCTGAGACATTAAATGAGCCAGAGGATGTAGTACAAGCACCTGCGCCGGAAGATATTATTGCGCAATTAAATGAAGTCGAGCCTGAAGAAACATTGATAGAAGAGGCCGTTGAAGCCGATGCTGAGGTCGAACAGGCGGAAGAAGAGTTAGTCTCAGAGGATGATATTGATGCCTTATTATCAGATATAGGCGTAGATGATTTATTTGACACCGGTGTTGACCTTGCCGCCATCGAAGAAGAAGATGAACCGACACCTGAACCAGATGTTGTCGTTGGAGAGAGCACGGCAGATGATGATATAGAAGCAATCTTAAATCAGGTCGGCGGCGCTGCAGAAGTAGCTGCCGTACCGGAACAAAGCGACGACGTTAATATTGAGGATATTGATGCAATTCTGAATCAAGCATCGACAGAACAAGATCTCGATGAAGAAGATATCGACGCGATTCTAAATGGCGCATCGACAGAGATAGAGTCCGCAGCACAACAAGTGACAGTGCCTGATGTAGCAGCCGATGATATTGATGCCTTATTAGATGAAGTTGTTGCTGACGAGCCACTTGCTGATGATATTGATGCTTTATTGGCGCAAGCGCAGGACACAAGTTCAGTAGGCGAATCTGAACCAGAGGGCGAACAGTTTGAGACTGAAGAAGAACAATTAGCGGCGATTATGGCCAATATCGGTGAAGATACCGAGCCAGGAGATCCCGATCTAAAAAAGGATGAAGCTGAATCAGTGGCGGCCGCCGTTGATTCAGCCACTGCCGCCCAAGAAAGCACAACAACACCAGCGAAAACTTCTGAGCTTGAGACAGAAGAAGGTCAGTTGGCTGCCATTATGGCTGACATTGAAAATGATCAATTAAATCAACAGAGTGATAATAGTGAAACGCCAGTCGACGTACGCGAATTAGAATCTGAAATCGAAGAGCGCTTTGAGTCAGAAGAAGCATTATTGTCAGCGATTGTTGCAGAAGCCGAGCCAGAAGTTGCAGCCGAGCCAGAAGCCGAAGCCGAACCAGAAGCTGAAGCCGAACCAGAAGTTGAAGCCGAGCCCGAAGTTGCAGCCGAGCCAGAAGTTGAAGCCGAGCCAGAAGTTGAAGCCGAGCCAGAAGTTGCAGCCGAACCAGAAGTAGCAGCTGAGCCAGAAGTTGCAGCTGAGCCAGAAGTTGCAGCTGAGCCAGAAGTTGCAGCTGAGCCAGAAGTTGCAGCCGAACCAGAAGTTGCAGCCGAGCCAGAAGTAGCAGCCGAGCCTGAAGTAGCAGCTGAGCCAGAAGTTGAAGCAGAGCCCGAAGTTGAAGCCGAGCCAGAAGTTGCAGCTGAGCCAGAAGTTGCAGCCGAACCAGAAGTTGCAGCTGGGCCCGAAGTTGAAGCCGAGCCAGAAGTTGATGCCGAACCAGAAGTTGAAGCTGAGCCAAAAGTTGAAGCAGAGCCCGAAGTTGAAGCCGAGCCAGAAGTTGCAGCTGAGCCAGAAGTTGCAGCTGAGCCAGAAGCAGAAGCCGAACCAGAAGTTGAAGCTGAGCCCGAAGTTGAAGCCGAGCCAGAAGTTGAAGTCACGCAAGAACTTGACCCAGAACCTGAAGAAGCACTAACGCTCGAAGAATTAAGACAAAGACTAAGAGATAAGACAGCCCAGCTTCAACATAATGAAATTGAAGTACCAGAAAAAGACGTAGCGGCATCATCTTTAGATATTGAAGAGGGTGAAGCACCTGTCGAAGAAGCTGTATCGGCAGAAGAAATTGACGACGAAATAGTGATTAACACATTGGCTGATTTCGTGAGTGAACAATGGAAAAATAAAACGCCTGATATATATGGTAAAAATGGCTTTGAATCTGATATAGAAGTAGATTTATCTGCGCTAGCTGAGCCAGACCCAGACCCAGACCCAGAAGCTGAAGCTGAAGCCGAGCCAGAAGTTGCAGCCGAGCCAGAAGTTGAAGCAGAGCCAGAAGTTGCAGCAGAGCCAGAAGTTGCAGCAGAGCCAGAAGTTGAAGCTGAGCCAGAAGTTGAAGCTGAGCCAGAAGTTGCAGCTGAGCCAGAAGTTGCAGCTGAGCCAGAAGTTGCAGCTGAGCCAGAAGTTGCAGCCGAGCCAGAAGCTGAAGCCGAATTGGCCCCTATGCAAACAAAAACAGTGTCATCAGACTTCGATTTTTTAGCCTTTAATCAAGGCCCTCTACCAGATGACGAGACGCTGGATGAGCTCTTAACGAATGTTTGGCATATTGAGGCAGAAGCAAAAGATCCACCGAAACATAAATAAACCTAGATGCTAACTTGAAATCTATCGCACGCTAATTTGGCCGCGGGATTATAATAACGAGGTCGAGATGAGTTTGACTCTCAATCTTCTATAAAACAAATTAAGTGTAGCGAGTGTAATGACGTGACGGAACAGGTTTATCAAGTAGCAGTTGTCGGGGGCGGGGTATGTGGCACAGCTTCACTGTATATGTTGGCGGAATATACCGATATTGACGATATCATCTTATTGGAAAAATATGATGGTTTAGCCAAGGTCAATTCGAGTGGCCGCAATAATAGCCAAACCCTGCATTGTGGCGATATTGAAACCAACTACACTTTAGAAAAGGCCACCAAAGTTAAAAAAGCCGCCTCAATGGTGGTTAATTACACTGAAACATTGGCAAAACGCGATCATATTATTTTTAAATATCCCAAAATGGTGATTGGCGTCGGCCAAAAAGAGTGTGATCAGTTAAGAGCGCGTTTTGAGGATTTTAAACCAGTTTTTACTAGCTTAGAATTATTAGAAAAAGAGCAAATTGCCGACATCGAACCGAATGTTGTCCTAATTGACGGTGAAATGCGGCCTGAACCATGTGTCGCACTCGCCGTATTAGATGAGTTTAGTGCTGTCGATTTCAATCAATTAGCTGAATCATTTGCCGAACAAGCGCAAACAGTCACAGATAAAAACATTCAGATTCAGCTAAATAGCCATGTTGATGACATTAAAGAAAGTGCCGGCTTATTTCATATTGAAACCAAACAAGGGATTGTCAAGGCACGTTCTGTCGTCGTATCAGCAGGCGGTCATAGCCTATTACTGGCGCAACAAATGGGCTATGGGCTTGAGTTTTCTTGTCTACCTGTCGCTGGCAGCTTTTATTTCACCCCGAAAGTGCTGAATGGCAAAGTGTATACCGTACAAAACGACAAATTACCCTTTGCTGCAGTCCATGGTGATCCCGATGTATTAGTCCCAGGCAAAACGCGATTCGGTCCTACAGCCCTAATTACACCGATGTTAGAACGCTACAACCGTCAAAGCTTTTTCGATTTTCTACGGGTGCTGCGTTTAGATACGCGCGTGGTTAAAGTGCTATGGGATCTCTTTAAAGTCAGCGACATTCGTAATTATATTTTCAAAAACTTTTTATTTGAAGTGCCCGGCTTACGCCGTTGGTTATTCTTAAAAGACGTTCGAAAAGTAGTGCCAACATTACAATTTAAAGACGTCAAATTTGCACCCGGTTACGGCGGTGTTCGGCCGCAACTGATTGATAAAGTAAATAAAGTCTTAATGATGGGCGAAGCGAAAATTAATCCCGGCACAGGCGTCATTTTTAATATGACACCATCGCCTGGGGCATCGAGTTGTTTAGAAAATGCCGAATTAGATATGAATTTAATAGCTGATTTCTTAGGGAAAACAGTTGATCAGGCTAAAATAGCAGAACGACTTCATAAATAGCGTTAAGTCAGTAGCTTATAGTAGTTTCATGATCTAACTTACGATAGTTGTGAAACACATTATTGGCGTATTTAAAGGTTGAATTGATAACTTTAAATGACGAGAGAAGAAGAGTTAAAGAGAAAATGGCAGATCGAAAGGAAGTAATGACATTTTATGTCGAAGATAAGCTCTTTGGTCTGGATGTCGCCGATATTTTATTATTAGGCCAAGATATTAATGCCATAGAAACCTTACCTTTTGAAGAAGTGGGTGTGGCAGGGATGATTAAACTGCAAAAAAGCGCTATCCCTGTGATCGATTTTGCTGCTCGTATTGGCCTACGCTCTGGTACTGATGAGAAAAATGCCTTATTGACTCAATTTGAAACGGTACAGCAAGGTTACCAAGATTGGTGTCAAGAGATACAGTGGAAACTGACCGCGCATCAACCTTTAGCTAACAAAGAACTATGGCAAAATGCGAATTTATTAAATTGGCATCATCACATTCAGATACGCGATGTGACTCTGCAGACCCTATTGAGCTCAATAGACGAGCCTAAAACAGCATTTAAACACTGCTTGGAACAATTAATAACATTGACAGCCGAACAGCAGTGGCAACAAGCGGATATTTTATTTAACCAACAAAAGGCGGTAATTCTCGAACAGATTGAACAGAGGTTGGATCGTGCTCGAAAACACCTGAAAACGACGGTAAGACAAGTATTATTGTATTTAACAACAGATGGAAAGACGCCAAGTTACGCACTGTTAATTGATCAAATAAATGATGTTTTATCTTATCCAATAACAGGCTTCCAATCATGTGAAACTGGGCCGATGGGTGTCATACAATCAACCAAACACGCTGTTGATGGCATTTATATCAATGAGGGCATGCCCAATTGCTTTTTTGTCAACGTTAATCAATTGCTCGGCACACAGCAACAATTAGCAATGGCTTAACGGTGAAATTAGCATGAAATCATCACCTTATATCACCATTCAAGGCATGGCTCGGCTAAATGAAGAGCTAGAAGAGCGCTGGCAACGTCGAAGAGATGTGGTGAAAGCCTTGTCTGCCGCGGCAGCAGAAGGTGATCGCTCTGAAAATGCCGAGTATATTTATCGAAAAAAAGAATTGAGAGGCATTGATCGGCGTATTCGTTATTTACAAAAACGGATGCCTGATTTACGGGTTATCTCAGATAAGCCTGATGATCAAGGCGTTATCTTTTTTGCTGCACGCGTGAAGTTGGAAACCGAAGAGGGCGCAGAAGTCGAATATCGCATTGTCGGCCCAGATGAAATTGATCATGAAAAAGGCAATATCAGCCTAGACTCCCCATTGGCACAAGCGCTATTAAAAAAACGAGTCGATGATCATGTGACGATTCATATTCAGCAAGGTCGTAAAACCTACAGTATTATTGCGATTTCGTATTAAGCGTAGGCGAAAGCTGCAATATTTTTCCACTATCGGTTGAAAGGTAAATTAAATCATCTGGCCCTTGAATCACATTGCGAATACGTTCATTTAAGCCCGATAATAACCGGGTTTCATCGATAACATGATTGGCATCATCAAGCGTGACTTTATTTAAATGTTGTAATTTCAAAGCGCCAGAAAATAGCTGTCCTTTCCAATCAGGAAAGGCATTACCGGTATATAGCATCAAGCTGCTCGGTGCGATAGAGGGGGTAAAAACCTTAAGCGGTTGTTCCATTCCTTGTTTATGTGTCCCTTCGCCAACAGCAAACGGACTAGCATATTCTTTACCATAAGAAATAATCGGCCAGCCATAATTACGGCCCTTTTGGATAAGGTTAATTTCATCACCACCCCGCGGACCATGTTCATTTGACCAAAATTGTTGCGTGTCTGAATTGAAAAACAAGCCTTGCGGGTTGCGATGCCCAACACTCCAGATTTCAGCTAATGCCGAATCATCTCCAACAAAAGGGTTGTCCGCAGGAATTTCGCCATTAAGCTTAAGCCGAATAATACTACCAGCATGGGTTTTCAGGTTTTGTCCATTGGCACGGGTACCGCGATCACCGATCGACATAAAGACATGACCCTGTTGGTCAAAGGCGATGCGACCAGCAAAGTGAGCACCAGCACGTGTTCGGCTTTGGGTCACCAATAAGTCTTGCCAGGCAGTTAACGTCAGTCCATTTAATTTAGCCCGTGCCAATGTGGTGGCACCCAAACCCTCAACGGCTTTGCTATAACTAAAATAAACCCAGGCTGTTTCTTTAAAGTCGGGTGAGATTGCGACATCAAGCAAACCACCTTGTCCTTGAAAATGAATATCATCAGGTAAACCAGACACGGACTTTTGTTTCCCTGTTCTGGTATTAATTAATGCTAATGCGCCATCACGTTCAGTCACCAGTAACGCATGATCTGAAATGAAGGTCATGCCCCAAGGAATGCCGAACAACTCGGCAACGGTTGTAACTTTAAAACCATCGTTATCTTGGCTATAACCGTATGCGGGCAACAACAAACAAGTGAAAACAACGAGGCGAAGCAAGTTAGTCATAGTTTATGAACTACACGATAACATCGAGCAGCCAGCGCGTTCCCGTGCCCAATCTGGCCGCTTAACGGCAAAATGTGATTTGTCAGGTTGGGCATCATAAGGATGTCTAAATACCTCAAGTAATTCATTAACCAAACTAAAATCACCTTGTTCAGACTTATCAGTCGC
>CAJQOM010000010.1 GCA_905479985.1 uncultured Gammaproteobacteria bacterium | reverse complement strand
TCATAAAGATGTTGACGGTTTTCACCCCTATAATATTGGCCGTTTAGCACAGCGTAACCCGCAGCTTCGTCCCTGTACCCCGAAAGGGATGATCACAATGCTCACTAAATCAGGCATTGAACTCAAAGGGCAAGAAGCCGTTGTCGTCGGCGCTTCAAATATTGTCGGTCGTCCAATGGCACTAGAGTTCTTATTGGCTGGTTGTACAACTACCGTTTGTCACCGTATGACAAAAGATCTGGAATTCCATGTGCGTCGTGCTGATATTTTAGTGGTCGCCGTCGGTAAACCACACTTTATTCCCGGTGATTGGATTAAAGAAGGTGCTGTTGTACTTGATGTCGGTATTAACCGCTTAGATAATGGCAAATTAGTCGGCGATGTAGAATTTAATGTCGCGAAAGAGAAGGCAGCTTGGATTAGTCCTGTCCCCGGGGGCGTGGGGCCAATGACCGTCGCGACATTATTAGAAAACACTTTTTATGCTGCGGAAAATCTGCACGAAAGTTAAAACATAATTGCTAGGCTTTACGCCAAGTTGTTTTACCTTCAGCATCTTCTAGCACAATACCCATTGTCGCCAATTCATCTCTGACTTGATCTGCTTTTGCCCAATCTTTGTCTGCTCTTGCTTCGTTTCTTTGTGTTATCAAGCTTTCTATTTGGGCGGCATCATCATTGTCGCCGGCTAAAAATGACGCTGCATTTTGTTGGAATAAACCCAATACACCACCAAATGATACTAGTAATCCTGCAAAATACTGTTGTTGCTCGACTTGCTTGTCCTCTTGGGCTTTATTTAGCGCCTGCCTGACATCAGCCATCACCGATAAGGCTAAGGCGGTATTAAAGTCATCATCCATCGCGGCTTTAAAGCGCTTGCCGTATTCTTCATCTTGCTGCCAACCCACGGTCTTATCGATATCAACATCTCGCAACGCGCTATAAAACTTGGTTAACGCATTTTTGGCTTGCTCAAGCTGTTCTTCTGAATAATTGAGCGGGCTACGGTACTGGCTGGTTAAAATAAAATAACGGATCACTTCAGCTGCATATTTTTCTAACACTTCTCGGACTGTGAAGAAATTACCCAATGACTTAGACATTTTTTCATCGTCAATACGAACAAAACCATTGTGCATCCAATAATTAACCGACTGACAACCATGTGCCCCTTCAGATTGGGCTATTTCATTTTCATGATGGGGAAATTGTAAATCTTGTCCCCCGCCGTGAATATCAAACTGTTTTCCTAAGCAATGCGCTGACATCGCTGAACATTCGATATGCCAACCCGGACGACCTCGCCCCCATGGCGAATCCCATGCTGGCTCTTCTGGTTTTGCTGCTTTCCACAGTACAAAGTCCATTGGATCTTGTTTTGCTTCATTCACCGCAACACGCTCACCGGCACGTAGTTCATCGATATTCCGGCCAGATAATTTGCCATAGCCCGGAAATTCACTGACATCAAAATAGACATCGCCATTATCTGCAGCGTAGGCCAGGCCTTTGGTGATTAAGGTTTCAATCATCGCCAACATTTCAGCAATGGCTTCGGTCGCTTTGGGTTCAGCACTCGGCCTTTCTACGCCCAGTGCATCGGCATCTTGATGCATCTCTGCAATAAACCGTTCTGTCAGTGCTTGAATCGTTTCTTTATTTTCATTGGCTCTGGCAATGATTTTATCGTCAATATCAGTGATATTCCGAATATAGGTGACATCGTAACCGCTGTCTTTAAGATAACGGCTCACCACATCGAAGACCACCATGACGCGGGCATGTCCAACATGACAAAAGTCATAGACTGTCATACCGCAGACATAGAGTGATACTTTGCCTGGTTCGATGGGGACGAAACGTTCTTTTTGTTTTGTTAAACTATTATGTATTTGAAGCATGACGAATATTTTACGTGATGTTGGAATTTAAAAGTAGCTGAAACACTCCACTTAACTGCTTATTTACACTATCATAGCGACTTTGCTATTAATCTCTGGATCCAAATTGTATGAAACACTTTTTTCGTTACTTGGCGCCACTGTTATTCACCCTTATTTCATTTACCGTTTATGCCGAAGGAGGCAATGCTTTGCCAAAAGTTAAACTCGCTACTTCTCATGGTGATATTGTCATCGAACTCAATGCCGATAAAGCACCCAATACCACCGCTAATTTTTTAAGCTATGTCGAAAGTGGCTTTTATGACGGCACTATTTTTCATCGGGTCATCAAAGATTTTATGGTACAAGGCGGTGGTTTTGACGAAAACTTTGATCAAAAAACCGTTAATGACCCTATTGAAAATGAAGCTAATAATGGCTTAACCAATGTCCGTGGTTCACTTGCTATGGCAAGAACCGGCGACCCACATTCAGCCACCGCACAATTTTTCATCAATACGGTTGATAATGACTTTTTAAACTTCCGTGGTGAAAATCGTGATGGGTGGGGTTACGCTGTCTTCGCTCAGGTTGTTGAAGGTATGGATATCGTTGATGAGATCCGAGCTGTCAGTACCGGTTCACGTGGTGGTCACCAAGACGTGCCGACTGATGATGTCGTGATTCAAAGCGCGACTGTTGTCGACTAATTTTGAATATTACGCCCCTTTTTAGCATTGCTATTTAAGGGGCTACTTTAATTTATGTCGACATTATTTATTTCAGATTTACATCTGAGTCCAGCTCAGCCCGAGTTGATTCAACTTACGGTCGATTTTTTAGTAGAACAAGCCCCTAACATTGACCAACTTTATATCCTCGGTGACCTATTTAATACCTGGTTAGGCGACGATATCGTGTCCGACGAATTTGAACCATTGGTTAATCAGTTACAGGCATTACATCAGGTTGGCATCAGCAGTTATCTGATGGTCGGCAACCGTGACTTTATGATAGGTAAAGCTTTCACCAAACGCTGTGGTATGACATTACTCACTGACCCGACTAAAATTAATTTAGCGGGTCATGACGTATTGTTAATGCACGGTGATAGTTTGTGTATTGATGATGTCAGTTATCAACGATATCGACGTTGGAGTCGTAATCGTTTCTTACAGTGGTGTTTCTTATTTTTATCAGCCAGTTACCGACAAGGTATCTCCGATAAAATTAAACAAAAAAGTCGTGAGCAAAAGCAACATAAAACGGCCATGATTATGGATGTCAACCATGATGAGGTTAGCCGAGTGATGGAAAAGTACCATGTCCAATACTTACTTCATGGTCATACCCATCGCCCTGCTATCCATGACTTAGGCAATAGCGCTTTCCGGATTGTTTTGGGTGATTGGCAACTGACCCCTAGCTTTATCTTATTTGATGGCTACCAGTTACAATTGTTCGATCAACGCAGCCCTGAGGCTGCGTCAACATTACGCTTGATTTAAGCTTTTTTATCTAAGATTTCTTTTAAACGTTTCGGCGGAATATAACCCGGTAGTAATTCACCCGACTCTAAAAATAGCGCTGGTGTTCCTGTCACGCCCAAACGACGCCCAGCTTCAAAATGCGCTGCTACCGGGTTTACACACGTTTCACTTTTAAGGCTACTACCCGATTTTGAATCCGTCATCGCTTGTTGGCGATCTTCGGCACACCATACATTCACCGCCTTATTAAAAGAATCAGTGTTCGGGCCTGAGCGCGGGAAAGCCATATAACGAATTTTAATTCCTAACTCATTATATTCTGACATTTGTTGATGTAACTTACGGCAGTAACCACAATCAATATCGGTAAAAACAGTCAATGTATGTTCTGTTTTTTTCGGTTCAAACACAATCATGTCATCTTCATTTAACGCCGCTAATGCTGTCTTTTTAATACCAGCTTGTTTTAGCTCGGTAATATTTTGGCGCGTCTCTAACGCGATCACCTCTCCTTGAAAGACATAACGCGCATCTTTAGAAAAATAAACGACTTGGCCATCTACCACCGCTTCAAAAAAGCCCGTGTTATCTAAAGGCGCCATGCTTTCTACCACCATGCCCGGTAATAACGCCTCAAGTTTGGCTTTTAATGCCGCATCTGCATGCGCAAGACCCGTCCATGTGAATACGGCCAATAAGACCAGATAACGTTTTAACATTGTGGATCCTTTTTAATCTCTAAAATTATTAAACTGTAAGGGCATTTCTAAACTGTCATTGCCTCTTAATAAAGCCATTACTTGTTGTAAATCATCTCGCTTTTTACCTGTAACGCGGACGCTTTCTCCTTGTACCGCCACTTGCACTTTAATTTTGCTTTCTTTCACTAACTTGACGATTTTTCGGGATAAGTCTTGGTCGATACCTTCTCGTACTATGACGTCCTGCTTACGCATTTTTCCTTGCCCGACGGGATCTTTAATTTCTAAACAACTGACTTCTACTTTTCGTTTGACCAGTTTCAGCCGTAAAATATCCTGTAATTGATCTAATTGAAAATCACTGTCAGCAAATAAGGTCAGTACTTTGCTTGCTTGTTCAACCTTGGCATCGCTGCCACGGAAATCAAAGCGGTTTGCCAGTTCTCGGTTTGTTTGATCAACGGCGTTAGTTAATTCATGCTGATCCACTTCAGAAACAATATCAAATGCCGGCATTATCTTTTCCTCTCATATTCCATAATTCCATAATTTTATCACTGCTAGGCCCTAGGGTGATGATCGGCATGAAGAGATTTAAGCCTTTCGCGTGCAACATGAGTATAGATTTGCGTGGTCGACAAGTCTGAATGCCCTAACAATAATTGCACGACACGTAGATCTGCACCGTGATTGAGTAAATGCGTAGCAAAGGCATGACGCAAGGTATGAGGAGACAGATGCTTTTCGATCTCGGCTTGTTGTGCATATCGCTTAATCAAATACCAAAACGCTTGCCGTGTCATCGATTTACCGCGCCGAGTTGGAAACAGATCTTCGCTAACATGGCCTAATAATAAGAGCGGCCTTGCTTCTAGGAGGTATTGCTGAAGCCAATCTAATGCGACTTCGCCTAAGGGCACTAGGCGCTCTTTATTACCTTTGCCGACACAACGAATTAAGCCTTGACGCATATTCAATTGCTCAATGGTCAATGTCACTAATTCAGACACGCGTAAGCCCGTCGCATAAAGCACTTCCAACATGGTTCTATCACGTAAGCCTAAGTTCTGTTCAATATCTGGCTGTTCTAATAGTTTTTCGACCTCTTGCTCAGTTAAGCCTTCAGGTAAAGGACGGCCTAGCTGTGGTGATTCGATCTGTGTTGTCGGATCTGACTCACGTATCTCTTCTCTACACAGATAGCGATAAAAGCGTCTTAGACTCGATAATAAGCGTGCTTCGCTGCGGGCTTTGCGACTTTCTCGTAAGCGCACACCTTGATAACGCAAAATATCGTCACGCGTTGCGGTTGATAAGGTAATGTCGTCTTGGTTTAACCAAGCGGCAAAAGCCAATAAGTCGCGTTGGTAAGCTTCAACTGTATTTTTACTCAAGCCTGATTCTAACCACAAACTATCTAAAAAAGGTTGTAAGTAAACCGGGAAATCAACGCCTTTACTCTCTTTCATGTGCCAATAGCCACTGTTTTATCGCAATCGCTTCACCATCAATTTTGCCCCCAAATCCCCCGATATTGTTACTCTTAACCACGCGGTGACACGGAACCACTAATAAATAAGGGTTAGCACGACACGCATTGCCAACAGCTCTTGCTGAGCTATTGAGTGCCTTGGCTACTTCGCCGTATCTTTGCGTTGTGCCCATCGGAATGGTTTGTAAATAGCGCCAAACCCGTCGCTGAAAATCTGTTCCTGTCTCAGGAAAATCGATGGACCAATTATTATGGGCTTGTTTGCTATATTGGCAGAGTTGTTGGGCAATATCGCTTAATTGTGCAGGTATCGTAGCGGATGATGCTGTTATTGCTTGATGCTCAAAACTCATGGAAATACTTTGTAGCGTGTCCTGACTGATCACCAATAATAGTTGCTTGATTGGCCCGTAAGGTAGTGGCAGGACTATCTGTTGTGATTCTGTCATCATTCCATCATACCGAAAGTCGATTGAAATTACTGCCACAAAAAAGGGCGCAGCTGTTGACAGCTACGCCCTTCTCATTCAGCCAAGCACGCCTTATTTGGCGTACATTGAACTTAAGCTAGTTTTTCTTTAATACGTGCTGCTTTACCAGTCAATCCACGCAAGTAATATAATTTCGCGCGACGAACATCACCACGGCGAATCACTTCTATGCTTGCAAGCGCTAAGCTATGTGTTTGGAAAACACGCTCAACACCTTCACCATTTGAAATTTTACGCACTGTGAAAGCTGAGTGAATACCACGATTGCGTTTTGCAATAACAACGCCTTCAAAGGCTTGCTCACGCTCACGGTCACCCTCTTTAATTTTTACTTTGACGACAACAGTATCACCTGAAGAAAATGCAGGAATGTCCTGTCTCATTTGTTCAGCATTTAGCTGCTCAATAATATTACTCATTGTTCTACTCCTAAATTCCTACTGCTCTTCTTGCCACTCGGCAATAAATTGTTCTAATAATACGGTCTGCTCATCATCCAGTGTCATCACTGCTAATAAGTCAGGTCGCCTTAACCACGTTCGTCCTATCGACTGTTTAAGACGCCACTGTCGTATCGCCTTGTGATCACCGCCTAATAACACGCTAGGCACAGTCTGATCTGCCAAATTTTCTGGTCGTGTGTAATGTGGGTGGTCTAATAGACCCGCCATAAAAGAGTCTTGTTGTGCCGACTCTTCATCACCTAACACACCGGGTAATAACCTTGCTACGCCATCAACCATCACCATGGCGGCAAGCTCTCCCCCGCTGAGAACATAGTCACCTATTGACCATTCCTCATCTACCTCTTGTTCTATTAGACGTTCATCAATGCCTTCATAACGTCCTGCAACTAAGATCATTGCTTCTCTTGTTGCCAATTCTTGCAAACCTTGTTGATCTAATCGTCGACCTTGCGGCGACAACGCAATCACTTTCGTCTGCTGACCTAGCTGCTGTTTTGCAGCTTGGATAGCCTGTTGCAATGGTTCAACTTTCATCACCATGCCTGGGCCGCCACCATAAGGCCTATCATCTACTGTTTTATGCTTATCCTGCGTGAAATCACGTGGATTCCAGTAATTTAGCATTAACAAGTCATCTTTTACTGCCCGACCTGTTACACCATATTCCGTTATTGCATCAAACATCTGAGGAAACAATGACACTACACCAATGCGCATGCTCTTGTTACCTCAATAATCACTTTCCCAATCGACTTCAATAAACCCGCCATCTAAGTCAACTTTTTGAACGATCTCTTCCAATACAAATGGAATCAAACGCCGCGTCTTTTGTTCTTTGTCTTTCACCACCAGCACATCATGTGCACCGGTTTCCACAATGCTATCAACTTGGCCTAACACTACCTTATCCAAGTTAACCACTGTCAAGCCGGTTAATTCTGACCAATAAAATTCGTCTAAATCATTCGGCTTTAATTGTGTTTTCTTTATGGCCAAAGCCGTGCCAATTAACGGTAAAACTTGTTCTGGATTCGTCACATTCTCTAATGCAATGACAATCCCTTTACCTTGTACACGCCCCTTGGACACTTTCGCTTCTACCCACTCGCCTTTCACTGAAAGATAAAGTGGTGAATAACTTAATATATTTTTTCTGGGATCGGTGTATGAAAAGACTTTCATCCACCCTTTAATCCCAAAGACACCGGCAATTTTACCAACCGGGATAAATTCCTCGGAAGTGACCATGCCGATGCCTTAAAACTTATCTATGCTGCTTTCTGCGCTTTTACGATCAAGCTGGCAACACGATCTGATGTCTGTGCGCCTAAGCTGATCCAATGTGTAATACGTTCCAAATCTAAACGTAATGTTTCTTCTTGACCTTGAGCCAATGGATTAAAGAAACCAACACGTTCGATGCAACGGCCATCACGTTTGTTACGTGAGTCAGCGACTACAACATTATAATAAGGGCGCTTCTTAGCACCACTGCGAGACATTCTAATTGTGACCATATTTCTGCCTGTTCAAAACGGGAGCGAAAAACAGAAGCATTTTACGCACTTATCTTGCGTTTGAAAAGCTTAAGTTCGACTTGTTCTAAAAAGGCATACCGCCGCCTGATGGAAAACGTCCGCCTAAACCACGCATCATCTTAGCCATGCCGCCCTTCTGACTCATTTTCTTCATCATTTTTTGCATTTGAGCAAACTGTTTTAACAAGCGGTTTACATCTTGAATTTGCATGCCACAACCTGCTGCAATGCGCTTTTTTCGTGATCCTTTGATAATATCTGGCCGCTGACGTTCTTTAATCGTCATTGAATTAATAATAACTTCCAGCCGACCTAACTCTTTGTCATTTACTTGTTGTTTGGCAGCAGCCGGGATATTTGCCATACCGGGTAACTTGTCCATCATCGAACCAATGCCGCCCATATTGCCCATTTGGCGTAACTGATCGCGGAAATCTTCTAAATCAAATTTTTTGCCTTTTTTCAGCTTATTGGCTAATTTCTCAGCTGAACCTTGATCCATTTTTTGTTGGGCTTCTTCCACCAACGATAAAACATCGCCCATGCCCAAAATACGAGATACCACCCGATCAGGGTGAAAAGGTTCTAATGCCGTTGTTTTTTCACCGACACCCATAAACTTGATGGGTTTGCCCGTGATGTGGCGAATTGACAGTGCTGCACCACCTCGGGCATCACCATCTGTTTTGGTCAAAATCACACCGGTCAGTGGTAATGCTTGATTAAAGGCTTCTGCTGTCACTGCCGCATCTTGCCCGGTCATACTATCAACAGTGAATAAGGTTTCAATCGGGTTAATCGCACTGTGAATCTGTTTGATTTCAGCCATCATGTCGTCATCAATCGCTAAACGACCTGCGGTATCAATGATGACAACGTCGATGAATTTAAGTTTGGCTTCTGCCACCGCTGCTTTAGCAATATCGACGGGCTTTTGGCTAATGTCACTTGGAAAGAAGTTCGCTTCAACTTCGCCGGCCAATGTTTTTAATTGTTCAATAGCGGCAGGACGGTAGACGTCAGCACTGGCTACCATCACTGATTTTTTCTGATTCTCTTTTAGCCATCTAGCTAATTTAGCGACACTGGTTGTTTTACCTGCACCTTGTAAACCCGCCATTAAGATCACAGCCGGTGGTTGCATATTCAAGTTTAGCGACTCATTCGCATCACCCATCACCGCGACCAATTCATCATTAACGACTTTGATAAGCGCTTGGCCAGGGGTCAGGCTGCGTAGTACATCTTGGCCCATCGCACGTTCTTTCACACGATCTATAAACGCTTTTACGACGGGCAACGCCACATCGGCTTCAAGTAATGCCATACGCACTTCACGCAGGCTATCTTTAATATTGCTTTCTGTTAACCGGCCTTGGCCTCGTAGCTTTTGTAATGTACTTCCTAAGCGGTCGCTTAAACTATCAAACATGGTTCACCTTGTTGTTCGTCGATTGCTATCAATACGTTAATTGCGATATTGCGATATTGCAATTATAACTGATATATTAGTGCGATTATGATTACATCGTTTATCATGCTGATATGACCCCTATTTTACTGTGTGACATGGAACGCTGTTAATGGCTATTGCAAACTCTCTTGCCTTATTGCTCTACCTTGTTTGTAGTGTGGCCTTGATTCGCCATTTTGTACAAGGTGGCAAAGCACATTCATTGGCTTTACCTGTCGGCTTGTTGACCGTACTCGCGCTGATTTTTCATGGTGCTGATATTTTCTTTACGATGCGCGCTGCCGGTGGTTGGGATGTCAGTTTATTTAGCACGATGACGATTGCGGCTTGGATCATGGCATTCATTGCCTATTTATTAGGCTTAAAAGGCAATGCTGCCCATCCCGGTATTTTGATTTACCCTCTGGTCGCTTTAACGCTGATTCTTAAATCCAGTATGCCTTCTACCCCTGTCGAAGGTCTGTCTTCTCCCGCCTTGGAATGGCATATTTTATTGTCTCTAACGGCGTATAGTTTATTCACCTTAGCGGCCATACAGGCTGTTGTCCTGGCGATTCAAGAACAACAGATACGTCAACGCCAATTGGCTGGCATCATGCGCCAATTGCCCCCTTTACAATCGATGGAAACCAGCCTATTTCAACTAATCCTTGGTGGTTTTTTGTTACTGACAGTTGGGTTAGTCACCGGATTTGTTTTCCTCGAGGATATTTTTGCTCAGCACCTTGTTCATAAAACAGTGTTATCACTGATTGCTTGGTGCGTCTTTGCCACCTTAATTTGGGGACGCTGGCAATATGGTTGGCGAGGGAAAACTGCCATAAAATGGACTTTGGTCGGGTTTTTATTTCTAGTTTTAGCTTATTTTGGTAGCAAATTCGTGTTTGAATTTATTTTGTCTCAACCATAGGCTTTTATAAAACACATCATGCTCGAAAGCACTTCGCTCACCCTATTATTCTTTACTCTATTCATTTTATTGATTTTTTCGGCCTTTTTCTCGAGCTCGGAAACCGCATTAATGTCTTTGAATCGTTATCGTCTGCGTCATTTAGAGCAAGAAGGTCACCCCGGCGCTATGCGCGCAAGCCAATTATTAAGCAGGCCCGACCGTCTTATTGGCCTCATTTTATTGGGTAATAACTTTGTTAATATTCTGGCATCGGCGATTGCGACGATTATTGGCGTTAAGTTATTCGGTGAAAACGGCATTGTTATCGCTACCTTTACACTCACATTAATTATTCTGCTGTTTGCTGAAGTGACGCCAAAAACGTTCGCCGCGCTACACCCTGAACGCATTGCTTTTCCAGCCAGCTTTGTGCTTAAACCACTGCTCGTTTTGCTTTACCCGCTGGTTTGGTTCACGAATCTGATTACTAATCAATTGCTCAATCTCTTCAGTATTAAACCCGAAGATGCCATGTCTGATGCTATCAATACCGAAGAATTAAGAATGGCGCTTAAAGAAGCTGGCGGTCTGATTCCAAAACGCCATAAAAGAATGCTGGTCAGTATTTTAGATTTGGAGCAAGTCACTGTCGACGACGTGATGGTACCGCGAAATGAAATTGACGGACTCGATATCGATGCACCTTTGTCAGAGATTATTAAACAATTGTCTTATTGCGATAATACGCGGCTGCCCGTCTATGAAACTAGTCTTGATAAGCTCATCGGCATCTTGCATGTGCGTAAGGCTTTGCATCTGCTAGCACAAGATAATTTAACCATTGACACCCTTAATGGCATTATTAAGTCGGCCTATTTTGTACCTGAAGGGACACCACTCAATACGCAGCTAATTCACTTTCAACGTAATAGACGCCGAACAGGCCTTGTTGTTGATGAATACGGCGATTTAATTGGCCTTATTACCTTAGAGGACATTTTCCGTGAAATTGTCGGTGAGTTTACTGATGATCATTTAGACGAAGATAAAGATATTCACCCACAAGAAGATGGCAGCTACCTTATCAATGGCTCAGCCAATATCCGTGAAATCAACCGAAACAACCATTGGCAATTACCTACTGACGGGCCAAAAACAATTAATGGCTTGATCATAGAGTATTTAGAAAGTATTCCAGAACCTAACGTGAGCTTGCGTATCGATCACTATGTTATTGAAGTCATTCAAACCTCTGAGAATGCGATTAAGACCGTCCGTATCCGTGAGGATAATGTCGCTGGGGTTATCTCATAATGGCAATGCTTCGCATCAAGTTATGTGGCGTCAATAATATTGATATGGCAGCTTTGATCTCTGTTTTACAATTATCCGATTCACGCTTAACCAGTGAATGGCAGTTGAGGCAATCAGGACAAATTGATTTATTCATCTACGGTGTCGACACTGAAGAAGGCCGCTCAATGCTACGTGAGCATAAGCAAGGGGTCAGCGCCATTCTGACTCAAAAAAACCAATCTGAAACCCTCGCTAATTTCTTAATTAAAAAACCTATTCGGACCAAACAGCTAGCTGAGATACTCAATGCGGCAGAAGCTAAAATCGCCACGGTTAAACCGGCTGACAAAATCACACCGCCTCCTCAGCCTCGCCCAAAGAAAGCCGTGAAAACGGACAAAAAGCCCAAATCAAACAAGTCAATTGAGACTCCAAAACTTAAACCAGCTAAAAAACCCTCTTTACTCGGTGCTTTATCTAAACACCTCTCGCGACGTAAATCACCGGCCTCTGGCTTACCGTCATTAACACTTAGCACGCCTAGTCCTTCAGACGATAAATTAAACACGATTGTTGATCCTAAGGCACTGGCTACTTGGATAGCCTCTTTACCGGCCGATAACCAAGCCATCACTGTTGATGCTTTATTAGAAAAGCTGGTACCACTCAATCGACTTTCGATAGCACCTGACAACCGTTTAGCATTACTCGAGTTATACCGAGAGCTAGTTAATGCTTTGGTTTTCAGCCGAGATGTTGACACCATTAAGTTAGAAATGTCTGATCCTACGGTATTCGAAGCCAATATTAATCAGCTCAATGTTTTTTTAGAAGAATTGGCCTTAGGCTATAAAACCGTTGTTATGGCATCTTATCAGCAAGGTCTTCGTCCTAATCTAGATAACACCTTTTTATTTGCCATTATTCGCGCGGCTGAATCGATTAGTTTATTGACTACCAATGCCTTTCGTCATTACCGCAGTGCCCCCCCCCCCGGTGCAATTCATGATTTGCACCAACTTTACCTCTACTGTGAAGCTGCTGAGGTACTGGACTCACAGGTTTCTCTGAAAATATCGGAGACTAAAAAGCCATTTATTCATTACTATAATCAGATTATGTTAACCGGCATTGCTGATCCCTATAGTTTAGCTAAATATGATGTTTTCAGACTCTTTAAGCTAATGGGTAAAATGGCCGATAAAGTCACCATCAGCCCGCTGTCAAAGCACCAACGAAGAGCTAAACATAAGGCCATTATCGCGGGACATTTTTGCCTCGAATGCCACAGCGACCGCCTCGCTACTCCTCTTCACCTTGTTGACCAAGAAAATCGGCAATCCGCTGAAACACGCGTACTTAACCCGCAAGGCGTATTATTTGCCATCGAACAAATTTTTGAAGCAGCGGCCAATACCACAAAATTAGGCCGATACGACTTAGATATTCAATTATTGAAGAAAGTTATCCCACAATTTAATGCCAGTTATCAGCGACAGTATCAACGGCTCGCCCCGGTTACAAACCGACCTATTAGCCTTGCCAACGGATTTGATGCCATTCATTGCTGTTTGGCAAAACCTGATGATGGGCAAGCTACCGAATGGACTATTGGAAATCAAGGGACTGGTGGTCTCATGGCTAAATGCCATAAATCAATGCTTCCCGTTATCAATATAGGTGATTTCGTCGGTGTCTTTGAAGCGAACCTTGCCCCTAGATTAGGGATCATTCGTTGGTTACAGATTGATCATAACGATATCGTACAAGTCGGCTTACAAATTCACCCTGGCCAGCCTGCAGCCACTTCCCTCAGCCCTAAAGGGCAAGCAATAGAAACAAAATGTCTCTATCTGCCTCCTATTGCGGAAATTGAACAAGCAGAGACGATGATTGTTGGTAAAGGCGGCTATTCTCCAAACCGCACTTTTCGTGTCAAAGATGGTGAAAAAACCTATACAATAGTGACGAAAAAACTGCTCAGTTACTCGCTCAACTATGAGCAATTTAATTATAAGGTGCTAAACGACTAAAGGCAGAACTAAGCTGTCGTCGCGTTTGTCACTAGAGAACACGATTTAGGGAAATTCGATCATGCGCCTCTTGTTAAAACTCATCGCTTTTATTGTTACTATCGTTATCGCTGGGCTAATTGCACTGCCCTTTATCGTCGATCCTAATGACTACAAGCAGCAAATTTCTGAACAAGTTGAAAAGGCCACTGGCCGAACACTGACCTTAAAAGGTGATATTGGTTTATCCGTCTTCCCCTGGATTGCACTTGAGTTAGGTCCCTTGTCCTTAAGTAATGCTGAAGGCTTTGAAGCTGATCAATTTGCTAAGATTGATGGTGCACAGATTCGTATCAAATTGATGCCGCTGCTTAAAAAAGAGTTGGAGATGGATACGATCGTTTTAGACGGTCTCGTGCTTAACTTAGAAAAAAATAAAGCCGGTAAAACAAACTGGGATGACCTTGCTAATCAATCTGAGTCAGAGGCTGATGTTAAAGAATCAAATGCGGACGAACCTGCCGCAGGCTTAGCTGCACTCAGTATCGCTGGTGTCGAATTAACTAACGCAAACGTCGTTTGGTCAGATAAAAGTACCGCGGCACATTACACGATCGAAAATTTAAACTTAAAAACAGATCCTTTAACGCCAGGACAACCGACGGCTGTTGAGCTTGATTTTGATTTGGCCAGTAGTGCACCTCAAATGGCCACCAATATCAGCTTAGCATCTCAATTAACTGCAGATATGGACAACCAGTTGTTCACGTTGACCGACCTCACTTTTAAAACCAAAATGACAGGGCATGAGATGCCTGCTGTTGACCTCACTTTAACAACAGATCTTACGGCCGATGTTGCCAAACAACTGTATACCTTAAAACAGTTAACAATTGACACAGTCGCATCAGGTGATAGCCTACCTTTACCAGAAATAACGCTGTCTTTAAGTGGCGATGTTTCTGCGAATTTAGAACAACAAACTGCCGATTTATCTCAATTGTTAATTCAAATTCAAGATCTTGCCATTGAAAGTGATATTAAAGCGAAACAGATCTTATCTGACCAGCCTCAACTTTCCGGTCACCTTGCTGTTAAGCCCTTTAATTTAAGACAGTTAGCCCAGCAATTCGCGATTGAGCTCCCCGCGATGGCTGATGCGAATACCTTAGAACTCGTTCAACTTAGTAGTCCACTCTCAGGCTCAACGGATCATATTAGTTTGGATGACTTGGCTTTAACGCTAGATCAAAGTCAATTAACAGGACAATTTGCAATCAGAGACTTTGCTAAACCGGCACTCAAATTCAAACTAGCGCTTGATAGTATTGATGCTGATCGTTATATGCCCCCTGTTGACAACGAATCCACAGTTGCTGCTTCGCCTGCAACAGCCAGTGCTGGCGCAGCTAATGAGCTACCGCTGGATACTCTTCGTGGTTTAAATATAGCGGGTAGTCTTGATATTGGAAAACTAAAAATCAGTGGTACCCAAAGTGACAATATTCATATTAATATCAACGCTAAAGATGGCGTGGTCAAACTTCATCCAATGAGCGCCAACCTCTATCAAGGTCAATATAAAGGGAATGTTAACCTCGATGCGCGGGGAGAAAATCTCAAATTAGCGATTAACGAAAACTTAAGCAATATCCAAGCAGGGCCTTTACTGAAGGACCTGAACGGCGATGATAAAGTCTCTGGTCTTGTAAATGCCAAGGTGAAATTAGCCGGTCAAGGGAAAACAGTAGAACAGATAAAGCAGACACTATCAGGCAATGGTAATTTTGCCTTTACTGACGGCTCATTGAAAGGCATTAATATCGCTGACAGTATTCGCAAAGCTAAAGCGGTATTAAAGGGCGAACCGGTGCCACAATCAGATTCGGTTGTGAAAACAGATTTTTCTAGTTTTAAGGGATCCTTTAAAGCCAACAATGGCGTTATTAACAATCCGGACTTACTACTAATGTCACCTTTGTTACGCGTGAATGGTGCAGGGACAGCTGATTTAAATAAAGAAGCCATTAATTATGGCTTAGAAGTCGGTATCGTTGGTTCGGCTGAAGGGCAACAAGGTAAAGACTTGTCTGAGCTCAAAGGTTTAATTGTGCCGGTCAAGATAACCGGTAGCTTTAATAACCCTAAACCCACTGTTGATTTGGCCACACTCTTTCGTGATAACGCGAAACAGAAGGTCAAAGATAAGGTCACGGATAAGCTCAAGGATAAACTTGGCGGTGAACTAGGTGGCCTTCTCGGTGGTGCTTTACTCGGTAATAAAAAACCTGATAGCGCTAATGAAGCAGTTGATGAGGCTGACAAAGCGCCTGCGAAATCAGCAGAAGATGAATTAAAAGATGCCATTGGCGGAAAGTTAAAAGGTTTATTTTAAACCCCACTCTTTGTAGCCGGTTTCAATTTTGAGTATTCCTCCTTTTAGCACTCGCTTGCTCGCCTGGTTTGATGATCATGGTCGCAAGGATTTGCCATGGCAGCATGATATTACGCCTTACCATGTTTGGTTATCAGAAATCATGCTACAACAAACGCAAGTCACGACGGTTATTGACTACTACACCCGATTTATTAGCCGCTATGCTGATGTTGCTGCACTTGCCGCTGCTGACTTAGATGACGTATTGGCCCTGTGGACAGGTTTAGGCTATTACGCACGCGCTCGCAACCTCCATAAAGCTGCTGGGATCATCATGGCAGAGCATCAAGGACAAATGCCGGCTACATTAGAATCATTAATTGCGTTGCCCGGTATTGGCCGTTCGACTGCTGGCGCGATTATGGCGCTGGGTTATCACCAAAACTATCCCATTCTTGATGGCAATGTAAAACGCGTATTAACCCGATATGCGGCAATCTCTGGTTGGCCTGGTCAAAAAAATATTGAACAACAGTTGTGGCAATTTTCTGAACAATTACTACCCAAAAATCGCATTGCGCATTATATTCAAGCGCAAATGGACTTAGGTGCGACAATTTGTACGCGCAGTAAGCCCCTTTGTTCGCAATGTCCACTCATCTCTGATTGTAAAGGTTTTGAGTCTGGTAACCCGACTGTGTTTCCGACATCTAAGCCTAAAAAAATCATACCGTTGCGCCAAATTCACTGGCTTATCATCCAATCACAATCAGGGCTAATACACCTAGAACAAAGGCCTAACGAAGGAATTTGGGGCGGGCTATGGAGTTTCCCTGAGTTTGAAAGTTTAGATGCTGCCGTCGCCTTTTATCAACAGAATTTCGGTACTGTTCCAGATAATCTTATTCAGCAAAAACCTATTCGCCATATCTTTACGCACTACAAGCTGGACATTTTTCCATATCTGGTACACTCTTCTGTTTGCAGCCAATCGATAACCGACTATGAAGGTTTGGATTGGCACACGAGAAACAATGCATTACGGCTCGGTTTACCCGCACCTGTTAAAGCATTTTTGAAGTTATTAGAATAAGAGCAACATATGGCACGTCTTGTCCACTGCGTAAAATTAGGAAAGGAAGCTGAAGGTATGGATTTTCCTCCGTACCCCGGTGACTTGGGCAAGAAGATCTATGACTCCGTCTCTAAGGAAGCTTGGCAAATGTGGTTAAGCCAGCAAACCATGTTAATCAATGAATACCGATTATCATTAGCAGATTCTAAATCACAACAATTCCTTAAAGAAGAATTAGAGAAATTTTTCTTCGGTGAGGGTTCAGCTCCACCTGCAGAGTTTGTAGTGGCTGAATAAATTTTAATTAACAAAACAACACAAGTACAGAGGTTAACATGGCAGAACAAGTAACAGGCACCGTTAAATGGTTTAACGACGAAAAAGGTTTCGGTTTCATCGAGCAATCTGATGGCCCAGATGTATTCGTACACCATACAGCTATTCAAGCTGACGGCTTTAAATCTTTGAAAGAAGGTCAAGCTGTAACAATGGAAGTGACACAAGGACAAAAAGGTCCTCAAGCTGAGAACGTCGTTCCAGGCTAAAGCCACTTTTCATTGAAAAGAATATTGAAGCCGGTTACTTGTTAACCGGCTTTTTTATTGCTTAAATTTTAATGTTCCAAATCTCGTTCACCCTACTTTTTAGTTACGCTAATCAAAGTCAGAACCTAATGGCTATTCCACTAGTCTATAGGCATGGCATATCTGAACTAAATATGTAAATTAGAGTGAGCTTCGTAATTAACCGTAGTTAATTTGATGGTGATTACTAAACTCAACCATTAAAATAGCGTTATATGCAATGATATTTTCACTTAACTTTTTTTGTTGGCTCTTTCAACTTATGAGACTATAAAAACAAAAGGACATTCTTAATGCCCCGCATCCGAACCCTTTCTGGTTTAGTGCTTTTAGCATCTATTTCTTATACTTCCAGTGCAACAGCAGACTGGGGCTCTTTATTAAAAGATGCAACGACCATTGGATCTGAATTACTCTCTAATCAAGTTACATCCTCCAGTACTTCCTCATTAGATAACAACACGATCATATCAGGCTTAAAACAAGCCTTGGACATTGGCGCTCGTAATGCCATTGATAATGTTAGTCAAACTGATGGCTATCTGAGCAATGATCTTATTCGTATTCCTTTACCGCCTGCATTCGATAAAGTCAGTAGCCTGATGCGAAAAATCGGCCTATCCGCTCAAGCAGACCAATTTGAACAAAGTCTTAACCGTGCCGCTGAAAAAGCGGCGCCGGCAGCCACTGAGATTTTGGTCGATGCCATTCAGAACATGTCGATAGACGATGCGACAAAAGTTTTAAGTGGGCCTAATAATGCCGCGACCGAATATTTTAAAACGCAAACCAGTGCTCAATTAACACAGTTATTTAAGCCTACAGTTGCATCATCGCTTAATGAAGTAGGTTCTACTAAATATTACAATGACTTAAGCCAACAACTTGCTGCAGTACCTTTAATCGGTGAACAGGTCAATGTCGACCTGACTGATTATGTTACCCAGCAAGCTTTAGAGGGTTTATTTGCAATTATCGCTTTAGAAGAAAAAAAGATTCGTGAGAATCCAGCAGCAAGAACAACAGAATTATTAAAACAAGTGTTTCATTAAACACACCATAAATACTAAAAATAAGTGAGCATATTATGGCCAACACGCAACATAAAATTAACCTGTCTAGTCAAGGTACAGCATTAAAATCACTCTTTACGGGTTATTTGGTCGTTGTTGCCGTTGGCTATCTAATGGCTATCGTTCAAATCCAATTCACACATGGTATGGCTGATGGAAAATTAGGACTATCAACCGATGATATTGTCTATAGTTACTACGGAAAGCGCTCTGGTTCAACTTTAGAGTCCAAGCTTGATGGTTCAATGAAAATGATGGCACCAGAAGAAGACAGGTTAAAAATCATTAACTGGGTTCGTAAAGGCGCTGATGAAAAAAGCTTTAATGAGAGTGGCATCCGACAAATCATGGATAACAGCTGTATCGCTTGTCACAGTGCACCTTCTGGTATGCCTGTTCCCGATTTCACAAAATTTGAAAATGTCGCCCATGTGTCTAAAACAGATACCGGTGCCAGCTTTTCATCTCTGGCACGGGTTTCACATATCCATTTATTTGGTATTTCCTTTATCTTTATGTTTGTTGGTCTGATTTTCAGTCTGGCTTCAGGTATTCCTAAAGCACTTAAATCAACGGTTATTGTGATGCCTTATATCTTCTTATTGATTGATATTGCTTCATGGTGGCTGACTAAACTTAATCCCCATTTCGCATGGTTAGTCATTATTGGGGGCGGCACAATGGGCTTGTCTTTTGCCTTTATGTGGATCGTTTCTATGTATGAAATGTGGATTATGCCGCGCATCCATGACGATGACCGTGACGCTTTACTTGATGAATAAGCCAACCCCCTAAAGTTAGCTCGTTTTATCTCCAACGGCTTAGTCCTCCCCAGAGGCTAAGCCGTTTTTTTTATTTTCTAAAATAAGATCGTGTTAAACCGAAGACAACCGGGCTTAACAATAATAAGGCAATCAAATTGGGTATCGCCATCAAGGCATTCAAAGTATCAGCCACCAGCCAAATAAACTCTAAATCACTGACAGCCCCTAGTGGAACAGCTAATATCCATAAAACCCTGAATGGGATGACCGCTTTGGCACCCATTAAATACGTCACACATTTCTCACTGTAGATACTCCACCCTAAAATGGTCGTAAAAGCGAAGACTGTTAAGCCTATGGTGACAACATAAGAGCCTATTCCAGGCATAGCTGATTCAAAGGCCAATGACGATAAGCTAGCCCCTGTCTCACCGCTCGTCCATACCCCTGACACTATGATCACCAATCCGGTCATCGAGCAGATGATAATGGTGTCAATAAATGTCCCCATCATGGCAATTGTGCCTTGTCGTACGGGGTTATTGGTCATTGCAGAGGCATGTGCAATCGGGGCGCTACCTAAGCCTGCTTCATTCGAAAAAATACCGCGTGCCACACCAAACCGAATGGCTGCCCAAACAGCCGCGCCTGCAAAGCCGCCTGTTGCTGCAATGGGTGTGAAGGCATAGGTGAAGATCAAATCAAATGCCTGAGGGATTTGATCAACATGCATCATTAAAATGGTGGTTGCTGCGAGCACATAGCTGACTGCCATGATTGGTACTAAGCTGCCCGCGACATGCGCTATGCGTTTTATACCGCCTAATAGTACCAGTCCGACTAAAATACCAATGGCAATACCTGTCCATTCAAAGGGAATATCGAATTTACTATTCAGTGCATCGGCAACGGAATTCGCTTGAATGGTATTACCAATACCAAAGCCTGCCATCGCACCAAAGATAGCAAATGTCGTTCCTAACCATGCAAAGCGATGCCCTAAGCCATTTTTGATGTAATACATCGGCCCACCATTTTTATTACCATTGGCATCCGTTTCGCGATAATGAACAGCTAACACTGCTTCGGCATATTTGGTTGCCATACCCACTAATGCGGTCATCCACATCCAAAATAGAGCACCTGGGCCACCTAAAAATATGGCCGTCGCAACACCGGCGATATTACCGGTGCCAATGGTGGCTGATAAAGAGGTCATTAAGGCATTGAATGCAGAAATATCACCTAGGTTTGAATCTGGTTCTCGACCTTGCCATAGCATTTTGCTGCCATAAGCTAATTTAAAGATCGGCATCAACTTCAAACCTAACATCAGATATAAACCGGTGCCTAAAATAAGCACGAGCATTGCTGGTCCCCATACAATGCCGTTGAGGACTTTTATCCACTCTGTCAGGGTTGCCAGTATTTCCATCAATCTGTTCCTCTATTTATTTTGGCTATCTTACATAAATACCGTGTTAAATGACGCCGCTACCTTTAGGGTTATCTTTTAGCATTTGTTGATAGAACGTACCAAACTCAACCTGCCATTGCGCTTCTAGTTTCTCTAATGTCTGTGGATTGGGTGCCACACTATTCGCCTGATTAAACGCCAACACAATCACATTACGATGTTCTGGTAACGACACACAGACAGTCTGCCTGTCGAAGGCTTCCCTAATCGCCGCTAATTGCGTCATGAAACCCTGTTCATTTTCAACAATGACGTTAACCGCTATATGCCCTGTATTGGTGAGTAACTGACGGCAGCCATTTAGGAAAGCGGGGTCAATCATCCAATCAGGTGAGGCATTACCGATGGCGATATCCATCACAATCAAATCATAACGAACTTGGCAGCCCTGCACATAGTCTCGAATATCAGCTTCAATCAATTGCCAATTGCCCTTATTCGGGCAATCAAAAAACCGTTGTGCGATATCGAGTACCACTGGCGACAAGTCCACGCCATCACCCATCACGTCTGGAAAGCGGTGAGCAAAATACCGTGCTGTCGAACCCCCACCCGTACCAGCCAACAATACCTTTTCGGGTACCTTGCTGTTAAATAATGCCCCTGACAGCATTGCTCTGGAAAAAGACTCCGGTAAAAAGTCGGGGCGAGCTAAATCGATTTCTGTCTGAATGAGTTCATCACCAAACTCCAACCAACGCAGCTCCGCTTGTTGCCAGACTTTAATCAGCCTGCCATTTTCTTCAACTGAATAAACTAATTCAGCTTCTGCCATTAAGCATTTTCCTGTTTCGCTTCTAATTGTTGCCAGCGATCGTATGCCAGTTCAAGCTCTTCCGTTAATTGGGCTAATTTATCCTGCACTGATGCCACTTTATCCTCGGACTGTTGATAGAATTCTGGCTGACTGATTTTGTCATGCAGTTCCACTTGTTTTAATTCCATCGTTTCGATTTGCTTAGGCAATGCCGTTAAATCTAACTGTTCTTGATAGGTTAAGCTCGATTTTTTGCCACCTGATTTAATGGCTTTAGGTGCTGACTTCGGCTTATTTGACGCTTCTTGCTGATCTAACTGACGCTGATGTACCCAATCATCATAACCGCCCACATACTCACGCACTTGATTATCATCATCAAACACAATGGTGCTAGTGGCTACATTGTTAAGAAATGCCCTGTCATGGCTGACCAATAACAATGTCCCATGATAATTCATCAACAGATCTTCTAATAAATCCAAGGTTTCAGCATCTAAATCATTGGTCGGCTCATCCATCACCAATAAATTAGCGGGTTGGGTGAACAGTTTTGCCAATAATAAGCGATTTCGCTCACCACCCGATAATGCTTTAACCGGTGTTCTAGCGCGCTCTGGCGTAAACAGGAAATCCTGTAAATAGCCCATAATATGCTTGCGTGCACTACCAATTTCGACAAAATCACTGCCTTGGCCCACATTATCAACCACACTCGCTTCTTCATCGAGTTGGCTACGCAGTTGATCAAAATAAGCGACTTCTAGATTAGTCCCCTGTGTCACTTCACCTTGCTCAGGTTTATTCTTACCTAATAAAATCGACAGTAAGGTACTCTTGCCACAGCCATTTGGCCCGATGACACCAATCCGATCACCACGTTGAATTAATGTCGTGAAGTCTGAGAATAAGGTGCGACCATCATAGCTCTGCATTAGGTCTTCGGCTTCGATGACTAATTTGCCGCTGCGCTGTGCGTCCTGCAACTGCATTTTGACGTTGCCTAGCTTTTCACGGCGTTGGCCACGTTCACGGCGCAATTGTTCTAAGGCCCTTACCCGACCTTCATTACGGGTTCGACGGGCTTTAATACCTTGGCGGATCCAGACTTCTTCTTGTGCCAGCTTTTTATCGAATAAAGCATTTTGCGACTCTTCTTCAGCTAATAAAGCTTCTCGACGCTCAAGAAAGCTACGGTAATCACCCGGGAAACTGACTAAATTCCCACGATCTAACTGAACAATACGCGTTGCTAAGGATTGTAAAAATGTCCGATCATGGGTGATGAATAAAACCGTCCCGGCATAACTTTTCAGAAACTCCTCTAACCAGGTAATAGAGCTAATATCCAAATGGTTCGTCGGCTCATCCAGCAATAAAATGTCGGGGTCTTTCACCAAGGCTTGTGCCAATAACACCCGACGCTTCATCCCACCAGATAAGGCTGAAAACTCACTGTCAGCATCAAGCGATAAACGAGAAATAACACTTTCGACACGCTGTTCAACTGTCCAACCATCTGCCGCTTCTAGTTTATGCTGGGCCTTCTCAAGATCGGCTAATACCGCATCCGAATAATCAGTTTCAAGCCGATGTAAAACATGGTGATATTCAATTAGTAATGGTGCAACCTCACCTAGGCCTTGCGCTACAACATCAAACACGGATCCATCCGTACTGCCGGATACCTCTTGTTCAAGTCTGGCTATTTTTAAGTTTTGACCATTAATTTCACCTGCATCTGCTGTGATGTCACCTGCAATCAGCTTCATCAAGGTTGATTTACCCGCGCCGTTACGGCCAACAAGACAAACACGTTCGCCTCGATCGAGTTGAAAATCGACCTTATTTAATAAGTTTGGGCCGCCATAACTGACGGTGACTTGTTTTAATGACAATAAAGCCACATTGCTTCCTCGGTTTAATAAGCTTAACGCTTAGGTTTAAGTTTGTTGTGCTGCTAACTCTATGGCCTCACTGGCTTCTAACCATGCCATTTCGACCAACTCTAATTCTGATTTTGCAGCTGCTTGCTCAGCGAGTAACGCTTTCAGCCTCTCTTTTTCTGCCGCTTCATACAGGCTATTATCGGCGAGTTTTTGCTCGACATCACCAATGATCTTTTGCAAGGCATTCATCTCTTTCTCTGTTTTTTTAACTGTATTGCGCAAGGGTTGTAAGCGCTGTCTCGCCTCAGCTGCTGCCTGTCTATCACCTTTTTTAGTATTGGCTGCAGACACTAACGTTTCACCTTTTTCAGGTTTATTCTTCAAGGGCTTATCTTTTACAAGCAGCCATTGGCGGTAATCATCCAAATCGCCGTCGAACACCTTGGCTTGGCCATCTGCTACCAACCAAAGTTCATCTGCTACTGTCCGCAATAGATGTCTATCATGTGACACTACAATCAAAGCACCTTCAAAGTCTTGCAATGCCATCGTTAATGCCAACCGCATTTCCAAATCTAAATGGTTGGTCGGTTCATCTAATAACAGTACCGCTGGCTTTTGATACACCAGTAAAGCCAAAACAAGTCGGGCTTTTTCACCGCCCGAAAATGGGCCCACAGGTGCGAGCGCATCATCGCCATGAAAGCCAAAGCCGCCGACAAAGTTTCGACATTCGCCCTCTGATGCCTTTGGGTCAAGTCGTTGTATATGTTTGACCGGGCTGTCATCCATATAAAGTTGTTCTAATTGATGCTGAGCAAAGTAAGCAATGCGTATGTCTTTGCCTTCTTTACGCTTACCTTGTAGCGGTGGCAAGACACCCGCTATCAATTTAATGAGCGTCGATTTACCGGCACCATTGGGGCCTAATAACCCTATCCGGTCGCCCGGTGCGAGTGAGAGTTTAATACCTGATAATAATGGCGTCTCGCCATAGCCCACGGCAATTTTATCCAAGCTCAACAAGGGCGTTGTTAACCGCGATGGCGGTAAAAAACGAAAATGAAAGGGTGAATCAACATGGGCAGGTGCGATCAACTCCATCCGCTCTAATGCTTTGATACGACTTTGCGCTTGTCTGGCTTTAGTGGCTTGGGCTTTAAAGCGCGTGACATAGCTACGGATATGGGCAACCTCACGCTGCTGCTTTTGATGCGCCGCTTGTTGATTAGCAAGGTGCTCTGCTCTTGCTAATTCAAAAGCCGAATAATTACCGGTATAACTTTTAATACCTTGATGTTCGATATGACAGACTTGGGTAACAACCCGATCTAAAAAATCACGATCATGCGAAATCAGCACCAAAGTACCTTGGTAAATACGAAGCCATTCTTCTAGCCAATATACCGCTTCTAAATCAAGATGATTGGTCGGCTCATCAAGCAGTAATAAGTCCGAACGGCACATCAAAGCTTGTGCCAAATTTAATCGCATCCGCCAGCCACCAGAAAAACTAGTGACAGGCTGGGATTCTTGATCGGCCGTAAACCCTAAGCCATGCAATAACTTGCCGGCTCGACTGCGTGCCGTGTAGGCATCAATGGCAGCCAACTGATCATGTAATTCGCTTTGCTGTGCACCATCGTGTTCTGCTTCGGCCTTAACCAATGCCGTTTGCAATGTGACATATTGAGCATCACCTTGTAATGCATAATCCAGTGCAGACATATCAACTGCCGGTGTTTCTTGTGCCACATGTGCCGTCACCCAATGCGGGGGAAACGACATGCTGCCATGATCGGCTTGTAGCTGATCTTGCAATAAAGCGAACAGGCTCGACTTCCCCGTGCCATTAGCGCCCGTTAAACCGACTTTTTTACCCGGATTAATGGTTAAATTAACAGATTCAAATAATAATCGGATGCCACGACGGACAGAAAGGTTTTGTAGCTTAATCATGGCGGGTATTGTACGCGATCATCCGGCTTTTCAGCTGATCAATATCTGCTAATTCAATTGACTAGCATCAACTATCAATGGCAAGGTATGAGTCATCGCTACTCTCTAGCAATATTAAAAAGGAACCTTGCCTCTTTAATAAAAAGCTGACAAAACGGATTTTGACTAAAAATAAAGGGAAAACAGTTGCTTATGAAAATCTCATTCAGACCCCAAAATAATTATAAGGGATTCCCGTTAATATTGTTAATGAGGACTCGTTCCTCATTAACAGGCTGTTATAAGTTCATCTAGCACAGGGCGCTAAGGAGTTAATATGGATCAAGATAAGATAAAGCACTTAGAGTTTGTACAGGCAGTTATTACACGAATGAATACAAACTCATTTCAAATAAAGGGCTGGAGTGTCACAATATTATCAGCACTTCTAGCTGTCTATGCCTCTACTAAAAATGAGCTTTTTATACTCATTTCATTAGTACCAACAATTATTTTTTGGCTTTTAGATAGCTATTACCTAATGCAAGAACGAAAATTTAGGGGCTTGTACAAAGACATTAGTGGGATTACGGATACACAACCCAATCTAAAACCGTACGAAATGAGGCCTGACTTATATAAAGAAGATGATTACTGCTTTTTTAAAGTATTTAGGTCACCCACCATAATAAGTTTATACCTTCCACTTTCAATATTAATAATTGGTATTTTTTGTTATTTATCAAAAATGTAGTTAAGGGATTAGCATGGCCAGAAAAACATTTATCTCATACAAATATAGTGAAGCACAAACACTTAGAAATACGATATTAAAAGCATTAGGTGATGACTCAACCTATTATCAGGGAGAAACCGCTGACTCTCCAGATTTAACGGATACGTCGACAGAAAATATCAAAAATAATTTAGCAGATATGATGCACGGTACATCTGTAACCATTGTGCTTTTATCACCCAATATTAAAGAAAGTGATTGGATAGATTGGGAAGTCGAATACTGCTTAAAAGAGATTAGTCGAAATGGGCGCACATCTAAAACAAATGGAATTGTTGGAGTTGTACAGAAAGTAAATGGTAGCTATGACTGGTTAGTATCAAAAAATACAAAGGATGATGTCTGTACTGTTAGAACTGTATCAAAAGAACCTTTGCTAGATATTATTAACAATAACAGATTTAATCGACCCAACCATGAGCATGCATGCACTGATTGTAAAACCTACAGCCAACTCAATGGGTCATATATTTCAATCATTGATGAAGAAGATTTTCTCAAAGACCCAGAGAAATATATTGAAAATGCCTACACTAAATCTGAAGCCTATGAGGAATTTGAGCTAGTAAAACAACGTGGTGTCGAGCATGCATAAAGAAACGTATAACAAGTTAATGGTTCTGACTAATGCTCCTTCGCACCATTAGCCGCACATTGAGGCGTTATGTGTAGATAAAGAATCAAATCACGATAGAGATCCCTGCGAAAAGGGGACAAATTTATTTAATTAAAGAAAATAAACGTGTCTCGGGATATTTTATTTTTCAAGTAACTAATGTTGAATCAGTGCTCACCAAGATCTTGGTAAATCTTTAACACCCTCTTTGTAAATGATATCATTGGTTCTGATTCTACCAATGCTGGTTAATCACTTACATTAGCGACTGACTTCATTTTATACCTCCTTAATTCAACGCTTGATTTTCGGTTGGCTATCGCGTTGTAGCGGCTAGACTTTATTTCCAATACCTTATGACTCTTCCCTTATGGAGATGCAATGCAAGCTTTACCCGTTACACTCAGACAAAATGTGAAGTTACTCGGCAGACTGTTAGGAGAAACGCTAACGGCACATGAAGGCATTGATATTTATGAACAAGTGGAAGAAATTCGTGCTTTGTCTAAAGCACAGGCGGATAACCCCGATACCGATGCGTCGGCATTAATTGATTATTTAAACCAGCTTCCTAATGAAGCGATATTACCTATTGCCCGATCGTTTAATCAATTTCTTAATTTAGCTAATATTGCTGATCATCACTATTTTTCGAGTGTTGAGGCTGAGAATGAGGATCACCTCGATCGTTTATTTCAGGAGCTGTTAAAAACGCATTCCCCTGGCGCTGTTTTAGACTGTTTATCTAAGCTTAAAATCAGTTTTGTCTTAACCGCTCACCCGACTGAAGTGACGCGCCGTACGCTCATTCGTAAATATGAAAAAGTCGCTAATACACTGACGGATTGCCAACGTGGTGATTTGCTCAGTTATGAACAAAAACAATCTGAAAATCGACTACATCGTCTCATTGAGGAAGTTTGGAACACCAATGAAATTAGAAAGCTCCGCCCTTCTGCTATTGATGAAGCTAAATGGGGGTTTGCTGTTATCGAAAATAGCTTTTGGTATGCGGTTCCCAATACCACGCGGCATATCGATGACTTATGCCAAAAATATTTCAATGCACCGCTCAGCTTAGACAGTAATATTTTTGAGTTTTTCTCATGGATGGGGGGCGATCGCGATGGTAACCCCAATGTCACGCACGATGTAACGGAACAGGCGATTTTGTTAGCCCGTTGGAAAGCAGCTGATTTATATTATTACGACATCGAGGCTTTGGCTGATGAGTTAAGTATGAACAGTCATCAGATTAAACTCACGGCCTTATCTGGCAATGTTGATGCGCCTTACCGTAGTGTCCTCAACACCTTAAAACGGCGCTTATTAGCGACTCGAGACTGGATTGAACAAAGGCTAAAAAATGAACAAGTTTTGACGCCGAGCACCGTTATTAACACCACCGAAGCGTTGCTTGAACCACTGCTTATCATTCATCAATCACTGATTGATGATGGTTATGATTATGTCGCTAATGGTCCTATTATCAACACTATTCGCCGCGTTAAAGCCTTTGGTATCAATCTAGTTCCTTTGGATATTCGTCAAGACAGTGCCCGTCATGTGCAGGCGCTTGATGAATTAACAAAACACCTTGAACTCGGTAGTTATGAACAATGGGATGAAGAAAAGAAACAGCAGTTTTTATTCGAACAACTCGCGAGTAAACGCCCTCTTATTCCTGAAAAATGGCCTAAAAGTGCCGATACTGAAGAAGTGCTCGCCACCTGTCGCGTCATTGCTGAACAACCGCAATCAGCGTTATCGCATTATATTATTTCCATGGCCAAACAAGCGTCTGATGTGTTGGCTGTCGCCTTATTATTAAAAGAAAGTCATGTGCAATGGAATATGCCAATTATGCCGTTGTTTGAGACCTTAGATGATCTCAATAATGCCTCTCAGGTCATGAATGATCTCTGGCGTAATAATTGGTATCAACAATACACCGCTGGCAAACAAACGGTGATGATTGGCTACTCTGACTCAGGCAAGGATGCGGGTAAACTGGCAGCGACTTGGGCTCAATATGAGGCACAAGAAGAATTGATGTCATTGGCTAGTCATTATCAAATTGATCTGACTTTTTTCCATGGCCGTGGCGGTACGATTGGTCGTGGGGGCGGCCCGCTACGAAAAGCGATGGATTCTCAGCCACCGGGATCAGTCTCTGGTCATATCCGTGTCACGGAACAGGGCGAAATGATTCGTTATAAGTTTGGTATGCCGCGTGTTGCTTTTAATAGTCTTTGTGATTATGTCGGCACCACGTTGCGCTCGACGCTATCTCCAACCGCTGAGCCGAAAGCTGAATGGCGCGACTTAATCAAAGCCATGGCACAACATAGTTTGGCGGGCTATCGTGATGTCGTTCAAGAAGACCCAAACTTTGTTGCTTATTTCCGTAGTCTTACCCCTGAACAAGAGTTGGCTAAACTCGCTTTAGGTTCTCGACCCGCTAAACGTAAAGCATCTGGTGGTGTGGAAAGCCTGAGAGCGATTCCTTGGATGTTTGCTTGGATGCAGGTCAGATTGAATTTACCCAGTTGGCTTGGTTCAACTCAGGCCTTAGAGTATGCCTTGAAAAATGAGCCTGACGTCTTCGAAGATATGTTAAAAAACTGGCCGTTTTTTAGTAGTTTTATTGATCTGTTAGAAATGGTGGCCGGCAAAGCAGACATTGCTATCAGCAGCCACTATGAAAAGCTACTCACTGAACCAGAGTTAGGCTACCTTGGTGAGCAATTACGTCAAGATTTACTTCGGTTGACCGATCTCATTAATGATCTGAAAAAACAAAGTAACTTACTTGATGATAGTCCTGCTTTGCAGCTGTCTATTCAAGCACGTAAACCTTATATTGATCCGCTCAATTATTTACAAGCTGAATTATTGAAAAGACAACGTGAGACTGACAGCATCGACCCCATTTTAGAAAAAGCGTTGAAAGTCACCATGACGGGCATTTCCGCGGGTATGCGAAATACCGGTTAAGGCATTATAACTCGTTCGATTTAGGCAAGGCCCAATCGATTTGGCTTTTGCCATTTTGTTCTAAGTTGCTATTGGCCTGACTAAAATGCTGGCAGCCGAAGAAACCGCGATAAGCTGATAAGGGTGATGGATGTGGTGCTTTTAAAACCAGATGTTTTTTATCATCAATCATCGTGCCTTTTTTCTGGGCATAACTGCCCCACAACATGAAGACGACATTGTCACCATGTTCATTGACAATGCTGATGATTTTATCGGTAAATTGTTCCCAGCCTTTGCCTTGGTGGGCATTGGCGTTTGAGTCTTCTACCGTTAATACTGCATTGAGTAATAACACGCCTTGTTTGGCCCAACTTTCTAAATAGCCATGATTAGGAATTTCAATGCCGATATCTGTTGCCAGTTCTTTATAAATATTAACTAGTGACGGCGGGACTTTAACACCAGGTTGGACAGAGAAGCATAGGCCATGGGCTTGTCCTGGCTGGTGATAGGGGTCTTGGCCTAAAATGACGACTTTAACTTCATCTAATGGTGTTGTTTCTAGGGCATGAAACCAATTTGAGACGTGCGGATAAACAATCTTATTTTGATCTTTTTCCGCTTGCAGAAATGCCTTTAAGGCTTGCATATAAGGTAATTCAAACTCTTGGGCTAGTTTTGCTTGCCAGCTTGGGGCATTGTCTAAGGCCATGGCTTTCTCTATCGATTCTTTGGGTTGATTATCACGCGGTTAAATAATTTATTTTATCGTCATTTCGACTGCGAGAAAAACTTACTGCTTCATTGTAGGTCAATAATGAACGCTACCTTCTTTTTAGCCTTCAATTTGGTGCTATATGACTCAGTTAAAATACGCTCACTTCCCGATATTATTAATCATCGCTTTATCAACGACTACCGCTATGGCTATTGAAGAAGCAAAATATGATGTTATTTCCAAGGACAATGATATTGAGGTTCGCGGTTACGTAGCCCATATCGTGGCCGAAACGCTGGTTAATGGTGATATAGAAGAAGCAGGTAATCAAGCCTTTAAGCCATTGTTTGGTTATATCTCAGGGAATAATGCATCCCAATCAGACATCGCGATGACGGCGCCGGTTGGACAACAAACTGCTGGCGAAGCTATTGCGATGACGGCGCCCGTCGGCCAACAAAAGGCAGAATCTGGCTGGGCTGTTAGCTTTATGATGCCCGACTCGTACACCATCGACACTTTACCGACACCTAATGATAAGCGTGTTGTGTTACGCCAAGTTGCCAGCCAAACGGTTGCAGCGATTCGTTATTCCGGTTTTTGGAGTGAATCTAATTATTTAGAACATAAAATAGCATTAGAAAACTGGATTAAACAATCTCATTATGAAGCCAATGGCGAGGCTATTTGGGCCAGATATAATGCCCCCTTCACACCTTGGTTTTTGCGTCGTAATGAAGTGTTGATTCCAATCACAATCCCCTCAGCACCTTTGAGCTAATTATTACAAAATACTCACCTTTGACTAAAGCTAGAAAACTGTGACTTCTGACAAGTTTCGCCAACAATATACTTGATAAGCTGTTATGCCAGCATTTCTATAGGCTAGATCATGAAGTTTTTCACTCTCTCATTATTATTGCTTAGTCTTCTTGCAAACTTAACAGGCTGTGGCACATTGCTTCACCCTGAACGTAAAGGCCAAACGGGCGGACATATTGATCCCGCTATTGTGGTACTTGATGGTATAGGGCTGCTGTTCTTTTTTATCCCTGGCGTCATCGCTTTTGCCGTTGATTTTAGTTATGGGACAATTTACTTACCCGGCGGTCGCAGGGCTTCCTTAGATAACGATGAACTGAAAAACCTGACCCAACACGGCCAAATCGATCTTGAAATGTTGACCTCACTCGTCCAAAAAAATGCTGGTAATGGTATTGCACTCAACCATCATGACCTTCTCGTAACGCCATTGGATACTATTGAGCGCTTACCCGAAGAATTTATATCACACCCTTCATAAAACCTCTTTTTACACTAGTCTTGATTTACTCACTTCATTAGATTTAGAATTAAACCGTACGATTTAATTCACATCTCTGGAGGGAGTCTAGATGTTATTTATTACTAATCGTTTTCCTGATCAAAGTATTCGCACTCGGATTGGTCGCAATTTCACTTTTGATCTTGATAATAATGCCGCCAGCAATTCGGTGTTTTTTTGTGAGACTGGGAATAATGAAACGCATACTGAAATTGGCAGTATCGAATTCCTGACCCGCTTAAAAGAGTCCAAATATCGCCAAATTCTGATTTACATTCATGGCTTTTCTAATTTGCCTGAGATGGTGTTTGAAGGTGCGAGCGAGTTTCAAAAGCTGTGTGATAAGAAAAAACAAAATGAAGTACTCGTGATCCCCATTATCTGGCCTTGTGATAATGATTTAGGCATTGTGAAAGATTATTGGGATGATCAAAAAGCAGCTGACCAAAGTGCTTTTTCTTTCTCGCGCGTATTGGAAAAGTTCTTAGCATGGCGCAGCTCCGAGAAATTTAACCCTGAGGAAGACCCGTGTCTTAAACGCATTAATGTTTTGGCACATTCTATGGGTAACCGAGTGCTAAGACAGACCCTGTCGGCTTGGCATCAATATGATTTGCCGAAAGGCTTACCGATGTTATTCCGTAATACTTTTTTAGTGGCGGCTGATGTGGTGAATGAAACTTTGCATGACGGTGAACCGGGCGAATTGATTTGTCATGCTTCTCGTAATGTCGTGGTTTACCATGCTTCTGATGATTTGGCGCTTCGAGCCAGTAAGGCTTCTAATCTGAAAAATAAAATTGCGTCGCGACGCCTTGGTCATACCGGCCCTGAAGATATTGATAAAACACCTAAAAATGTTTATAGCATCGACTGTGATGACGTGAACAATAGTTACGATATGCCAAAAGGCCATTCCTATTTTCGCTCCGGTAAACGCAGTGGCACACCAGGAAAAGTCTTTAATCATATTTTTGACTGTTTAGAAGTTGGCCGTGTTTATCCCGAAGATGAATTCCGGCGTTCTTCCATTATTCGAGATTAAATCACCCCCAAAGTGGGGGATTGACGCTCATACCGCGGTATGAAATAGTTTTACCTGTCTTATTCATATTTCTTTGAATAAGGCATAAATGGATTTTGAGTAACATTGCTTAACTAAATGGACACGCCTTAATTTACGATTCAACCTTGTTATCTTTATTCGCATCCTGTGAAGGGAAAGCGGTGCTGCACGCATATCCATTGTTTTAGATACACCTCATTTCTACGGAGAGATAAATGAATAACAATGATAGAAAGCAAGAAGCACGCAGAATACGTCTTTCAGCAGCCGATATAGCTTATACGCGCGTTCACCCAGATCATATTGCCAATGGTGATGAACACAAATTTCGTTCAGTCACTGGAAACAAGCCTTCCTATTTGGCCAGTTTTACTAAGGGCATGCCGCATGATGATGATACAGGGCTTGTTTTAAACCCCGATGACTTCCAGCGATTTGTTAAAGGTATTGATAGTGGTGATCCACGTGACTTTATCGATACGCCTCTTGGCCCGATTGCTGGTACGCCTGGCAGTCCAGTTTGGCGCTCTAGCAAGGCTAAAAAACATAAAGCTAAAGTGCGTGCATGGGAAAGCCAAGGAGCAGGAAATACTTTTGACTTAGAAGGGCCTGATGCTCAGGCCGTTACGATGCCACCTGCCCCAGTTTTAGGGAGTAATGAGCTCATTGCTGAGATGGGAGAAGTTTATGTTCAAGCCCTGCTAAGAGATGTTCCCTTCACTGATATCACCGATGAATCTGGCAAGGTTTCTTGCAAACCCAGTTATGGTTCCGGTCGTCCATTAACCGTAAAAACAGCACTTAAAGAGCTCAATAAATTAGCGTGGTTTAAATCTGATGATTGCTGCTTGTTAGATACCAATGAGGTGAAACGGAAACGTGCGACGTTAACCGGACAAAATGCCTTTCGTGGTATCACTGCTGGCGACAATATTGGGCCTTATATCTCCCAGTTTCTGCTAGCGGGTAATAAAGGAATTAATGGCATGGATGCCATTCATAAAGCTGATGATGGTTACATTGCCTATGGTGCGATTCGTGCTGACCAAAGAGTACGTCATGCCACGCCATGTGATGATCACATGACCAACTGGAAAGAATGGCTGGATGTTCAAGATGGTGCTAATTTAGGCGGTTTAGAAAGTTATGTCTGTAAAAAAACCGAGGCCTATCGGTTTATTACGACACCCCGTGATTTGGCCACTTACGTCCATTACGATGCACTTTATGAAGCATATCTAAATGCCTGTTTGATTCTTTTAGGTGAAGGTACACCCTTTGATCCAGACCTGCCTTTTCAACGGCCAGACTACATCGATCACCAGCAAAGCTTCGCCCATTTCGGGGGCCCTCATATTTTATCTTTGGTGACAGAAGTCGCAACACGCGCTTTGAAAGCAGTTCGTTACCAGAAATTTAATATTCATCGTCGCATGCGGCCTGAAGTATTGGCTGCTAGGCTCTCAAAACACAAGGAACTCGACGTCGCTGAGCTCGACACCATGGTTGATGCACTCAAGCCTATTCTAAGTTTAGTCGATAAGAAAAACCCTAAAGATACTTGTTTAAAACATGGAAATTATTTACTCCCCATGGCTTTTTGCGAGGGTTCCCCTATGCATCCTGCTTATGGCGCAGGACATGCCACTGTGGCCGGGGCGTGTGTCACAGTTCTTAAAGCTTTTTTTGATCATAAACATCCGCTTACGCTTGCCGGTAACGATACGACGGCATTTGTTCCTACTTCTGATGGCTCGAAGTTGGTTACAACGCCTGTGACAAACGGCACGTTAACCATTGAAGGTGAGCTTAATAAGCTCGCTTCTAATATTGCCATTGGTCGCGATTGGGCCGGTGTACATTATTTCACAGATTATATTGAGTCTTTACGTATGGGAGAGAAAATTGCTCTGGGTATTCTTGAAGAGCAAAAGTTAACCTATGGTGAAAACTTTTCTATGACCGTGCCATTATTTGATGGGGGCGCTATTAGAATTTAATGTTCTAACTTTTATTCGCTTAGTCACCCAACTGCGTTTGGGTGGCTAAACGTTTATACCGGCACCCCCTTCCAAGACAAGCTATAATTTAACGGCACACTCACAGTTAATAATCATTCAGTATTTAGATGTGATTTTCCTGTCTCCCATTATTTAGGAATGCGCTTGGATCTCACGAAAGACCCTATTCCACATTTACTCAAAAAAATTGCCGTACCCGCGAGTATCGGCATGTTTTTTAATACGATGTACTACATTGTCGATAATTTCTATGCCGGTATGTTGTCATCAACTGCATTGGCTGGTATTTCATTGGCAGCACCTATTTACTTTATGGGTATTGCGGTATCGATTGGTGTCGGTCAAGGTACAAATGCCCTAGTCGGCAATGCCCGTGGCGAGGGGCGGCAAGATTTAGCTGAACAAATAGCGGGACAGGCACTTTCATTCGCATGGTTGTCGGCTATTCTCATTGGCTTCATTGTTTTATTTTTTGCCTCTGATCTGTTTTCCCTTATGGGTGCTGAAGGCGCTTATCTCAACGATGCTTTAAGCTATTTGTCGATTATTTTACCCACTTTGGCTTTTTCTGCTCACGCCATGGCGGCCAATGGTATTTTAAATTCATTGGGCGATACCACCAGCTTTCGGAATAGCTTGATTGTGGCTTTTCTAGCCAATATCGCACTCGATCCTTTATTGATGTTTGGTTTCGGCTGGGGTGTCTATGGCTTAGCTGCAGCCACCGCATTAACCCAATTAGGCAGTGCGGTTTATCTCACCTGGAAAGTCAAACGCAGCCAATTAGGCTATTGTTTAAACTGGCACCATTTAATCCCTAATTGGACACAATATAAGGCTTTGTTTAATCAATCCTTACCCGCCAGTACCAATATGTTCCTGATTGCCTTAGGGTCGATCATTGTCACCTCTGCTGTGGCCCGTTTCGGTGAAGATGCGGTTGCCGGCTTAGGCATTGCGCTACGCATTGAACAATTAGTGCTGCTGCCCACCGTTGGCATTAATATCGCCGTGTTGTCTTTGGTCAGCGTTAACTATGGTGCGAGACAGTTTCAACGAATGGAAAAAGTCGCGGCCGACTCAATTAAAATAGGCACGGCCATGATGGTGTTGGGTGGCGTTTTGGTCTTCGTTTTTGCACGGCCGTTGATTTCTTTATTTACTGATGACCCCAATATCATTGAAACTGGCGTCGGTTATTTACGTGTTGAAGCCATTATTCTTCCCGCTTATGTGCTGTCCTTTGTATCAGGGGCGGTGTTGCAAGGCATGAAACAAGCGACTGTTCCGATGTACTTTAATCTCGTCAGACAATTGGTGTTACCGTCGTTATTTATTGCCTTTGCACTGGTTATTTTGGACACGGATATCTTCGGTATCTGGTGGTCTATTGCCATTGCCAGTTGGTTAACTGTCAGCTTACAGTTTGTCCATATGCGCGGTCGAGTCAAGCAAGCAGTACAGTTTCAACAAGACGCTTAACGTTTATTACTGCTTAAGCATAACAACGAGCAAGTAGTTACAATTTGGCTCGTTAACGAATACCAAAAAAGGTATTAAATTGTCTGCGTTGTTGTTGGGCTTGTTCTAACGTAATTAACTCAAATTTGATTTGTGTGCCCGCTTGCCTCTGCGCTAGCTTGGCTAAATCAAGTGACAATACCGTGCCTATTTTTGGGTAACCGCCGATTGTTGGCCGGTCTTTTAATAAGATAATCGGTTGGCCATCGGTGGTCATTTCAACACTGCCATAGGCAATGCCTTCTGACACCATTTTACTTGGGACATCTTGAACTGCTTGTCCATGAAGACGACAGCCTGTTCTATCTGATGCAGAGTTGATGACATATTGTTGGCCTAATACAGTGCCTTTTTGTTCTTGGGTAAATAATTCATACTGATAGCTTGGTATCAACCTCAAGATCAAGGGTTCCTGATAATCGGGCTTATAATAATAGGGTATCGCTCGTCTTGTTCTGGCCTCGATCGTCAGCGGTAAAGTCATTATCGACTCACCTGCTTGAAGGGCTTGCCCCATCTGCTCACGTAAATTAACCGCCCGTGAGCCAAATTGTGGCTCAGTTTGAAAGCCACCTTTAACCGCTATCACGGCTCGTATCCCTGAACCTTGTTGCCCCGCAGAATCACATCGTATTACCTGATCTTGTTTGATCAATAGTGTTTGCCAAAGCGGTATTGCCTTACCCTCGATCGTAAAGCCTAAGTCAGCACCGGTTATGACGATTTCCATATCGTCTAATGCCTGCCATTCGCAGTTACCTATGGTGACTTCAACGACGGCATCATTAACATGATTATCCAGTAGACGGTTTGCCCAGTGATAGGCATGTTCATCCGCCACACCTGATTGGCTTACTCCCCTGTCGGCATAGCCGTATCGTCCTGTATCTTGTACTGTTGCTAAAAAGCCGGGTTTAATTATCCTAAAGCTCATATTTGACCGCCTAACGCCAAATATTCAGCCAATTCAATTGACCTAAAACGTACTTTATCACCCAGTTTAAAAAGATTGATATTGTCGGGATTAGTCAATGACAAGTCTAATGGTGTTCGGCCGATGATTTTCCAACCGCCTGACGAAGCAATCGGGTAAACCGCTGTTTGATTATCGGCAATGCCAACACTGCCAGCCGGGACTTGTATTCTCGGTGTCGATAGTCGAGCCGTCACTAACCTTGGCTCTACTGTTCCTAAGTAAGCAAAAGCAGGGCTAAAACCAACGGCATGAACCCGATAATCACGTTCAGTGTGTAATTGAATCAACGTGTCTAAATTCAGACTTTTTTCATGCAGATAACCTGCTAAATCTAACGCCACATCACTATCGTATAACACGGGTATATCCACCACCTCAGTCTGATTCATTTTAATCATTATGGTGTTGGTTTCGATCAATTTTCTGATCTGATGACACAATGTGTCATGGTCTATTTTGTCCAAGCGATAGGACAGCATCAAGCTGGTATATGACGGCACAACATCAATAATAACGTTAGCTAATTCTTGTTTTAATAAAGCGGTAAAAAAAGCAATGTCATCTATCGTGTGCTCAGATACCTGCTCACTGAGATAAATAATAATGGCATTTTCGCCAGCTATTTTAATCTCTAACACGCAGCCGCCTTAAGATGCTGTAATGCTATCACCGAGGGAGGATGATCGGAATGAAAGCAAATGGTGTCGATTTGCATCGCTGTCGATTCAGCTAATTGGTCGTATTGATCTACAATCTCTTGCGGTGTAGCAAGGACAGCACCTGGTTCTGAGCGTGGTGTTAAGTGGGTGCCTTGATATGCCCTATCGGCAAATGCTTCGAATTGAAGTGAGATGCCCTTTTTTGCTGCCTCAGTCTTCATGTGCTGTGTATTGATACCCGCTTGTACAATCAATTTTAAATCCTGCTTTGAGTTTTTAATCACCTCACACAATAATTCAAAAATATCATTTTGATGCATCATGTCGTGATACAAAGCGCCATGCGGCTTGATATAGTCTAATTTCACCCCATGTCGCTGGCATATCTCATCTAATGTGTTCACTTGTCGTTGAATACTATCGAATAATGCCGTCAATGACATTGGCATGCTAATCCGGCCAAAGTTTACTTTATCTGGGTAACTTGGATGGGCGCCAATACTGACCTGATGCTGCTTTGCTAACTTAATTGTTTTATTCATACTGTCACTATCACCAACGTGTCCGCCACAGGCAATACTCGCTTGATTAATCAATGGCATGATTTGACCATCAGGGTTAGGGTCTAAACATTCGCCTAGGTCACAATTAATTAGTTTTCTCATCTCTTTCATATAAATTATTGTTATAAATGTGATTTAGTCTAGAAAACATCTTTATTCGGTGTTCTAAAACGTCGCTCGGTGTTCTAAGATGCCATAGCCATGGAAATATTGTGGCTTTTATATTTTGGTATCGAATTTATTAAACACGCTATGAATAGAAAAACAATTAACATTTTAATCCCTTCTTTGCTACTGCTGCTTGCACTGGCATTGAGTACTTTTGGCAGTAACCTGTTTAGTGATGGTTACGGTTTAAAACGGGATAAATTGGTCACAAGCCCGATTATTATGAGCACCAATGATGATTATGCCTCAATTGAAGATTTGAATGGCCACACTACTTATCTCACTTTTGGGTTTAGCCATTGTGCAGGCAATTGCCCGTTTACCTTATCGCAATTTATTAAGTTAGCCGCCGTTTTACCTGACGATACGCGCTTAATCTTCGTTTCTATCGATAATGAACGTGACAATCTTGACCATTTGAAGACTTATTTAGCCAATATTGACCCTAGTATTATCGGCTGGCGTATTGCCGATGACTCACTACAACAGTTTGCAGAACAATTTAGTACCTACGTTAAAGTCAAAGCGGGTGATGAACCACAACATGGTTCAGCCATTCAGTTGATAGATAAAGAAGGACGTTGGGTCAAAACTTACCCTTATTTAAACTTAAACGAAGATGCTGTAATCAAAGATTATTTAGATTTACAAAAAATGACACAAACACTTTAACTTTGAAACAGTCAGAATTCCCACGGAGATACAATAAATGACTAAGATTCAACAGACAATAAGCGAAAAACTAAGACTCGACTACGAACGTTCGGATCTTTATATCTTGTATATCCTGTTAGCCCATATTCCATTTGCTTGGTTTATTGTTCCTATGGGTTATGGCACGCATTTATTAGGTGGTATTCCTTCTTTGCTTGTTACGGCTGCTGCTCTTTTCACCTATATGACGATGAAAGGTACTTTGGCATCTCGGATTATTTTATCGCTTTGTTTAATGGCTTATGCCACCATTTTCGTCACCCAACAGCTTGGGCGAATTGAAATGCATTTCCATGTTTTTGTCGTCTTTGCCTTGATGTTAATTTACCGTGATTGGCGACCTCTTGTTGCTGCAACAGGTTTAATTGGCGTTCATCATTTTATTTTTATGTACTTCCAGCTTACCGGCGTTGAGTTTATGGGGGTACCGCTACAATTATTCGCTGAAAACTGTAACTGGGTGACTTTTATTATTCACTTTGCTTTTGCCGGTATTGAAGTCGCGGCCTTGATTTTCTTTGGTGCCACGATGCAAGAACAGTTTTTAATGAGTGCACGCTTTAACGCGAATGTCGCTTTAGCGGTTGAAACAAAGAACTTCGATGTGCAACTTGATACAGCTATTATTCGCCGTGCTGAAGATAAGAAAGATGCTGAAAACATTAATGCTTTCTTCCATCTTGTTAATGACCTAGTCGTTGGTGTTCAATCGGCCAGTGAGACGATTAGTGCGAAAGCATCTAAAGTATTAAACACGTTAAAAAAACACACGACCAACGGCGTTAACGAACAACATACTGCGATTGGCATGGTTGCCACTGCAATGCATGAAATGACAGCCACTGTTCAAGTCGTTGCTCAAAATACGATTCAAGCAGCAGAAGCTGCGGACACGGCTAATAAAGAAGCCGCTAGTGGTAGCGCAATTGTGACACAAGCCATTGAAAGTAATGAAACAATGTCACTCCGTATCAACAATGCCTCTACGGTTATTAATAAGCTTGATGCTGATAGTCAAGAAGTCGGCCAAGTCCTTGAAGTTATTACGGGCATTGCTGAACAAACTAATTTACTCGCACTTAATGCTGCGATTGAAGCAGCACGAGCTGGTGAGCAAGGTCGTGGCTTTGCGGTCGTTGCCGATGAAGTCCGCACCCTAGCGCAACGGACACAACAATCAACGGAACAGATTCGTAGTATTGTTGAGCGTCTACAAAGTCAGGCTCAAGAAGCTGTGACGGCTATTGATGCCAGTCATAAACAAACAGAAGAAAGTGTTCATCATGCAGCTCAAGCCGGCGATGCGTTGAACCGTATCTTAAACTCTGCTTCTGCCATTAATGATATGAGTAATCAAATTGCGTCTGCAACTGAACAACAATCTGTCGTCACCGATGAAATTGATAAGAACATCACCAATATCTCTACTGTGGCAGATAGTACATCGGAAACCGTCAATCAAGCGGTCAGTGCTGCCGATGAAATCAATAATGCGATTGATGGCTTACGCTCATTGATGGCGCAATTTAGACCTAAAACAGTTTAACCTCCCCCGAATGACCTTCCTTTGAAATGGTGTTAACGCGCCATTTCAGGGGAAAATCAGTTACCATAAGCACTCCTAACTTATTGGGTTTTGCGTTATGGCTTCAATCAAAAAAACCGATGCGCAATGGCGCGAACAACTCTCCGATGAACAATATCGTGTGACACGCCAAGCAGGCACTGAACCGCCCTTTTCTGGTGTTTATGTTGATCACCAGGATAAAGGTACCTACCGCTGTCTATGTTGCCAACACCCCCTCTTCTCATCTGATTCAAAATTCGATTCTGGCTGCGGCTGGCCCAGTTTTTCAGATCAATTGATCGCCAATAGCATCACTGAAATTTTTGATGATAGCCACGGTATGCGTCGTGTTGAAGTCCGTTGCCCTGAATGTGAAGCTCATTTAGGCCATGTTTTTAATGACGGGCCTGCGCCAACGAATTTGCGCTATTGTATTAATTCGGCATCCATTGATTTTGAAAACAAGCCTTAATGGTCAGTTCTAAAAGCGATTGGTTTGTTTATATTGTAGAAGCAGAAAATGGCCATTTTTACACAGGAATCACCACTGACTTAGTGCGCCGTTTTTCAGAACACCAAGGCAAACAAGCTGGCGCGCGGTTCTTTAACACTAGTCCTGCCAAACAAATGGTGTTTAATGAACCCCACCCTGATCGTAGTAGTGCCTCCAAACGGGAAGCCGCCATTAAGAAACTGTCCCGTAAAGCTAAAATAGTCCTTATCGAACAACAGTCAGACCATGTATAATGGCGGGTTTTGCTAAACCAAATTAAAGCATAACGCTCACTACCACAGGATCACCGCCTTGTTAACTACTGCAAACATCACCATGCAATTTGGTGCTAAGCCCTTATTTGAAAACGTTTCCGTCAAGTTTGGCGGGGGCAACCGTTATGGCCTTATTGGTGCTAATGGTTGCGGTAAGTCGACCTTTATGAAAATTATTTCGGGCCAGTTAGATCCCACTTCCGGTAATGTCAGTTTCGATGTCAACGAAAGTTTCGCGGTTCTAAAGCAAGACCAGTTTGCATATGAAGATCAACGTGTTATTGACGTCGTGATCATGGGCGACCCAGAATTATGGGAAGTCCACAAGGAACGTGACCGCATCTATAATTTGCCAGAAATGTCTGAAGAAGATGGCCTTAAAGTCGCTGAACTTGAAGGGCAATATGCTGAAATGGATGGCTACACGGCTGAATCTCGTGCTGGTGAATTGCTATTAGGCGTGGGTATCCCAACCGAGCAGCATTACGGACCGATGAGTGAAATCGCACCCGGTTGGAAATTGCGTATTCTTCTAACGCAAGTCTTATTTGCCGATCCCGATATTTTCTTGCTTGATGAGCCAACTAACCATTTAGATATTAATACTATTCGTTGGTTGGAAGACATCATTAACCAACGAAATGGCACGATGGTCATTATTTCCCATGATCGTCATTTCTTAAATAGCGTCTGTACCCATATGGCCGATATGGACTTTGGCGAATTACGCGTGTACCCCGGTACTTATGATGAATATATGTTGGCATCAACTCAAGCCCGTGCCCAACAAATTTCTGATAATGCCAAGAAAAAAGCACAGATTGTTGAGTTACAAGACTTTGTACGCCGCTTTTCGGCCAACGCCTCTAAAGCAAAACAGGCGACATCTCGTGCTAAACAAATTGATAAAATTCAATTAGACGATATTAAACCTTCAAGCCGGATGAACCCTTTTATTCGCTTCGAACAAGAAAAGAAACTGTTTAGAAATGCCCTTGAAGTTAATAAAATCAGCCAAGGTTATGATGACGAACCCGATTTATTCGAAGGTTTTAAGTTCATGGCGGAAGTCGGTGAACGTATTGCCATTCTTGGGCCTAACGGTATCGGTAAATCAACACTGGCTAAAACATTGGCCAATGAAATGCCACCCAGAGCAGGTGAAGTAAAGTGGTCAGAAAATGCCAATATTGGTTATTACGCACAAGATCATGAACGGTTTTTTGAAAATGATTTAACCCTATTTGAATGGATGCAACAATGGGGAAGGCCATCAGATGATGAGCAAGTCATTCGTGCTGCATTAGGTCGTTTATTATTTTCAGGCACCATGATCGATAAAAAGGCATCTGTGTTATCCGGTGGTGAAAAAGGCCGGATGATGTTCGGTAAGTTACTATTACAAAAACCAAACATCCTTATCATGGATGAGCCTACCAATCATATGGATATGGAATCCATTGAATCCTTGAACATGGCGCTTGAGCAATATGACGGCACGTTATTCTTCGTCAGTCATGATCGCGAATTCGTGTCTTCTTTGGCCACACGTATTTTTGATATGACCGAAACGGGTATTGTTGATTTTAGAGGTAGTTACGAGGAATATCTCGTCAGCCAAGGCATTAATTAAGCTCGCATCATTATTACGCCTCAATACCCCTAGTTTTTATAGGTATTGAGGCTTTATTCCTTGTTGATTCCATGCTACTTTATATTTTTCATTTGCAAAGAAGGTATATCGACCCCATGCCTAACCAACGCCGGCGTCCTTATTTCATCCTCTTTTTTAGTCTTCTCGCTTTTGTTTTGGCTTCTTTGCCCACCACCAGCTTTGCTGCTTCTTCTATTGAAATCAATATCGGTACTGATGAAACACTAAAACGGTTTCGCCAAGATGTGCCGGGGGGTAGTGCATTTTTAAGCCGTGCTAAAGGTGTTTTAGTTTTCCCTAAAGTCTTAAAAGCAGGTTTTTTGATTGGGGGAGAATATGGTGAAGGTGCATTATTAATTAATGGCAGAACCCACGCTTATTACAATACCGCTGCTGCCTCAATAGGCTTGCAGGCCGGTGCACAGTCAAAGTCTATTGTGCTGGTTTTTCTGACGGATGAAGCCTTGACCAAATTCCAGCAATTTGAAGGCTGGAAAGTCGGCGTTGATGGTTCGGTTGCCGTTGTAGAATGGGGTGCAGCTGAAGATATTAATACCATCGACATTCATGATCCCATTATTGGTTTTGTATTTAGTAACAAAGGTCTGATGGTAAATCTAACCCTTGAAGGCTCTAAATTCACCAGAATCACCAAATAATCATACCCGAAGTTAATCTGGAAAAAGTGGTGGAATGGCGTGCAAACCGCTTACTTTAGGCTCATGGCTTTCAAAAAATGATTTAACGACACTTTGTCCTTTAGTCTTAACGTCGTAAATAAATAAACCAATAAAATAGCGCTACAAATACACTACCACCCAAAATATTGCCTAATGTCACGGGTAATAAGTTTGTTATTAAAAACCCGGATAGTGTCATATTCGTTAAATCGATGCTGCTGCCAGCCATGGCCACTAAGTCCGCCTGTTGCATGGCCACCAAACCGGCTGGAATAAAATACATATTAGCGACTGAATGCTCAAACCCCATGGCGACAAAGGCCGTAATCGGGAAAATGATTGCGACGACTTTATCAACAACGCTACGTCCAGCAAAACACAACCACACCGCTAAGCAAACCAAAATATTACACAAGACGCCTCTGCTAAAGGCTTCCAGCCAGCTTAAATTTACTTTAGCATTGGCGATTAATATTGCCTTGGCACCCACCGCGCCACTATCGATCGACCAATGATTACTCAGGTAAATCAGTACTAAAACGCCTAATGCACCAATGAAGTTACCGATATAAACAATCAACCAATTCTTCATCAATTGGCCGAAACTCACTTTGCCATCAACATAAGCCATCACAATTAAATTATTGCCCGTGAATAACTCTGCCCCTGCGACCACGACTAAAATAAGACCTAGGCAAAATACTAGCCCTCCAAGCAGGCGCATTAAACCGGCAGCAATACCACTGCTATCATAGGTCACCGCAGTAAAAAAGACGGCACCCAGCGCAATAAAAGCACCTGCTAAGATAGCGAGTGCAAGTATTCTTATAGGGTCATTAGTACTTTTGCTAATCCCTGCCTTTTCGATTCTGGCAGCAATTTCTTTAGGTGTATATGCATCAACTGAAAAATTATCCATTGCGATAACCCCATAATGACTTTATATAAACTCTATTCTGCCCTAATTAAACCTGCTTGAGCATAATGTTATATTAGAAATATTTAACAGACTGATTTAACTATATTTTATAGATATAATCGCGTATAATTACCCGATTAAGTTTCCTCCCTTCATTAGCTTTGACTACAAAGCTGACTTTCACAGGTTTAACAATGTCAACAGAACAACCCACATCTACGCCCCTATTTTCTGAATTAGGGCTTGCTGCTCCGATCCTCAAAGCAGTCCAAGAAGCCGGTTATGAAACCCCTTCTCCAATCCAAGCTCAAAGTATCGCGCCATTATTAGAAGGCCGCGATTTATTAGGTCAAGCACAAACAGGTACCGGTAAAACTGCCGCCTTTGCTTTACCGCTTCTAAGTCGTATTAACGCTAAAGCCAAGTCACCACAAATGCTGGTGTTAGCGCCAACGCGTGAGCTTGCGATTCAAGTCGCTGAAGCAATCCAAACCTATGCACGTCATCTAAAAGGCCTCCATGTTTTACCCATCTATGGTGGTCAAAGCATGGGGATCCAATTGCGCCAACTACAGCGTAACCCACAAGTTATTGTTGGTACACCGGGACGTGTATTAGATCATATCCGTCGCGGTACATTGAGGTTGGGTGAACTACAATCTTTGGTCCTAGATGAAGCTGATGAAATGCTGCGTATGGGCTTTATCGATGATGTTGAAACTATCCTAAAAGAAACACCGGATGAACGTCAGGTTGCTTTATTTTCAGCCACCATGCCAGGTCCAGTTCATCGCGTAGCCAAACGTTATCTTAAAGATCCCATTGAGATTCGTATTGAAACAAAAACATCCACCGTCGACACCATTAACCAACGTTATTGGCAAGTGACAGGCACGCATAAACTGGATGCTTTAACCCGCATACTTGAAGTCGAAGACTTTGATGCGATGATCATTTTTGTTCGTACAAAAAATGCCACTTCTGAACTCGCTGAAAAATTGGAAGCCCGAGGCTATTCTAGTTCACCAATCAATGGTGATATGAACCAAGCGGCGCGTGAAAAAGCGGTTGACCGCATGAAAAAAGGCAAGCTTGATATCTTGGTCGCCACCGATGTCGCGGCGCGTGGTTTAGATATTCCACGCATCAGTCATGTTGTTAACTATGATGTGCCTTACGATACCGAGTCTTATGTTCATCGTATCGGTCGTACAGGCCGTGCTGGCCGTAAAGGTGAAGCCATTCTGTTTATCTCACCTCGCGAAAAACGCATGTTATTTGCGATTGAAAAAGCAACACGTCAAACCATTACTAAAATGCAGTTGCCAAATTCAGAAGATATTGCTGACCGTCGTGTCATGCAATTTAACCAACAGCTTAGTAAAACGATTGAATCACAAGATTTAGCTTTCTTCCAAAACGTGGTTAATGATTATCAGCAAGAACATGAAGCTGATCCGCTAGAAGTCGCTGCTGCGCTAGCTTACTTGGTTCAGAAGAGTCGGCCGCTTAAACCGGTTAAACATGTCGAAGCCCGCCCTGCTCGTCGTGAACGTGAATCACGTAACGATAACAGTGATCGTCCTAGCAGACGTGAAGGAAAACCACCTCGTCGTACTAATGGTTCTGCAATCCGCGAAGCGGAAGCCGGTATGCAAACTTACCGTGTTGAAGTCGGTCGCGAACACGGTGCCGAAGCCAAAAACCTCGTCGGTGCGATTGCCAACGAAGCCGGCATTGATAGTAAGGATATTGGTCGAATTAGCCTACAAGATAATTACAGCACCATTGATTTGCCAGAAGGCATGCCAAAAGATTTATTCCAACAACTTCGTAAAGTCTGGGTATGTAATAAACAACTAGAAATTAGTTTAATGAACCTCAATTCCCCAGAGCCACGTGAGCAAGGTGATAACAGTGAGCGTCCTCGTAAGGCTAAACGTTCGGGCAAACCTCGTACACGAGCTCGCGACAAAGCGAGACGTCCTAGCCAACGTCGTGAAGCGAAAAAAGATTAATCATAAAAAAAGCCCCTGAAAAGGGGCTTTTTTTTCAATCATCGTTTTGTTTTATTTACATACCAGCATTACTTAACACTATCTTTACCACCGTCCAGACCGACAGCACGAAAACTATAGTTAAAATAATTGCTGCATAGAGATAAGGTTTAAAGCCCACCTTTTCGAGATAAACTCTGTCACGGTCAAAATTGGTTTTATTTGAAACGCCAAAAAAGGAGCAAAGTACGCTCCAAACAATTTGCGACATGGTTGGATCTTTTTGTTCTATCATTTTATTTCTCACACTCCTTAAAAATAGACCTTATCCCCCACATCAGACAATATCTAATAGCCACCAATATTATTGGACCACCATTTTACCAATTTATACCATTTTATTCCTTATCTTTTTTCTGCTTCTTTTTTTTCTTTTTCTTTTTTTTCTTACGTTCTTTCTTTATTTCATTGGCTTTATAAGCTGAAATATTATGCAAACCAAAGCCTTTAGCCATACTTTCGCTCATGTAAAAGTCAGGTTCGTAATGGGCATCTTTGTCTTTCCAAACATAAAAATCAGGCTTTTCAATTCCCTCATATTCAACAATCATCACTGGACCGCCTGGCGTTTTACCATTGTTACTCACGTGAGTATCAATATGATCATGGTTCAACCATAAGCCCGGGTTATTCATTCTGACTATCGCATCGATTCGCGCACCCACCGGAATATCTATAACATCAGCCCAATAAGGACTATCAAGGGGTAATCCATCTTTATGCGTCACCAACATATCGTGGCCATGGAGATGAAATGCCGTCTCTGACCCGGCGCCAAACAATCTAAACCGTACAACGTCCCCTTCTTTGACTCGCAATGGTTGCGTCATAGGAAAAGACTTACCATTCATTGAGTAATAATCATGCTTTTCTGTTGGGTGTCCACCCTCTCCAAATTTGTCAGCAACCTCTGAACTCCAACTACTGAACATGATGATCGCTTCTTTTGTCACTTCTTGTTCAATCGGTAATGGATCTTTAGGTTCAACAATAAAAGGCCCCCACATTCCGCGTAAACCCACATGTTCCGGCACATTGACATGACAGTGATACCAAAGGCTACCTGGCTTATCCGCTTTAAATCGATAGGTATGAGATTCGCCGGGTTCTGTCCCCAGTTGGGATACGCCGGGCACACCGTCACTTTGCCATGAATTGGTTTGGTAAACGCCATGCCAATGTATGGTGTGATTGGTTGTGGTGTTGTTAATCATGGTGATTTCAACATCATCACCTTCTTTAACATGAATTAACGGCCCCGGTACTTGCCCGTTATAGGCCCAGACTTTTGCTTTAAACCCTGGTGCTATTTCTAACTCTAATTCCTCTACTGTCATTTCAAACTGCCTCAATTCAGCATGACTTAATAGTGGATAACATAAAACAGCTAATGGCATCAGGAGTAACACACGCGTAAATGTTGATAGTAATGATTGCATTATTCTTCTCCCTGACAACACAGCACACGTAAATAGCCAACTAATGAATCGATTTCATCATCACTTAAATTACCATCCCAATTAGGCATCAGCACAGATTTATCAATCGCTTTACCGCCAAACTTAATCACTTTGAATAGATCTTCATCTGTCCGCGCCATCATCTCTTTGGTATCAGTATGATCCCTAGGCAACACTTCCATGAATTCAACGTTGATACCATAACCATCGCCTTCAACACCGTGACATTGTATGCAGTAGGTTTGATACAGTTTCTTACCTGTCATATCATCGGCGTAGCTCGCCAAAGGGCATAAGCACAGCATTAATGCCATTGTCATCAACTTATTCATTGTGCCTCCTCCGCGATTGTTTTTAAGTAGCCCACCAGCTTTTCAATGTCTTTCTGTTTTAGGTGTTGATTCGGCATCAGACTTTTAGGCTCCCAAGCAACAGGGTTTTTCATATATGAAATAAGATAAGTCAGTTGTAAACGTTCAAAAGCCGTATATAGTTCAGGCCCTGATACACCGCCTTCTCCAACCACATCTTGATGACAAGAAGCACAGGCTTTAAACTTCCTAAAGTTCATCTCACCCATCCGTCGTGAGACATTTTTAATTTCACCCGGGCTTGTCTCGGCTGCTAATCCCGACTTCGCTTTTAATGTAAATAAAGCAGCTGTCGTTTCTTTCGCCTGTTGCTCATTCAGCTTTGGGTGACTAACCAAGTCCTCTTCAAAAACAAAGTCGCCTTCGTCTGTCACTTCGACATACTGCCCAAAAAAGACACCCGCCGGATAAAGCCGTGTTGGATTTTGTAACCACTTTTCTAGCCAAGCTTGTTTAAACTTATTACCAGCATAATACAAACTGGGGCCGATCCGGTTCATCCGTTCACCAAGCGTCATTTCTGACGGTTCAGATACGGTATGACACGCCATACATTCAGATAAAACACCCGCTGTTGGATTTGCTACTGCCGTAAAACTTGGCATCACTACCGCCAAGCCCAACGCCACGCTTAGTAATTTTGTTTTTATTGTCATTGCTCTATCCCCGATTATCACTGACTTACCTTAAGTTCAAACGACTCTTAACGTAAGATCAGGTTGCCGTATCGTCCAAGCTTAGGATCAGCATCATCATTATTCATTAACACCGTAATTGCGCCCGTTAATGCATTTTTCATTTGATGATCCACTAAGGCATTATTGGTAGCACGATCTTTTGGGCTGATAAGATCAAATGTGGCGCCATGTGCAGGGGCAACCATAAAGGTCTGCATGCCATAACTGACATTTTTGGGGTTACCATTGTCATAAACCCGATCCCAAATACCGGCTATCGGATGAAAGGCAACACTATCCGTAACCTGAGCATTAACGAAGAATATACGCACTAACTCACCTGGCTTAGATTGAAGCGCTAAACTGGCATTCGCATCATGGACAGGGTCATAGTGAAACACCTTGCCATTAATTAAATTTGCTTGCTTACCTTCATTTTTAGTGTAATTTTCAGTTTTAGTCCCTTCTTTGAACAAGTCGCCTTGTACTAGGACATACTCACGATCCGGTTTCGGATAAGCTTCCGAATAGCCTTCCTTTGGGTCCACAATAATCACACCATACATACCACGCCCAATATGTTCTGACATTGCATCAGAACCGCAATGGTATATAAAGACACCGGGATGATTGGCTTCAAATTTAAACGCTTTCGTTTTACCTGGTTTAACCGGTGCGAACTCATCCAAGACATCCACCACAGCGGCATGAAAATCCATAGAGTGGCTTTCTTTATTATCTTTGTCATTCAGCATTGTGAAGTCAACGGTATCGCCTTGCTTAACACGTACTAATGGTCCTGGAATTTCCCCGCCAAAAGTCCACATAGGCTGTGTATTACCTGCATTGTCGATCACCACATCCTTTTCAATGACAGGAATATCCACTTTAATCACTTCCGCCTGTGCTGTGGCTATCGTCATTAGCCCTGCAAGGCTCAATGACATCAGTGTAAATAATTTATTGGTTTTCATTATCCTCTCCTCATAAAGTCACTTTTTATAAAGATTCATTTTAGGTGAATCTTTATAAAAGATAATACATTCATATTTAATGAATGTATAGTGGTGGTATAAATGGACTCGTTTTTACGACCTTCTTGAGTCAACAAGTTCGATGATACATAGCTAATGGATCGATAGTGTTTAAGCTAAACCTCATCGAAAAACTGATAACCTAGGCTGTTATGATCACAAATAAAGCTGACACTTATGCAATTAACTAAACATACTGATTACGCGTTCCGTGTCTTAATATACTTAGCAATGAAACCCGCTGAACAATTGTCTACCATTCAAGAAATAGCAGAATATTTTGATATTTCGCGGAGCCATATGATGAAAATTGTCCAAAAGTTAGCGAATGCTGGCTTCGTTCAATCTATTCGAGGTAAGCAAGGTGGTATCCATCTAGGTAAACCAACTGGTGATATCAACTTGCGTTCCATTATTGAATTGATGGAAGCCACGCTCAAGCCTGTCGATTGCACGACGCAACCTTGTCGGCTCAACCCTGGCTGTTCACTTAAAACCATTTTATTTACCGGCCAACAGCAGTATATGGATTATATTGGCCAATATACTGTTGCAGACTTAGTAAAACAAAATAATGGCTCGCCAGTAAAAGATCGCTTGTTATAAACAATCTCGGTCGAGCCTACTATGAGACATAAATGATATGAAATCCTTACCTCATGCTGTCAAAAGCTATAAAAAGACACCTGAGTTTACAGAACATACTGTTCCGAAGGGCCTGCTGAATGATCATCAAACTAAAGCTGGGGTTTGGGGAAAGATTGTTATTTTAGAAGGGCAGCTCGACTACACGATTCTAGAACCAGAGAAGGAAACTATTCGTTTATCTATTGAGCAATATGGTGTGATCGAACCGACAATGCTGCATTATATTAAGCCATGTAATACCGTGCGTTTCTACGTTGAATTTTATAAGTAACAATCAGCTTTTCTGCAATATGAATCAAAAAAATACCTATTACAATATTATTTTTTTGTGAGTGAAACTATTAGGACTATTGCGCTTCTAAACCTTGATTATTACACCTCAGACACTCTAAACTAGTCAAAAAATTTAGGACTAAAAATGAAATCAGGCTTCACCCTCGTCATCCTCTCTTTTATCTTGTTTCCAGCTGCTTTATGGGGACTTGCTTGGTACTTTTCATCTGCTCACGTCGCCAACGAGTTTTGCCAAGGTGATTTTTCAGTTTTTCATGAACATGTCCGGTGCCAAAAACCCCATATCGCTTTGTGGATATCAACCGTCTCTGCCTTTATCAGCTTTTTCATGCTTGGTTGGGGCGCTAAAAATATTCGTCGGGCCAATAAAAAGAAGTAATAAGCCCTAAAGCATTATTTGGGTCTAACAGTATTGCTTATCACAGCAAAACACCTATCACTGACAGTGATATCACCAGCACAATAATCGGCACCTGCATGACACGCAATGCAAAGAACCCTAAGGCCACGATCGCCATATCACGTGGTTGAGAAACAGCACTGGTAAAAACAGGATCATATAAAGCTGACACCAATAAGCCAACAACCGCAGCGTTAATAGCCGCCGCAGCCCCAGCTATTCTTGTGTTTTGTGCCAATGATGCCCAAGCACCTTGCAAGGCATAGATAAACAATAAACCCGGTAAGAATATGCCCACGGTGGCTAATAATGCTCCTATTAAAGGCTGTTCAGGTGAGAGCTCCGCCCCTAAAAAGGTCGCTAATGTAAACATCGGCCCCGGCACGGCTTGTGCTGCTGCATAACCCGTTAAGAATTGGTCACTTGTCATGGCATCGCCAACAGTCTGCTGAAGCAATGGCAGCACAACATGACCACCGCCGAACACTAAACTACCTGCTTGATAGAAACTCGAAAATAATGCCGGTCCCACTAAGGGCAAGCCTAAAAATAAGGCAAAGAAAATAATCAGTGGAACCAGTTTTATAGTTGAATTGGTGCTATTCAATTCCCTTTGTTCTGATGTCGTCGCTAAGCTGGCCCCAATGATTGCTGACAACAGCAATAATGTCATCTGTGTCCAAAGATTGGGCAATGCCAAAAGACAAACTACCGATAGCACCATGAGTAAGATTGAAAGCCGATCTTTGCAAAAAGATTTAAACATACTCAAACTGGCATCGGCTACGACGATAACAGCCAGTAATTTCAACCCTTGCACGATACCGCCAAAAGTATTGCTGCTACTCGCATCAAGTGCGAATGTCGCCAACAAGTACAGTAATATAAAGGACGGTAATGTGAAACCAAGAAAGGCCGCGAGGCCGCCAGCTAGCCCAGCGCGCTTCAAGCCAACGGCAAAACCAACTTGACTTGATCCGGGGCCGGGTAAGAATTGACTTAACGCCACCAGTTTTGCATAAGCATCTTGATCAAGCCATTTAAGCTTTTGCACAAAAGTAGTCTGGAAATAGCCAATATGGGCTACAGGTCCACCAAAACTGATGCAACCTAAAGCTAAGAAACGGTAAAATACTTCAAAAATACGTGCCATGTTTGGAGTCAGATCTATAATGTTTTCTAACTGTTTTGGATCAGAAGCCCTACTTACCTTTTATTGGCTTTCTTTTCTTTTTTTTCAGCACGTTTTTCTTTCAAGGTTTTTTCAGATTTCTTTTTAACTGCTTTTTTTGAATCTTGACCTTTAGCCATCATCCTCTCCCTGCTATTGTTAATAATTAAACGCACTTACCCAGATTGGAGTTCACGTTATAGCAGTCTACCATGCGAAAACTTCCGTATATTATCTAAAGATATTAACGCCCACGAATAAATAAATTACTTTATTTTTATATATTTAATCTGAAAGCATCAAATTAGCAGATTTCTTGCTATTTATTAATGCTTTCTCTTTTTCAGGTGGTATTTCAGCTTCTGTACCCAAATGATAGGCTGCAAAACCAGCCATGACGACTTGATCCACTGCCATCCCAATAATTCGACCTGCAGTATTAGCCACGATGGGATATTCGGTATTGGTAATAGGATCAGACACTGTGCCCAAAATATCGCCTTTTTTCACGCTATCACCTAGCTCGACTTCGCTGAACAATATTCCCCCGTGCTCGGCGCGTAGCCAGTAGGAATTGTAATATATCGTTTCAGGCTGCCCCCAAACAAATAACCGCGAAATCATTTTTTGTTTTTCCATCAGGCTATTTAAGCTTTTAACACCGGCTTTGATTTCATCTTCTTGTATGCGTAACGATTCGCCCACTTCTAATGTGACAGCTACAATGCCAGCATCGACGGCAGCCGAACGTAACATGCCGGGATTGCCAACACTGTGCACCACTGCAATGCCATCAAAACCTCTAGTCAGACTTGCGACGTCCTCAATATGCATATCAGCCCGAAGTTGTGGCAAATTATTACGTCGAAATGAGCCTGTGTGAATATCGACCAACATATCGCAATTAACAATGACCTGTTGGAACAAAGAATAAGCCACCCGATCAGCAAGGCTACCTGTTGGCGTGCCTGGGAAATGGCGGTTCAAATCACGACGATCCGGCAGATAGCGGCTGCCCTGTTGGAAACCTTGCAGATTAACAATAGGAATACCAATCACTGTCCCCGATAACTCTTTGGGGTCAAGATCATAAACTGTGCGGCGTATAATTTCGATACCATTCAATTCATCACCATGAATAGAAGCCGTTAAGCACAATGTAGGACCAGGATGTGCACCGTTCACTACAAGCACTGGTGTCGGTTGCGCCAAGCCCGCGATTTGAATACCTGAAGACCAAGCCAGCCGTGTCGATGTATTCGGCAACACTTCTGTATTAAACAAAGTAATGCTTTCGTTGACCGCTTTTTCTGGCAGTTCTTCTGTTGATGGCGACACCAAATCTGTTGGCTCGGAAGATGTTTTTGGCTCTGCAGCTGCTTCATCAACCAGGTTATCGTCTTCTATGATAACTGGCGTCGGCGCAACCTCTTTCAGATCGATATTAGGTGCTATTTTTGTTGCTTTCTGGCTACCCTTTGATTTTTTGTCCTTCTTAACAGGTTTTTTTAGTTTGTCTTTATCCTGCATGGAGGCATCAATATCTTCCACAGCTTCATCATCCATCGATTCATCAACCCTCGATCCTTCATCATGTGATGCAGCGGAATCTTGTTCGGCAGCTTCTGCCACGCCAGCATAGGCGGGCCTAACCAACAGAACCCCTAAAATAAGGCTGAACATCATTAATCTTAATAATGATGAAATAGAACGTGTCATAAGTTTCCTCGATATTTAAGACGGAGGTTACAGGTTTTAAAATCCACATATCGACATTTTAAACACAACCACTGATTATTAAAGAGAAGCGTGCCTAATAATGAGCTGATTCCTTTTGGGCACCTTTGCTAAAAGGTGTTTAATCATAAGCCCATTTTTATTATTTCAACCAATTCTGTCTGCAATTGATTGAAATTCGTTAGAATGAGAAAATTTTCTTTTTCTTGGTAGTCATTATGACCCTAAATATCACCGACCCCGCCATTATGTTCCCTGGCATTTCATTACTTTTTCTCGCCTATACCAACCGATATTTAGCCTTAGCCAGTGTGATTCGAACGCTTAATAAAGATCTCAAGAAACAAGACGAAAAAAATAGAATCGAACAAATCCAAAACCTGCACTTGCGAGTGAATTTAATCAAATATATGCAAGCCTTCGGTGTGCTGTCGTTTTTATTCTGTGTTTTTGCCATGCTATCGCTATTTTGGCAACAGCAAAAAGTAGGGGAAATCTGTTTTATCCTCAGTCTAGGTGCGATTGTGATCTCATTGCTGATTTCTATGGTTGAAATACTTAAGTCCGGCCAATCTCTTCAGATAGAAATCGATCGCACCAAACCCCGTGAAGCTTGGGAGAAGTAAGCTACTTATCCTCCCAACCTCAAAACATTTTACTTTATAATCAAAGGGCTGGATAACGCCTAGGTAACGGGCAAAGTACGCAGTACTTTGTCCAGCCGAAGGCGTTCGTTGACCGCCTTGTTACGTTTTAGAAGCTTAATATTGCACCCACGCTAAGATGGCTTAAATATTCTGTTGAATACGTATACCCGGTT
>CAJQOM010000009.1 GCA_905479985.1 uncultured Gammaproteobacteria bacterium | reverse complement strand
CAGAAGCCCCAAGAGGCTGTCAATAAAAAAAATACTGTTATTGAAGCATGGGTCCTGAAGCTAGTCTCCCCCGGTATTTGGAAAACAAGAGGCACAATTTGAAGCATTCCAAGTATAAACCAGAAAGTTGACAGTATTGCCCTAGAAAGACACTAAACTTTGAAACACCAGCAGAACGATTTAATATATGCGTTGCGTCGACCGGTTGAACTCACAGCACTAAGCAGCCAATCTAAATCTCATTATTCCTTTTCATCCCCATCAACCACTTCACGCTCTGGGAAGAATAGTCTCGGTTCAACCCGAGCATCATTCAAACTCACACCCAAATGTAAATGTGGCCCCGTCACTCTGCCTGTGGCACCCACTGTACCAATCACATTGCCTTGCTCAATAATCTGACCATCTTGTACATCAATACGATCCAGATGACAAAACATCGTCACCAAGCCTTGGCCATGATCGATAAAGACCGTTTTGCCGTTAAAGAAATAATCGCCCGTCCCCCGAACAATACCTTCAGCAGGTGCATGAATTTCGGTTCCTGTTGGTGCCGCGATATCCATTCCGCTATGTGGCCGTCTTGCTTGACCATTAAATACGCGACGGCGACCAAATAAACCACTCACCCGGCCTTCAATCGGCCAAGCAAATTGCAAAGGTAATTCAGCTTTACCAGTCCAATTACGCAACGCAGATTTGATTCTGGCCGATTCCTTATTAATCCGCGTCATATCTAATTTATTTGGAGTAACTTTCCGTTTATTTTTAATCGTAATATGTTGTGTCGGATACGCCTTATCCTGAATTTCAAATAATGCTCGGCTGATTTCACCTGCTTGAGTCACAGTCAAGCGTTGTGTACCAATTTTCGCACCCAAAGGCACGCCCACAATCGCCACCCATTGACCATCTGATTTCACTACCGCCACTGGCTTTTTACGGTATTTCACCACCGGTTTCGCCAAATCATCTGCCGATAACGGCACAATCACCACGCCACCGGGAATCGCCGCTTGCTCTGGTAAGGCCATCGCCCATAACTGACTACTCAGTATCAAAGTCACAACAACGAAAAACCCTTTAATCATGTTTTGTTTCCTGCACTTGGCAAACTAATTCACCTTGCTGCAATTTAACATTTACTTGCTGCCCAACGGTCACGGACGCTGATTGAGACAAAACGCCACCTGTTTTATGATCAGTCGTAATGCTGTAACCACGTTCTAGTGTGTTTAGTGGGCTGACCGCTGATAAAGTCCGTATTTGCTGTTTAAAATACGTTTGTTTGGTCGCCAGTCCTTGTCGCATGACTAAATGTAATCGTGTTTGTAATTGTTCAAATCGATGTTGTTGCTGATGTAACATCGGTAACGGTGATTTAAGCTGTAAACGTTGGCTCAAATCTTGATACTGCCGGGCGACTTCATCTCTGCGTGTCGTCATCACATACCGTAAACGGCTACGCAAATGCGTCAATTTGTAATGTTGTGCTTCAATCGTCGCTTGTGGATGTTTCAGCCGAACAGCCCAATAATCTAATTTTTGTTGACGCTGCATTAGGTTTTGTTGCAACGCTTGATGCAATTGCTTTTCTAGCCGATCTAAACGTTGCATCTGCTGCAACAGAGCTGTTTTGGGTTCTGGTAGCCGACGGGCTAAATGCGTTAGATGACGTTGTTCATTTTGCAAATAATGCGTCATCAACAAGGTTAAACGCCGACATTGCCCTTGTAGTTTCTGCAACCATTGTTGGGCATCTGGCACGGCCAATTCTGCCGCTGCCGACGGCGTCGCAGCACGTACATCCGCCACAAAATCTGCAATGGTGAAGTCAACTTCATGGCCAACAGCGCTGATCACAGGCAAACCACACTTAAAAATAGCCTGTGCCACTTTTTCCTCGTTAAAGCTCCACAAATCTTCCAGCGAACCGCCACCTCGACCCACGATCAACACATCACATTCATCTCTCTGATCGGCTGTCGCAATGACATTGGCAATTTGATTTGCAGAATCAGACCCTTGCACAGCAACAGGATAGACAATGACATTCACATCAGGAAAACGGCGCTTCAACACGGTTAAAATATCATGTACCGCCGCCCCGTCAGGCGATGATACCACCCCAATTGACTGCGGTAATGTCGGTAGCGGTTTTTTATGCGCCGCATCAAACAAACCGGCTTCACCTAAACGATGTTTTAACGCTTCATAAGCCCGTTGCAGCGCGCCACTGCCCGCTTCTTCCATATGCTCAACGACAAGTTGGAATTCACCTCGGCCTTCATACAACGTGACCCGAACCCGCAATAACACCTGCATGCCATTTTCAGGGGTAAAGCGTAATTGGCGGTTTCGGCCTTTAAACATCGCACAACGCACCTGCGCGGCTTCATCTTTTAGGGTGAAATAAATATGACCCGATCCCGGCATCGCTAAATTAGATATCTCACCTTCAACCCACAATAAGGGAAAGTGTCCTTCCAGCGTCGCTCTGGCCTCACGCACCAAGCGTGAAACAGCATAAACATCCTTAACCGGACGTTTGGCTAAAGTTGATCGATTATTCTCTGGCACTGACAACGATATGATTCCCTAAAAGCACCTTCAAACAAATTGAAAGAGGCCTAAAATTAGACAGCCTAACAATCATTTAATAAAAATCCAATAAATAGCGAGGATTTCGAGGCAGTTCCTGATATAATAATCGGTTAATATTACAGTAATTTCAGGAAGCTACCCTCATGAGAATTGCTCAAGAAGCCCTCACTTTCGACGACGTTTTACTCCTCCCTGCCTATTCAAACGTCCTGCCGCGCGATGTCAGCCTGACGACAAAATTAACGCGAGATATCAACATTAATATCCCGCTATTGTCTGCTGCGATGGACACCGTGACAGAAAGTCGCTTAGCCATCGCGATGGCACAAGAAGGTGGCTTAGGCATCTTGCATAAAAACATGGCCATCGAAGAACAAGCCGATGAAGTCCGCAAAGTGAAGAAATTCGAAAGCGGCGTTGTCCGTGATCCTATTACTGTTGGCCCAAATACCACCATTGGTGAAGTCGTCGAATTAACGCACGCCAATAAAATTTCAGGCGTGCCTGTTGTCGATGGTCAAGATTTAGTCGGTATTGTGACCAGCCGTGATCTGCGTTTCGAAACCCGTTTCGACAATCCTGTCTCATCGGTCATGACACCCAAAGATAAATTAGTCACCGTTAAAGAAAATGCCGAACGTGATGAAGTTTTAAATCTACTCCATACCCACCGCATTGAGAAAGTCCTTGTCGTTGATGACCATTTCCACTTGCAAGGCATGATTACCGTCAAAGATATTCAGAAATCATCCGATAATCCACTGGCATCAAAAGACAGCCAAGAACGACTTCGTGTCGGTGCTGCTGTCGGTATTGGCCCAGAAAGCCAAGAACGTGTTGCAGCCTTAGCCAATGCTGGCGTCGATGTCATTGTTGTTGATACTGCACATGGCCATTCACAAGGCGTGTTAGATCAAGTTAAATGGGTCAAAACAAATTACCCAAGTGTTCAAGTTATCGGCGGTAATATTGCAACCGGTAGTGCTGCCACAGCTTTAGTTGAAGCGGGTGCAGATGCTGTCAAAGTCGGCATAGGTCCAGGTTCAATCTGTACAACACGTATCGTCGCTGGTGTCGGTGCCCCACAAATTTCAGCCATCAGCAATGTGGCAAAAGCATTAGAAGGCACAGGCGTGCCGTTAATTGCCGATGGTGGTATTCGCTACTCTGGTGACATTGCCAAAGCCCTTGTCGCAGGCGCACATACCATCATGATTGGCGGGATGTTCGCCGGAACAGAAGAAGCCCCTGGCGAAGTCGAATTATTCCAAGGTCGTGCTTACAAATCATACCGTGGTATGGGCTCATTGGGTGCCATGCAACAAAAGCAGGGTTCCAGCGATCGCTACTTCCAAGAATCAAGTGAAGCCGACAAACTCGTCCCAGAAGGGATTGAAGGTCGCGTTGCATTCAAAGGTAACTTAAGCCCAGTTGTTCACCAATTATTGGGCGGAATTCGTGCCAGTATGGGTTACACCGGTTCGGCTAACATCGAAGACATGCGTACCAAACCTGAGTTTGTCCGTGTCACCTCTGCCGGTATGAATGAAAGTCATGTCCACGACGTCACCATCACAAAAGAAGCCCCCAACTACCGCGTCAATTAATTTATCTCTAGCCAATACTGCGCTTCGCAGTATTGGCTGTTCAAACCCGCATTATTTTAGAGACCACCCATCGCTATGAGCAGCCAACTTCACGATCACCGTATTCTCATCCTCGATTTTGGGTCGCAATACACCCAACTGATTGCCCGCCGCATCCGTGAAGCCGGCGTCTATTGTGAACTCCGCGATCCTGACATCAGCGAACAAGAACTCAAGGATTTTGCGCCTAAAGGCATTATTTTATCCGGTGGCCCAGACTCAACCATTGGTGATGCTGCACCTATCGCACCGCAAGTTGTTTTTGAACTCGGCATTCCCGTTTTAGGCATCTGCTACGGCATGCAAACCATGGCTACCCAACTTGGTGGTCAAGTCGAATCATCCGATCACCGCGAATACGGCTACGCCCAAATTCGTGCACGCGGCCATTCAAAACTATTACGAGATATTCAAGACCATACCACCGCTGAAGGTCATGGCCTGCTTGATGTCTGGATGAGTCACGGCGACCATGTCACTGCACTACCTGAAGGCTTCAAGCTCATCGCCAGTACCGATAGCGCACCCATTGCCGGTATTGCCAATGAAGAAAAACAATTCTACGGCCTACAGTTCCACCCTGAAGTCACCCACACCTTGCAAGGTCAGGCAATCATTTCACGTTTCTTAACGGATATTTGCCAATGTGACACTTTGTGGACATCTGATCACATTATTGAAGACAGCATCGAAACGATTCGCAAACAAGTCGGTGACGATCATGTCTTACTCGGCTTATCAGGCGGCGTAGATTCCTCTGTTGTCGCCGCCTTATTACACAAAGCCATTGGCCCACAACTGACCTGTGTCTTTGTTGATAATGGCCTACTCCGAGAAGACGAAGGCGATCAAGTCATGGCCATGTTTGCCAAAAACATGGGCATCAAAGTCATTCGTGTAGATGCTGAACAACGCTTTTTATCAGCACTTGCAGGAGAAAATGACCCCGAAGCCAAGCGAAAAATTATTGGTAAAGCCTTTGTTGATATCTTCGAAGAAGAATCCAACAAAATCCCCAATGTAAAATGGCTTGCCCAAGGCACAATCTATCCTGATGTCATCGAATCAGCTGCCGCTAAAACAGGCAAGGCACAAATCATTAAAACTCACCACAATGTCGGTGGCTTACCAGACTATATGAAACTAGAATTATTAGAGCCATTGCGTGAGTTATTTAAAGACGAAGTCCGTAAATTAGGCGTTGCTTTAGGCTTACCGAAAGACATGGTCTATCGCCACCCCTTCCCTGGCCCAGGTTTAGGCGTCCGTATTTTGGGTGAAGTCAAAAAAGACTATGCCGATCTATTACGCAAAGCCGATAAAATTTTTATCGACGAACTATATCGACATGATTTATACGACAAAACCAGTCAAGCTTTTGTGGTATTTCTTCCCGTTAAATCCGTCGGCGTGATGGGTGACGGCCGTCGCTATGACTATGTTGTGTCACTACGCGCCGTAGAAACCATCGACTTTATGACAGCACGTTGGGCCCACCTTCCTTATGAGTTCCTCGGCCTTGTCTCAAACCGGATCATCAACGAAGTTGACGGTATTTCACGCGTCACTTACGATATCTCCGGTAAACCACCTGCCACTATTGAGTGGGAATAACCCTTAATTCATCTCGATGAAAAAGCGTTGTGTCCAACTGATTATTACGGGTAGGGTACAAGGCGTTGGTTACCGCTTTGCTGCACAACAAGTAGCAACACAATATCAACTTCAAGGTTGGGTGAAAAATCAGCCCAACGGCGATGTCGAAATTATCGCTGAAGGCGAGCAACAACAGATCGATCAGTTTATCGATTGGGCTAAAAATGGCCCAAAATATGCTGATGTCCATCGCGTCGCAATCAAACACTTGACCGCGAGTGGCAAGTTCACACAGTTTAATATTCGCTAATTATCGAGGTTAGAACAATGGCTAAAAACACTTTTTCATGGCTCAGTTTTTTCATTCGCTTGCTCTTCGCCTTAATCCTTGTTTACGCCAGCTACAACCCAAGCGGCACCAGTTTTTACCATTGGGCTCAAGAGGCTTGGCTTGCAGAGCCACTCGCTATCACACCGGCACTTGCCATGTCAGCCATCGTATTACTGATCGGTTGGACAATCTATCTCCGAGCCACATTTCGGTCTTTAGGCCTGTTTGGCTTAGCCCTCGCCTTTGCCTTCTTTGGCATCATTGTGTGGTGGTTAATTGATATCGGTTGGCTAGGACTAGAAAACGTGTCTATCTTCTCTTATATCGCCTTATTCATATTAGCCGCCGTCTTAGCGACCGGCATGTCGTGGTCGCATATTAGACGACGCATTTCTGGACAAGCCGATATGGATGACATTGACGAATAAACCAAAGTAAATTGATTTGCTTACATTCACTTAGGCCCAAATAACCTTGTTTTTAAAAGGTTTGAAAAAAATGTAAAACGGTGTAATCTGCAACTTGTCCACCATACTCATAAAAATTTAAGGAGACGCATAGTGACAAAGTTATCTGACATCGAAGGTATCGGCCCATCATATTCTGACAAACTGAATGAAGCTGGCATTGGTTCAATCGAAAAATTGCTTGAACTTTGCTGTGTTAAGAAAAACCGCAAAGCCACAGCAGATAAAACAGGCATTAGCGAAAAATTAATTCTTGAATGGGTTAACCGCGCAGATTTATCGCGCGTCAAAGGCGTTAGCACACAGTACGCTGATTTACTAGAATTCGCTGGCGTTGATACTGTGCCAGAATTAGCACAACGTAATGCTGAAAACTTACAACAAAAAATGGCAGAAGTGAATGAAGAGAAAAAACTCGTTCGCCAAGTGCCCTCTGTCTCTCAAGTTGAATCTTGGGTTGCACAAGCCAAAGAATTGCCACGCGTTGTAACGCACTAAACAATTCAATACAGTTCGAACAAAAAGCAGTGAGCGCGAAAGTGCTCACTGCTTTTTTATTGTCCAAAAGAAAGGCAATACATAGTGTTATAACAGAGGGTATGGCATTATTGCTCTAAACTAACCGCAGTGGAGAATATAAATGGGCAAATTGAATAACCGGGTAAAAACAGCCATTGAACAAGCAGACTTATATCCTATAGCCACAGCATCTAACACCGGTCACCCCAACGTCATCCCCGTTAAGTTTGTTTTAATCGAAAATGATGATGAACTTTGGCTTGTCGACAATTTTATGGATAAAACCCTGACAAATCTTGAGCAAAACCCCGTTGTCGCATTGAATGTCCTGATTCCTGAACAAAATATTTCTTATCAAATTAAAGGCAAAACCCAGATTGAAACCAGCGGTGATAAATACCAAAAAATGCGGGATATTGTCTTAAAAATAAAACCTGATGCGCCTGCTAAAGGACTGATCGTCATGCACGTCACAGAAGTCTTTGACTGCTGGCCTGGTGCGACAATAGGTCACCGTTTGGACAGCAACTTATAAACAGCGCCTTAGCCATATGGCCTTATCCAATATGTTAATTTCTACTACGCTTATCATTATCGCCTTCGCCGGTGGACTGGCTTTATTTTCTAAAGCAGGCGATGCCCCTGGCTTAAACAACGACCAACTCACCGACTGCCCCAGTAAGCCGAACTGCGTTTGTAGCGAAAACGACCGAAGTCTAGAGCATTACATAGCGCCAATGCCGTTGTTACCTGAACAACAGCAACAAGCCATGCTCGCTGTGAAAGCCAGCATCATTGCATTGGGCGGACAAATACAAGACGAACAAGCCCATTACCTCGCCAGTACCTTTTCTTCAAAACTGCTAGGTTTCATTGATGATGTTGAAATCAGAATAGACACCGAACAAAACCAAATTCACCTACGCTCAGCATCTCGCATAGGGTATAGTGATCTCGGCGTAAATAGAAAAAGAGCCGCCTCGCTAAAAAGCACTATCCAACATCATCTCGATACAATGACAGGAAAACCTGAGTGACCAATAACGATATTCTCCGCCGCATTCGCTATATCCTTGACCTTAATGACAATAAAGTCATCGCTATCTTCAATCATGTCGAATACCCTGTGACACGAGAACAAATCAGTAACTGGTTAAAAAAAGAAGATGATGCTGATTATAAAAACTGTAACGACAATCAGTTCGCCCACTTTCTCAATGGCCTCATCACTGAAAAACGCGGCAAAAAAGACGGCCCAATACCCAAAGCAGAAAAAAGCTTAAACAATAACCTCATCTTCACAAAGCTCAAAATTGCCTTCAATTTAAAAGCAGAAGATGTATTGGCCATCCTCGAACTAGCTGATTTACAGATTAGTCGGCATGAACTAAGCGCTTTTTTCAGAAAGCCCGCCCATAAGCACTATCGCAGCTGTAAAGATCAAATCTTAAGGAATTTCATAATGGGGCTTCAACTGAAATACCGACCGCCGAGCATGGCAACTGAGGCCTTTGCATGGCCAGACCAAGAAGCCTAGATAACAAGGTAATCTCACGTTGTCCAATCAACCAGATTGCTTTAACATGACGCAAACAAATAAATACGATAATCATATCCACTACCGGGGGCTATTTTGATACACTTTTTTTCGCTCAAAGCATTACGCACAAGCTTACTTATTCTCAGCATGGGCTTGATTTCAGCCTGTGCAACTACCTCAAACTCTTCTTCAGCAGGTGATGTAAGCTTTGGTGAACAGCCAGAAAACTATAAGGAGATTGTCGCCGAATTTTTAAAGAAAAAACCAACCAGGACGCCATTAGATATAGATAACATTGAATTTTTAAATGAACCCAACAAGTTCATTTTCGATCAGCTCATCCAAGAACAGTTTGGCTACCGCGCATGTGCTCTTGTCGCTACACAAAATGCTAAACAATCTAGAGATTTTCGTTCTTTACGCGCCCATTTTTTTCTAATCAATAACGGGAAAGTCATACAGCATCTACACGACTCTGGGATCGTTTCTTTATCTGATAAATTCTGTAATGTTCAAATGTTAGCTCAAGAAAGTAGGATTGCTAATGCACATCTTGCTGCTGCAGAAGTCGTTGATGAACATGGCTTCAAATACATTACTTGCCAAACGTCTAGCAAAGAAGTCTTCTTCGCTTTTAACTCTGACAAGCAACAGTTAATTCAACAACATGATGGGGAAACCGTCGCACAGTTCGATATCACTGAGCTCACTGATACTTATATCGTGGCAGAAGCGCCAGAGCACCGTATCTCAATTAACCGTGCCTCAGGTACGTTATTACATCAGCATAATGGAACAGAACACCAAGCCAGTTGCGAACTAAGTAGCCAACGTAAGTTTTAGATTCGACAATCGTTGAGCCCTGGCGCTCCAGGGCTCAATTTGTTCTTTAAAATCGTGAGTAAGCCACTTTAATTCATTAGTTCGCTCGACACCTGTCAGTTCATTTCATCTAACGACCACCGAATAAAGAACCCAATACACCGCGAATTAACTTTCGTCCCACCTGTCCGCCTAGGCTCCGCATCGCACTTTTCACGAAGGCATCCATTGCAGAATCACTACGACGAGTAGATGATTTAGACTTCCTTGATTTCGCGTTCCGCGCTTTTTCTTTCGCCAAACGTGCCTTCTCTGCCGCAGCATCTTCTTTTGCTCTCGTAGCCGCCGCTTTACTGCTTGCTTGTTGTTCAGCTACCTTGTCAGCACGGGCTGTCAAAATCTCGTAGGCCGATTCACGATCCACTTCTTTCTCATACACCCCGGCAACCAAAGATTGCGCCATCAATGTTTTACGTTGCGCCGGTTTAATTGGCCCGATCTGGCTTTTAGGTGGCTTGATCAAAGTCTGTTGCACAATACCGGGCCGGCCTTTTTCATCTAATAATGACACCAAGGCTTCGCCCACACCAAGCTGCGTAATCACCGTTTCAGTATCCAATTTAGGGTTTGCCCGAAATGTTTGTGCCGCCGCCCTCACTGCTTTTTGATCTTTCGCCGTATACGCCCGTAAAGCATGTTGAATTCGATTCCCTAACTGACCTAAAACACTGTCAGGGATATCCGTTGGGTTTTGTGTCACAAAATACACACCCACGCCTTTCGAGCGAATCAGTCGCACTACTTGCTCAACCTTACTCAGTAATACTTTCGGTGCATCTTTAAAAATCAGATGCGCTTCATCAAAAAATAATACTAGTTTCGGCTTATCCGGATCACCCACCTCAGGTAACTGTTCAAATAACTCTGCCATCAACCATAATAAGAATGTGCTATACAACTGCGGTGAATTCATCAATTTATTGGCTGCCAACAAATTAATAATGCCCTTACCATCCTCATCGGTCTGCATTAAATCATCTAAATTTAGCACCGGTTCAGAAAACAACTGAGCGCCGCCCTGATCTTCTAACCCGATCAAACGTCGCTGAATCGCACCCACACTCGCCGCCGACACATTACCATACAAAGTCCGATATTCTGCTGCATTATCAGCCACAAACTTCAGCATCGCACGCAGGTCATCTAAATCTAATAACAACCAGCCATTGTCATCTGCCACCCGGAAAACCAGGTTCAAAACACCTTGTTGCACCTCATTCAATTTCAACAAACGAGACAACAATAAAGGGCCCATTTCCGAAATAGTCGTTCTAACGGGATGGCCTAGCTCACCAAACACATCCCAAAAGGTAACGGGAAAGCCCGTAAAAGCAAAGGAGTCCAAAGACATTATTTCAACACGTTCCGCCACCTTAGGATGCGGTTTACCCGGCTGGCTAACACCTGATACATCACCTTTCACATCGGCTAAAAATACCGGCACACCCAACTCACTAAAGCCCTCAGCCAAACCCTGCATCGTGATCGTCTTACCCGTACCCGTCGCACCTGCAATCAAACCATGTCGATTCGCCATCTTAGGTAAAAGTCCAACTGCTTGTTCAGCTTGACCAATAAAAATTGTCTGTTGTTCAGCCACCTGCCTGCCCCTATAATTAAACTATTTCTTAAAATAAACACTTTCTTGCAACCAATCGAATTATGTCATGTTCTAACCCAATGAAACCAACTTCATTTAACCCAACAAGACAAACGCAATCGTAAGGACATTATGTGGCAATTGCATTACGCCTCTCACTATTAGCATTCTGGCTAACGACTATCAGCGGCGTCAATGCTAAGGATTTACCCGCCATCGACATACCCAACAAACTCAGTGGCAGCAACGTCCTTATTTTAGTCAAACAAGACGATCCTTTATCTCAAAAAATCGCTGACTATTACGCACAGCAACGGTATGTTCCGACCACCCAAATTGCATCAGTCTCTCTACCACCCCATGCAAATAGATTGAGCCCACAACAGTTCTCAATGATCATGCAACAGCTCAAGCCCAAACTCACTGCTGATATCAAAGTCATCTTACTCACTTTTAATGCACCCTATCGTGTTGGATGCATGTCCATTACCAGTGCTTTCGCCTTAGGTTATAACGAAAAATATTGTGGTCAAAAACCCGATAACAAAGCCAAATGCAACCCGACCGCACTCAGCCCTTATTACAACGACCAAACTGATCTACTTTGGCAGAAAGATAGTCCTCTAAAACTTAGCATGATGCTCAGTGCCACTACATTTCAACAAGCCAAAGCTTTAATAGATCGCGGTATCAGCGCCGACAGTACCTACCCAGAGGGTCACGCCTATCTTGTCAGAACACATGACCGTGCTCGTAGCACCCGCGTTCCTATATTCAAACGCTTCGTTGAGGTTTGGCAAGACCACCACAACATCCACGCACACTTTGTTGATGATAGAAGCAACAAAACCGACACATCGATAAAACACAAAAAAGATATTTTGTTCTACCAAACAGGTTTGCCACATGTGCCAGCTATAGGCACTAATACTTATCTACCAGGCGCTATCGCCGATCACCTCACTTCAGGTGCCGGCATTGGTATAGGCCATGACGGCCAAATGAAAGCATTTCGCTGGTTAGAAAATGGCGTTACCGGTAGCTATGGTGCTGTGATAGAGCCTTGCAACTTTTCAGAAAAATTTCCCAACCCTCAAGTCCTTATTCCCAGCTACGCCAATGGCGATAGCTTAATCGAAGCTTATTGGAAATCAGTACAACAACCCGGTGAGGGATTATTCATAGGTGAACCCCTAGCAAGGCCATGGAGTAAAACCATCCATTCCTACCAAGGGGAAACACTTGTGATCAGCACCAAAGAATTGGATGCAGACAACTATCTAATCGAAGAAAGAAATAACCCCGACAAAGAATGGCAAGAAACACCCTCTGATGTCACAGCGAAGGTGAAGAAAAATCACTTAGAAATCCACATTCCAAATGCCCAAGCAAAACAGTACCGAATCAGCAAGAAACCTTTTTATTTCGGTATTATGAAATTGCCTGAATAGGGAGAAACCAGCTTGTACTCTATGAGTCTCGAGCCGGCATCTGGCCGGTCATTATTTCGTCTGATAATACTGTTCTAGTTCATTTTTATTTAAAGCCACGACCTCAAACATCATAATTAGTCGCTGAGATATCGCCACCACGGCCTGTCCAATTGGTGTGGAAAAATTCACCTGCTGGTTTATCAACACGCTCATAAGTATGGGCACCAAAGTAATCACGTTGCGCTTGTAACAAGTTCGCTGGTAATCGCTCACTACGATAGCCATCATAAAAGGACAAGGCACTGCTAAATGCCGGCGATGGTACACCTAAACTAATCGTCGTTCCGACCGCTTTTCGCCAACCGGGTAACGCCTCGGTAATCGCTTTGATAAAGAAGTCATCAAGCAATAAGTTTTGTAAGTCAGGCTGTTTATCAAATGCTTCACGAATATTAGCCAAAAATTGGCTTCGAATAATACAGCCACCTCGCCACATCATCGCAATACCGCCATAATTGAGCTCCCAGCCATAGGTCTCTGCTGCTTCTCGCATCAACATATACCCTTGGGCATAAGAGATGATTTTTGAGGCATACAAGGCATCCCGAATGGCGTCAACCATTTCGCCTTTATCGCCCGTAAATTCACTGGCCAGTTTAGGTAATATTTTTGAAGCTACAACCCGCTCATCCTTACGTGCCGATAAACAACGCGCAAACACCGCTTCACCAATTAACGTCAGAGGAATACCCAAATCTAAGGCATTCATCCCTGTCCATTTACCTGTGCCTTTTTGGCCCGCTTTGTCTAAAATTTTATCAATTAATAAACTGCCGTCTTCCTCTTTAACCGCCAAGATATCTCGGGTAATTTCGATTAAATAGGAATCTAAAACCCCTTCGTTCCACTCTGCAAATACCGCCTGAATTTCATCGCCATTCATACCAAGGCCTTCACGCATTAACTGGTAGGCTTCGCAAATCAATTGCATATCGCCATATTCAATGCCGTTATGCACCATTTTGACATAATGTCCGGCACCATCATTCCCTACCCAGTCACAGCACGGTTCATCATCAACTTGTGCCGCAATCGCTTGGAAAATAGGTTTAACGGCTGGCCAAGCAGCATGGTTACCACCGGGCATAATCGACGGTCCATGGCGTGCACCTTCTTCACCACCCGACACACCAGAACCAATAAATAAAATGCCTTTTTGATGTAATTCGTAAGTCCGGCGATCGCTGTCGTCATACAGAGAGTTACCGCCATCAATAATAATGTCGCCATGCTCAAGGTAGGGAATTAATTGTTCAATAAAAATATCAACAACCGGCCCTGCTTTTACCATCAACATGACGCGTCGAGGGCGTTTCAAGGTAGCAACAAACGTGGCCAGATCATGACAACCAATCACTTGTGTGTCTTTTGCTGGGCCCGCTAAAAAATCATCAACCTTACTCACCGTTCGGTTATACACCGCCACCGTAAAACCATGATCGTTCATATTTAACACTAAGTTTTGGCCCATCACAGCCAAACCCACCAAACCAATATCCGCTTGTTGTTTCACATCACTCATTGTCGTTTATTACCTTAATATATTCACCCACCGCCTCGCGAGAAGATCCCACAATCAAACGGCCCTGACCTGTTGCAACGTCTAACTCGACGGCACCAGACACTTCAATTTTTTCACCTGTTTTAGCTTGCCCCACATAAGTCTGTGTAAACACCAATACCTCAGAAATCACATCGTGATCCAAAGCATAACGTGCGGGAAAATCGAACGAGAACTGATCATCAACAACGTGAGTTGTTAACGTTAAGACACCTTGTTTTTGGTATTGTTTCTGTTCATTTTCAGCCACTTGAACATCAACCATGCCAATATCAAACTTAGTGCCATCAATGACCGCTTTATTAAATTTGCGATTTTCATGCCAAGAAAAATCATCATAGGACAATTCACCCATACGGCGTTGGAAATTATCTCGCATCAAGGCATTACCTAACAATGACAGTACACCGCCAGCCACCGCTTGCTGTATTCCTAGTCGTGTTCGATGAAACTCCTCTCGGCCATAAACAACCAGATCGATATCTGAACTTGCTTTCTGACAACTGATTAATAATGAGCCTGTCACACCTAAATCATCAATATTCGTCCCATATTGCACCAAAATAGGGATTAACCGTTGCAAGCGTTGCACTATGTCATCGCAAGCAGGCCCTGCTAATAGCTGAGCTAATACTTGTTCAGGTTGATGGTGATAAACAATCCGTTCAGGTGGCACCGCATGAAACGCGGCATCAAATTGCTGGGAATGATAAAGATACTCAGGATAATGTTCTGCTAATAGTTGATTTGCAGCGTCGGTCCCGACCTTTTTCCAACCAGACTCCGATTGTACATAACGCAAAAAGCAACCGACCTTACCGTCTTGGGCACCATAACTCACCACAGCAAAAACCAATCCTTCAGCCGTTTCAATAAAATCTTTGGGCAGAAAAGGGAAATCAGGTTGTCGGTTCATCTATTAAGCCTTACTTCGAAGCCACACCCATAAACCCGAGAATGATAAAGCAATCAATAAAAGTCCAATAAAATCTAACACCCAAACACCCAATGCACCCAGTATCCTGCCATTATGCAAATCCAAAACAAAACGTTCAATAGATATACCTTTGCCATAAAAATAACGCGCTAAATCTTCACGTACCATGCGAGGCATTGAAGTGGGTTCGCTCCAACTCACGCCCTGCAATGAAATTTGTTCCCACTGCTCAAGCAACACATTACCTCGCCACATACCATGACGTGTTTGTAGCACCGGCAAACCATGAAATAAACCAATATTTTGAATTTGAGAAGGCACGCCCAAAGCGCCACCCATTTCTTCAATAAACTCACCTTCCGAGCTCAACAAAATAAGGGCATCATCAGAAGCCACAATCGTGATGTCATCTAAATAAATACCACCAATAATCGGTTTAAGGCTTTTCGCAATCGGCTTAGCATCAACAAATATTTGATCATCGAACTGCGAAATCACATTATCTTCTAATAGATAGACACGATCAGCTTCAACCTCAGCAACACCGTAATGTTCTAAAAGCCAAGGCCAATCCAAATGCCGTTGTTCTAATTTCAAATCGAGGGTGTGATTAAGTAATATGCCCGTAATAGCGAGCATCAATAGAAATAAGGCCGCAAGCGCACCGATGCTGCGATGCCAAATTCTCAAGCGATGGACCATAAAAAACTCTAGTTATGTAGTCAATGTATCTAGATATAATGCCAGTCTCGTGACGGCTGTCATAGCCCAAACTGACAAGGTTGCACCGGATACACCGTCAATATGGCGATCAAGCGCTTGCCCAATTAACTGAGCATCTTCAAATTGTTCTGTAAATGCGGGATAACGAACCTCTCCGCCCCGACTTTCTCTAAAAGCGAGTACCTTCACTTTCTCTATTTTTCCGGCCTGAATAACAATACCGAATGTAATCGGTTGCTCCTTGCCAATTTCATTCAATATCCATACCGTACGCTGATCCTTCTGCCAATAACGTACTCTCAATCCACTATATTTATGACTTAAAATATCCGCGACCGTTTTACGTAAGTCGCCTTTAATCCAAATCACCTTACTTTTGGGCACATCATCCTTAAATGTTTCTGCCAGAAAATTTTCATTGGTCTGATAAACGCCGCGTGCTGAAACAGAAAAGGCGGCCATCAATAGCACGCACAAAAGGAATAATTGACCGAGCCCTTTTAATTGATTGCTATTCATAACCGCCTTACCTTCATTCAATTATCATTTAGTAAAACTGGTAACCAAGGCCTAGGTTTAAGCCTTCTCTTTCTGTTGCAGTATCACTTTCTGCATCTTGGAATTGATAATCCAATTTCAAGACAACGTTTTTATGTATCCACCAATTAACACCCAAGTCGAATTGCTCAAATTCGCTCTCAATTGAGCTCATACCCGCCTGATTATCCCACGCACTATAGCGAGCGAAAACACCAAGGTTCTTATTAATCTTGTATGAAGGTTCAATATACCAACCCGTTTGTTCGTCATAGCCAGCTACTTTAGGTGCATCGCCTTCAAGATCCCATTGCGCATACAATGCACGTAGTCCAAAAGCCCCTTGCTGTATAACGGCATGCGTTTCGAACAGAGTAGCCCCTCCTGAATCTAGGCCTAGATCCGCGTTATCCTTATGTGTGTTTCCTTGCGTAATATCTTCTTGGTACTGCAACGTTGCCGCTAATTCAACACCTGGTATTGCTGTCCATTTCAAACGTCCCGTATAAGCCAAATCATTGGCTTGTGCATTCGCCACTTTTTGACGACCATCACGAATTTTGAACGAAGATACACCTTCACCTGCATCAGTAGAATCAGCACTTTTACTGACATCAAGTCCAGAAGTGACGGCAAGATCATAAGCAAAACCATTAGCAATATTACCGCTAAACATCGCACCTGCTTCCCACCACGTCGAAGGAATAATTTTATTCTCAATCGGGTTACGCTCTACACCATAAAACGTATCAGGCTCATGCGTTTCATTAATAATACCGACCGGCATTAAAAAGACACCACCCTTCACGCGGTTCTGATCGTTAATGTCATATTCAATATAAGCTTGCTCTAACTCAACCTCTCCCTCTTTGCCTTCGCCCGCCACGCTGTGTTCAAGCTCAAACTCTGACCAGAAACGTAAATCATCAGTAAACTCATGGCTAAAGAATAATACAAAACGATGGAAATCTAATCGGTCTAGATCATTGTCACCATTATTATCGTCCAAGTTATTATAGTGAAGTTCCCCGTAACCACCAATCGACGTTCTACCGCTAGATAAGAGAGAACTTGATGCCGCTTCTTCTGTCGCCACGACGACAGCTTCTACTGCCTGCTCTGTCTCTTCAACCTTACCTTTCAGATCCGCGTTTTCAGCCTTTAACTGCTGATTCTGCATTTGAACATCTTTCATTTGCTGCTGCATGTCCTGCATCATTTGCCACAGTTCTTCATTACTGGGTGCAGCATTCGCTACGGTTCCTGCCGCCAACAAACTTGCTGCAATTAAAGTACGTTTAAATTTCACTTATGTTTCCTTGTTATCAAAGTTATGGTATTAAGTATAATTAACAACTTAACGCTAATGCAAATGATTCTTGTTTAATAATTGTTATCTATGACTATTTGTTGCTTTTTTACATCACTACGAAGTTTTAAATCTATAAGACAAAGCCGTCATGGCGCTAGAACCAATACCTACTTTTTTACTTAAAGCGTAATACGCTTAAACAACAAATCATCATAATGCAGGCTTGAACCATAACTCACCCTTCGGCCTGTGCTGAGCTTTAAATATTGCTGCCACCAATATTTCGCCTTCTGCATCCAGTTCAGCCGTGTCATCAAGTCCGATTGTTCTTGCATCAACAGATTATAATTGCGGCTAATAAGTAGCGCGACGCAAGGATCTGAATGATGAAGATAAACAGATTCTAATTGTTCATTGGCCGCCAATAACAACTTACGCTCAACAGAAATTTTCTGTAACGGCGCATTCATGATTTTTGCAGCCGACTTGCTGCTAACGATCGAAGCATCGCCCATACACCTTTTTTAGACGGTGTATCTAAACAACTAAAATCAGTCACATTCAAACTACCTTCCCGAATCAGCATTTCAAGTCGTTCCGGAGCAATAGCCAAATGTATCGGATTCGCATTATTAACAAAATAAGATTGGTTTTTCATCACGCCCTCTCTACATTATTGATGTATCGAGGTTTGATTATAGGATCACTTCACTCTAAATGCAAATGATTATCATTTAGACTCGAAGTACTGTTCATTTTAGTGCCTAAAATAGCCCCTCGTATAGTAGCTATGTCGCGGATAGGGGTATAAATAGCGATGACCATAATAAGGTTGTCTATACTGCTTTTGTTCAGACCATAAATGCATTTCATGCAGTTGAATAACAGGTAAATACAGCGTTTTTTTGTCTACTATTTTCTGTTGTTGTGCATGAATAATGCCGCTGAATGTAGCCAAACGGCCAGGTTTAAAGATTTCAGGATCTAAAAACTGCTTACTCTGAATTAAAAACCGCCCTTGACTTGTTTTACCCACAATAGGCTCACCAAAACCATTAAGCGGAAACTGAACGACTTGTATCAATGATTGCTGCTCATCATTATTAACCGTAATAATCTTGCCGCCCCAGCGAACGGCGCGATTCACATAATCATCAATCTGTCCTAGAACTTGTACAAGCTGTAGATCGGCATTCGGTGGGTCCTGAATCGTCTTCGGTAATGAGCTACAAGAAAAAAGAAAAATAGGGAGTATATAAATTAACCATTTCATATCGGTCTCCTATATTGATGAGCACAATCACTAGCGCTTCAACAGCGTGCTAATTAATAGACTCTTCAAGGACACCCTTTGTTGCAATTATTGCGTTCTAAGACGATTGTTGTCTCGACCCTGACTTCTTCAGTTTCTTCGCCGCTTCCTTTGCCAATGCCTTTTCTCGCAGTTTAGTCATCTCGATCAATTCAGCTTCCATCATCGGCGGAGTTTCTAATGTTAATCGACCTAAAGTCCCAGCTCGGAGTTCTGTTAACAAAATTTTAGCAGCCCGCTCTAAATCAACACGGCCTCCAGCCCGTAAGCAACCTCGATGAGTACCAATGGCTTCCAATAAGGTGACATCATCCTCAGATAATGTTGATAGCTGATAACGTGTGGTTAAATACTCAGGATAAGCCTCACGTAAATAAGCCACAGCATACAGTGCAATGTCTTCATTGCTAACCGCGGTTTCTTTAATCGCACCCGTAATCGCTAAACGATAACCCCCATGCTGATTTTCTAATTTAGGCCACAATACGCCGGGCGTATCCAGCAACACGATGCCACGATCGAGCTTAATCCGCTGTTGCATTTTCGTCACCGCCGGCTCATTACCTGTTTTAGCAATGTGCCGACCAGCAAGGTGATTAATCAATGTGGACTTGCCCACATTCGGAATACCCATAATCATGGCCTGAATATTCTTCACGCCTGCCGATTTATTCGGCATCATCTTATGGCACAAATCTAAAATATCTTTCATGCGTTCTGGTTCTTGTGTCGTCAACGCAATCGTTTTTACCCCTTTATCCTGCTCAAGGTAATCTTGCCATGCTTGAGTTTGTACGGGATCGGCCAAATCACACTTGCTCAACACTTTAATACACGGTTTGTCACCACGTAATTGCGCTAACATCGGGTTTTCGCTACTAAATGGAATTCGGCCATCAAGCACTTCGATCATCAAATCAACCTGAGGCATGATCTTACGCATCTCTTTCGATGCTTTATGCATATGACCCGGATACCAATTAATCGCCATCGTTATTTTACCAAACTGACTTGGTGTTTTTCGATCAGAACCAACCGCTTTTGATATAACTTACCCAAGGCTTTTTTATAACTCGACTTACTGACCCCGAATTGTTTGGCAATCGCATCCGGCGGACTTTTATCCGTCAATGTCGTCTGGCCGCCTTCAGCCTGAATAAAAGCCAAAATTTGTTCAGATAAATCATCTAGTGCTTCACGCGTGACCAATTGCAAACATAAATCCAGCTTATTATCCGGCCGTATTTGCTTGATATAACCTTGCAATGTCTCACCACAGCGCACAGGACTAATGACATCGCTGTTAAATAACAAGCCAATCACTGCTTGATTCACCACTGCTTTGTAGCCTAAATCCGTCCGTTCACAAACCAACAATTCCACTTTTTGTTGTGGCTTAAAATAAGGGGACGTATCAACCACAAATTTATTCAAGCGGCTGGTAGCTGCAATTCTTTCAGATGCCTCATCCACATACAGATAAACCACATAAGATTCACCTTCTTCCATTGGCTTTTGCTGTTCACCATAAGGTACCAATAGATCTTTCGGTAAACCCCAGTCGAGAAAGGCGCCGACCGCATTCACTTCAACCACTTTCAAAAACGCGCATTCACCCACCATCGCCTTTGGCATGTGCGTCGTGGCAATCAACAGATCTTCCGAATCAAGGTAGATGAAAACATCTAAACCATCGCCCACCACACAACCCGGCGGCACATCACGCTCTGGTAACAAAATTTCCCCGAGTTCATCGCCATCGAGATAAACCCCAAAGTCCACTTGCTTCACCACATTCAAATGATTTATTTTGCCAATCTCTGCCATCTTGTACTCAAATTAAAACAATTAATAACACTATCTTAACGTAATCACTTAGGCAGTGTTGTCTTAACAGAACCGGTATAATGCCGATATCGTTAACCAGACCCATGAAGAGAATACAATGCCTAAAGCCAGTGATTTAAAACGCGGAATGGTCGTCGAAGTCAACGATGAACCTTATTCAGTCAAAAGCATTGAAGTCAGAAACCCGTCATCCCGTGGCGCATCTACGCTGTATAAAATTCGTTTTAATCACCTCAAAACCAAACAAAAACGCGATGAATCGCTCAAAGGCGATGACTTTTTAAAAGAAGTCGATTGTGAACGTAAACGGGTTCAGTTTTCATACCAAGACAACGATGGCTATACTTTTATGAGTTTAGATGATTATGAACAGTACACCATCAATGCAGACGAAGTAGCAGAAGACCAAGGCTACCTAACAGAAGGGCTAGAAGATATAATCGCCATCCTACTTGATGGCCTCATCGTTGCCATTGAACTACCCGCTGCTGTCGCATTGACCATCACCGACACTTCCCCCGGCATCAAAGGCGCCACTGCCAGTGCCCGAACAAAGCCCGCCATTTTGACAACGGGACTTGAAGTGCAAGTACCGGAATATATCGAAAATGGTGAAACGATCAAAATCAACACCAGTACTGCTAAATTTATGTCTCGTGCATAATGGATAATATCCAATGCACAAAGCGTTAAATCGCTATCTGCTCATCTCGCTAGGTTGGCTTTGTGTCATCCTTGGCGCCATTGGTGCCTTCTTACCCATATTACCGACCACACCCTTTTTGATTTTAGCCTTAGCCTGTTTTTCCAAGAGCTCGCCGCGCTTCCACAAAATGTTACTGAACAACAAATGGTTTGGTCCTATATTGCAGGAATGGGAAAAAAACAAAACGGTCAGCCGCCATGTCAAGCTTCGTGCCATGGCCCTTGTCATCACTTCATTTGGCATTTCCATCCTTATTTTATCGGGTAGAAGTGGCTTACAATTGATGCTCGTTGCCATTGGTTTTAGTGCCTTGTGGCTTATCTCTCGACTGAATGAATCGGAACCGCCAGCAAAATGAATATCAATCAAGCTATTGAACAACGTCACTCGTGTCGCGCTTATACTGATAAAGCAGTGACCACAGACCAAATCAAACGTATTCTCACTACCGCAAGTCAGTCGCCCTCGGGGGCTAACACCCAACCATGGCAAGTTGCCGTTGTCACTGGCCAAACAAAATTAACACTTCAAGACGCCATCCAACAAGCCTTTGCAAGCAGGATAAAACCCAATCCAGACTATCCTTACTACCCAACACAATGGCAAGCGCCCTACACGCTTCGCCGCAAACAATGCGGCTTGCAACTCTACAATAGCTTAGCGATTAAAAGAGAAGACACCGCACACCGCCAAGCCCAGTGGGCCGCTAATTATCGCGCCTTTGATGCGCCGGTCATGTTGCTCTTTTTAATGGATGACATCATGCAAACTGGCTCATACCTTGATTACGGCATGTTCCTACAATCCGTTATGTTAAGTGCCATGGCCGAAGGCTTAGCCACCTGTCCGCAAGCGGCATTGGCTGAATACCCAGATATTATCCGCCAAACGCTGAATTACCCAAACTCAAAACAGGTCTTATGCGGTATTGCCCTGGGATATGAAGATAGCCAGGATCCTGTTAACCAATATCGAACAGACCGAGAAAATACCAGTCAATTCACCGATTTTTTTGATTAAGCTAACTACCTTAAGAACCGCTTAATATCGACCTCATCACATTGCTCTGTCGGTAAGAACTCTGCCGCATACTGACGATAAACCCCACTGGTCAAAAACAATTCAAACACATCAACATCAATATTGCCTTTCACAACCAGCTTATGCAGGATACTCACCGCTTCACTAATCGGTTTCGCTTTTTTATAAGGCCTATCAGCCGCTGTTAGTGCCTCAAACACATCAGCCACCACCATAATCCGTTCTGGCATCGATAAATCATCTGCCGATAACCCCCGTGGATAGCCTGTTCCCCGCATCGTTTCATGATGCGTTGTCGCATAACGCGGTACTTTTGCCAGTTCTGGCGGGAAAGGTAAGCCTTCCAACATTTTCACCGTACTGATCATATGTTCATTAATTTTAAACCGATCTTCTCTCGTCAATGTCCCGGCCGACACAGTCAAGTTATACAGCTCGCCGAGGTTATAAAGATCATCAGGCACGACCATCGTAATCCCCAGCTTTGGATCGTAATCTGTACTCTGTTCTCGCGGAATAATATGCTCAGGTTTATCACTCAACAACGGCTCTGTCACAGGCAGTGATTGATTCTCTCCCAACAAACGCATGCCTTCCACTGGCGATATACCGGCACGATCGTCAAAATGGCGCTGCCAAGTCGTGTTCGCCAATGTCTCTAAACGTGCAATATCAGCCTGACTCAAAAATTCGCCACCCACATTGCATTGTGCAATAAATTGGAAATCATTTTGCAATTGCTGATGGGTTTCAGCAAGTTGATTTTGTAAACCAGCTTTATCCTCATTATTGTCATCACTTAACTGCTCTAAATAATGAATTTCAGCATCCCGCCAAAGCACCTCAAACCGCATCCTAATCTCATGAATTCGGTTATAAATGGTTTCTAACTTCGTCCCTTTATCAATAATATGTTCAGGCGTCGTGATCTTGCCACAATCGTGAAGCCAAGCACCGATCCGGAATTCACGCCACTCATCTTCGCTTTCAAACTCAAACTGATCAAAAGGCCCCACATGCGATTTTTGTGCTGCTTCTGCTAACATAAAGGCCAGTTCAGGGACGCGCGCACAATGCCCCGCCGTGTAGGGAGACTTATCATCAATCGCTTGTGCAATAAGCGCTATAAACGATTCAATCAATGCTTCCTGTGACGCTTCGTGTGCTTGAATTGATTCTGACATCCCCAACATCGATGTTGCTAAATCATTAATTTCAGTAATCTTACTATCAACATGTTTCACCTCTGCATATTGACGCTGCTTAATTTTTTCACTGTCATCGGCCAATAAGCGAATGGATCGTGCAATAGGCAAGACGACCAACCAAATCAATGGAAAAAGCAGCACTATCGCCATTGCCGTCAGCCAAATAGACGTTTTCAATTTATCCATCGACTCTGCCATGACCGACTCAACGGGCGTCATTATCATCAGATAATTCGCCACTTTGTCCGCCATATCAATCGGCGCTGCATAAACAAAATAATCTTCGCCTTTCAGTACCATCGTCTTAAGGCCTTCAATCTCGCCTTGTTCTGTTAATGAAATCAACTCCGGGTAAGGCAAAATCGTCGGTTTCGATACTGTGGTATTACCACTAAACCATTTGTCATACAGTGCTTGTTTATGGACATCCCCTAATGCCGCCAAAGCTTGGTTAATCATCTCTTTCACTCCGGGCGATGACGGGTTAACCATGAAATGCAAATCAGTTGAGAACCGGTTCGGATCGAAAGACAAATCAGAGTGAACAACAACATCTTCCACAAAAAAGGATGCCAAGTGATAAGACAATACTGTCTCGGTATCAATCCCTGCATCTACCTCGCCTGATGCCAACGCTTTGAACATCGCTTCCACAGAATCAACCAAAACAACCTCTACCCGAGGGTAGTGATATTTCACCCGTTCCGCCAATGACCAGCCGCGTTGAATAGCCACTTTAAAACCATTAAGCTGCACCGCATTTTCAACCGTACCAAATCCTTTTTTCGTCACCAGACCATACGGTGCCCTTAAAAAAGCATGCGTCAATCCGCCAACCGCTTCTCGCGTGACATTAAAGAAAACCGGCTGAACGATATCCAACTCTTCACTGACAAAAAGCTGTGCCATCTCATCCCAATCAAGGCCATTAACATAGCGTAATTGAAACCCGGTCATTTCAGCAATATACGATAGAACATCAATAGAATAGCCTCGCGGCTGACCAGCACTCGCAAAGTTGATCGGAGGCCAATTTAATTCATTCGACACTGTCAAATAAGGCTTATTTTCAACAAGTATTTGCTGTTCCGGTGTCAGTTCCAATTGAGGAGCGGATGGTAATAACCGTTCTGGTTCCGATTTATTTGAGGCAATAATCTCACCATTCTGCTGATAAATATAAGCCTCACTGCCTGTCTGCAATGGTTGCCTTTTTAAGAAATTAGATAACGATGGCAGCGCGATACCAATGGCAAGAACATGCTGGCTGTTGCCTAAAGAAATGGCATAGACTTGACCCGGCACTTGTAAATGTTGAAACAAATATGGCTGACTTTTTAACACCTTGCCCGCCTCAGCCTCCCCAAACCAAGCACGGGTTCTCACATCATAATTAGTAGGGTATTCCATCTTATGGCGATGCCCGAATTCAGCATCTAAATAATCAAAATGTAAATAACGATCTCCATCCGTCCGTATCGTAATCACAATCCATTTATCTTTTGCTGTCGCGTTAAACTGCTGCCGAATTTTGACATTGGCATCTAAATTAATCAGTTGATAAAAACCACCATCGTTAAAACCAACAGTAATAAAAGAAATAAGCGGGTTACGTTGTAAAACCTCAGCAAAAACAGCACGCGTATCAGCGTCAATCCCATCCGCTTCGACCAGTTTTGGGAATTTCGATAACATAAAGGCAATTTCTTCTGCCTTATCATCGACATTTTCTACAAAATCATGGGTGCTGGATGCCGCATGCTCGTACACAGACAAAGCAGACTCGGTCGCAAAAGCCTGACTAAAGTAATAATGTAATCCGATCGATACACCGCTTGTCAGCAATGTCGTCAATAAAAAGACGGCGATAACCGTAGAATGAATCGAAAGACGAAAAGCTTTCCAGGAACCCAACAACAAACAAACCCTCACAGAACAATCAAGATTAATGGCAACACGCTTTTAGAAGTTTCCCTAAGATCTAGGATATAGAAGGTGTGACTGTCAGACCGATATCTGACATCAAAGTTCAAAGCACGCAAGCTGCCTCAGCGCTTGTGTATAATCCACCCTTTCAAATACAACTCTGGCAGAACCCAATGATCCTAAACGCCTTTCTAAACAAATTAAATCAAACACCCGAAGCCATCGAATTTAGCGACACCATGTCAGTCATCGAGGCCAACTATCATTTCACACCGACACAATTCAGTAACGGCAACATCATTAATCAAGCAGACCAAAACAATGGCTCATGCAAAATTTTTGCATTTGGGCAATTAAATGACTTAACTGAACAGCAAACCTTAGCCTGTTTCGGCGCTTACTATCGTAATGATGTACTCAAAAACCCAGAAGGCGATGACCACCAAAATATCAGAAATTTTATCGTATCAGGCTGGCCTAGCATCAGCTTTAAAGGCCAGGCACTCACAGTAAAATAAACGTCTTAAAACCGTTATAGCCAGCCATCATAATCTATTTTTAATAACACCTGCTATAATATCTGGCTTTTTAAACCCACCTACTGAAATAGACAAACTCTCATGGAACTAATCCCCCTCAAAAAGTCTGATGCTCGTTTTCTATTATTAGAGGGTCTTCATCAAAATGCTGTTGATGCCATAGAAAAAGCCGGCTATACCAACATCGAATATCTTTCTCATGCCTTAGATGAAGATGCTTTAATCGAAAAAATCAAAGGTGTTCGTTTTATCGGTATCCGCTCGCGGACGCAACTCACAGAAAAAGTTCTCAATGCAGCTGATAAATTAGCAGGCATTGGTTGTTTTTGTATTGGGACGAACCAAGTTGATCTGCAAGCCGCCAAAATGAAAGGGGTGCCTGTCTTTAATGCACCTTACTCAAACACCCGTTCTGTTGCAGAACTGGTCATTGGGCAGCTCATCTTATTATTACGTGGTATTCCTGAAAAAAATCATAAAGTCCACAATGGTAGCTGGCCCAAAACGGCCAAAGCGTCTTATGAAGCCCGCGGTAAAACACTCGGTATCGTTGGCTACGGCAGCATTGGCTCACAGGTCTCGGTATTAGCTGAAAGCTTAGGAATGAATGTCATCTATTATGATGCCATCACCAAACTGCCTTTAGGCAATGCCAATCAAGTCCCAATGCAACACCTGCTCAGCCATTCGGATGTTATTTCCCTGCACGTCCCTGAATTAGCCACAACGCATAATATGATGGCAAAAGCACAGTTTGACCAAATGAAAACCGGTGCCATCTTCATCAATGCTGCCAGAGGGAGTTGCGTTAACTTAGAAGATTTAGCTCAGGCTATTGAAAACAATAAAGTGGGCGGTGCCGCCATCGATGTTTTCCCCAAAGAGCCAAAATCAAATGATGAACCCTTAGATTCACCCCTTCGTGGTTACCCGAATGTTATTTTGACCCCCCATGTCGGTGGTTCAACCGTTGAAGCCCAAGCGAATATCGGCCTAGAAGTCGCTGAAAAATTCATTCAGTTTGCCAATAATGGTAATTCCACTTCTGCGGTTAACTTCCCAGAAATCGCCATGCCGCAGCAAGCGAATACGCATCGTATTTTGCATGTTCATCACAATAGACCCGGCGTCTTATCGAACATTAACCAACTGTTTGCTCAGCACAATATCAATATATTGGCACAAAGTATGATGACTGAAAATGAAGTAGGTTATTTACTCTTAGACGTTGCGGAACTTGATTCAAAGCTGGCCCTAGAGCACTTAAATAGCGTCGAAGGCACTATCAGACTACGCGTTTTATATTGATACTCGCCAGCCAACGATTAACGCTGACTGGCTTCGATAAGCGTAACTGTTATTGTTTATCTTCTGACCAATGCTTTAATTTGCTGGTTTTACCAATCCCAGGATTAAACGTATTGGTCGGGTCTAACGCTTTATAAAACGATTTTAAATCTGCTTTTGCAGCATATTCATGGCCCACATTATGTTCGGCAGGATACTCAGCGCCACGTGCATCAAAAGAAGCTAAAATTTGTTGCTTTAACTGCTTCGCATCAACGCCTTTCTTCAACACATAATTCTGATGCATGACATGGCAAAATAAATGGCCATAATAAAATTTATCCGCAATCAACGCGTCAACTTCGGGGGGCAATTCTTCGAACCAAACCGCATCATTTCTGCGTAACGCCACATCTACTGTCATCATAGCACCTAGCATTTGGCCATTCATGATGTGATAACGCCCTATCGCGCCACCGGCAACAAAACGGTGCAATATCGCTTTTTCGCTCTCTTCTGGCGTACATTCAAAATAGCTGCCTTCTGCCGTTTCAAAAAACTGTTGAAGATAAGCACGCGCCTCATCGACCCCATCATTATCCATTTCTAAAATCCAATGGTGACTATATTGCGCACTATATGCTTCCATTCGCTTTGGCAAATGGTTCGGCCAACAATAGCTCAGGTATTGCATCACCCTATCAGACATTTTTTTGGGTAAAAAAGGCAATCGATCAGCGAATCGATCAACTGTTCTTTTTAAACCAAATAGCTTAGGAATATATTTCGAGCCCAATTTATCAATGACAAGAAATGTATCTTTGCCATATTTCTTACTCACCTCGTAACAATCTCGATGTAGATATTCACCTGAAACAGGCAAGGTCTTAAACGTCGATAAGATATCCCGTCGCATCGTTGCTAATACCTGAGCATCATTCGTGCCCACATAAAAAACCTGTTGCTTAGCGGCAATAGGGTACGTATCAATACGCACCGCAAAGACAGCTAATTTACCGGCACAACCTGAGGACTCATGCAAACGCCGGCCATCATTATTAAACCTTGAAGGTGTGTCGGCATCTATTTCTCTGACGCGTTCATGATATTCATTATCTGAAGCCCGCTTTTCCGACTGGTTAATATCAGCAGCTTGATAGCGTTGTTGCTCGAGGTTAGTCAATATTTCTTCAGGCGTCACCCCTAAATCAATATCCAAATTATTCACTAATTCTAATTCACCATCATCATGAATTTGAGCATATAACGATAATTCAGTATACGCCGGGCCACGTTGAACCAAAGCCCCACCCGAATTATTACAGACACCACCGACTATCGATGCCCCTATGCATGAAGACCCTATTACCGAATGTGGTTCACGCCCATAAGGTGCCAACACTTCCTCAAGTCCAAATAGGGTACTACCCGGTAATCCAATAATTTGACGCGCATCATTTATCAATTGGATTTGATCGATACGCATTGTATTAATAATAACGATGGGCCGATCATAATCATCGCCATCCGGTGTTGAGCCACCCGTTAAGCCCGTATTAGCGGCTTGCATGATAATAGCGACATTGGCATCAACACAAACCTGTAACACCTGCCAAATCTCTAACAAACTACCAGGACGAACAACGGCTAAAGCGCTACCAAATCCGAAACGAAACCCTTTGCTAAAAGGCTGCATTTTAGTAGGATTAGTCAAAATATAAGTTGACCCAACCAATGTCGTTAAACGATTAATTAATTCAGGTTGTGTAGCAGCTTCAGTCATGGTGCTTCTCATTCTTAAAATAGCGCAATTGAGCCAGTGATAATCATCAATTATAACGCAAACCCGACCTTCTTTTAGTGTTAAGACCGTCTGCCTCCAGCAATATCAAAGACCATCTTAACGACCTAGTTAACATAATGATGACCAAAACACAGCGCTATTGCGTTAACTGAACGTATAATAGCGCCATCCAATTTTCATAAACTCGGCGCATAATGGACTTAATACAAATCTTCGCTTTAGCACTACTGCAAGGCCTAACCGAATTTTTACCCATTTCAAGCTCAGCTCACCTCATCCTGCTGCCCATTATTGCGGGTTGGGAAGATCAAGGCCTCGCCTTTGATGTCGCCGTTCATGTCGGCACCTTAACGGCCGTTGTATTCTACTTTAGAAAAACTGTCGCGACACTCACTGTTGACTGGTTTGCTTCTGTCAATCAGCGCGCGATGGTGGGTGAAAGTCGACTTGCTTGGGCTGTGTTACTCGGCACAATCCCTGTCGGCTTAGCGGGCCTACTGCTAGGCGATATTATCGAAACCCATCTTCGCAGCCCGCTTGTGATTGCCGCGACCACCATCATCTTCGGGCTCATGCTCGGCTGGGCAGATTGGCAAAGTAAACAGCAACGAGATGAACAAAAATTAAGCCTCTTCGACATCTTATTTATCGGGTTAGCCCAAGCAATTGCACTCATACCCGGCACATCACGTTCAGGTATTACCATTACAGCAGGTCTAATGCTCGGTTTATCGCGACAAGCAGCGGCCCGATTTTCATTCCTATTATCTATTCCTGTCATTGTGTTAGCCGGCGGCTTAAAAGCCATTGAGCTTATCCAGTCTGACTTGGTGACCGACTGGTTTGCCATCATAATGGGCACAGGACTTTCCGCAATCAGTGCTTATATCTGTATTCATTTCTTCCTTAAAATGATAGAAAAAATAGGCATGTGGCCATTTGTTCTCTACCGTCTTGTCCTAGGTGCTATACTCTTGCAACTCTTCATGGCGTAATCAGAGTTGACAGCATCCTAGCGAATGCGTAACATTTCCCCTCTTTATTTGACCCGCCTGCGTAATTTTCTGGAGCCAACCGCGGAATGAAAACAACAACACTAAGTGCAAAACCTGCTGAAGTACGCCGCGACTGGTTTGTCGTCGATGCTAACGGCAAAACATTAGGCCGTATGGCTTCTGAAATCGCGCGTCGTTTGCGTGGAAAGCATAAAACAATTTACACACCTCACGTTGATACTGGTGATTACATTGTTGTTATCAATGCTGAGAAGCTCCATGTGTCAGGTAATAAATTAAAAAATAAAATTTACTATCACCACACAGGTTATGTCGGTGGTATTAAATCTATTTCATTAGAAAAGCAACTTGAGAAAGCACCAGATCGCGTTATCAAATCTGCTGTCAAAGGCATGTTGCCTAAGAATTCTATGGGTCGTACGATGTTCAGCAAATTAAAAGTTTATGCTGGCGAAGAACACCCACACACAGCCCAACAGCCTAAAGTGCTGGAAATCTAAACGGAACCTAACTCATGGCAACAGAACAACATTACGCAACCGGTCGCCGCAAAAGTTCAACAGCGCGCGTATTTATGAAATCAGGCTCGGGTAACATCACCATTAATACTCGATCACTTGACGATTACTTCGGACGTGAAACGTCACGCATGGTAGTTCGCCAACCATTAGAATTGGTTGATATGTTAAGTAACTTTGATCTTCAAATCACCGTTCGCGGTGGTGGTAACAATGGTCAAGCTGGCGCAATTCGTCACGGCATTAGCCGCGCATTGGTTGAATACAACAGCGAATTAAAATCAGAGCTACGTAAAGCCGGTTTCATCACTCGTGATGCCCGTGCCGTTGAACGTAAGAAGATTGGTTTACACAAAGCACGTAAACGTCCACAATTCTCAAAACGTTAATCGACAGATTACCAACAAAAAAGGCCATCTTCGGATGGCCTTTTTTTTGCCTATACTTTTAGTCAGGCCAACAATATTTAGAATAAGCTCAGCTGAGCACACTTTTAATTTAGCCTTTATATAGTGAGCCTTTCTTACCCTCTGGCTGTGTCTTAAACCGTCGGTGTACCCAATAGTATTGTTCTGGTGATTGGCGCACCTCTTGCTCTATCAGATCATTAATTCTCTGGGCATCAACAACATCATCCCCAGTAGGAAAATCCTCCAATGCTGGACTCAAGGTTAATGTATAGCTGCCATCCGCTTCACGCCGCGGCACAAAAGGCACCACCGCCGCACCACTCATCTTAGCCATCCGTGCTGTGGCCGGCACTGTTGCCGCTGTATTACCAAAAAATTCAGCAAAAATACTCAATTTCCGGCCATAATCTTGATCGGGCGCGTACCACACAATTTTATTCTTTCTCAAAGCCCGTATCATCGCTCGGGGATCTTCCTGTAACACAATTCCTTCACTATGATGTACACGAGATTGCATCATCACCGCATTAAATAATGGATTTTTTAATTCCCTAAACATCACATAGCACGGTTTTTTCAGCATTATCAATCGGCCGCCCAGTTCCATACTGGTAAAATGCCCCGTCAACAAAATAACACCTTTGCCTTTCGCTAGCCCCCTATCAAGATGCTCCAAGCCTTCGTAACGCACGCGTTTTTCTAAGCTACTGTCACTACCCCACCAACTCAGCGCCATTTCAAGCAACAACATACCCATTGTGCGCATATTATCGTCTAATAAATCTGCTCTTTGCTGTTCCGTTAACTCTGGAAAACATAATGCAATATTACGCTCAGCAATCAACCTTCTCGAGGATGTCAGTGGCGTAATAACCCAAGCCACCAAACGACCTGATAACATTTGCAGCTGCACCGGCAAATAAACCGATAAGCGCATCAAACCCAAACCAAGCCAACTAGCCCAGAAACGGGGATGTAAAAACTGCTTTTGAAAAAATGCCATGTCGACCAATCATTAAGAAATTTAGCGCCTATGCTATCATTCTCACTGGTTTACCGCTAAATAAACGAACAAAAAGATACACGCTTGAAATTACTTTATACCACCTTATTTTATATCTGCTTACCTTTAGTCATCTTACGGCTTACTTGGCGAGGTATCCGCGCGCCTGCTTATTGGCAGCGTTGGTCAGAACGCTTTGGTAATAGTCCCCCACTCACCAGACCAGCGCCAGTAATATGGATACATGCTGTCTCGGTCGGGGAAGTCGAAGCCTGCCGCCCTTTGGTAAAAAGCCTACAAATAACCTACCCAAAACATCAACTGTTAATCACCACCATGACGCCTACTGGCAGCGAACGCGTCAAATTATTGTTTTCTGATTCCGTTGCCCATTGTTATTTACCTTATGACTTACCCTTGGCAATCAATCGGTTTTTAAAAATTAACCGGCCTGTTTTCGGCGTCATTATGGAAACGGAAATCTGGCCCAACTTATTATTAAGCTGCAAACAACACAATATTCCACTCGTACTCGCCAATGCACGAATGTCAGACCGTTCAGCCAAAGGCTACGCCCGCTTTCCTAAATTAACTAAAATGGTACTCAATAGCCTGCGCTTCATTGCCGCCCAAGGCCAACATGACCGCGATAACTTTCATCTCCTTGGTGCTGATATCACCGATGTCCACGCGATCGGCAACCTCAAATACGAAACCAACCTCCCTGCCAGCATCGTCGAACAAGCCAGTGCAATGCGCATGATGTGGGACAATAACCGACCTGTTTGGGTTGCCGCCAGTACGCATGAAGGGGAAGAAGAAATTATTCTCCATGCCTCAAGACAAATTCGCTCAAAATTTCCAAACTTACTGTTGATTATCGTCCCACGCCATCCTGAACGCTTTGACCGCGTCACCGCGCTTACGCACAAAACGGGATTCAAAACGCTCAGACGCAGTGAACAATTACCTTGTTCATCCGACATCCAAGTACTCGTTGTCGACACAATGGGCGAACTGCCCTTATTCTATGCCGCTTCTGATGTCGCTTTTGTCGGTGGTAGCCTTGTTCCACATGGCGGTCATAATATTCTCGAACCCGCCGCATTAGGCAGAGCCGTACTGGTCGGGCCACATTTCTTTAATTTCAATGACATCACCCGCCGATTTATTGATGCTGAAGCCGTAATACCAGTGGGCCAGGCCGAAGACCTTGCTGATAATGTCATTCGATTATTAGATAATGCCGAACAACGCGCCAAAATGGGCGAAGCCGGCTTGAAACTCATTGCCGCTAGCCAAGGCGCTAGCATAAGACTGGCAAACCTCATCAAACGCCATATCGTCATCCATGACCCCTGATGATGAAAAATGGATGCGTCATGCACTCACACTCGCAGAAAAAGCACAGCAACAAGATGAAGTGCCTGTTGGCGCCGTCATCGTTCACGAAAATAACCTCATCGGTGAAGGCTGGAATCAACCCATTTCGAGCAATGACCCAACGGCTCACGCAGAAATACAAGCCATCCGCGCAGCCTGCTTAAATAACAATAATTATCGCTTACCTAACACAACACTCTATGTCACTTTAGAGCCTTGCCTAATGTGTACTGGCGCCATCATTCACAGTCGAATAGCACGGTTAGTCTTCGCAGCCAAAGAGCCTAAAACCGGTGCAATAGTCAGTGGCTTTGATGTCCTCAATAATAATAGACTCAATCACCATGTACAGTGTGAGCATGGCTTACTCTCTGAACAAAGTAGTCAACTACTCCGCCAATTCTTTAAAGCCCGTCGTCAATAAAAGTGCGAACTAAGCCTGTGAACATCGAGTGCATAAATGCGATAATCAACGAAATATCACTTGTAAGGCTATTACATTGAAATTCCGTTTGATCTTGCTATTTGTAGGCTTATCTATCCTCACGTCATGCAGTGAAACGGGATCGCAACTTGAACAAATAAAACAACGCGGTGAACTCAATGTCCTAAGCCGTTACAGTCCAACAAGCTACTACCAAAAAGGCGATAACTTAGCCGGTCTAGAATACGAACTCGCTGCCCTTTTTGCACAACATCTTGGCGTCAAACTCAACATTATTGTCCCCGATAACTTAAGCAATATGCTGCACTTATTAGAACAAGGTCACGCTGATCTCGCCGCTGCTGGGCTGACTATCACCCCAGAGCGCGAAAAAGCCCTACGCTTTGGTCCTGTCTATCAAGAAGTCACACAACAACTGGTCTACCGCCAAGGTAACCGCCGACCTAAAAACCTCCCAGCCATCACCGGCGGCCTACTTGAAGTGGTTGCTGACAGTAGTCATGTCGAACAACTTAAACAACATCAAGCCGATGTGCCAGCCTTACAGTGGGTTGCCAATAAACGACTTGATAGTAGCCACCTTCTCGAATTAGTTCAGTTAGAAATGATCGATTACACCGTGGCCGACTCCAATGAAATCGCCGCACAACAAAACTTCTTTCCAGAATTACGTGTTGCTTTTGACATCTCAGATCCTCAGCAATTAGCTTGGGCTTTAACACGCTCTGAAGACGATAGCTTATATAGCGAAATCCAACACTTCTTCGACGCACTCACCGCCTCCGGAAAACTTGATAGACTCATCGAGAAATATTATGGTCATATCCGGCGTTTTGATTATGTCGACACCCGTGCCCTCTATCGAAAAATTATCACCCAATTACCCACCTATCAACCACTATTCAAGCAAGCTTCTGCCAAATTCGATATCGATTGGCGCCTCCTCGCTGCCATCTCCTACCAAGAGTCACACTGGGATCCCAAAGCGATCTCACATACTGGTGTGAAAGGCTTAATGATGATCACCAATGCCACTGCCAAGCAAATGAAAATTGATGATAGAACAGATCCAAAACAAAGTGTTTTTGCTGGCGCCGGCTATTTAAACAGCCTCAAAAACCGTCTACCTGAACGCATACCCGAGCCCGATAAAACCTGGATAGCCTTGGCAGCCTATAACGTCGGCCTAGGCCATATAGAAGACGTTCGTATCATTACCCAACAAAATGGCCAAAACCCAGATTTATGGCCTGATATTAAACAAAACCTACCCCTTTTGAGCAAAAAAAAATGGTATAGCAAAACACGACACGGTTATGCCAGGGGTAATGAACCTGTCCGTTATATTGAAAATATTCGCCGATACTACGATATTTTATTGTACGATAGCATCAATGATAATCAGCCAAATCAACTAGAAAACACCGCATATCCACCACAAGGATATCCCCCTTCTGCTTTGTAATTGAATAGGTTTAACTATGGACAATGATACGATTCAACAACAACTGAGCCAGTGGAAACAAAAGTATTACAAGTCCGTCACGGAGCTAGAACAACAACAGCAACTCGACACCTTATTACGACGCAGCTTAGGCCGTTTAGCCCTAATAGCACAAGGCCTGGATTCGACACTGGATAGCCACCTTTCTTCTCTAAGAACCTCACTCAGAAAAAAAAGCCAGGAACAACAAGAAATCGAGCACATTTTAGAAAAAATAGAAGGCTCTATCATCAAGCTCGAAAACAGTAAAAATAGACCTCAAACCACGGGGGAAATACTCGCTACCCTCCTCACTGCTTTAAATATCTCAAAAACTTACAAAAAAGAGGCTAAGAAGCTGGCAAAACAGTTCAAACCTGCCAGTAATACCGATATAAACGCTTTATTACCCCAACTAAGTGCCTTATTAGAAAATTGTTTAAATGACAATATTAAAACAAAAAGCAGTGGCTTTGGTTTCGGCTTATTCAATAGTCATAAACAGGACGAAAGCGGCGATGATACGACCAATGCAACAATAGCACTCTCGGAAGAGTCTGAGCCGGCCCCAGCTGCCGCTATACAGCCTCAAACAACACAACCGCCAGCACATATACTATTAATGCAGTTATTAGAGCGTCTGTCCTTACCACCTGCACTGACCAAAAGAACAACAGCCATTCGACGCCAAATAGAAGCAGGCATAGCAGAACAGGCTTTGCCGGGCGTCATCGATGAAATTGCAGATATTATCAGCGCGCTAGGTTCGCAAGTCCTCGCTGAAAAACAAGAATACGAGACTTTCCTCAAGTCACTAACCGCAAGGCTGAGTGAACTTGATGAACAGATTCATATCGGCACCGATGAAGACAATAAAGCATTCCAAGAACGTCACCATCTTGGCCGCGCTGTTGAACAAGAGGTCAAAGGCATTATCAGTCATGTCGAAGTCGCTGATAACTTAGATCAATTAAAACTAACCGTGAACGAACGGCTCGATTTCCTTAATCAACATTTCGATTCCTATCGCCAGTCAGATCAATCACAGTTCGAACAATCTAAAAAACAAATACAAGCACTCAAACAACGCATCCACCTCATGGAACAAGAAAGTGTCGAGTTACGCCAATCGGCGATGCGTTCGCGAGACTTAGCCCTCAAAGATCCGCTCACCGGTATCTGGAATCGTCAGGCACTCAATGAAATTTTAGAAAAAGAATATACCCGGTGGCAACGTTATAAAAAACCACTCAGTATCATTCTTTGGGACATCGACTTTTTCAAAAAGGTTAACGACGAATATGGTCACGCGGCAGGCGATAAAGTACTCAAAACTATCGCCCAAATTTTCACATCACAAACCCGAGATGCCGACTTTATTGCCCGCTATGGTGGTGAAGAGTTTATGGGCGTTTTTCCAGAAACCCAACTTAACGACACCTTAGGTCTTGCCAATAAAATCCGTGAAAAGGTAACACAATCAAAATTTCATTATGAAGGGCAAGCCGTCACCATTACAGCTTCTGCTGGTTTAGCCAGCTTCAAAGAAAATGACACCCTCGAAGACGTCTTTAAACGCGCTGACCAAGCCTTATATAAAGCAAAAGAAAGCGGCAGAAACCGTTGTCTGACGGAATAATATTGGCCTACCTAACTGTATTCTTTTAATTAATGCTGTGATTGTTCGACCAAAAAATCTACCACTTCAAACATGCCTGCAACACTGCCCGCCATCGGAGCACTGGTTTGGTATCGGCCGTTCACAACAAAAGCAGGAACACCGGTAATGCCAGACATTTTCGTCAACGCTGCCGCTTTTTTAACTTTTGTTTTAACGGCAAACGATCCCATCATCTTGTCAAAACTAGCACGATCCACATCCTGCTCAGCAACATAATCTAATATTGCTTTTTTCGAAGACAAGTTAATCCCATCTTCATGAATACCTTCAAACAACAACGGATGTAATTTTTCAGATAACCCTAACGCTTCCGCTGCATAAAAAGCAGTCGCTAATGGAATTTGATTCTGTCCAAAAACCGCAGGTATCTGAACAAAACTCACTGTTTCCTCACCCGCCATCGAGGCCTGCCAATCTGCGACTTCAGGTTCAAGGTGATAGCAGTGCGGACAGGTGTACATAAACAACTCAACCACCTCAACAGCACGCTCATCGCTGACCGCTAACCGCTGTGTCGTCACTTTATAATGCTCACCTTCAACATAAGCCAATGGTAATGCCATCGCACTAATAGAAGTTAAAGACAAGGCCAATACCAATAGCGCTTTAATCAATTTATTCATCCTAAAAATATCCTTCAATTAACCTTATAACTCGCCGTATGAGTGCAAACCACCTAAAAACATATTCACCCCTAAAAAGGCAAACAGCGTAACAAACAAACCAATAACAGCCCACCAAGCCATCGGACGGCCGTGCCAGCCTTTCATCATCCGCATATGCAGCCAAGCCGCGTAATTGAGCCAGACGATTAATGCCCATGTTTCCTTGGGATCCCAAGACCAATAACCACCCCAAGCCTCAGCCGCCCACAGTGCACCTAAAACGGTAGCGACAGTGAAGAAAGCGAAACCTAAAGCAATGGTTTTATACATCAAGTCTTCCATCACAACCAGGTCCGGCATCATCGTTGCCATGACCCCTTGTGATTGTCTGTCGCGAGCCCATGACGTTAACAAATACGCGGTACCAATCATCGCTGCCATTGCAAAAGCACCGTAGCCAACAAAATTAGCGGGCACATGGATCTTCATCCAATAACTTTGCAATGCAGGGACCAAAGGTTGAATATCAGCAGCGCCGCGGTCAAAGGCATACCACAATAAAAACCCCACTGCGGCACTGATCACTAATAATACAAAACCACCCAGAGCGCGGGTTCTAAAACGACGTTCATAAAATAAATACAATAAAGCGGTAATCACCGAAAACAAGATAAACACTTCGTATAAATTACTAACAGGCACATGGCCCACATCATGACTAATCAGGTAAGACTCTCTCCAGCGAACCATCAAGCCGACCATTCCCATCGTCGTAGCAGCCCATGTCATGGCTGAGCCTACTTTTTCAATAAAAGATGATCTAGCAAACAAGCCAATGAAATAAGCCACCGTTGCCATCACATATAAGGCACTCATCCACATAATGGCTGATTGGCTCGACAGCAGATAAACCAAGAAAAAATTACTCTCTGCTGACGCTAAACTATCGCCATAGAGCTGTATTGCAATCAGACTTAAACCCGTGACAGCAGCAATATGAAGTCTAAAACCAGGCCAATTTTGGCCCAATAATGCCAGAGAAACGGCTGCAAAGATCACAATGCCAATTTCATAAACATCAAACACCTGGCCGTACAGTGAAAACAGTAAGCCAGCCGCTAACATCATCAACAGCCACCAAGACCCTCGAATCGCAATCGGACTACTCTCTTTGTTCAGTATTGTTGTCATGCTCTCTCTTCTAACTTAGGCTAAACGTTCATGGGTAAGAACATTATTGTGAATCAGAGTTCCCAGTCTCTTGTCTCAACTGCGTACGCATCTGATCGAATAACATATCAAAATCACGCGGATTACGATTACTCATACCAGCGAAGATTATCTCACTTTCGCCATCCTTTTGTTTTATCAATGCCCAAAAACGGCGTTGCGGCAAATAAAACAGAATAAACACGCCTAGGATTAATAAAGTACAACCCACATAGACCGTTACCTTACCCGGCGCTTTAGCAATCTGTAGACCACTTGCTTGCACATGGTCATAATTCTTCAAAGACAAATAAACTGGCGAACCATAACGCGTTAAACTGCCAATCGCATCCGCCGCATCCTGCAAAAATAACAGCTCTGCTTCTGTCACGGGCTGAGTCTGATCTTGGTCCATAAAATATATTCTGGCCAACATCTCACGCAGCATACTCAGATAAGCCGGCCCTAATTTCTCACGCTGCGCTTCTGGTAAAGACGTTTCAATAAAATGACCAACTTCAGTAAACCCGCCACGAATAAACATCGTCACCAACGTTTGTAATGTCTCTTGTAAGCTTTCTTGCAATCGCTCGCTATCAGTATCAGACATCTGCGCCAATGTTTCCAGCATCATTTGCTTCGCAACGACCTCAACAGTCTCGGCATCACGCAAACGCTGTAAATAGCCATTAAACGCTTTCATTCCGCCCTGGCGATCAACCGGGAGATACAAGTAACCAAACTCTTCAGCAGGGCTGCCACGCACACCACTTAAGAAAAAAGGCCGGCCTTCACGCATCACCGGCACCATATAATTCACGTATTCTCTCGCTTCACCCGTTGGCGAACGAAGCTTAAAGCCAAAACTAGGGCCAAAGTTACGTACATTCTTAGGATTGTCTTCTGTCGGATCAGGGTTAATATTAAACGGCCTAAACGAATTCAACTCCAAACGAAGTTCCTTTTCACCCCAAGTCATTTGACGCTTCTCAAAGACTTTACCTTCGAACTTTTCTGGCGCAGCACCTGCCCGCTCATCCAAAGGCCACGCTTCCAGCGTCAAGCCTGAGCCCCCATCCGCAAAACTCGACTGATAAATGGCATAGCCTTTATGTATCAGCGGATGATTAACAGAAATAGTCGTTTTAATCGGTTCTGGCAACGTATCATCAAATAATACTAAATCTGTTTCAAAAGACTTCGGCTGTCCAGTCGCATAATGTTCAATTCGAAAATCAGCTACTTTAAGTGTAAAAGGCAGTTCTTGGACCAAATAGCCATCTTTTAACGGTAAAAAGACCACATTGGCAACTCGGCCTTCAGGAATCTGAATGCTGCCCCTAAATGCCTGGTTTCCTACCGTTAACCGGCTCTCTTTGGGCACATCACTTGAGGCCAGATCACGCGTCTCTATTTTGAGGTCACCCTGCCATTCCGCAAATTTTATCCGCAAATTACTATCTAACAAGCCACCAACGCAAATCACAATAATCGCAATATGGGTAAACAAGTAACCCAAACGGTTTAAGCCCCCTTTCATCGCCGATAAAAGCTGACCTTCCTGTTTTTCCGTTTGTCTCACCCGAAATCCGGCATCTGATAAGCCAGCCCGTAGTTGTTCGACTGTTTTATCTGGTGTTAAAGCAACTGACCATTGGTCATTGTGATGCATCACCCGCAACGACTTTTCACGAATTTGCGTCCGTAACTGCCACATATCCTTGATCATGTTCGGCGCATTTCGTATCACGCAAACTGTCGTCGAAACGACCAACAACGTCAAAATAAGCAAAAACCACAACGCACTATAGACGTCATAAAGGCCGGCGGTTTCAAACACATCAAACCAAAATGGGCCAAACTTAATGACATAATCGGCATAAGGCTGATTCTGTTGTAGTACCGTACCAATCACCGAAGCAATGGCTAACACCAAGAGTAAAGTAATCGCGAGATCCATCGAGCCCAACAATAAAAATAATCGTCGGCCGAATGATTGGCGAGGTTTTGGTGGTACGTTAACGTCAGACATAAAAGAGAAAAAGACCGGTTAGAAATCGACAGCGTCGATTAAATAGAAAAGAGCCGCGCCTTAAAAGTTGCACGATTAAAATAAATATTATTTAATGCAGACCAGAGATATAAGCACTGACAGCTTGTCGTTCATCTTCAGACATTTTCGCAGCGATATCTCGCATCATACTGTTCATATCATTCGCTCGCAGGCCATTCGCAAAATCTTCTAGCTGTGTTTCGGTATAAGCAATATGTTGACCTGATAACGATGGCCATTTAGCTGCCGGCACACCTGCCCCACGAGGGCCATGACAGGCCATACAGGCAGGTACACCTGTTTCTTTATTACCGCCACGATATAACTTTTGACCTTGCACTAATAAAGCACTCGATGCTGCACCAGGCGTATGTGTTGTCGACGCAAAATAAGCGGACAAGTCAGCCATGTCCTGCTCATTCAAGTCAGTCACAATACCTGACATAAATGGTCCTTCCCGCGCCCCAGAAGCAAAATCCATTAATTGCTTGAGCAAATAACCTTCGCCTTGACCCGCTAATTTGGGAAACATCGGTACCGTGCTATTGCCACCAACACCATGACATTCAACACAGCTAGCTGATTTTGCTTGTCCAGCATCAATATCTCCGGCCGCCATTGCAGGTAAAGCAACAGCGGCAAAGCTAATGATAATCGCTTTCCACCATTTTTTCATTGTGATGTCCACATAATATTTTTATTAGATAAATCAGTCGCTATCCTACCCTGATTAAGGCTTATTTGCACCTAAAACAACATCAATACAAGCCGAGTCATCCTCATAAAAGCAGGCAATTTGAAGGAACATGGGTATATATTCCAACACAGTGTAAAATACCCACAAACACAATAATCTAAAGGTTTTTCATGGCTAACCCATATCGCCAAGCCCATTACACCATCAGCGCAACCCAATTGTCAGAACTGCCTGTTGATAGTGGTATAGAAGTCGCTTTTGCCGGCCGTTCTAATGCCGGAAAATCCAGCGCCATTAACACCATTACAGAACAGAAATCACTCGCGCGCATCAGTAAAACACCCGGCCGTACGCAAATGATTAACTTTTTCAACATTGATGAAACCAATAGTCTTGTCGATCTGCCCGGTTATGGCTATGCCAAAGTACCCGAGAAAATGAAGATCCGCTGGCAACAAACATTAGGGAAATATCTAGAAACGCGCCAAGCCCTAAAAGGGCTCATGCTGATGATGGATATTCGACACCCACTTAAAGAATTCGACCTACAAATGATCAAATGGGCCAATAAAGCTGAACTTGCCGTCCATATTTTGCTTACAAAGTCTGACAAACTCAGAAGTGGCGCTGCAAAAGCAAGCTTACTGCACGTTAATAACGAACTAAAAAAACAACAGCTTTCCGCCAGTGTACAGTTGTTCTCATCTCTCAATCAACAAGGCAAACAACAGGCCGTCGAACAACTCGACCGTTGGTTCTCCCACGACAATAAAAGCGACTAAAGTCCAACAGAAGTCACACTTTCAATCATCGCTCAAAAAGAGTCATCTTCTTGATAGTGTTATAATCACCGATTTTTAACACGCTTGCTTTGACAATGATGTCTATTAGACTCGTACCTGAGTCGCTATCAAGTAAAACCAACAGTCTTATTTAACTTTTAAGGTCCTTTTACTATGACGCCCCGCTATGCCCATACGCTAACACCTAACTCAACATTACATAACACCCCTACATTAGGTATGGATATCCAGTCTCTCGAAAGTGATTTCAAAAACTACTATAGCAATCATCTCGCTCAGGACAAAAGCAGCGCTTCAGGCCATTATCTCTATTCCGCACTCGCCTTCACCTTACGTGACCGTCTGTTTGAGCGCATGAAACACACCCAACACACCTACGCAGAAACACAGTGTAAACAAGCCTATTACCTATCAATGGAATTTTTAATGGGCCGCGCCATGGGTAATGCCGCCTTAAACCTTGGCTTAGCAGACAACACCAAACGCGCCATGCATGACCTTGGTTTAGACTTTGAAGAGCTCACCACCCTTGAACACGATGCCGGACTCGGCAATGGCGGTCTAGGCCGACTTGCAGCATGCTTTATCGATAGCTGTGCCACATTGCAATTACCCGTATCAGGTTACGGAATTCGCTATGAATACGGCATGTTCCAACAAAGTATCGAACACGGCAATCAGGTTGAAATGCCCGATCACTGGTTACGTGATGGCAACCCGTGGGAATTAGAACGGCCCGAATTTACCCAACGTATCCCCTTTGGCGGCCACACCGAATTCCGTAAAGATGAAAATGGCCAAACCCATGTTCACTGGGTCAATACCAATGATGTCCTTGCAGTCCCTTATGATCTCCCTATTCCCGGCTATCAAAATGGTACTGTCAATAAACTTCGTTTATGGAAGGCTTCAGCCACCGACGAATTTAATTTAGAGGACTTCAATGCAGGCTCATATGTTGATGCCGTTGCCGCCAAAAATGCCGCTGAAAACATCAGTATGGTGTTATACCCCAACGATGCAAGTGAAAATGGTAAAGAACTACGTTTGCGCCAACAATACTTCCTTGCTTCTGCCAGCCTGCAAGACATTCTAAACACCTGGGTTAACAGCCACGGGCAAAATTTCACCCACTTCGCTGACAAAAACTGCTTTCAACTGAATGATACCCATCCTACCGTTGCTGTCGCTGAACTCATGCGACTCTTGATGGATCAACATCATCTTAACTGGCAACAAGCATGGAAAATCACAACAAGCACCATGGCTTACACTAATCACACCTTGTTGCCAGAAGCGCTAGAGCGCTGGCCTGTCAACATGTTTGCGCGTTTGCTGCCGAGAGTGCTAGAAATAATTTACGAAATCAATGCCCGTTTTCTCAACGAAGTGGCTAAAAAATGGCCTGGCAACAAACAAAAACTAGCCCACTTATCTATCATCGAAGAAGGTCACCAACAACACGTCAGAATGGCCCATCTTGCCATCGTCGGCAGCTTCTCGGTTAATGGTGTTGCAGCACTGCATTCTGATTTGTTACAAAAAGGCCTTTTCAACGATTTTTATCAATTGTGGCCACATAAATTCAACAACAAAACCAATGGTGTAACACAACGCCGCTGGTTAGCCTGGTGTAACCCAGAGCTCAGTGAGTTAATCAGCGACACCATCGGTGACGGCTGGATAACACAGCTCGATCAACTTGAAAAACTCAAGCCTTACGCCACCAATCCCGCTTTCCAAGCAAAATGGCAAGCGACAAAAACAGCAAATAAACAACGCCTTGCTGACCTAATTCAAGACACGTGCGGTATCACCGTCTCACCTGATGCCTTATTCGATATACAAGTAAAAAGGATCCACGAATACAAACGTCAGCTCTTAAATGTGCTCCACGTTATTCACCTCTACGACCGTATCAAACGTAATGACACCGAAGGCCTGGTTAAACGCTGTGTCTTATTTGGCGGTAAAGCAGCGCCTGGTTATGCCATGGCAAAAGACATTATTAAACTAATTAACAATGTCGCAGATACTGTCAATAATGATCCTGCAATAGGTGATTGGTTAAAAGTGGTCTTTTTACCCAACTATCAAGTCTCCGCGATGGAAATTATTTGTCCTGCCGCCGACTTATCAGAACAAATCTCAACAGCAGGTAAAGAAGCCTCTGGTACCGGAAACATGAAATTCATGATGAATGGCGCCGTCACCATCGGCACACTAGATGGGGCTAATATTGAAATCAGAGAAGAAGTGGGCGATGACAATTTCTTCTTATTTGGCCTCACCGAACAAGAAGTCACGACACAACGCCAACATTACAATCCGCAGCAGATTATTGAACAAGATCCAGCATTAGAACGGGTTGTGACGTTATTAAAAGACGGCTTCTTTAATCAACAAGAGCCGCATCGCTTCGATAATGTCATTAATGCTTTCACCAGCCCTCATGACCCATGGATGACCATTGCTGACTTCGCTAGCTACGTCAAAGCGCAAGAGCAAGCAGCAAAGTGCTATCACGACAGAACACAATGGAATACGTTAAGTATCTTAAATACCGCCCACAGCGGTAAGTTCTCAACCGATCGCACTATGACAGAATATAACAGAGACATCTGGCAACTTGAGCCTGTGGCTCCCGGCAAGTAAGCATTATTCCAATTTATGCATTCCCTTGTTCTGATTGAACAAGGGAATGTAATTTAAATCGTCTTACTGCTAGTAGAGGGCTCGATGAGTCCGTATAATCTATCGCCTAGCAAACATCATTAGCGCCTGTAGCTCAGTTGGATAGAGTACCAGTTTCCGAAACTGGGGGTCACAGGTTCGATTCCTGTCAGGCGCACCAACTTCCCCCTGCATCAATAAACCTGTCCCAAAGCAGATCTGCATAGGCTTCACTGACAGTCAATAACGCATTCAAAGCCAAAGCTTAATCAAACAATGATCAGCTAATAATTAAAGCGCAATATCCAAGAGAAATAACAGGCAAAAAAAAGGCCCCTAAAAGGGGCCTTTTCATCATACTTTTTTAGCTAAAGCTTATTGACTTACAACAAAGTCAACGCGACGATTCATCGCACGACCTGCTGATGTGTCATTGCTTGCAACAGGGCTACCTTCGCCCATGCCTACAGCAATCAATTTAGCCGCATCAATACCACCGTGGTTCACTAAGTAATGAATCACAGATTCAGCACGGTGAAGAGATAACGTCTCATTGTATGCAGCAGCACCACGACTATCTGTGTGGCCTTCTACACGAACATTAACAACGTCAGTCGCATCAGCAAGACGATTAATCGCCGTATCTAATTCGCTTTTCGCATGCGCTGTTAATACCGCACTATTAGTTTCAAAGTTAACACCTGTCAACGATACAATCGTAGTACCGACAACAAGTTCACAACCTTTACTATCAACTGTTGCGCCAACTGGTGTACCAGGACAATCATCATTGATATCAAGCACGCCATCGCCATCACTATCTAATGGGCAACCTAATGCATCAACCGTGACACCTGCTGGTGTACTAGGACATTGGTCTAAACCATCAACAACACCATCACCATCGCTGTCAAAAGCACAACCGTTTGCATCTAATAAAGCACCTTCAGGCGCATCCATAGAACAAGCAGGCGCTTCAGGCGCATGCTGTACCGGACAAAGCAATGTCGCTACTGCTGCACCAGCAGCAATACCCATACCAACTTCATCACTTTCTGCTTCATTCATTGCACCAGCAATCAGACCACCCGCAATGGCACCCGCTGTAGCACAGACCAAACGATCTGCTACTTGATGTGATGCGCAGCCTGATAGCACGCCTAGTGCTAATACTGCTGCTGTTAATTTAACTGAAATTTTCATTATTGTTTCCTTTCTTAATAATTATTCATAAGCAAGACAAAACCGACATTTAGCATGATAGTCCTCTTCATACCCTTAGCACCTAGCCTTAACTACGATACTGTTTGCACAGCGATTCTAACATATTGTTCAAAACAACAAAACGCCACGGTTTAAAAGTGGCCTTAACTACATCACTTCATCTTCATTTTGCACTGACAAGTCCGCAATATCACCCTCATCTGGCAACTCACCTGTCTCAGCGCCCAATTTAATCATCAACCGAACTTCATTGATCGAATCAGCATTTTTCAATGCGTCGTCATAGCTAATTTCACCCGCTTTATAAAGATCATAAACCGCTTGATCAAATGTTTGCATGCCCAATTCACGAGACCGCTTCATCACATCTTTAATCTCAGCCACTTTCCCTTTCTCTATTAGATCTGAGATCAAAGGCGTATTGAGCAAAACTTCAACCGCAACCACACTCCCAGAACCATCTTTTTTAGGAATCAACCTTTGAGCAATCACCGCTTTTAAATTCAGTGATAGATCAATCAGCAATTGATCACGTCGCTCGTCAGGAAAGAAATTAATCACGCGATCCATCGTTTGATTCGCATTATTGGCATGAATCGTCGATAAACAGAGGTGTCCCGTCTCAGCAATCGAAATCGCATAATCCATTGTCGCACGCGTTCGTATTTCACCGACCATAATCACATCCGGGGCTTGGCGCAATGAGTTCTTCAACGCCACATCGTAAGAGTCAGTATCAATCCCCACTTCACGTTGTGTAACAACACAACCACCATGCTCATGATCAAACTCAATCGGATCTTCAATCGTTAAAATATGACCCGTGCTATTTTGGTTACGGTAGCCGACCATCGCCGCTAATGTTGTCGATTTACCGGAGCCAGTAGCACCAGTAAATAACACCAGACCCCGCTTAGTCATCGCCAAATCTTTAATGACATCAGGCATGCCTAACGCTTCAATGGTTGGAATCGAGCCTTTCACGCGACGTAATACCATTGCCGCTTTATTACGTTGAAATAAAGCACTCACACGAAAACGACCGGCACTCGCTGTATCAATCCCGTAATTACATTCTTTATCTCGTTCGAATACTTTTTTCTGCTCATCATTCATTGTACTAATGACAAGATCACGCGCCTCAGCTTCTGTCAACGGCGTTTGCGTTAATGTCGCTAACTGGCCATTCACTTTTAAACTTGGCGGCCTGCCAGCAGTAATAAATAAATCTGACGCATCATGTTTAACGACAGCTTTAAGAATCGTTACGATATCCATCATTTCCTCCTAACGGAATAAATCTTTGTTCACCGCACGTGGTATGGCTTCTGCTTTTGTCACTAATTGTCTTCTTACTAAGTCCTGCAAATTCTGATCCAATGTTTGCATACCGATGGCAGCGCCAGTCTGGATCGCCGAATACATTTGTGGAATTTTATCTTCACGAATCAAATTTCGAATCGCCGGCGTCCCAATCATAATTTCATGTGCCGCAATACGACCACCACCGACTTTCTTCATCAGTGTTTGAGAAATAACAGCACGTATTGATTCTGACAACATCGACCGAACCATATCTTTTTCTGCTGCAGGGAATACATCGACAATCCTATCAATCGTTTTTGCAGCTGATGACGTATGTAACGTACCAAAAACCAAATGGCCAGTTTCCGCTGCCGTCAATGCCAAACGAATGGTCTCTAAATCACGTAACTCACCGACTAAAATAATATCGGGATCTTCGCGCAAAGCAGAACGTAATGCTTCACTAAACCCTAACGTATCCCGATGCACTTCGCGTTGATTGACCAAACATTTTTTACTTTGGTGGACAAACTCGATCGGATCTTCAATCGTCAATATATGTTCATTATCTTTTTCATTGCGATAATCAACCATCGCAGCCAACGTGGTTGATTTACCTGACCCCGTGGGTCCTGTGACCAACACAATGCCGCGTGGGTTATCAGCAATCGATTTAAAAATTTCTGGCGCACCCAGTTCTTCTAACGTTAACACTGTCGAAGGAATCGTCCGAAATACCGCCGCCGCACCACGATTTTGATTAAAAGCATTGACACGAAAACGCGCTAAGTTGGGTATCTCAAATGAAAAATCAGATTCAAGAAACTCTTCAAAATCCTTGCGCTGCTTATCGTTCATAATGTCATAAATCATCGCGTGGACGTCTTTATGCTCCATTGCCGGCAAATTAATCCGCTTCACATCACCATCGACACGAATCATCGGCGCTTCACCAGATGAGATATGTAAATCCGATGCTTTATTCTTTGCACTAAATGTCAATAATTCTGTAATATCCACTCACGTCCCCTAAAACATTGAAAGTAACCATCAAATCGCTTCTAATAGCGTGATATTTCTGATAAAGGTAGCGCGCTCAGCGCGGGCTTGCAACATGACAATCATAAAAAACCTGTCCAGCGTCACAAACCGCATAGAAAATGCCGCTTTACAAGCCAACCGTAGCCCCGCTGACATCCAATTACTCGCTGTCAGCAAAACCTGGTCAGCAGAAAAACTGCGTGATGCGGCCAGTGCAGGACTCACTGCCTTTGGCGAAAACTACTTGCAAGAAGCACTCCTAAAAATAAACCACCTCCAAGATCTTAATCTCGATTGGCATTTTATCGGGCCTATTCAATCGAATAAAACCAAAGATATCGCGCAACATTTTGACTGGGTGCAAAGTGTCGACCGTCAAAAAATCGCCCAACGCTTAGCCACACAGCGCCCCAAAGATAAGCCCCCGCTGAATGTCTGCATCCAAGTTAATATTGATAACGAACAAACAAAATCTGGCGTATCCGATACAAACTTATTCACCTTAGCCTCAAATATCGACGCGCTAGAACAACTGAATTTGCGTGGCATTATGGTCATACCCAGCAAAACAGATAACCCAGAACAACAACATGCCACCTTTCATAAAGCACACACGCTCTACCAAAAACTCGCTAAAACTTACCCCAGCATCGACACGCTCTCAATGGGTATGTCAGCCGATATGAGCGCAGCGATTGCCGAAGGCAGTACCATGGTACGCATAGGCAGCGCCCTTTTTGGTCAAAGATCTACACCAACATCGACAGGTCAAGTAAACTAACCATAATATTTACGATTCGTTGAAAGAAGAGAGTATGAAAGACTGCAAAATCGCTTTTCTCGGTGGCGGCAACATGGCACTTAGCCTCATTGGCGGCTTAATTGCCGATGGCTTCAATCCAACACATATTCACGTCTCTGACCCGGATTCGAACCGCCTTGAAACGATCAAAGCAAGTTACGCCATCCAGACTCACACTGATAACATCAGCGCTATCAAAAACTGCCAAGTCATTGTCCCAGCCGTTAAGCCACAACAATTACAACACGTCGTTAAGCAATGTTCCCCACATTGGCAACCTGACATGATGTTAATTTCTATTGCTGCTGGTATTCGCCTAGACGATATTGCACGATGGCTCGCACACCCCGAGGCTGCTATTGTCAGAACGATGCCCAACACGCCGGCATTAGTCCAAGCAGGCGCAACTGCACTGTATGCCAACGAATTCGTCTCAACACAGCAGCAAGAACTCGCTGAATCAATTCTGCGCGCTGTCGGATTAACCCTCTGGGTAAAAGACGAAGAACTGATCAATGCCGTCACCGCATTGTCAGGTAGCGGTCCGGCCTATTTCTTTCTCGTCATGGAAGCCATGGAAGCTGCTGCAGTTGAACTGGGCTTAGATCAAGAAACTGCCAAACTGCTCTGCTTACAGACGGCATTCGGCGCCTCAAAAATGGCATTAGAAAGTAACGATTCAACCGCCTTATTAAGACAAAAGGTAACCTCTCCGGGCGGCACAACAGAGCGTGCCATTCATGAATTAGAAGATGGTGGACTGAGAGCAATATTTGAAAACGCCCTCATCGCAGCCGCTTTAAGATCAAGAGAATTAGCCACACAACTCGGTGAAGACCATGCCTAATACCTATTTTAGTAACCCCTTAATCTTTTTAATCGACACCCTTTTTAGTCTTTATATACTGATCGTAGCCTTTCGTGTCATCATGCAGTGGGCGCAATGGGAGTACCACCACCCGATAGTCCAGATGATCATTAAAGCGACTCAAGTGCCTGTCAAAACCTTACGCCGTTTTATTCCCCCCATCGGCCGCTGGGATACTGCAACGATTGTTCTATTATTCGCCTTAACCTTCTTTAAGCTCTTTTTAATCAATGCCATTCAATCAGGACAAGCTTATCCCGGTTTCTTTCTAGGCTGGTTACTAGCTGACGTTTTTTCCTTATTTATCACTATCTTCACCTTCAGTATCATCATTGAAGTCGTCCTGAGCTGGGTTATCCCACCGGGGTCTGAAAACCCAATCAAACCATTAATTCACAGTATGAACCAACCCTTATTAAAACCCATCAGGCAAGTCATGCCCGCCATGGGTGCATTAGATTTATCCCCCCTTATCGCAGTCATCGGTTTACAACTGCTATCCATGCTGGTCATACCCCTTTTAATTGGCCAAGTTTAACGCCCCTTTTACATTGCACAAACGTCCACAACTATTTAGACTTTATATCACTCGTTACTAAGGAATAAGCCGACATGCCGGACTCCATACCAGCCAATTCAGTCGGTCTGGTTAGCCCACAAACGCTCCATATTGAAACCCCTATCACACTCGAGTGTGGTCAGGCTCTACCTGCCTACGATTTAGTCTTTGAGACCCATGGGAAACTCAATCAGAGTACCTCCAATGCCATTTTGATCTGCCATGCATTGTCTGGCGATCACCATGTCGCTGGTTACCACGCCATGGAAGATAAAAAACCGGGCTGGTGGGACAATGTTATCGGGCCCGGTAAGGCCATTGATACCAACCACTTCTTTGTTGTCTGCCTCAATAATTTAGGCGGCTGTAATGGCTCGACAGGTCCAACCAGCATTAACCCAGATACCAACACCCCTTACGGCCCTGACTTTCCTATTGTCACCGTCAATGACTGGGTCAAAAGCCAAGCCATACTGGCCGATAACCTCAATATCCAACAATGGGCTGCGGTTGTCGGTGGTAGCCTGGGTGGTATGCAAGCCATGCAATGGGCTATCAGCCTGCCAGAACGCTTAAAACACGTCCTCATCATCGCCGCAGCCCCTAAATTATCCGCCCAAAATATCGCTTTTAATGAAGTCGCCAGAACAGCCATCAAAGCCGATCCGGAGTTCCATGAAGGTTATTACGCCTCGCACGATACCTTGCCTAGAAAAGGCCTCGGGCTTGCGAGAATGTTAGGTCACATTACCTATCTCTCAGACGAAGCAATGGGGGAAAAGTTTGGTCGTGAACTACGCCATGACAGCATCAATTACGGTTTCGATGTCGAGTTCCAAATCGAAAGCTACCTACGCTATCAAAGTGAAAGTTTTGCCGAACAGTTTGATGCAAATACCTATTTACTGATGACCAAAGCACTCGATTACTTCGACCCTGCCAGTGCTTTTGAAGGTGATTTCGCCCAAGCAGTATCAAAAATTCAAGCAAAATGTCTCGTCATTTCATTTACCACCGACTGGCGTTTTTCGCCAGAACGATCTCAAGAAATCGTCAATGCCCTCTTATCAGAAAATAAAGAGGTGACCTATGCTGAAATAGAAGCAACACAAGGCCATGACGCCTTCCTATTGCCCATTAGCCGCTATCATGACATTTTCACTGCTTATATGAAAAAAGTCGCGTCAGAGGTAATACCATCATGAGCCTAAGACCTGATCTACAAATTATTTTTGACTGGATCCCCGCTGGTGCCCATATCCTCGATTTAGGTTCTGGCGATGGCACCTTGCTCGCTGCTTTGCAACAACACGATGTCACCGGTTACGGTCTTGAAATCGACAATAGCCAAATTGCACATTGTATCGAATCAGGGATTAATGTCATTCAAGCCGATTTAGATCAAGGCTTGCCACAATTTGCAGATCAAAGTTTTGACTACGTCATCCTATCCCAAACATTACAAGCGGTTAAACGCCCCGACTTTCTACTCGACGAAATCATCCGCGTCGGCAAGCAAGCCATCATTGGTTTCCCCAACTTCGGCCACTGGCAATGCCGACTACAACTCGTTTTTGGCGGCCACATGCCCATTTCCAGAACCTTGCCAAACCGCTGGTATGACTCTGCCAATATTCACCTTTGTACCATCAAAGACTTCGAAAATCTCTGTACAGACAAGCAAGTCCACATCCAACAGCGCTGTATTGTTGATCATGCACACCAGGACAGTCTGGGTATCAAAATTGCCCCCAATCTCTTCGGTGAGATCGCACTCTATCAAATTAAGAAATCAGATTAATGAAACCCTACCAACAACAATTTATCGAATTCGCATTACAAACTGGCGTCTTACGTTTTGGCTCCTTTACGCTAAAATCTGGTCGTGTCAGCCCTTATTTTTTTAATAGTGGCTTATTTAACACGGGTGGTAGCTTGGCCAAATTAGGTCAATTCTATGCTCAAGCTATTGTCGAGTCCCAACTCGATTTTGACCTATTGTTTGGCCCTGCCTACAAAGGTATTCCGCTGGCTTCGACCACCGTTGTCGCTTTAGCCGAACATCATCAACGCGATATTCCCTATACCTTTAACCGCAAAGAAGCCAAAGATCATGGTGAAGGTGGCCAACTTGTCGGCGCCGAGCTCAACGGCAAAGTGCTCATCATTGACGATGTCATCTCCGCTGGCACCTCTGTCAGAGAATCAGTCGAGATAATTAAAATACAAAATGCCCGACCTGCAGGTGTCATTATCGCACTCGATCGACAAGAAAAAGGTCAAACAGAACAGTCCGCGATTCAACAAGTTGAAACGGATCTCAACATTCCCGTAATCAGTATTATTAGCCTTACCAACCTGCTTAATTACCTAAAAGATAATCCTAAATTTGCAGAACATTTACCGGCAGTAGAAGCTTATCGTGAACGTTATGGTATCGAGATATAAGTCGACTCAATGTCCCATTAACAATTTGATTGAAATCAATAATGTCACGACTTCAAACGCACGTTTGATCCATTGATTACCGTAACGCAACGCCATATGAGATCCCAAATAACCGCCAATAAACGACCCTAGCAGCAAAGCAGGGATCCACTCCCAACGAATGTCACCCATTAAGCCCAATGTCAGTGCCCCACTGCCATTCCAAAACAGACCGACCATCGTCAAGGTATAAGCCACTGCACGTTGGTAATCCATACCAAACCAACGCACCAACCACAGCGTGACAAACAATCCCGTGCCAGACGTTAATGACCCATTCAACACGCCTAGAATAAACAGAACACCGCCGCCAAATAATAATCCAGTCCGATCTCGATGATGTGGGTCATAAGATTGTCCTAGCTCAGTGCTAACAACAGAGTAGGCACCCAGTCCGCCCGTCAACAAACCCAAAGCAATTTCAGCCAATCGATCTGGTACTAATAAGATCAGGTTGGCACCCAAAATCACGCCTGGGATTCCAAACAGCAACATCAACAATACAAACTGACGTTCTAACACGCTCTGTGACAAATAGCGTAAGGCCGCGCCAACCCCCAGCGCCACGCTCGCCACTTTATGAGTCGCCAACGCCACGCCAAATGACAAACCCAGAAATAACAGCACAGGAAATTGAATTAAACCGGCGCCACCACCACTAAATGCCGAAAAAGTATTCGCCACCAATGAAACTAAAAGCAAAATAATGTGATCTAAACCATTCAACTTTATAAAAACTCACTATAGAATACAGACCATGAAAATAAATACATCACAGATAGTCACTTGCCTCAGCCTTTTATTGACACTACCCAGCTTATCCAGCTATGCCGGACAAGTTTACCGTTTTAAAGATAACAACGGCGTCAAAACCATGAGTAAAACGCTGCCACCCTATGCAGCACAACAAGGTTACGATGTTCTAGATGACAGCTCTCTCCGCGTCATAGAAACCGTCAGACCGGCCCCTACTAAAGAAGAAATTGTCGAATACAACCGGCAACAAGCCGCTGAGAAAGAACAAAAACGCCAGGCAGAAATCGAGGCTAAAAAAGCAACAGAGCGTCGCCGCCAAGCAATGTTATATGATGCCAACCTAAAAGCCAGTTATCGAACAGAAGACGAATTACTTAAAAAGCGTGAAACTGAATTACTATATTTTCAAAATCAAATTGAAAAAACAGAACTCACCCTAAAACGTAATAAAGACAAGTTACACCAATTTCAACAACAAGCCGCAGATATTGAACTCAGTGGCAGAGCCGTTACCGGTAATCTCAAAAAACGCTTAGTGGCAACAGAACAAGAAATTAAAAATAACCACTCTGAGTTAGCACGCCTCGGCCTAGAAAATAAAGCCAGCATCGAACAGTACGATCAAGACCTTATCAGATTACGTGAGCTACTAACGAGAGACGCTCAAAAAGTACAAGCTAATCAGTAATTAAGTCGTGCAAGACCGACAATAAACGCTGATTATCTTGCTCGTTACCTATCGTAATGCGTAAATATTGCACAATACGATCTTGCTTAAAATGACGCACAATCACGCCTTGCGCTCGCAGCCCTTCAGCCAACACTGAAGCATCTTCTCGCTGATGACGTACAAACACAAAATTAGCAGCCGATGGAATCACATCAAACCCCAAGGCGGTTAAGCCTGTCACCACCGTCTCACGGCTTTGTATAACGCGTTGGCAAGTGTCTTCAAAATAAGCATTATCTTCAAAGGCGGCAATGCCAGCCGCAATCGCCAAACTGTCTAAAGGGTAAGAGTTAAAACTATCTTTGACTCGGGTGAGCGCTTCAATCAAATCAACATGGCCAATCGCATAACCAATTCTCAAGCCTGCTAAAGAACGTGATTTTGATAATGTCTGCGTCACCAATAAATTGGGGTAACGGTCAACTAAAGTGATCGCACTCTCACCACCAAAATCAATATAAGCTTCATCCACAACAACCACGGAATCTGTGTTGCGTTTAAGTAAACTGTCAATTTCATCAAGTTCTAAGAAACGACCTGTTGGCGCATTCGGGTTTGGAAAAATAATACCGCCATTAACACGTGCATAATCCGCCGTGTTAATCACCAACGCATCATCCAAGGCAATAAGCGCATAATCAATGCGGTACAGGCCACAATAAACCGGATAAAAACTATAAGAAATGTCAGGGAATAAAATAGGTGCTGATTGCTGAAATAAACCATGAAAAATATGCGCCAATACTTCATCTGACCCATTGCCAACAAAAACTTGCTGCGAATCGACATGGTAATAGTCCGCAATAGCTTGTTTTAAATCACTGGCATCAGGATCAGGGTATAAACGCAACTGATCGCCATCATACGATTGAATCGCCGCTAACGCTTTTGGAGAAGGCCCATAAGGGTTTTCATTGGTATTGAGTTTAACGAGATTCGCGACTTTCGGCTGTTCACCGGGCACATACGGCTCCAACTCATGCACAATCGGACTCCAAAACCGGCTCATCGTGAGTCCTTCAAACGGTATTCAGCAGAACGTGCATGCGCTGTCAAACCTTCACCTCGCGCTAACACAGAAGCCAAACGGCCCATGGTTTGAGCACCTTGTTCTGATACTTGAATCAAGCTTGACCGCTTCTGAAAATCATAAACACCCAATGGCGAACTAAAGCGGGCTGTACGCGATGTAGGCAAAACATGATTTGGCCCGGCACAATAATCACCCAAAGCTTCTGCCGTATAACGGCCCATGAAGATGGCACCCGCATGACGTACTTTTTTCGCCATCGTCATCGGCTCATCAACTGATAATTCCAAATGCTCTGGCGCAATAAAATTAACCACATCAATGGCTTCATCTAAATCTTTGACAAGGATCAAGGCCGCACGATCTGACAGGGATTTTTGAATAATCTCAGCGCGTTCCATTGTCGGGAGTAACCGACCAATCGCTGCCTCAACTTGATCTAAGAACCCAGCATCTTGCGAAATCAAAATAGATTGCGCATCTTCATCATGCTCAGCTTGCGAGAATAAATCCATCGCTATCCATTCAGGATCGGTTTTACCATCACACACAACCAGAATCTCTGATGGCCCAGCAATCATATCGATACCGACTGTGCCAAAGACCATGCCTTTCGCCGTTGCCACATAAATATTACCCGGCCCGACAATCTTATCCACTGGTGGAATCGTCTCAGTACCATAAGCCAAAGCCGCAACTGCCTGAGCCCCGCCAATGGCAAAAATACGGTCGACACCTGCAATAGCAGCGGCAGCCAATACTAAATCGTTCACCTCACCATTAGGCATTGGCACAACCATGATTAATTCGCTAACACCCGCTACTTTAGCCGGAATCGCATTCATTAAAACAGAAGAAGGATAGGCCGCTTTACCGCCAGGAACATATAAGCCAGCACGATCTAAAGCCGTCACTTGTTGACCCAATACGGTGCCATCGGCTTCAGTATAAGTCCAAGAATCTTGCTTTTGATGTTCATGATAAGCACGAACACGATCAGCCGCTGCTTGTAACGCAACGCGCTGTGCATCAGGAATAGAGCGCAACGCCGCTTGCGCACGCGATAAAGGCAGCTCTAACTCTGCCATTGATGTGACTGATAATCGATCAAAACGACGGCTATACTCTAATACCGCCTCATCACCACGCTCTTTCACATCGGCCAGGATTCCTCTAACCGTGTCTACCACCGCCATATCAGATGATGCATCCCAAGCCAAAACAGCTTCTAGCTGTGGCTGAAAATCACCCGCTTCTGTCGTCAGTCTTTTTAATTCAACCATTGCTTCGTTCTGCCACTGCTACACGGACATCATCAATAAAAGCTTGAATACGGACATGCTTCATTTTCATCGAGGCTTTATTGACGACCAAACGCGAACTGATATCTGCAATATGTTCCATCGGTACTAACCCATTTGCCCGCAATGTATTACCGGTATCAACCACATCGACGATACGATCGGCTAAGCCCACCAACGGCGCCAGCTCCATAGACCCATAAAGCTTAATAATATCGACTTGTTGGCCTTGCTCAGCATAAAAGCGACGCGTGCTTTCTACAAACTTCGTCGCCACTTTTAAGCGGCCTTTAATCTCAGCCTCATCTACCCTACCCGCCGTCATTAATTTGCAACAAGCAATCTTCAAATCAACTGGCTCGTAGAGCTCTGCTCTAGGATGTTCTAACAACACATCTTTACCAGCGACACCAATATCCGCACCACCATATTCAACATACGTGGGGACATCAGAAGCACGAACAATAATTAATCGCACATCAGGCTGATTGGTATCTAGAATCAACTTTCTACTTGTTTCAGGATCGTCTAGAGGTTCAATTCCCGCCGCTTTCAACAGCGGTAATGTTTCCTCAAAAATACGGCCCTTTGATAACGCTAATGTCAGCATTTCAGACATAAAAACTCACCTCAAGCCAAACCAGGGACACGACGAATCTTTGCCCCCAATTGCTGTAATTTCTCTTCAATACACTCATAACCACGGTCGATATGATAAATACGCTCGACGACAGTCTCACCTTCAGCGACTAAAGCAGCTAACACTAATGATGCTGAGGCTCTTAAATCTGTTGCCATTACGGGCGCTGCCGTTAACCTTTCTTCGCCATGACTGAAAACTGTATTACCTTCAATCTGCAAATTTGCCCCCATGCGCTGCATCTCTTGTACATGCATAAAGCGATTCTCAAAAACGGTCTCAACAATGGTCGCTTGGCCCTCAGCCACACTATTCAAAGCTGTAAACTGTGCTTGCATATCGGTTGGAAATGCCGGATAGGGTGCCGTTCTAATATTCACGGCTTTCGGACGCTGGCCATGCATATCAAGGCTAATCCAATCCTCGCCTACTTCAATATCCGCACCCGCTTCTTCTAATTTCAATAAAACGGATTCTAATTGATTCGCATCGGTATCTTTTAATTTCACTTTACCGCGAGTAATGGCAGCAGCAACCAAATAAGTCCCAGTCTCAATCCGATCAGGCAAAATATTATACTTAGTGCCAGTAAGCGATTTAACACCTTCAATTTCTAATGTCGCAGTACCGATACCCGTTATTTTTGCACCCATACTATTCAAGTAATCAGCAAGGTCAACCACTTCGGGTTCACGTGCTGCATTCTCAATAATAGTTTTTCCTTCAGCCAAAGTCGCCGCCATCATCAAGTTTTCTGTACCTGTTACCGTCACTTGATCCATCAGAATGTGCGCGCCTTTCAGGCCGCCACCATCCGTTGCTCTGATATAGCCGTTTTCAACTTTAATATCAGCGCCCATTTGTTCTAAACCACGTAAGTGCAGGTCAACTGGACGCGAGCCAATCGCACACCCGCCGGGTAATGACACATCGGCCTTACCAAATTTGGCCAATAAAGGGCCTAATACTAAAATAGAAGCCCGCATCGTTTTAACTAAATCGTAAGCCGCTTCCGTATCAGTCAACGTCGTCGGGTCAATCACCACACCAGAGCGTTCGTCGACTGTTAGTGTTACACCCATACGGCCTAGCAACTCTAAGGTTGTCGTAATATCGTGCAAATGAGGCACATTGCCCACCCGAACCGGTGAATCCGATAATAAAGCGCCCATTAGGATGGGCAACGCGGCATTCTTAGCGCCAGATATCCGGATCTCGCCATCCAAGATGGGGCCGCCAGTGATAATTAATTTATCCATGTAATCTCTATGTTTGTAATATCGAGTTTAAGTTTAAGCTTTTTAACTAGGTGCCGATGTCTTTAAGGCAAGCGCATGTAATGCACTCTCAAAGCTTGTCCCTAAGGTTGCATAAACCATCTTATGCTGGGCAACTAAGCCCTTCCCTTTAAATGAAGGACTTTCAACAAACGCCTCAAAATGCTGTCCATCATCACCCAACACCTCAACTTTCGCATCCGGCAAACCTGCCTCGATCAATTTTTTAATGTCTGACGCTTCCATCATGTATTCCATATTTCTCAATTATTGGGCACAGGTAATAATTCGTCTAAACCACTCGCTGATGCAATCGCCAACATCTGTGCAGGGATATGGTGAAAAACCAACGGTTTCTTTGCTTGTTTTGCAGCCCGCATCCAATGAACTAATAATGCCAGACCAGCACTATCACTCAGCGTCACGTCCGACAAATCAATCTGTAATGTCGATAACGACCCGACCAAAGATTGAATCTCATTCAACACACTCTTGACCGTCGTAAAAGTCAGTTCACCACTCACCAGCACCATCTCTGACGATTTATCCAAATTAATGGCTATCGTGTTGCTCATCCCTTTACTTTTGCATTACGTGCCGCTAAATTATCAATCAATAACGCCACCCCACCTTTACGTATTTCAGTAGCAAAAGTAGAACGATAATTAGTCACTAAGCTAATACCATCTATTTTGACATCATAAACTTTCCAAGCGTCTTGTTTATTTAAATACATTGATAACGCCATCGGGATAGATGGGCCACCGGCTTGTAAAATTTCCATTCTCACTTTGACTTTTTTCTTAGCTAGGTCATCGCGAAAAGGCAAAAAAACAATCTCTTCATCAGAATATTCCAACATCGCTGTGGTATAGGTTCTCACTAACAACAAACGGAACTCCTCAATAAAGCGTTCACGTTGTTCAGGGTTAGCCTTACGCCAATTTTTACCTAAAGCCAATTTCGACATTTTGGCAAAATCAAAATTCGGCAACAAAATATCATCCACAAGGCCATAAACAAACTTTGGATCTTCTTCTATCTTCTCTTCATTATCTTTTAAAGCTTGCAACATACGATCAGAGGCATCTTTCACCAAAGCCTGTGGTTCAGGCATAGCTTCATCAGCCACTGCTACAGCAGAGCCTAAAAACAACGTGGTCACCATTGCCAATAGCAATGTGAACCAAACAGGTTTAACAAAAAGGTTTAACATTTATTCATCCCCTCCTGCTTTACTAAACAGAAATTGGCCAATCACTTGTTCCAGCACCAATGCTGGTTGTGTTAGCTCTATGACATCACCATCTTTCAAAAATTCTTCTTCGGCACCAGCTTCAAGGCCAATATATTGTTCACCCAGTAAGCCCGCAGTGTAAATACTCGCCGCCGTGTCCGTTGGTAAAGTACTAAAGCTCGCATACAAATTCAGCACCACATTGGCACTATAAGTATCCGAATCTAAAGTAATACTTTCAACTCGTCCGATTCTTACGCCCGCTAATGTCACAGGTGAACGGGCTTTCAAACCACCGACATTCTCAAACTCTGCTGTTACCCGGTAGCCGGGTTCATCATTAAATGACGTTAAATTACTGACCTTCATCGCAAGGAAAAACAACGCCAATAAGCCGAGAATAACAAACAACCCCACCGTCACTTCCGTACTCTTTTTTTGTCTCATCCTATACCTCTCCAAACATCAGCGCTGTTAACACAAAATCTAAACTCAAAATAGCAAACGCTGAATGAACAACTGTCCGCGTTGTCGCACGTCCCACACCTTCTGAGGTTGGAATCGCATCATGGCCTTCAAACAAGGCAATCCAGGTCACCACAAAGCCAAATACCACGCTTTTAATCACGCCATTCATAATATCAGCATACAAATCTGTCTTCGTCTGCATTTGGGTCCAAAACGCACCATCATCCACACCCAACAAACCATACCCGACGATATAACCGCCTATAATACCAACCGCACTAAAAATAGCGGCTAATAATGGCAATGAAATAAACCCCGCTAAAAACCGCGGGGTAATGATCCGGCGAATAGGGTCAACCGCCATCATTTCCATCCCTGATAACTGTTCAGTACTTTTCATCAAACCAATTTCTGCTGTTAACGCCGATCCTGCTCGGCCAGCAAATAACAGCGCACTCACCACTGGACCTAACTCACGCACTAATGACAGGGCCACCATGACACCTAATGACTCTTCAGCACCAAAATCAACCAGCGTGTAATAGCCCTGTAGGCCAAGTACCATACCGACAAACAGGCCTGAAATTAAAATAAGGAATACCGATAAAACGCCGACAGAATATAACTGCTGAATCACCAGCGAAAAACGCATTAGCGTACTCGGAACCCCAGCAAGTATTGCCATTAAAAATAAATAACCACGACCTAATCGTTCACTCGTGCCAATAGCCCACCGGCCTAATCGTTGAATACCGTCCATTACTTCGCTGCCTTTGAACGCAATAAATCATCCTCAAACCCGACACCTGGGTAATGAAAAGAAACTGGCCCATCCGGCAATCCTTCCATAAACTGCTTTACCCACTCTGATGACGAATTTTGTAACGTCTCAGGTGTGCCACGTTCAATCACGCGCCCATCTGATAACAAATAAATATCGTCCGCAATCGCCATTGTTTCCTCAAGATCATGAGAGACCACAATACTCGTCAGTCCCATTGACTGATTAATACGCTTAATCAAATTCACCAATGTCCCCATCGAAATAGGATCCTGCCCGGTAAAAGGTTCATCATACATAATCATCATCGGATCTAATGACACAGCCCTTGCCAAAGCGACACGCCGCGCCATACCCCCTGATAACTCAGCCGGCATCAAATCTTTCGCATTACGCAAACCCACCGCTTGTAACTTCATCAAAACCAAATCGCGGATCATCGACTCTGGCAGATCCGTATGCTCACGCAATGGAAACGCCACATTATCGAAAACAGAAATATCTGTTAGTAATGCACCACTTTGAAACAACATGCCCATTCGCTTACGTAATTCGTATAACTGCGCATGTTTCAATTGGTGTACATCTTGACCGTCAATTTTAATTGACCCTTGGTCAGGCAGCAATTGACCGCCAATAAGTTTAAGTAGCGTTGTTTTACCTGTGCCGCTTGGGCCCATGATAGCCGTGACTTTGCCGCGGTAAATATCGAGATCTACCCCTTTAAAAATCGCCCTATCTCCACGGTAAAAGTGCAAATCCCTGATTTCTATCAGTGGCACCGCTGCCTCCAAGCAAATTAATGAAATTCAAAAAGGGTCAATTCTCGATAATATAGCGCCTTAAGTCAAATCAAGTTATGGCAAAATAACGACTACTCAGCCACATTCCAACAACATAATTCGTTTTGATAGACTGTTCACAGATAAAAAAGCCAAAACATCTCACAATAACCAGTATGAATAACCTTTTCTCACATGAACTCAAAATAACGATGATGCAAAGCAAACCGTTACTAATGGCACACGCTCAGGCTAAACAAGTCTAGAAATCAATGACAATACTTAACGACATCACGGTATACGCTGACTCACCTAATCAAAGTGACAAAGCCGAGCAATTAGCACAACACTTATCCTTAGCCGTTTCCAACATGCTGACTAATGATAAGCCGCAGCTACTTGTCTCTGAAGCACATATCGCCGTCACCAGCCCTGAGTTAGGCAAACCCATTTGGATCGACTTCACACAAGGCAAAAATGCCCACCGAAGACAATTTGGTGGCGGTCGAGGCCAAGCGCTCGGCAAGGCCATCGGACTCAAAAAAGGTGCTACACCCACCATACTTGATGCCACAGCCGGATACGGCCGTGATGCCTTTGTCTTAGCCACACTTGGTTGCCACATTACCTTAATCGAGCGAAACCCCATTCTAGCCACCTTATTAGAAGATGCCATCAACCGGGCTCAAAACGATCCAGAAACACAAGATATCGCAAAGAATATGCAATTGATTCATCAAAACTCAGTTGATTATTTGGCCCAATTGTCACCAGAACAATACCCTGATGTTGTCTATATTGACCCCATGTATCCGAGCCGACAAAAAGCAGCCTTAGTCAAAAAAGAAATGCAATTGCTCCACCAACTGATCGGGCCAGACACCGACAGTTCAGAATTACTAAAAGCAGCAAGAAAAAGTGCAAAGAAAAGAGTCGTCATCAAAAGACCTAAGACAGCCTTACCAATCAATGAACAAAAGCCAAGCACAACGGTCGAAAGTAAAAACACGCGTTACGATGTCTACGTAAGTTAACAGACATAAAACAATGAAAGGATTAAAATGACCCTACTTTTTAATTGCCAAATATTAGGTATGACACATAAAACTTGAACCCACCAAGCAGATGGTATTAATTAAAAATACTCTTGATGCAAGAAGGAAAAACAGTCAATGGATTCTATGAGAATCAAAACTTATGGATTAACAGATAGTGATTTGATCTCCCTCAAATCTATACTCGCGTTATCGACTGGCGCGCTGAATAGTGAATGGGCGATCATTGAATCTGGCCAAGTAGAACTCCATATTTACTCTCTGTCTACCACTGAGGGTAAAATTGCTTGGCAATCACATAACAAAGGCTATAGCGCTATTTTGTCGACACAACCTGCCCACGATCAATCAATTGACTTCATCTTAAAAAGACCGCTCAGAGCACGAAATTTTATTGAAGTATTAAACGAAGTCGCTGAGAAAGTCAGATTAAAAGATCAAAGATAAACCATCACAAGAAAACTAAGCTAATCTCTTAAAATCAACTTTATTACTGATACCCCTCCCGAACAAACCCCTGAAATAACGAATAAGATCAAAATGTAAGGTAATATGCCATAATATAGCTCTGACCCCATTAATTCGTCAGATAAAAATAAGGCCCATCTTGAATGGGCCTTATTAATTGAAAGCTAAACAAATAAAGTAAGCTTATTTATTTTCTGTTGGAAACATAATATGAGCATAAGGTGTGTCTCCCCACATGACATAAGGACCACCATTATGAGGGTCAGTAGAAACACCTTTTAATAGTTCTTTAGGTACAATGACCATCACATGCGGGCCTTCCTCAACCCATGCGTCACCATTATTAGGGTCGGTTGCAGCAGGATCAGAGTTACTGACATGTGCATCGCCTTTTAACATGTAACCTAGACCGATTCTGTCAGTTGAGAATTCTTCCCCTTTAGCAATAGCACGCATCCATTTCATCCACACAGCGTCATTACACATGGGGTGTTTATCACCCGGAATAAGATGAATATTGGGCATGCAGTGCCATTCATTGGTCCCTTTCCTTAAAACAGTATGACCATCCATGTCATAAATAGTGGCATGCTTACTAACGTGTGATGGCGCAGCAGATTCTGCTCTAGCGATAATATCTGCTGTTGTTTCGTGGCTTTGAACGTTGAAAGAAACGAGTAGCAATGCAATCAACGGGCTTACAAACTTCATAAAACCTTTCATAATTCTTCTCCTTAACTTTAGATTTATTAATCACGCCGCGCTGTCTAAATCGAGTTTAATGAAACTGATTTAAAGGGACGTTATTTAATAATAGACCCTTTTTATCAATTATTAAACAGGGAAGTGTTTTGTAAATGATTGATTAGAATGATAATAATTGGTTACACTAAATTCTTAAGCTGTTAGCCCATGCAAGATATAGTTCGGTCGCTATTTTGGCCACCGATATGATTACAAGCTAAAAAAGGCAAGCGCCTCTTAATCGAAACTTACAAGTTTAAGGTAACTAAGATCCCCGCTAGGCCACATATGGCGATAAGTCCACCCTTCATGGCCTTATCGTAATATTTTTGCCCTTCTATCGTAGATGAAGCCCTTAAGAATCCAATAAAAAGAATAAGCGTTATCATCCTACGTCTTTTTGAAACCATATTATTAAGCATTGAATAAATAGGAAATAAGAACCAAGCTGTACCGACCAAACATACTAAGAAACTAATAAGCTATTATTTTCCCTTCCACTTTAATTATCTCTCATAGGTAAGTTATTTAATTAACTATGTATAACGAGGTGTCAAAGCCTTTTTTATTTCTTTGCTTTCTCATCAAGTACTCTCAACCTTGCCAACTTATCGGAAATTTGAATTTCTAAACCCCGGTTAACTGGCTGGTAATACTGTCTTTCAGCAAAGTCTTCAGGAAAATAATTTTCGCCAGCTGCATAGGCATCAGGTTCATTATGCGCATAGCGATATTCTTTGGCGTAACCTAAGTCTTTCATTAATTTTGTTGGTGCATTACGTAAATGCAAAGGCACTTCACTTGAGCCTTGTGAACGAACATCGGCCATTGCCGCATTAAACGCACTATAAACCGCATTACTCTTCGGTGCACAGGCTAAATAAACCACCGCTTGTGCTATGGCTAATTCGCCTTCGGCTTTACCCAATTTCTCATAGCTTTCCCATGCATCTAACGCAATGCGTAGTCCACGTGGATCGGCATTACCAATATCTTCTGATGCCATTCGCACAATACGTCGCATCAAATAAACTGGATCACAACCACCATCTAACATCCGGCATAACCAATACAAAGACGCGTCAGGTGATGAGCCTCGAACTGATTTATGCAAAGCTGAAATTTGGTCATAAAAGGCTTCGCCGCCTTTATCAAAACGACGCAGGCCACCCGCTAATACTGACAGCACATCCTCTTCTGACACCGACGGTTGATCTTTACTATCAGCTAAATCAATAACAATTTCTAATAGATTTAAAACACGGCGGCCATCACCGTCTGACGCTTGTGCCAGCATATCTCGTAAAGCAGGGTCTATCTCAACACCCCGATCGCCTAAACCCAAAACCTCATCCGACATCGCACGATCAATAATTTCACGACAGTCTTCAGGTTCTAATGACGTCAGCACATACACCCGTGCACGTGATAATAAAGCGTTGTTTAATTCAAATGAGGGGTTTTCAGTGGTCGCACCAATAAAGGTGAACGTGCCATTCTCAACATAAGGCAAAAAGGCATCTTGCTGCGATTTATTAAAACGGTGAACTTCATCAACAAACAACATGGTTTGTCGGCCTTGCTCTTGCTGTAATTGTTGCGCTCTTGCAACGGCGGCGCGGACTTCTTTCACACCCGCTAATACGGCAGATATTGTCAAAAACTCGGCTTCACAATAGCCAGCAATCAATTTAGCTAAGGTGGTTTTTCCTGTGCCCGGTGGCCCCCAAAAAATCATCGAGTGCGGTTGACCATTAGCAATGGATTGGCGTAATGGCTTGCCTTCTGCTAATAAGTGTTTCTGACCAATATAACCGCCTAAATCTTTGGGTCGCATCCGATCGGCCAGTGGCCGGCTCATCGGATCCTCTAAGCCTTCAAACAAACTCACTGATTAACATCACCAACGACATCAACACCTTCTGGTGTGACAAAAACAAATTCATCTGCTTCTAGTTCGATATTTTCCTGCACATCGCTAAACACCAAACGGGTAGTTTGATCAAAGCTGTCTTGCATAATCATCTGGCGTAATCCAGCTTTATCAAACGCAAAGCGGACTGTCTGAAAATTAGATTCTGTGTCTTTCGGCGTCAATTCAACCCATGACAAATCATCGTCAGACGCGACATCACGTACTTGATATTTCGCTTCTGGTAACATTTCGCCTGACAGTAACGTCGCTGGTGTATCAGTTAAAGCTTCTTCTTGTGATTGGACCGTCACCTGCTCTAAATCGACATCGTAAAACCAAATCCGTGTGCCATCGGCCACAATTTCTTGCGGATAAGGCGCGAGATAATCCCAACGAAATTTTCCCGGCCGTTCTAAAATAAACTGGCCTTGGGCTTGTTCAATCACTTCGCCTTTCGGGCTTAATACGGTTTGCTCAAATTGTGATTTAAAAGTCACGACCGTCTGTAAAAACACCGTTAACTTTTCAGAAGCAGGTTCACCTGCATAAGCTGACACTGAAAACGAAAAACAGACCATCAGCAATGCAAATTGTCTCAATTGAATTTTGGCCATAGCCATTCTTAGATCCTTATTATCAATAACCTTACCCAGTCCGACACGATGAACTAATGAAACGTTTCATCGTTTGCCTGAGCAGTACTAATCTCTCGGCGGTGGCGCAATCACCTCACGGCTGCCATTGGCCTGCATACCCGACACCACGCCCGCCGCTTCCATTGCCTCAACCAATCGTGAAGCACGGTTATAACCCACCTTCAAACGACGTTGTACGCCTGAAACAGAAGCCCTACGCGACGAAACAACAATTTCGACAGCTTGATCATACAAGGGATCCGATTCACCATCACTGGCATCTGCAATACCGCCTGCACCTTCTTCTGGAATACCTTGTGTGATTTCTTCCAAATAATTTGGCTGGCCACTTTTCTTCAAAAAATTGACCACAGCATGCACTTCATGATCATCAACAAACGCGCCGTGAACCCGCTCTGGTAGACCTGAACCGGGCGGCAAATACAGCATATCGCCCTGTCCCAATAATTGCTCAGCACCCATTTGGTCCAAAATAGTCCGTGAATCAATACGTGATGAAACTTGGAAAGCCATTCGCGTAGGAATATTGGCTTTAATCAAACCGGTAATCACATCAACCGAAGGCCGCTGTGTCGCCAAAATAAGGTGAATCCCTGAAGCACGGGCTTTTTGGGCCAAACGCGCAATCGATTCTTCGACTTGCTTGCCAACCACCATCATCATATCCGCCAATTCATCAATGATAATGACGATAAATGGCAACGGTTCTAACGTCGGATGCGGCTCACCGGGGACAACATCAACCGTTGGATCAATAATCGGTTCCCCTTTTTCAATCGCCTCTTTGACCTTCTTATTATAACCGGTGATATTTCGGACACCCATCGCGGCCATTAAAGGATAACGTCGCTCCATCTCAGCCACAGCCCAGCGTAAGGCATTCGCCGCCTCTTTCATATCCGTCACAACCGGCGTTAACAAATGCGGAATGTCTTCATACACAGACAATTCCAACATCTTCGGATCAACCATGATTAACCGCACTTGGTCTGGTGTCGCCCTATATAGTAAGCTCAAGATCATCGCGTTCACACCGACCGATTTACCTGAACCAGTCGTACCGGCCACCAGCAAATGAGGCATTTTTTCTAAATCTGCTACGACTGGACGACCGGCAATATCTTTACCCAACGCCATCGTCAGCACTGATTTACTATTTTCGTAATCAGGACACGATAAAATTTCTCTCAAACGGACGATATCGCGATTTTCGTTCGGTATCTCAATCCCAATCAAGGGCTTGCCCGGAATGACTTCCACTACCCGCACGCTGGTAATCGACATCGCGCGTGCTAAATCTTTTGACAAACCGGTAATCCGGCTCACCTTAATACCCGCTGCCGGTTGCAATTCAAATCGTGTCACCACTGGGCCCGGTTGCACTTCAACCACTTCCACTTCCACCCCAAAATCTTTCAACTTCAATTCAAGCTGGCGTGACAATGCTTGCAAGACCTCTTTCGAATAACCACCCTTACTCGCTTGCGCCATATCTAACAAAGCCAGTGCTGGCATGGCACCTTGTTCTTGTGATTCAAACAAGGGCACTTGTCGTTCTTTTTCTTCTCGCTTACTCACCACTGCCGTTTCAATCACCGGTTCTACTCGAATTTTCGCCGGTTTAGTCAAGCTCGTGCTTTTCGCTTTAAAAGTGTCAGCCCGCTTTTGCTTAGCTTGCTTAGATGCCAAGGTCTCTTTCGTTTCACGAATCCAGCGCGCGATCTGTGTCATCACGAATAAGGCTAAAGCCCCTAATTTATCAATAATCATCAACCACGATAGACCGGTGAATAAAGTAATACCCGTCAACAGCACAGCCAATAATAATAAGGTCGTACCCGAAGCGCCGAAAATAGGGATAAAACCATTCCCGACCAATTCACCTAAAACACCGCCAGCCCCCAAAGGTAATAGGCCGGCAAACGGTGTCAGACTCAATGTCGACAAGCCACTTGCGGCAGACAATGCAATGATTAAACCGGCTGCTTTTAAAATCCAGAAATGCAAAGCCCCTTCTGAATCAGCACTTTTACCCCAGCTAAATAATAGCCAGCCACTAAACGCCAACATCAGCGGCGATAAGTACGCAGGAAAACCAAAACCATACAATAATGAATCGGCCAACCAAGCACCGACAATACCGCCTTTATTAGCGATCACATCATTGGACCCCGTCGTAGACCAACCGGGATCGGTTGGGTCATAACTGGATAAAGAAAGCAGTAAATAAGCAGCCAAAGCCAAAGATAAAATCAATGCTGCTTCCCGCAGCCGAAAGCTCGCCGCGCCCAACGCAACTTCTTGTTTGTCTTTCTTCGCTACCCGTGTTGCTTGAGCCAATGTAATATTTCCAGTTATTCCAATAGATTAGCAGCTTATCTTACCACAGCTTTACAGGTCTTATACTTTACCAAAACAATATCTCTGCGTAACCTGTCCCCTCATAAATAATTCAATTATGGAGATCAAAAATAATGGCCGATAGCAAACACTGCCGCTTACTGATTCTTGGTTCTGGCCCAGCAGGTTATACCGCCGCTGTTTATGCTGCGCGTGCAGCCCTTGATCCTGTCCTTATCACTGGCATCGAACAAGGCGGTCAGCTGACAACCACAACTGATGTTGATAACTGGCCTGGCGATGAAGAAGGTGTGCAAGGGCCGGAATTAATGCAACGCATGCAAAAGCATGCGGAACGTTTCGGCACTGACATTATTTTTGACCATATCCATACCGCAGACCTTAGCCAACGCCCCTTTAAATTAACGGGCGATGCTGGTGAATATACCTGTGACGCACTGATTATTGCGACTGGCGCATCAGCCATGTACCTCGGTTTAGAATCTGAAGAAAATTTCAAAGGCCGCGGCGTCTCAGCTTGCGCCACTTGCGATGGTTTCTTCTACAAAAATCAACCTGTCGCCGTTATCGGCGGTGGTAATACCGCCGTTGAAGAAGCGTTATACCTTTCGAATATCGCATCAAAGGTCACGGTTATTCATCGCCGTGATAAATTCCGTTCTGAGAAAATCCTCAGTGCCCAACTGCTCAAAAAAGCAGAAGAAGGTAATGTTGAGATCTTATGGAATCACACCCTAGACGAAGTCCAAGGCGATGATGCTGGCGTCACAGAGTTAAGGGTGAAAAGTACCGAAGACGGCAGTACACAACAAGTCCCTGTTCAAGGTGTCTTCATCGCCATTGGTCACAAACCCAATACTGATATTTTTGCGGGTCAAGTAGACATGGAACACGGTTACATCACATTACAAAAAGGCACGCAAACCAGTATTCCTGGTGTTTTCGCTGCCGGTGATGTCTCTGATCCCATTTACCGCCAAGCCGTGACATCTGCTGGTGCTGGTTGTATGGCTGCGCTCGATGCCGAACGGTTTTTAGAAAGCGAAAAATAGGGCTATACTTAGGGTGAGTGTCTTACACTCACCCTAATTCAAACAATGTGAGGGTCTGGCTATGGCTAATTATCAACACATTCTGCTTGCAATTGACACATCAGAACACCACCAACAAGTCTGCGACAAAGCGGCTTCTCTCGCACAACAACATCAAGCAACATTAAGCATCTGCCATCTAGTAGAAAATTACCTTGCCTCTGACTTTGCCTATGAAGGCATCAATAACGTGACAGTCGAGATGCAAGATGATCTGTTAAATAACGCCAAAGCGCGCATCAAAACACACGCTGCTATGCTTAATATTCCCCAAGAACGATGCTGGGTCGAATTCGGCAATCCACGCTATGACGTCGTACGACTTGCCGATGAACACAAAGTCGATCTCATCATTGTGGGCTCACATGGCCGGCATGGGCTTCAATTATTATTAGGGTCAACCGCTAATGCCGTCTTACATCATGCTAAATGTGATGTACTCGCCGTCCGCCTCAATAATTAATTAAGACTTTCGAACGTCATCAAATAAGCCATATTGCCAATTTCGAGCAGCAAGCACGATAGTCGTCCCTTTTCGTTCACCCAAAGGCAAGGCCCGATCGTCATTATTCAGCTCTTCGAATTCTTGTGCCAACTGTCGACATTTACGCTGAAAGATCTGCATCGCAGACGCCGTCAACATCCCATTAATTACTATCAATTGTTCATGATCGCGATCAAAACGCGTATCAAAAAAATCAGCCGCTAATTTATCCTGAAAGAATTGCTGTATCGGCCCATTTTGTCGCCATGTGAAATTCGCTGCAACCCGCAGCTGAATACGGTTCATAGACAATAACGTGATGAGTTTTAAACGATCTAATATCGCTAAATAATGAATACATTGCGTGACATTGAGATGATAATGCGCCATCAACTCTGCCAATGTCCAACTATTCAACACGCACACTGCCACCAGTAACAAAACCGGATCAGCAGCCAATTCCTCCTCTTGCGATTGCGACAATTGGGACACGCCGGCAACTTTGGCTTGCTGGTTCATTTCAACCACCAAGTCTGAAATTTCTAATCCCATCATCTGGCAAACGTTATCCAAACGCGCCAAAGAAAGCCCATTGCCAGAAAACAAGCGTTTTACACTCGCTTCTGATAAATTGAGCTGCTGCGCCACATCGCGATAACAAAAGCCATGTAATTTTAAGGACTGCTTCAATACCGACATTAACTGTGCTGTTTGCGCCATCATCAACCCCAAAAACCATAAAAGTATTAGTTAATAATACCTTTAGGCTCACATAAGGCAACTCTAACCATAAAGTCGCTTTATAAGTCACTTACTATATATGATGTGCCAAACCCTATTTTGAGACCACCGTCATGACTGCATTATTTAAAACACCCGGCTTTCTATCGTTTATCTCGATGATTTTCCTTAATGCCTTCGTCGACTTAGGCCATAAAATCATTATTCAAAATACGATTTTTAAAGTCTACGATGGTTCAACCCAAATAATCTTAACCGCTATCGTCAACGGTCTTATCTTATTACCCTTTATTCTATTGTTCACCCCATCAGGCTTTCTCGCCGATCGTTTCAGGAAGCCCAAAATTATGCGATGGGCCGCTATTGCAGCCGTTGGCCTCACCCTCTTGATCACCCTCTTTTATTATCTCGCTTGGTTCGAAGCCGCCTTCGCCATGACATTTATGTTGGCAGTCCAAAGTGCTTTTTACTCCCCCGCAAAATATGGCTATATCCGAGAAATCGCCGGTAAAGACAATTTAGCCAGCGCCAATAGCCTCGTTCAATCAATCACGATAGTCGCCATTTTACTCGGCATGTTCGTCTTTTCTGTTTTATTTGAAATGGCATTAACCGGACACAGTTTTAGCACTGAGCAAGAGATCATTAGTATCATTGCACCCATCGGCTGGTTGCTCGTCCTAGGTAGTCTTATCGAACTCTATTTTGCAACACGCTTGCCTGCGTTTAAGCAAAAACAAACGGCACCCGCTTTCGACTGGCAGCATTATCGTAACGGCCAAGCCTTAAAACACAATCTAAAACTGATCCGTTTTGATTCTGTCATTTGGCTCTCCATCATTGGACTTTCTGTTTTCTGGGGTGTCTCACAAGCTGTACTCGCCACCTTCCCGGCTTATGCCAAAGAAATACTTGCCATCGACAATACCATTGTCATTCAAGGGCTATTAGCGTGTTCAGGCATCGGCATCGTTCTAGGTTCACTCCTCGCCGGTAAAGTCTCAAAAAATTATATTGAAACTGGCCTGATTCCTATTGGCGCACTTGGTATGGTCATCAGTTTAGCCATCTTGCCGCAACTCGACAGTACGCTCGCCTTAGCGGGCATTGTCTTAACCTTCGGCCTTTTTGGCGGCCTATTCATTATTCCATTAAATGCCATGATCCAGTTCCGCGCCAGAGCCGAGCAACTCGGTACTGTCTTAGCCGGTAATAACTGGATTCAAAATGTTGTCATGCTCACTTTCCTCCTCGCCACCATGTTAGCGGCCTTGGCGGATATTCATAGCCAACTCATGCTCTATGCTTTAGCTGCTATCACCGCTGTCGGCGCTATCTACACCGTCTTAAAGCTACCTCAATCATTGATCCATTATGTCGCCGGATTAATGTTCTCAAGCCGTTACCGTATCGCAGTCCAAGGCTTCCACAATATGCCCTCACAAGGTGCCGTCTTGATGTTGGGTAACCATATTAGCTGGCTAGATTGGGCCCTTATTCAAATTGCCAGCCCACGCCCTGTCCGTTTCGTGATGGATAAACAAATCTACCAAAAATGGTATCTAACGTGGTTCCTTGATTTATTTGGCGTCATTCCTATCTCAAAAAGCAGTAGTAAAGATGCATTAGTCGCTATTAACCACTGCCTCCAACAAGGTGAAGTCGTTTGCCTATTCCCTGAAGGGTCAATCAGCCGAAATGGTCAACTTGGAGAATTCAAAAAGGGCTTTGAGCGCTGCGTAGAAGACGTTGATGGTGTCATACTACCTTTCTACCTACGTGGCTTATGGGGCAGTCGATTTTCACGCTCTGGCACCAAACTACAACAACTTTCAACCCAAGTAATCCGTCGGGATATCATTGTTGGCTTAGGCGAAACGCTGCCAATCACATCAGATGCCGCCGCCGTCAAACAAGCTGTTTTCGATCTCTCAATTAAAACTTGGCAAGATTACACCGATCAACTGCCAAATTTAGGGCTCGCTTGGATCCAACGTGCCAAAGAAGGCGGCCGTAAAGATTGTCTAACCGACATCCAAACCAACACCACCTTATCGCGCCGTAAAACGCTAGTGGCGTCATTGCTCTTTTCTCGTCGTTTCAAACAACAATCTGCCCAGAACATCGGCTTATTACTGCCCACCAGCAGTGCCGGCATTATCGCCAATATCGCTCTTTTCATCAGTGGGAAAACAGCGGTAAATCTCAACTTCACAGCCAATATTGACTCCCTGATTGCTGCCGTTGAAAAGGCAGAGATCACAACGATTTATACGTCTCGCCGCTTTGTCAGCAAATTAGAGAAAAAAGGCATTGAAATACAACAAGTGCTACAAAATAGTAATGCCATTTACCTTGAAGATTTAAGTGACAGCATTAGCCAAGTCGAAAAAGTACTCACACTGATAACCACTTTCCTCCCAGCAAAACTGCTTCAAGCGATCTATGGCCGCGCCAGTCGCGTTGACCAAACCGCTGCCCTGTTATTTTCCAGTGGCAGCGAAGGCACGCCCAAAGGCATCATGCTAAGCCACCAAAATATCATCAGTAATATCAAGCAAGTGTCTGATGTCCTCGATACACGAGAAGACGATACTATCGTCGCCAGTTTACCGCTGTTCCATGCCTTTGGACTCACCGTGACAGGGTTAATGCCCTTGATTGAGGGCATCCCTGCAATTTGCCACCCAGATCCAACAGACGTCGTGAATATCGCCAAAGGCATCAGTCGCTACCAAGCCACCATTTTCTGCGGCACCTCAACCTTCCTCAGGTTATTCAACAAAAATAGCCGTATCCACCCGCTGATGCTAGATTCACTGCGTATTACAGTCGCTGGCGCAGAAAGATTAAACCCTGAGATTCGGGCACAATTTGGGCTTAAATTCGGCAAAACTGTCTATGAAGGCTACGGTACAACAGAAACCGCGCCTGTCGCGAGTGTGAATATCCCCGACCGTATATCAACCGATGATTGGCATATTCAAACCGGCCACAAGATTGGCACTGTCGGCCTGCCGTTGCCGGGCAGCAGTACACGCATTGTTGACCCAAATACCCTCGAAATACTGCCAACAGGTGAAGATGGACTTATCTTGATTGGTGGCACACAAGTCATGCAAGGCTACTTAGACGATCCTGATAAAACGGCTGATGCCATTGTTGAAATGTCAGGACTCCGCTGGTACAAAACAGGTGATAAAGGCCATATAGATGCTGACGGTTTCTTAACCATCGTCGATCGCTATTCGCGCTTCGCCAAAATTGGCGGTGAAATGGTCAGTTTAAGTGCTGTTGAAGCGAGTATTAACACACAGTTACCGCCCGATATTGAGATCTTAGCAACAACAATCCCTGATGATAAAAAAGGAGAAAGTATCGTCTTACTTTATACCGGGACAATTGACGAATCAGAACTTAAAATCAATATCAAACAATCAGCACTAACCGCCTTATCGTTCCCATCAAAATTAATTGAAGTCGATGCAATACCTAAATTAGGCAGCGGAAAAAGTGATTTTAACCAAGCAAAAAAAATCGCATTACAATTAAACAAGGCAGATTAATAATGAAATCACATAAAAATCTTATGATAACAATCGTAAGCATGTACTATCTATAACAAGGTAGGTATCTTGAAAAAATACGCAGCGAAAAATTTAAGATTTATACCTTGTTACCGATAACCTGCATATAATTTATAAGCTTCAAGACAAACAGTCATTATTCTAAACGCCAATATTGACTGCATGATAATAATAAAGCGAAGCGAGTCTAAATTTAAGGGATAGGGATACCACTTAAATAAGATGAATAATTGAGAATATTAAAGGCGTTCGATTTTTAATGAGGATAAGGCACCATGGCTGCTCAAAAGTCATTCCCACCTATTTATACAGAGCACGATGCACAAAAGGCATCAGAAAACCTAAGACAAATTATTCCGCTAATCAATAAGCATAAAACACCGGTCAACCCGGTTAACTATGCTGTCTGGTATGAATATGTTTCTGGCGATAATAGGCAGCTCAATACAGCACTTGATGAACGGCTTAATAGTCGCCTCCCAATCACAACTGAACTAACCCAAGCCCTTTACGAAAAATACGTGCTGCTCGACATGCCAGATAGGCTGGACAGCACCAATGCTGGCATAGCAAAAGTTGTCAGCCAAACCTTATCACAGGTGACCAAAGCCCAAAATGTTGCCTCTGAATGCGCTTCTGACCTCAGTGGAACCCAAGAAGAATTAAATGGTTATTCAGATATAAACGAATTAAAAAATATCGTTTCTAATATCTTATCGAATACCCAAACTCTCACCAGTACCAGTGAAGATTTAAAATCTGAATTAGAAAAGTCATCGCGAGAAATTGAACTCCTTAAATCAGAATTAGAAACCGTCAAAGAAATCTCAAGAACCGATGGCCTGACAGGCTTATTAAATCGACGAACATTCGATCAAGAATTAGAAAAAATCTGCAAACAGCAACAATACAATGTGGGTTTAATATTGTTCGATCTCGATCACTTTAAAAACATCAATGACACCTTAGGCCATTTAGTCGGCGATAAAGTGCTCCAGTATTTTTCTCAAATGCTCAATAAATATGCCGGCGATAAGCATATTGCTGCGCGTTATGGTGGTGAGGAAATGGTCATGATCGTGTTCGACAAATCGAATACAGAAATTATCGACTTCACTAATAAAATTCGGGTTCAGTTAGCAGAAAGCAAGCTCAAACATAAAAAAGATGACAGCCTAATCGGCCCGATTACCGTCTCCGCTGGCATCAGTTTCTTCCAAGCTGGTGATACCTCTAATAGTTTCCTTGATCGCGCAGCTCAAGGCCTTTATAGCTCAAAAGATGCAGGCCGTAATCGCGTCACCGTCAACTAAAACTGATAAAACGTCTTCGCTAAGTAATCAACAACCTGCTGGTGTTCTTCTGGCAGCCAAGCAACATCGGCTGCTAAAGCACACCCTTCAACTTGGCTATCTAAACGCTTTAAATTCGTTACCCGACGTTCGGTTCTCGTATAAATCGCATTAGCATCACCATTCATTAAAGCCGCATGGCACTGCATACAAGCCGCATCGTGTAAGACTTGCCCATTCGCCCAAACTAAGGGCATCGTCAACAACAAACTGATTGCGAGCAATGCCCTTTTCATTACACTGTTTGCGCTTCTAAATGAGCTACTCGCAACGTGGCTGGAGGATGAGAATCATAAATAGCCGACACCAATGGATCTGGCGTTAACGTACTGGCATTTTCCTGATATAACGCCACTAACGCCTCTATCAAATGCTTACCACTTGATACTGATGCTGCATAATCATCCGCTTCATACTCATACTTACGTGACATAGCGGTCATCATTGGGTGTAAGAAAAAACCAAAAACGGGTATGACAAGCATAAACAAAACGAGCGCCATCGCACTACTTTGCGTTGTCACGCCAAGACCAACATAAAACCATGGTTCAGCAATAGCCCAGCCCAACAGCGCTAAACTAATTAAGCTCAATATCGCCATCACAGCCATATTTTTGATCACATGCTTACGGCGAAAATGACCTAATTCATGTGCCAATACCGCTTCTATTTGTTCTTCATTCAACGTTTTTAATAACGTATCAAAAAACACAATCCGTTTATTACCGCCTAACCCCGTAAAGTAAGCATTACCATGGCCTGATCGACGCGACCCATCCATTACAAATATACCTTGGCTCTTAAAGCCACAGCGTGTTAACAAGCCTTCAACGCGCGATTTCAATGCCACATCTTCCAAAGGTGAGAACTTGTTAAACAACGGCGCAATAAAAGCCGGGTAAGCCCACATCATTAATAATGTAAAACCAATCCAGGCAGCCCAGAGGTATAACCACCAATATTGACCTGTGCTATCCATCAACCACAATGCGCCCCACAATAAAAGCCCACCGAGAATCAGCATCAAAATCGTTTGCTTTATCAAGTCTGCAAAAAATAAACCCAAGGAGCTTTTATTAAAACCAAACTCGGCTTCTAAAACAAAAGTGCGATAGAGAGAAAAAGGCAAATCAATGATTGAGCTCAATACAAAAAAGCTCAAAATAAAGGCAATGCCCATCGTCATGTCAGACCAGCCAAAACCGGCCCAAAACCCGGATAATGCCGCTAAACCACCCCCTAATGTCCAAAGCAATAACACCACCATGCCAAAGACACCATCTATTCTATTCACTTTGCCTTTTGCTACCGTATAGCTCGCCGCTTTTTGATGATCAGCTAAACTAATCTGATCCTTAAATGCATCAGGCACCGCATCGCGATGTGCAGACACATATCGAGACTGTCGAAACGACAACCACAACTCCACGGCCGTCATCAAAACTAACGCCGCAATAAAAAGAAAACTAAATTCATTCATCGTATTCATAACCAAATAAAAATCATAATAATGCTAAGCAGCTTAGCGTTTGATACAATCTGTGGCAAGAAGTTCACCTTCAACCTCATTATAAAAAGACAATTATCATGGCGAAAAGCAAAAGAAACCTTATTTGGATTGACTTAGAAATGACGGGCTTAGATACCAATAATGACGCCATCATTGAGATAGCCACCATTGTCACCGATGATAAACTAAATATTCTGGCCGAAGGCCCAATCATCGCCATCCATCAGCCCGATGCCGCATTAGAAGCCATGGATAATTGGAACACAAAACAGCATGGTGGCTCAGGATTAACCGAACGTGTCAAAAACAGCACCACAAATGAAGCCGAAGCCGAACGCCAGACCCTTGACTTCCTAGCGCAATATGTCCCTGCCGGCGTCTCACCGATGTGCGGAAATAGCATCTGCCAAGATCGCCGCTTTATGGCCCGTATCATGCCAGAACTAGAAGCTTACTTTCATTATCGCAACCTTGACGTTAGTTCACTCAAAGAGCTCGCACGCCGCTGGTCACCCGCCGTTGAAAAGAGCTTTAAAAAGAAATCATCACATCTCGCCATGGATGACGTCAAAGACTCTATCCGCGAACTAGAGCATTATCGCGAACACTTTATAAAGCTACCTTAGCTTAATTTAGTTCAGCGTCTTGATGTTGCGCTAAAGCCCACGTCACATGTTCTCTCACCAAGTCGGAGGGCATGTTTAATTTATCGCGTAATGCCAACACAATCTCAGCGCTTGTCTTTGCATTACCCAAGGCCACAGCAATATTGCGCAGCCAAGCCTCATGGCCAATACGCCGAATAGGGCTACCTTCAAGACGCGTTAAGAAAGTCGCTTCATCCCACGCAAACAAATCTAATAACTGTGGGGAATCTAAACCATGCCTAGGCAAATAGTCCGACTCGACCGTCGCCTGTGCAAACTTATTCCACGGACACACCAACTGGCAATCATCGCAACCATAAATCCGGTTGCCCATCATCGGTCGGAATTCCTCAGGAATCGCCCCTTTCAATTCAATCGTTAAATAAGAAATACAGCGCCGCGCATCGACTTTATAAGGCGCAACAATGGCCTGAGTCGGACAAATATCGATACAAGCCGTACAAGAACCGCAATGATCGGACGTCGGCTCAGTTAAGGGCAATGGCAAATCAGTATAAATTTCACCTAAGAAAAAATACGACCCGTGTTCTCGGTTCAAAATATTACTATGCTTGCCCTGCCAGCCAATGCCCGATTTTTCTGCCAATGCTTTTTCCATCACCGGCGCACTATCGCAAAACACCCGATAAGACATCTCACCCACTTCGGCTTTCAGCTTCTCCGCCAGCTTTGCTAACCGTTGGCGCATTAACTTATGATAATCACGTCCCAAGGCGTAACGGGAAATAAAGCCCTGTTGATCATCCCCTAACACAGTCCACGGCTCTGCCGATTGCTCAGGCCAATAATCCATCCGAACCGTAATCACACGCACCGTCCCAGGTATCAGCACATCTGGTTGCGTTCTTTTCACGCCATGGCGCGCCATATAATCCATCTCGCCATGGAAATGATCTGCCAACCAGTCCGACAAGGCTGACTCCGCCTCAGCCAAATCGATATCACTCACACCAAGCTGTTGAAAACCAAAGTCTTCCGCCCAGCCAGTCAAATCATTCAATAGCTCGGCTCTTTCTAAGGGTGTATTTATGTCACGCATACAGGCTATTATAAGGAAGCAACACCATATTCAATAGGACTAAATATAGTCTCAGACCAAATTGGAAAAATCGCATGTTAAATGTGCCACACGACCTCTACACTGCCGAACAAACGCGTGAATTAGAGCGTATTGCCACCGAACAGCATAATCTTTCCTTTTCAGAGTTAATGACCCGTGCCGGCGCTTCCGCCTTGGCCACCATAAAACAACATTGGCCTAGAGCGGAACGCATCCTTATCTTATGTGGCACTGGCAATAATGGAGGCGATGGTTTCGAACTAGCCCGTCAAGCAGCAGCCTATGATTACCGCGTCATGATCCTACAACTCGGTGATGAAAAGTCACTCACAAAAACAGCCTCTGCTGCGAAAGATGCCTTACTTGCAATCGGCATCGAGATTCACCGCTTCCAAGAAAAGTTACCCTCAACGGATGTCGTTGTCGACGCTATTTTCGGTACGGGTCTCAACCGGGCCATTGAAGGTGAAGCCAGTGCTGTCATTGACGCGATCAACCAGACAAAACGTTCACCCGTCCTATCCCTCGATATTCCCTCAGGTCTTCATGCCGATACTGGTAACGTCTTGGGGACAGCAGTCAACGCAACAATGACACTCAATTTTATTGGTCTTAATACGGGTTTATTCACAGGAGATGGCCCCAATCACTGCGGCAAAGTCCAGTTTGACTCACTTGATACACCGCCAGCAGTTTACAATCATTTCCCCCCCGTTGCCCGCCGCGTCAGTTTAGAAAAAGAGGCCTACCAGCTAGCGCCACGTGAACGGACAGGCCACAAAGGCCTTTATGGCCACTTATTAATTATCGGTGGCGATGTGGGTATGTCTGGCGCAGTCCGACTCGCTGCAGAAGCTGGCGCGCGGGTCGGAGCAGGCTTAACCAGTATTGCCACACGTAGCGCCCATAGTGCATTACTGAACCAAACCCGTCCTGAACTCATGTGCCATGGCGTCGAAGCGCCTGATGAGTTAGATCCACTACTCAACGCCGCCAACGCCCTTATTATTGGTCCCGGCTTAGGTCAAAGTCATTGGGCCAAAGGCCTATTCCAAAAGGCGATTAATACCAAACTACCGCTCGTTGTCGATGCTGATGCACTTAACTTACTAAGCCAAAACACACAGCATCATAAGCACTGGATCTTAACCCCACACCCGGGTGAGGCAGCGCGCTTGCTCAACTGTACCTCAGCAGATATTCAAGCCGATCGTTTTAACGCTGTACAAGAACTTCAAAAAATTTATGGCGGTATCGTGGTGCTAAAAGGCGCGGGTACTTTGATTCATAATGGCGAAAAGCCAATCCATCTTTCCACGGCCGGTAATCCCGGCATGAGCAGTGGCGGTATGGGAGACGTGCTTGCGGGTGTTATCGGCAGCCTGATAGCCCAAGGCTTCTCGCTAATGGATGCCGCCTCCATTGGCGTTACCCTTCACGGCATGGCCGGCGACAAAGCCGCGAAACAAAATGGCGAACGGGGTATGCTTGCAATGGATTTAATGCCTCATCTAAGACACTTAGCCAATTTAATTTACTAAAACATTATGTTATTGACATTAAACGATGAATCCGCAACCTTGCTGCTCGGCAAGCAAATCTCAGAACATTGCCCAAACAATGCTTTTACGATTCATTTAGAAGGCGAATTAGGCGCAGGAAAAACCACCCTTACTCGGGGCCTATTAACCGCTCTTGGCCACACTGGCCATGTTAAGAGCCCTACCTATACCTTAGTAGAACAATATCTTTTAGCTGGCAGAACTATCTACCACTTCGACTTATACCGTTTAGCCGATCCAGAAGAGCTTGAATATATCGGCCTAGACGACTACCTTGGCAATAACGCCCTATGTTTAATCGAATGGCCAGCGCAAGGTGGCAATTATCTACCACCACCAGACTTAATTATTTCACTTAAGTATCAAAAACTAGGTAGACAAGTCACACTAACGCCAATATCTAATGCCGCCAAAACACTCTATCAGGGCCTCCAACAACATTACACATCATCACGCTCAACTTGATTTTTCATGAGCACAATCAGACAATACCGCCTAAGTTATTTTAAGGATATCCCCACTCATGCACAGACTCTTTTTAAGTCTTATTTTACTGACACTGTCAGTAACGAGTGCTTGGGCTGCAGGTATCAACAACATCCGTATATCACAAACGAATCAAGACACACGTTTAGTCTTTGATCTCAAAGGCGAAACAAGCTACACCAGCTTCAAATTAGACCAGCCTGATCGCATTGTCATCGACCTCAAAAAAACCAAACAGTGGAGTATCATCAAACTCCCAGACTTCGCTGGCACACCCATCAAAAATATTCGCTACGCTCAAAAGGAAAACGACATCCTTCGTGTCGTACTTGATTTAGCTGCCGCACGCGAATACAAAACCCAACTACTTTCACCAACAGGCAGTCATCCACACCGGCTCATTATTGATCTCTCAACCAAAACTTTTCCCATCGCTAAAAAACCAACAAAGAAAATCGACAAACCTAAAGTCATCAAAAAAGTTAAAAAGACCATCAAGCCGCAGCCCAGAAGGGACATCGTCATTGCCATCGATGCAGGCCACGGCGGCAAAGACACCGGCGCCATTGGCAAACGTGGCACCAAAGAAAAGGACATCGTCTTAGCCATCGCCCGTAAATTGGCTAAATTAGTCAACAAAGAACCTGGAATGCGCGCCTACCTCACCCGCAACAGCGACATCTTTATCAGCCTTCGCGGCAGAATAAAACGCGCCAGAAAACAAAAGGCCGACATGTTTATCTCAATCCATGCCGATGCCTTTCATCGCCGTGAAGCCAAAGGCGCATCCGTCTTTGTCTTGTCTGAACGCGGGGCCAGTAGTGAAGCAGCCCAAATGTTAGCCGATAAAGAAAATGCAGCTGACTTAGTCGGCGGCATCAGTATTGATGACAAAGATGACGATTTAGCCTTAGTGTTACTCGATCTCTCACAAACCGCGAGCCTCGTCGCCAGCACAGAAGTCGCAGAAACCGTGTTATCTGGTTTGAAACGCGTCGGTAACACTCATAAAAAACATGTTGAATCCGCCGCTTTTGTGGTCTTAAAGTCACCCGACATTCCATCGATTTTAGTTGAGACGGCTTTTATCTCTAATCCTGCTGAAGAAAAAAAGTTACGCAGCAGCAGTCACCAAAACAAATTAGCGCTCGCAATGATGTCCGGCATCCGCAACTACTTCCAACGCAATCCGCCTTTAGGCACGCAAACAGCACAAAAACACATTGTCAGTCGAGGTGATACGCTCAGTACTATCGCCCAACGCTATCAAGTCAAACTCGCTGAATTAAAGTCCAATAACGGCCTCACTCATGATGTCTTGAAAATAGGCGACGTGCTGTTTATTCCTTAAGCCAGCCGATAACGATACTGCTAGAATAATGGCATGACTCACCCACACCGTATCCATGCCCTTCCCCTGCACCTTGCCAACCAAATTGCCGCTGGAGAAGTCATTGAACGCCCGGCATCGGTCGTCAAAGAACTGATCGAAAATAGCCTTGATGCTGGCGCAACCGACATCACAATCCACATCGAAGGTGCCGGCAGTAAACTCATCCGAATCAGAGATAATGGCCAAGGCATTCATCCTGATGACCTTGCCCTAGCATTAAGCCGTCACGCCACCAGCAAACTCACATCAACCGAGCAACTCAGTCATATCGCCAGTCTCGGTTTTCGAGGCGAGGCCTTGCCCAGTATCGGCTCAATATCCCAACTCACCTTGAGTTCGAAGCAAGCCCATAACGAACATGCCTGGCAATACAATGCGAGCAACGAGAGCTTAACGCCAACCACCCATCCTGATGGCACCACCCTTGAAGTGAGAGATCTCTTCTTCAACGTTCCTGCCCGACGTCATTTTCTAAAAGGCGATAAAACCGAACTCAACCATATTGTCACCACACTGCATCGACTCGCGTTAAGCCAATTTGAAACCGGATTTCACGGCCAACTTTCCAGTTCAAGCAACCTAAAACTGCCCGCCGCTAAAACCGCCGAGCAACGCCAACAACGGGTTGCCAAAATTTGTGGCAAAACTTTTTTAAGTCATAGTCTCTATATTGAACAATCCTATGACGATATCGAACTCCACGGCTGGGTAGCTACTGCTGAAGGCCATCGACCTCAAACAGATGTCCACTACTTCTTTATTAATGGCCGCGTGATCCGAGACCGTGTCATCAACCACGCCATTCGCCAAGCCTACGCTGACCATATCCCAGATGGCCGTTACCCGGCTTTCGTACTCTACCTCACTATGCCGTTAGACCGCGTCGACATCAATGTTCACCCCACCAAACATGAAGTCCGGTTCCGAGATGGCCGCCTCATCCATGGCTTGATCAACAAAGCCATTAGTGATGCTTTGACCTCACAAAATGACCCCACCTATAAAATCGAACCTGCGAAAACAGCACAACAAACGTCACTGATACCGACATCCGTTAACGAACCAATAGCGCCGCCACTGACAATTGCTGAAACCGCACCAAGCTACCAACATCCTAAACAAGCAAAGCTATCCTCCAACACTGACTTCGGTACAGCCATTACATTATTGGATCAAAGATACCTATTGACCCGTAATCAGGACCAACATTGTCTTCTAGATCTTCAAACGGCAGAGCAACAACTTCGCCAACAGCAATTTCAACACGCCATTGAGACCAATACCTTAAGCTCACGCCCTATTCTCGTTCCCATTAAAGTCTCACTATCCGCTGATGAGATAACACTGTTTAGCCAACACCAAACAGCACTACAACAATTCGGCTTTAACTACACGCTAACCGAACATCAACTCCATATCACCGCCATCCCGAGCCTATTCGCACAATGCAATCTTCCCCAGCTTTTAAAAGACATCAGCACCAGCATAAAAGCAGATATGAATATCAGCAACTTAGCAAAAATGCTTCAGCAATACTTACCGTTGATTATCATCCATACTTTAGAGCAAGGCCTTGAGATATTACCCCAACTAAACGGGCTTTCACCTACGCCAAAATGGATTCGCGAACTTAACCCAGACACCCTAAAAAGTTTGTTTTAGAAACACCTAAAATGCACCGAAACCATCACTTAAAAAGAGTGACAAGCATTCAATAAAAGCCAAATAAATGAGCCAGCCACTTGACACAAATGGCCTCAACAGGTTTAATACGCCACCTTGATGGCTCGATAGCTCAGTCGGTAGAGCAAGGGATTGAAAATCCCTGTGTCCCTGGTTCGATTCCAGGTCGAGCCACCATTAAATACTAGGCCCCAGCATAGTTTCTATGCTGGGGCTTTTTTAATGGGGTAAGGCAGGGGTAAGGTTCATGCCGCATTTAGCACTAAATATCTACGCCAGTCTCCTTCTCTTGCTAATCTTCTCATTCTGAATTTATAATCATTGGAGCATTTAAACCAAGGAAGGAATTAAGAATGATTAAGAAAGTAGATCCCGGAAAAACCAGCCTTTCCGATCTTCATCAAGTATTCAGACTTAATGACTCTGATGAACTAGATAAGAAAAAAGCTCGGCTATTCCCTTCTGGTAATACTGATACCGAAGTTCCAACGACTTCCATTTTTCTAGCCTCACTATGTGCTGTCAAAGAATACCGTGAAGAACTCCTAATCGCTCTTGGCGTCAATAAAATTAAAACAAGAAATGTTTGCCTACTTGCTTACACTGAGCTTGAAAGCATTACTAAAGAAAACAGGCCTGATGGGCTGCTCGTGATAACCAGCGGTAAACACAATCCAGTTATCGAGTGGGTGGCATTTATCGAAGCTAAAGTAGGAAATAACCTGATCGATGAAAACCAGATAGCTAGATACATAGAGTTTGGAAAAGAAATTGGCGTAAACAACATAATTTCAATTTCAAATGAAATGGTCACATCACCAACTGACAGCCCTGTTTCTACTAAAAAAAAGAGCTTCACATTAAATCACTGGTCGTGGAAATATCTTAGTGTAACCGCCCAAAAGCTCATCCGTACTGACGCCGTAGATGATGAGGACCATGTATATATCCTCTCCGAATTAAGAAGGTATATCGACAATCATAAACATCTACGCAGCCATAACCACATGGGAGCAGAATGGAAAGCAGCCGTTACGAAAATTCATCCCTACGATCCTAATGCAAAAATCGATAAGGCAACGATAGACACTCTCATATCCGCATACAAGCAAGAAGAAAAAGATATCAGTTTGGAGCTTACCGATACTTCAGATTATCTTGTAGAACTGCTCGCTAAAGAAGATCGAGGATCTTTGATTGAGAAAATGCTACAAGAAAAGAAGGTTATATCTACTTCTTTCATTATCAATAAAAACAAGGCCTTTCAATTCAACATCGAAGTAGACTTTATTCGGCATGAAGTAAGATGTACTACGAACATAATTATTAGCAAAGGTAAGGCGCAATCCCAAACATCAACTTTATTGAAAGTATTAGATCAATCAGGGGTTGGAGCCAGTGACTATATCTTCATCAAAGCCATTTATCTTAGAAAAAAATCAGTCAATGATGAAATAACACTACGACAGCTTTTAGATGAGCGAGATGCTGGTGACCAATACTCTGTCGTTGACAAATCTTTTGGTGATGAAATCAAGGTATTCGAGATTCAAACTAGAGACCTCCTAGGTAGAGACTTTATTGGCCCTCAAAGCTTTATAGTAAAAATTGAAAAAATTGCTCAACGCTTCTTACAGCAAGTTATGAGTAGTACTATAAAAACATAAGACATTTTAAAAATCGCATTTATTTTTCTAGTGTAAGAAAACTCTACATCAAAGCTACTCATCTCTAATAATCGTCAATTCTTTAGGCGCATCAATACCAAGCTTACATTGAACATTATGTGCTTTCTTAAGCTCTACCCTTATAGGCCCGTCAGAAAATAATTCAGCTACTGTCATTCCTTCCGGTATATCGTTTGGATAGATTAAAATTGATTCACCTTCTTTTCTCGTTACAACCAGCATAATAAAATCCTTTTTAAATAAACGATATTAATCTTAGACTAAAAGCCCTCGGGCTTAAATGGCATCTTTATCCGTTTAGGTATTCTATTTCTATAATCACACTATGGCAGTTGTCGACCCAGAGCAGTCAGTCGATTGTTTGATTAATTTATAAAAAGTTGAGACTATATTTAACTAGCCTGGATCAATAAACAGAATAAACGTCTTGTTTATTATTCGCCTTCACGACAAAGGACCGGAGTGACTCTATGACT